>JAUNVQ010000048.1:1742-3994 GCA_030540715.1 Actinomycetaceae bacterium | reverse complement strand
TTTTCATCAACTAGTTTCTTTGCCGCCGCGTCCTTTTCATCCTCCGTTTGCTCAGGATCTTCATGTGACGGATCAGTCGGTTTTTCTTGACTGTCTTTATCTTTCTTTGTTGGGAACTTCCAGAGTGGGATCGCTGTCTTAGCTATGGGAACAGTCTTTTCTAGAAGGGTTATTGATTTATTCAAAATTGGACTTAGCAGATCGCGAATTTGCTGGTTAAGCAAAGGCTTAATAATGCGTCCAATATCGATGGTCACACCGATTTCCGCATTTAACTGAATAACAAGGTCACCCTTGGTAGTGAACTCTTTCTTCTTCTTTAAGCTCTCAAAAGTCAGTGGTTTCGTTAAATCAACATCAACCTTTTCACTTGCTTTGGCCTCCGCATCAACTGTTGTATCTAATGGCATTGCAAAGTTCAGTAAACCGTAAATAGATACCTCAGGTTTAATCTCCAAACCAATACTGGCATCCATATTCACTTCACCTTTGACAGCAAAGGCTTTCTTCGGTTCAGGTGTGTGGCTAATCTTCTCTAGTTTTCCATTACTACGAATACGGAAACCACGCTCTATCCACACATGATATTCCGCATGAAGATTGACTTTGGCCTCGAAATTGAACTGAAGGATCGGTCCAACGGTTGCGCGCAAGTTAATAACAACTGGAACTGGCCCAATGTTGAAGGTGTAGTTCTTTGAAGCAAGCTCTTTTGTCAAACGCTTCTTGGCATCATCAGAGAGCTTCACACTCACTTTGCCTGAAATATCCATATCCATGGTAAAGTTTGACCACGCTACCGCGCTGATTGATAGACTCCAGTCCCCCTCGATCACGCTGTAACCGGTGTCAACAATATCTTTCAGCCGATCTGCTTTCGACAGTATCCAATCCCCAACGGCACCAAAAGACGGTGGCTTATAGACAGAACGATACTTCACATGGATGTTAAGTCCGGCTTCACATTCACTCTTCTTCAAAGAAAAGTTCGCTTGTGCATCAATCGTAAAATCGCCTTTATCCATAGATTTCTTCGACGACTTCTTCGTATCTTTTGCACACGAATAATACAGCAGTGGAATATCAGAAAACTTTTCTTTCACATCGGTTTTCACGACTTTATGCGCAGGTGAAACAGTTTTTTCTGCGTGTTTGCTGCCCGCAATAGCATTAAACACTTGGTTCGCTAAATGAGTGGGCTGTGAAACAGTCATGCCAGTCATCCCGCGAGAGGTTCCAAAGAAAGCACCGCCGGCCTGTGTTGACGTGCCATCATCAGAGCTGTCCGTCGTTATTGAATCACCGCTATCAGAATCACTGGGACTATCAGAAGTATTACCGTCCTTGGCAAGTTCTTCTTCCATATCCTTTTCTTGAGCAAACTCTGTGTCATCAAAAGGTGCCGATGTGATTTCTCCGGCATCATTGCGGCCAATCATCAGATCGACTTCACCCTGCAAGATCACGTTGCCTAAGGTAACGGGCCGTAAAATAGTTTTATATTGTCCTTCTTCATAAACAACCGCGATAACCTGCCCCAATAACCCATCGGGTAGCTCATCGGTTGCGCCACTGACAATAATGTCACCCAAGTGATAACGTGGCTGCTTATTGGAAACCGCCATCCCAGGATTCGGGGATGTCACACCCACCAGGTCGGCGGCATCAAGCACAACTGTTTCAGGGCTGACCACTACTTCGTCATCAGCAGGAACAGTGATATCACCCGACCACGATGCCGAGGCCACATTACCTGCTGCATCAACCAGTTTGACCTCAAGAGAAATCGACTGTGACTTATCGGGAACAACGTCATGCTTCCAGGTACCACCATTACCTTCCAACACAATATCGGCTTTATCGCTTAATAAATTACCGTTGACATAGATCTCAATACGCTCAACTTGGGCAGGTGCCTTAAATGTACCCTCAACACTCCACACACCGCGTTCAATATCTGGTGATTCCCCACTCTTTGGCGAAACGATCGCAATCTCCGGTGCTTCTTCAGCATCTTCGGCCTTATTTTGAACATAGGCTACCGGCAATGCGTTGACAGTCATTGCCTGATGCGACAATACCTGTGGTGTTGCCCCATCAAGGACAGCAAGCTGTGGAACCGTCCCTGTACCAGTATTAACAGCTACCCCTGTTGAACGATCCTGCGGATCATAGTTGCCCGCAATCGCTGCTGGCGCTCCAGCAGGAGTATCGGTTCCCAACATAGTAAAGACCATTGTTCCTTGAGCATC
>JAUNVQ010000048.1:0-1642 GCA_030540715.1 Actinomycetaceae bacterium | reverse complement strand
GCAAGTTGTTGCCCAGAAATCGTGACATCACCAGCACTTGACAGGTTCGCAGTCACACGCGCAAGAATAAAACCTGTTCCCTTTGGGCTGACCAGTCCGTTGGCAACGACACGGGTAGGTGTTGCGGTGAGTTGTGGCATCCCCAGATCATTGTGGGAATCAACAATCGTCACTGGCTTGTCAGCAAGGACCACAGTGCCTGCCTGGTATTTATCTTCATTGAAGGTGGCAAGCACTTCAACGCGAGCTTGGGCATCAACAGTAGAAGAAAAACTCACTTTTCCTTCTGTGATCGGTAAAAAGGTGACTGCCGACACGGGTTCACCTACAGCGCTGGAAGTCAAAAACGGTGAGTCGCCACTGGATAAAACAATGTCTTTATCAGGCATGATAGTAACGCGAATGAGCGCACTTGAGTCTTTGGCGTGATCGGTTGGAACGGCAATAGTGTTATCGCCAGCTGTGATCTGGCTTTGGTGTCCGACAGGTGATTCCACGACGGGAAGGGCCTGTTGTGCAACACGAACAGCGTCTTTATCTGTATGAGGGTCAGCCACCGAAAGTCCAGGCAATGACACAACGGTCATCAGCAGTACCATTACCGAGGCAACAAGAACACCCACACCCGTGCGTGAAAGCTGGGCACAACGGGAATAAACTGTATCAATAGTGTTTTTCATTAGTCTATTTCCCTTCTTTCACTGTCCTGCGTAAACCAACGCCGGCTATCACCGCCACTATTGCGATGATTCCCACCATGAAGGCGTCGCTGCCGGTGCGAGATAATCCAATATTTTGTTTCTTCGTTGATGTCGCATCATGGGTTCCAGAAGTCTTTCCTGGATCGTCAGATGTCATTTTGTCTTTATCAGAGGGCGTAGCACCTGGTTTATCAGTTGGTGTCACACCGGCGTCGCTTGTCTGTGTCTGTGAGGAACCTGGTGTTGGTGTGGTGGAACCTGGTGTTGTAGGTTCTTCTGTTTTTCCTGGTTCGGATGTTTGTGTATCTGTTGGTTCTTTCGGTGTGTTACTGGCCGAAGGTGTTGTTGAGGGTTGCGTCGTATCAGGCGGTGACGACGGTTCTTTTCCTGAACATTCGATCAGGCGTTTTGGCGGTGTTGTGCTGTGAAGGATTGGAACAGAAAAACGCTGGCTTCCTTTTACTTTGCCGTCATTGGTGGCAAATGTGACACCAAGCTGGGCGCTTGCTTTCGTAGTTCCATGTACCGTCACCGTTGCTGTTTTCGAGATGCTTCGTTGAAGGATGCCTGTACGCCCATAAAAGTTTGGACATAACGCGACATGATACGTTACGTCCCCATCAACAACACTGACCCACTGTGCCGTTGCAGTGGCTGGCGTTGGCTGCTCAACATCAAACCACACCTGCGCATACGTTTGATTCGGTGGGGTCAAAGGATGCGAATCAGCCGCTGTAGCTGTTGTCAGGCCGAATGACAATAAAACTGTGGTAATAATGCCTGTTGCTAAGGCACGAGTAAGGGAAAACACCAGCGTTATTCCTTCCAAAGCTCGGACAGATTGGTGAACAAATTTACACTAGCACCAACGAAGTGGTGGCTTCTACCAAAACCCTAAAAGTTGGGTTTCATGACCAGGGAATATATCTGTTTTATCGATA
>JAUNVQ010000047.1 GCA_030540715.1 Actinomycetaceae bacterium | reverse complement strand
CACACGCGAGCACCACCGCGCGATCCGCCACGATCATCACGACCAAACCCGCGACCACCACCACGCGATCCGCCACGATCATCACGGTACTCACGGTAATGACGGTGGGAGCCTTCTACTGATCTAGTGGATTCGTTGGAATAACGTTCACCGCTGCTATCGCTGGAACTTCTTTGCTCGTACGATTCTTGGTAGTCGTTGCCGTCACTGTCGTCACGTTTTTTACGGGGCCGCCAATTGGGCTGGCCAGAAGATGAAAACTCGTCCACAAAATTCCTTACTACGTACTGTGTCTGTCTGTTCTCTATCTTAGCGTGCTCTTCACATTGTTGAGGTATTGATCTCCTATGAAAGAACACACGTCGTACAGATGATGGTAAGGATTCGTAAAGAAAACGTTATGAAATAAAACCCATCTCGCGCAACATATCGTCCTGGTCGCGTGTACGTTCATTCCACCCATAGGCGAGGTCGCGCATTTCTAAGTCATCTAAGCAAATGTGAGTAAAATCGATTCCTTCGCCACTTTCATACACCAATGCGATAAGCCGCAAATCAGGCATTGCGCAAATATCGGGATGGCGAACAGGCCCGTAAGCAAAATCTTCTGATACCGTCCATGTTTTTCCATCGTCGAAGGAGCCTCGAACTGTGGCAATCGTGTGAGTATCGGGAGCTAGTGTAGGGTAGGCTGCACATTTAGCCTGTTGTGATGCAGGTGGCGCGCAGGGAAATACCCTATCAACAGCGGAAGAACACAGTGAGTGATCTTCACCCTCTTCAATTAAAGGGTTCACCCAGGTGCGCCCTCCATCTTGTGAAAAAATACGTAAACAACGCCCAATACCCCCTGATTTGATCATTAACTGACCATCGGAGAGTTCGATAAGGCCCGCGCCATCAATATCATTGCCGGCAGGTTGGGACGTCCACCAGGTAATTCCCTGATCGTCTGAACATAGGGCGACAAACTTTCGTTTGCCTTCACTATCAACAATACTTGCAGGCTGGATAAGTCTTCCCGTTAAAACACCCTGGCGAAGCTGAATACCGTGACCAGGAAAACCATACTTCATACACCATTCAGAAGCACCTGTCACCTGGGTTGTCACATCGCAATGCTGCCATGTCTCACCCTCGTCATCGGAACTGGAGGCTACCATATAAAGCACATGGTCATCTTTATCTTGTGCAAAGACCACACTTGACATAAGAGTAATGCGACCAGTCATCATATCGATAATAAATGAGGGGCGCGAATAGCCAAGGATATCTTTTCCCTGTAATACCGATTGTGTCCACTCATCGGGAAGGTGAGGGCCACAATCTTTACCAAGAACCTTTTGTGGTGCATTCCATTCAAAACCATGTTTGCAAGATGTCCGTACATAAATGGCATATTCATTAGTGGATGAATCATAGCATTCATAAGCGGTAACAAGAGTTCGGCCCGGCGAACGGCGCAGCGATGGAAGCGAATATTGCTTACCCTGACTATCAGTTGCAAGCGTGATGGGGTCGCGCATTCTTTGCCTTCCTTCGAATATCTCTACACAGGATTTTACCGCACGTGCAAGTGTTTTACCTTCGATACGAGTGGCATATACACCTCTTGTTTCAACATTACTGGACCAATGTGTCTGATCCCTCACTACCACCGTCTTCAACTTCCCACTCAGTGCAGATGCAGCAGCCAGCATACGAGGTACCCCCAACGTCACTTCGTCAATCAGATCACACATTTTTACAACGGGCTGTCACCACCTTGCACACGCGATACCCCCAGGGGTATAATAAAGGAGTTGGCTTACAGAAAAGGAACTTACTATGAATTTTTTTGCATCACTCTTCTCTGGTTCAGATAACCAAGTATCAGCAGACGAAGCTGTCGCACTCTACAAAGAAGGACACCAGCTTGTAGACGTTCGCGAAAAAAGCGAATGGAACTCCGGACATGCGCGCGGTGCCATCCACATCCCGCTAGGACAACTAGAAAACCGCACAAACCGACTTCACAAACACACTCCTGTCCTTGTGATTTGTGCATCTGGCATGCGTTCACGTACCGGCGCGAAAACCCTGCGCGATAAAGGCTTTCAAGCCGTGTCAGTTAAGGGAGGAATGTCAGCTTGGATGCGCGCAGGGGGGAGCATCGAATGAACGATATCGAAATAGATGACGAAAAACGCCAAAAGGTTCGCAATCGACTGGCCCGAGCACGAGGCCAAATCGATGCCGTCATTCGAATGCTTGACGAGGACGGACAATGTCTCGATATTATCTCGCAGATGACTGCAGCAACAAAGGCCGTTGACAAAGCAACATCTTCAATGATTTTCGCTGGATTAGAATGCTGCTATAAAGAGGATATCGAAGGCGACAAACGTGAAAAACTTGAAAAACTATTCATGACCTTATAAAAGCGTTTCCCCGCAACAGGTTACATTCAGTAACTATGTATTGCGGGTAGCATGTTTCATCAACAACGTTTCCCTCCCCTAAACCGAACTATCCTTTTACCACATACCTCAATCACCATTATTGAAAGGTCACCATGAGTTCACCACATCGTCTTATTATCGTTGGAGGTGTTGCTGCTGGCATGTCAGCTGCAATGCGTGCCCGACGCCTTAACGAACAAGCACATATCACTGTTTACGAAGCAGGTCCCTACGTTTCTTTTGCCAACTGCGGCCTGCCATACCATGTGGGTGGCGAAATTGAAGATCGTGACAAACTGTTGCTTCACACTCCCCAATCATTGAAGCAGCGCGGAAATTTAGATGTTCGCATCAATCATAGTGTCACCGCGATTGACCCGGAAGCCCAAACAGTAACCGTGACAACGCCCTCCGGAGAAAAAGAAACGGCCCAATACGATTCTCTGATTTTGGCGCCTGGTGCCTCCGAAATTGTCCCACCTGTGCCTGGCGCTGAAAAAGCTTTTCCGCTTCGCACAATCGATCAGATGGATGCCGTCATCGAACGCGCCAATAATATCCTTGCGTCAACTGGTGAGAATCAGCCAAAAGCCGTGGTTATTGGTGCGGGCTTTATTGGGTTAGAAACTGTCGAAGCTCTGAGTGAACGTGGCTTTGACGTGAGCGTTGTTGACCTGGTTGACCACGTGTTGCCACCACTTGACCCCGATCTTGCCCCCTATTTAGAGGACGCATTGAAAGCTCATGGAGTAAACGTCATTACCGGCGTATCAGCCAAAGCTATTACTGGCGAAGATAGCTTCGTTGTTGAACTATCTGACGGACAACACCTTCAAGCCGACCTCATTATTATGTCGGTTGGGGTGAAACCTCGCAGTGAACTTGCTGTACAGGCTGGTCTTGAGGTGAATGAGCGTGGCGCAATTATTGTTGATGAAAATCAGCGCACCTCCGACCCCCATATTTGGGCAGCTGGAGATGTCACCGCGGTCACCTTCCATTCTGGGCGCGTTGCCCCCGTCATGTTGGCCGGGCCTGCGAACCGTCAGGGCCGTCGAGCCGCTGATTCTGTGATGGGTCATCGTGTCACACCTGTTGCCCGGGTCATGGCAACGGCAACAGTGCGTGTATTTGACCAAGTCGCAGCCATCACAGGCACGGGACGGCGCGAACTAGATGCAGCTGGTGTTGATTACGAGACTATCCGCATTCATGCTCCCAATCACGTCACCTATTTTCCTGGTGCCGAGACGATTCATCTGATGGGCTTTTTTGAACGCTCAACAGGGCGACTGCTGGGTGCGCAAGCTGTGGGACGTTCTGGCGCACCGCGACGTATTGATGTGCTAGTTACCGCAATTCGTGCAGGAATGACCGCCGATGACCTCGCCGAACTTGAACTGTGCTATTCACCGCCGATAGGTGCCGCGAAGGACCCCATCAATATGATGGGATTTGTCGCCCAAAATGCACTTGACGGCACATGTCCACAATGGCAGCCTGAAGATCTTGACGCGATAAGGGATGAAAACCGCGGGATTATTCTTGATGTCCGCTCTGCGAAGGAACATGAACGCTTTAGCATTCCCGGCGCATTAAATATTCCTTTACCTGAGCTTCGCGATAACCTTGGCGCAATTGATAATGCACTTCGCGCTCACTGCGCTGTGAGCGATGAAGAAGATCTTGATCGTTCACAGACCACTATCTATGTTCACTGTGCAACTGGGCCGCGCTCATATTTGGCAACCAGAATCCTGATCGGAAACGGCTATAAAGCACTCAACCTTGCAGGTGGAGCCAATAGTATTCAAGCGCATATGAAAGCAACAAAGCAGTAGCATCGTGGGCGTGAACAAATATTCACGCCCAATGCTCAATGGTGATTCTTTCTGTTCTACAGTTATTCTTTCCTGAAAAGGTGGGCCTTTGCGATACCTG
>JAUNVQ010000006.1:112147-114672 GCA_030540715.1 Actinomycetaceae bacterium | reverse complement strand
TCACCACACCGGGAATTGCGGTATCACCCAGTGCCCGGTTGTAATATTCCACATCGCCAGCAACGTCATTGAAAACATAGCCCTGAGCTGTACCTGGCTTACCGGCAAAAGGCCAGTCATTAGCTTGGGCTGCAGTGGGCTGCAGTAGCGCAACCAAACCAGTCAGCAACAGCGCCATGGCAGCCACCACAGCTGCTGGTTTCTTGATGATGGTTTTCAACGAGGAATATTTCACTCTTGAATGTTGCCGTTTTCTTGTGGTACGGCTTGGGAAATGAGATTCTGTGGTACCTCGTGCGCACACACTATGATGTTCTGAATTCCAGTAATGCGCATCCGATTCTTTAGTTTTCATGGGACCTTCCTAAGTACTTAGCAATTGCTTTGGGCAGCCACTCCCAAAACAGTAGAAGAATAGGGAACAGAAGCTTCGTATAAAGCAGAACTCTCACTCTTCCATTATTTATTGCGTAGTTCACGACAACATTAACATATATTCACTAACGAACGCTACTCACGAGTGATATTTTTTATCGTCAAGAATTGATTCTCTTGTAGTTTCTTCTTCTTTTAATGGTAAGCTTTGTGTTTATTCATAAAGAATCATTTACTTTATTCGCGCCGAAGGTAAAATTATCGTCATGAGACAGTTTTCATTTTTCTTTAACTTTTGTCATGATAATTCTTCATTGTTCGCATTTGCGATGCGTGAACACCAAAAGCACCCTATGCGCCCTGAACTTTGATGAGCTTATTTGACCAGTGAATATACGAAAGTGCCCCACATGTCGGCGGGGCACTTTCATTGACGTAAAGATCTTTTACGTTGTGTTCACTAACAAGGAAACGAAGCGACACTCCTATTTCTTGGTACGACGTCGAGTTGCAAACATTACTGCAGCACCTGCCAGAGCCACCAGCAGCCCAACCGCTGATACAAGTCCAGCTGTTACACCAGTCCGAGACAATAGCGTATGGGACGCCTTCTTCATTGGCGGCATTGGAGACTCCGCAACGATGACGACAGCCTGAGCTTCGTCAGACTTCAAACCAGTTGCAGGGTCAACAACGTAAACCGAGATGATTGTTCCTGGTGGCAAATCTTTATCAAGGCGAACGGAGAAATTGCCATCAGCATCAATCGCGCCCTTTCCAACAAGTTTTCCGTCGGTCCACACCTCGATACTTCCTCCAGGCAAACCTGTTCCTTCCACAAACTTGCCATTTGTTGGTTTAAGTACAGGCTTAGCTGGCCGTTCAGGTGATTGTACAATCTTTGCAGTTGCTGTGGCGGTATTTCCAGCCTTATCCGTTGCTGTAACTGTAATCGTTGTGCCAGCTTGAGGCTGATGTTGACCATCGAAGGCTACCTGCCACCTGCCATCTTTACCAACAGTGGTTTCGCCAAGAACATTGCCATCTTCATCAGTAACAACAATGTGAGCACCGGACTCACCGATACCATGAGCACCTGTTGTCTGCGCATCATCGATACTGAGTACCGGTGCCTTTGTGTCTGCGGTTTCTCTATCGCTTCCCTGATTACCTGCTGCATCTGTTGCAGTAACGGTAATCATGGAACCATCAGCTGGTGCTGGGTTTAAATTCAGTGTGAAGACGTATTTACCTGTTGGTTGTCCCTTATCATCAACTGCTGGAGTAACATTAGCAACCTCAACTGGAACACTATGCTCATTACCTTTGTCATCGCTGTACGTCACAACAATATCTGCCGGTTCACTCACCGTACCAGTAAGTGGCTGCCCATTGGTTGGACCAAAAATGGTAACAATCGGATTGCGTGAATCAACTGTATTAGAGCCTGGCTTTGATTCCACACCAGCGGTATCTGTCACAACGACGGTGACAGTTGAACCGTGAGCTGCCGGTGCATCAGCAGGTAAATCGACAGTAAAGGTATTCTTACCATCTTCACCTTGAACAACCGTTCCCGTTGCTGTCTGACAGTTTCTTCCATCGTCATTACAGTTATATGAAACAGTCACCTTTGAACCAACTGGATCGCCAGTAACACCGCTAACAACCTTACCATTGGATGGTTTCACAATCGGTGCGTCATGCAGCTGCGGTTTCTTAAAGGAATCTGGATTGACTGGATTCGTACCATCTTTCACTTCTTGACCATCGGACACACCGTCTCCATCGGTGTCGGCCTGATAAGGATCCGTCTTCTTCGCATTGGGGTGTGGCTTTCCGTCATCCGTTGTACATGGAATCACCTTTGGTGTCATCGCATGAACATCGTAACAGGTATGTGTTTCCACATAGTCAGGAAGTCCGTCACCATCGGTATCCTTATAATCATGTGGGTCTTTAGGATTGGTGCCGTCTTGTTTTTCAACATAATCAGGCACACCATCCCCATCACTATCTTTATAGTCGTTCTGATCTTCAGGTGCGGTTTTGTCAATGTAAATTTCAATATAGTCAGGTACATTATCCCCGTCGCTATCCTTATAATCATGTGGATCTTCGGGATCAGTGCCATCCTTCTTTTCTACGTA
>JAUNVQ010000006.1:0-112047 GCA_030540715.1 Actinomycetaceae bacterium | reverse complement strand
CCTTAACACCATCACCATCAGAATCCTTCTGAGAATCAGCACAACCATTGGCATCAACAAGATCCTTCTCGGCCGTTGGCGTATCAGGACACTTATCCTTATCATCCTTAACACCATCACCATCAGAATCCTTCTGAGAATCAGCACAACCATTGGCATCGACTGCGGCATCAGCGGGAGTGTTCGGACACTTATCCTTTGCGTCAGGAACACCATCGCCGTCACTATCCTTAAAGTCATTTTTGTTTAATGGATTAGTACCATCTTTCACTTCTTGACCATCAGGCACACCATCACCATCAGAATCCTTCTTATTCTTATCCGTATGATGCTGCTGATGAGGATCTTCAGGGCAGTTAATCTTTCCCGATCCTTTAGCTAAAGGATCGTAACAATCATGATCTTCTACATAATCGGGAATACCGTCTTTATCAGTATCTTTGAAGGAACCTGGGTTTAATGGATTAGTACCATCTTTCACTTCTTGACCATCAGGAACACCATCACCATCACTATCAGCATTATTGAACTGTGTCTTCTTTTGATCCTCCGGATTGGCTGGGCATGGAATTTCACCAGTACCGTCAACAATCTTTACGTCGTAGCACTTGGTGAATTCGTATTTGTCATTCAATCCATCATGATCAGTGTCTCTTTGGGATGCAGAACAACCATTTTGGTCAGCAATCTCGCCCTTAGGCGTATCAGGACATTTGTCTTCATTATCACCAATACCATCACCATCAGCATCGGTATCTGCAATCTTATAGGCGACAGTAATTGTTTTATCATTGCCCGAAGGATCTGTACCAGTTATTACCACCTGACCAGTGCCAGGTTCTGAGGGAGTTCCAGAGATGATGCATGTTGTGTCATCAATTGTTAAGCCTGCAGGAAGTCCCGTGGCCGCACATTTTACAGTCCCACTGTCGTCAGATACCGAAACAGGGACATTTAATGGTTTATTCTTTGTACCTTCAATCTTTCCTACACTAACCGAAGGTGGTACTCCATCGTCAATTGTGTATGGAATGTCAACACTAGATGTGTTACCACTTGGATCAGTTGCAAGGATGGTAAAAGACCCCTTACCTGGCTTTGTAGGAGTACCACTAATAACTCCAGTTGATGGTTCAAATGAAAGCCCTGCAGGAAACTTCGTTTTATCTTTAACAGAAAGTGTAACAGTACCAGAATCATCCGAGGCCGTCACGGTTACCTGTTGGATAGCCGTACCAGTTTTACCCTTAATTTGCCCACCTACAAGACCATCAACATTATCAATTGTTGGTTTGTTCTTATCCGGTGTAACAATCAGTGTGACAGTACTAGAGCTTTGATTACCCTTCGTATCTTTTGCCGTGACATTAATGATATATGTGCCAGGTTCGCCAGCTGTACCGCTCAGAGTTCCACTAGAAGGATCGTAAGTAAGCCCTGAGCCACTAGGGCCAATATGAGCTGTTACCGTTACTGCATCATCAACTGAATCTTTCGCAGTGATCGTTACCGTGTTTGGAACACTTTGAGCAGTTTGTACCGTAATCGTCTTTGGCGCTGTAATCACTGGAGCAGTTTTGTCAGTAACAGTGATTGTTTCTTCATCGATGAGATCAGGGTTGCCGTCCTCAAAAAGCTTGACAGAATATGCACCATCGGCAGCTTTTACCGGAACCATAAAATCAACTCCATTACTATCAACAGCAACAGGTGTATCTATTGGCATACCTTTCGGATCAAATAACTGCGCCGTATACGTCTTTCCAGGTCGCGGAGAAACCACTTTTGCATGAATTACTCCACCTGGTTCAACAGATGTTTTATCAACCGAAAGGGCTGGATCATCGGGCTTCTTTTCAACCGTAATCTTCACAGTTTTCGGATCGGCTTTATTTCCAGCTTTATCAGTAACATTGCATGTCAATGTCACATCACCAACAGGTTCAGTTTCTGGAACAGTACCTTCATAGTGCCTAGTAGTTGCGTTCCATTTTAACCAACTTGGCAGAGGTTCACATGTGGGTTCAAGGTTACTATCCACGTTGTCCTTTACCGTTACTGGAAGAACAATGGGCTGTCCTTGAATCTTCTTCACATTATTTGTTTCAATCACAGGTTTTTGCCCGTCAAGAACCTCAAGCGAATCTTTCGCAACAACAACTGGGTTAGCTCCATCAGTAAT
Source organism: Actinomycetaceae bacterium (assembly GCA_030540715.1). Taxonomy (GTDB): domain Bacteria; phylum Actinomycetota; class Actinomycetes; order Actinomycetales; family Actinomycetaceae; genus JAUNVQ01. Next base: position 109,865 of record JAUNVQ010000006.1, on the reverse strand, counting down.
ATCAATAAGTCGAACTTCACCAATACCCAAAGTGGCATCTTGAGGAATAGTAAATGTTGTGGAGTCAACTGGAATTTCAGTCTCAACTTTATTATTGTCAACGAAGGCCATCTTATAGGTGTGGTCTGGCCGTTTATCCGTCACCGTAATAGCGGGCGATATAGCGCCCTGCTTTGCTGATTGAGGATCTGCGACAACTAGTTTGGGGCCATTAAGAACTGTAAGTGGATGGGAATCATAAATCGTGTTGTCTGATATGCGCATCAACAAGATTTCATAGTCTCCCGGTGTAGCCTCGGTAGGAACAACAAACTCACTCTTATATTGAAGAGCTATCTCACCCTGCTTGGGATCCTTTTCACCAACCACTTTTTCAGCAAGCACAATTGGGGCCGTACCTGGTTTAGACATGACCAGTTTGTACGGCTCATGTTTTTCTCCATCTTTGACGTTATGGGCAGGAGGCTCAATACCACGGTAGTAACCGTAAATTGTGTCTCCAACATAGGCTTTATGCACCTGCTTTGAATCTGCTGCCGTGTTATCAATTTCTGGTTCGTCTTGCTTTGGCTTTAGCGTCTCTGATTTCTCGTCAAGAAGATCATTATCTAAAACAGCGTCACGCTTTTCAGCGGAATCGAAATGAACTCCACGTTCGTCAAGTACTTTGAAAATATCAACATCGTGAATAAAGCCTTTACGCACATTACCACTCTCGTCAACGCTGACTAAATAGATGGCATAAGCACCAACCTTGGCATCATTTGGAACAGTAAAATCTAATGTGACATTTTGTCCCTGTGCGGTTAGAACATCAGCTAATACAGTTCCCTTTGTATCCAAATCTTTGATCTTGGTCCCCTCTTTAGCCCATATCAACTTATAAGGCCCAGTATCCTCATAGGCATTTTGTACCGTGGCGGTAAAGCTCTGCCCAACATAACCATAGTTTTCGCTGTAATCAGCAGAGGGCGTGGTGGGAAAGAAACCGAAGAAGGCGGGGGCAATACGATAAATTCCAGTAGCCGCACCCCACTGTGTACCTCCAGAATAATATGGCAGAATCTGTGTTGCCTTAGGAGCTTCTAAAGGATCAGCAAAGTTAAACCAGTGGTTGTTTCCTACACCTGCCTTGTGGTTAAGAATCCAATCTTTCATCCACGGATCTTGCGCCGGAATATAGGGGACATTGTTAAGTCCTTCTTCGGGTTCTGCTGTTACGAATGCCTTGGGACTGTAACCAAACGACCAATCTGGGTAGAACTCATCGTAGCTATCCCAAACAATACACCAACGTCCCTCATCATCTGTGTAGTCATAATAGGTTGTTGCGGTACCAGTTACATCGTCGCCAGCCAAGTGTGCTGATGAACCGACAATTCGGAGGTTGCGCATAGGGGGTTCACCAGCTTGATATTTCGTATAGGTGAAGTCAATATCTTGATAGGCTTTACCGCAAATATAGGGTTTGACATCATAATATTCTTTATAGTTAGGACGTCCATCACCATCAGTATCACGGAAACTTGTTCTATCGTTGGGATCTGTTCCCTGACGGATCTCTACATAGTCAGGAACACCATCAGAATCGCTATCTTTAAATGATTTACGGGCGTTAGCTTTAATGAGGGCCCATGGACGGGTACCATCGGCTTCTTCGACAACATCAGGGACGCGGTCATCGTCTCTATCTTTGTAGCTATAAGGATCATTTGGATCGGTCTTGTCGTGAACTTCCTGAGCATCCGAGACACCATCCCCATCGGAATCCTCTGGCGTTATAGTCAAGTTTTCTACACCATAGTTTGCGTAGTACAGAGGTTGTTCACCCAAAACGGTAGTGAACCATTGAGTATTGTTAGCGTTTTTATCCAAACGATTCTTGGTCCCCTGCAATTCTTCACGAGTGAACCCAGAAACTTTCCATTCTGATTCCGGCAGGTGTCGAGCACGAGGTCCGGTAGCGTCTCCACCATCACGCGGAGTTTTTTCTTTGAACGAGAAGTTTAGCCCGTCAATATATCCACCAGTAGTGTTTGCACCACCAAAGTAATATCCACCCCATGCAATGCCACCATTATTGAATGTGGTCTGCGCGAGGTTCAGTAGGTGAAGCGTTTCAACTTCGGTCATCCGCCCACCAGCGTTGAAGAATAGCGGTTCAAGTTTATCTTGATTCCAACCCTCGGGCCAGACTTTTACGTAGTCACCATCATCAATTTTTCTTTCGTTCGGTACAGCGCGTTCAGCCAGACCAACCGAATGAAAATCGAAACAGTATTCGCCCTTATCGTTAGACACTACCGTCATAGGCTTGGTTTGAGCACCATCTTGTTCAGGGTACACAGTACCGTCATACTTGACCAAAAGAGCATGGACTTTAATGCCAGCTAAGCCAATATCGCCACTTTCGGCATCGAAATATCCGCCAGTATGGTTAGAGCCAGAATTATTACCAGTTCCCTGCTCAATATATGTCATACCGCAAATCATGCCGCCTTTAACATCATGTCCAGGGCGTGCGTCACGGACTGCAGGATAAGCTATAGCAAAAAGGCCTGCGGCAACAATGGCCGTTAGGGCAAGTGATGCAGCTGCAAGTGTAGCCATAGTGCCAGATGTCCAGTGCCATAGTTTTTTACGAACCACTAAATTACTATTCATATTTTCTTCACTTTCATGGGGGTGAGGAGAGAAACGATACACCTCACTGTCACCTACCTCTAAGGACAGTCAGGTACATCTTATAATTAGAGAACCTTCAGATTCGACTAATTGTATGAAAACTTTAATGAGAACAATAAGAAAAATAAGTAAACTAATATTTTGAAAACTCTTATAGACCCCTGCGCGATATTTCGTTTTTGCCATAACAGCGCAAGAACTTCAATAAAAACCGAAGTAAGATTACATTTCATTCACTTCACACTGAAATCTTCACCATTTCTCATACTTTTATTACTGCACCTTGTGGAAGAAAAGGAATTGTGGTGTGAGTTTACTTACAGAAACTATTTGTCTGGGCTCATTACATCACCTCGAACGCAAAAAGAGGGCGAAGGCAGCAACATCAGGCAGCCTTCGCCCTCTTTAATTTTCCGGTGTTTATTTAGATTTCTTCATGCTCACGTCTACGCGCTATAAGAACACAAAGACCCACCAGCAATGCAAGCAAGCCGACAGCACTTAACACACCAGCGGTAGTACCCGTCTTTGAGAGCACTCCAACGGGTCCCGTTGTACCTGCACCAAATGGAACCTTCACCACTTTCACTACACCTTCAGCAGCTTCAGAGCGAAGACCTGTTTCAGGATCCACTACGTAGGCCTTGAAGTGTGTACCTGGCGCCAAAGGCTTCTTCAACGTCACGCTGAAGTGACCATCTTCATCAATGATGCCTTCGCCAACAAGCCTATCCTCCACCCAGCTCTCGATCGTTTTACCGGGTTGTCCCTTACCATCAACAACATGGCCGTTTGAAGGATTCAGTTGCGGTTATTGAGGACGCCCAACATCACCAGGGAGATTCGGATTCACGGGGTTTGTGTTATTGGAAACCTTTTGAGCATCGGGCACACCATCACCATCGGTGTCTTTCTTCTTATCAATAACGTTGTACGCAACGGTAACAGACGTTGTATTACCGGCTTCATCGGTTACCGTCACAACACTATTGCCTGCAGTCTCTTCCGTTGGTGTTCCAGAAATCGTGCAGGTCTTAGGATCGATGCTGAGCCCCTTTGCCAAACCAGTTGCCTTGCAGGTCACCTTTTCATTGTCATCCTTAGCTTCAATAGGCAAAGTTACTTCCTCACCAACAAAAGCATCTAATGCGCCCGGATTTTTCACTGTTGGTTTCACACCATCAGTGATGACATAGGCAATCTCCTGTTCGGTTTTATTGCCAGATGGATCGGTTGCAACAATAGTGAAGCTGCCCGTACCAATCTGTTGCGGCTTACCAATAATAACACCAGTTGTTGGATTGAATACAAGACCTTTAGGCAGGGCTGTACCCTTCTTCACTGACATGACAACTTTACCTGAATCATCAGAGGCTTTTATTGTCACTGGTGCAATCTCTTGACCAGTCTTGCCAACAATCTTGCCCTCACTCAAACCCAGAACATCATCAATCGTTGGGTTCTGTGTATCGGGTCGCACACTCAACGGGATCTGTTTAACTACTGTATTGCCTTTACTGCCTTTAGCTGTCACCGTAATAACGTAGTCGCCAGGTTTGCCACCTTTACCTGTGAGCTTGCCTGTAGCTTCGTCATATGTCAGGCCAGAACCACTGTGCCCGATCTGAACAGTTGGTATCACGCTGCCTTCAACGGCGTCTTCGGCTGTAATCTCGTTACCATCGGCAACGGGAGCACCAACGCTTACGGTAATTTCTGTTGGAGCTATAATAACGGGAGCAGTTTTGTCTGCTACCCTAATGATTTCCGTATCAATTGCTTCGGTATTTTCACTCTCAAACAGTTCCACACTGTAGCCCCCCATCAATGTAGCCGCCAGAGATATTCGCACCACCCGTGTAAGGGTTCTTCGTCCCAACACCTGCACGTGCATCGGAAGTAATAGCTGCTGGAGCCAAGAAACTTAGTGTTTGTGTAAGAACCTGGGTGGTGCGTCCTCCACCATTAAAGTAATGAGGCACAAGACCCTGTGGGTATGCATCATAGGCAAGAAGATGCTCAGGCCACACTTTGACAAAATCATAAAGTCCCAGACCGCGTCCTAGTTCTTCCATGCCGTAAGGTCTACAATCAAAACAATAGCGACCCTGGTCATCGGTAACAGCCGTCAATGCTTCAACCTTTGGACCATGTTGGCGCGGAATTACTTCTCCGTCTTTCGTTGTCACCATACCGTGAACGACCACACCTTTAAGCGCCTCGTCACCGAATGCTAGGTGAAAGAAAGCACCAGAGTTATTCTTATACCATCCGCTGCGAGTGTTGTAGTCGCCTTTTTCAACAAAAATAAATCCGCAGATGGTACCCTCTGGATTTTCAGCTCCGTGACCCCAATACATCTTACTGGTAACACCCGAGGGATTATCTGGATTCGGAATAATCCCCGTCATACCGGCAACTAGATTAGCCCAGGCACCTATGCCTGCTGCCACAAGACCGGTGAGAGCTAATGAAGCTGCAGCAAGAGTTGCCATCACCCCTGCGACACGACGGTGGAATTATCCACTGGTTTGACGAGTTTTCAACATTTAGTTTTCACTATCTTAGAGTTTCGACAGAGAACGCGCTTTGCCTGCCTCTAAAAGTCATGTAAAAACAGTTATTTTCATCATATAATGAGAAGTGTTTCAGACTCGATATAACTTATACTTTAATTTGTATTTGCCAAATATTGTAAGTAGCTATATATGTTTACTTTACTTCCATTTATCGCTATGACGCTCAATGTTAAAAACATAGTCTACTTATACTTCCATGTAGAAACAGAATTGTTAACCGATAAGTAAATATTATTTGTCGAAAAACAAAAATTGACCAATCAAGGCAACTCGCTGATGAACGTTAATACGATATTCCTCACTTACTAAGAAAATGGGGACAATAAACAGAAAAACGGATCTGAAAAATCAGATCCGCTTTTTGTTATGTAAAGCTATACGCGCCTAGTCACCCTCCCAACGACTACCGTAAGGAAGCATAGGCATCTGTGCTACTTCTTATTGCGACGCTGGTGGCGAGTCTTTCGCAGCAGTTTACGGTGCTTCTTTTTCGACATCCTTTTACGTCGTTTTTTCACTACCGAACCCATCGATCCCCCTTCTAATAAAATTTATAGTTGGCTTCTTGGCTGTTTCTTCATTTCTTCATGCTGCATGATATTTCCCTTGACGGCAAGCGCCACTATCAGAACACATCACGGAAGCAATGACCTATATAAGTCTACCTACCCATTGGCTGCAGAGTCACTTTCATCTTCCCACTGATGCACTCCTGATTGAAGGAGCTGATGGACTGCTGCTTCAGGCAATCGAAAAGACTTACCAACGCGGATCGCGGGAAGCTCACCAGAGTGAATCATACGATAAACAGTCATTTTAGACACGCGCATGAGAGAGGCAACTTCTGCCACTGTCACAAAACGTGGAGCTTGCTGCTGAGCCATCGTATCCGTCCTTGCTACTTCATGAAAATTGTCATACTGGTTGCATTATCGACAATCCAGTGGTTCTATAGCTGAGTGTAGAGTATTTCCACACTCAACACATAGTCGATTCCATAATACCTCAAATTTCACACATATAACTTATACAACATTCAGATTTTCCATAGGCCCAAAGTCCCACTTTCGTCCTCTCGCCCTGTTTCTGACCGCTTGCCCAAGAACGTACTTGTTGATGAACTTTCGCCATAACCCTGCTGGTGATTAAAGTAATGAATGACGCATGAGCGTTTCACTGGCAATATGACTATGTGTCACCATACAATCGACACACAGCAAGAGCCTGCACCATAATGTTTTTAGCAGAAAGAGGGGAATGTGAACGAACCCGGTGATCGCGACTCCTACGCCGCTCCTGATCCTCAACACACCTCTCGGATGGCACATCTGCGTAACCGCATTGACCATTTTGCAAAAACCTCACCTGCGCGCCTAGCCTTAACAACATTCGCTCTTATTATCTCTACCGCCACAGCTTTACTATCGTTACCCGCAGCAACGCAAACTGGTCATCGTGCACCCTTTGTCGATGCCCTGTTTAATGCAACTTCGGCTGTGTGCGTCACCGGACTTGTCACAGTTGATACAGCAACCTACTGGTCAGTATTTGGTCAAGTTGTCTTGCTCTTTTCTATGAAAATCGGTGGTCTTGGCGTTATGACACTTGCATCGCTACTGGCCCTAGCCGTATCACGACATATTGGTTTAACCCAACGCATGTTGGCAGCAACCGAAACAAAAACAGCATCTTTGGGAGCCGTTGGCTCTCTGATTAAAGCCGTCATTATTGTGTCATCAACATGCGAGCTCCTGATTTTCCTTGTCCTTCTTCCTCGTTTTATCACCCTTAACGACAACATTATTATGGCCACCTGGCACGCATTGTTTATGGCATTCTCTATATTCAACAACGCTGGCTTTGTGGTGCTACCGGAAGGTATGGAAGCTCATGCTGGAGACTGGTGGTTTGTCACACCCGTCATTGTGGGAACAGCCCTGGGCGCTATTGGCTTTCCTGTAAGCCTTAATCTGTGGCGCCACTGGCACGAAGGTGCGCGCATTACTTTGCATACAAAGCTCACGCTCACCACCTACGGCGGCCTGTTTCTTTTGGCTGCAGTGCTGATACTCAGCTCAGAGTTCAACAATCCGCGAACTTTTGCAGAGCTCCCCTGGGATGAAAAGATACAGGCGGCCATGCTTTTTGGCGTCAATTCGCGCTCATCAGGGTTATCAACTATTGACGTTGGTCAAATGACCCGTGGTTCATGGTATTTGATCGACTTGCTCATGTTTATTGGTGGAGGTTCCGCCTCTACAGCTGGTGGCATCAAGGTAACAACACTGGCAGTTCTTGTAATGGCCGTTATTGCTGAAACACGCGGCGATCGCGATATTGAGGCTTTCGACCGACGCATACCTGCTTCTACTGTTCGCTTGGCTGTTGCGGTTACTGGTATTGGTGCACTCTTTGTAGGTACCTCAATCTTTTTCCTCCTTAATGTCACCGAGTATTCGCTCGACGTTATTGGTTTTGAAGTTATTTCTGCCTTTGGAACAGTCGGCCTGTCTACGGGTATCACTCCCGATCTTCCCTCCATTGCAAAATACGTACTTACCGCCCTCATGTTTGCTGGACGCACAGGAACAATGACTGTAGCTGCGGCCCTTGCCCTGCGTGAAAGAAAACGCGTTATCCGTATGCCAGAAGAACGTCCCGCCATCGGCTAGCTAATGCGCTAAGGTAGAACACATGGCACGCAAAGAAAAAGACGCAGCAGGTACCCTCGTTATTGGCCTGGGTCGCTTCGGTTCCGCCGTTGCAGCAACACTGAACCGACTTGGCCGTGAAGTTTTGGCAATCGAGAAGACACCGGAGATTATTAATCAGTGGCAGGGCCGCCTACCCCTTATACAAGCAGATGGAACCAATGTTGAGGCATTGGAACAGGTCGGAGTTAACGATTTCCAATCAGCTGTTGTTGGCGTGGGATCTTCGCTGGAGGCATCCGTGCTTATCACCGCTAATCTAGTTGATCTTGGAATGCCCGCCATCTGGGCAAAAGCTACAAGTCGTGAACATGGCCGTATTTTGCAGCGTATAGGTGCTCACCACGTTGTGTATCCAGAGTTTGATGCTGGTCAACGTACCGCTCATTTAGTGGGTGGCCCCATGCTTGACTATATCGAGATGGGGAAGGGTTTTTCGATTGTGAAGATGCATCCACCACAGGAAACTCATGGTTTTAATCTAGGTGAGCTTGATATTCCACAGCATTACGGCGTAAAGGTTTTAGGAGTGATGAGCCCTGGCCAGCCCTTTGAATATGCCTCCGATACCACACGTATTAACTCAAATGACGTGATCATTGTGTCGGGAGATGCCACCTTATTAGAAAAGTTTGCACAGCGCCCTTAACCCTTAACGTGGAGACATCATGGCGAAAGCAAAAACACAATTCGTTTGTTCGGAATGTGGATGGACCACTGCGAAGTGGCTTGGACAATGCCGTATGTGTTCGGCGTGGGGTACTTTGGAACAAGATGTTTCAGAGGGCGAAGTTCCGCGTGCAGTTGTACCAAAAACACCGGTCAAGCCTGCGCAGCCAATTGGGTCAATTGATATTGAAACAGCGCGGGCTGTTCCCAGTGGCGTTGGTGAGCTTGATCGTGTGCTAGGTGGAGGCATTGTTCCAGGTGCCGTCATTTTAGTAGCCGGCGAACCTGGGGTTGGTAAATCGACTCTACTGCTTGATGTTTGTGCAAAAATGGCAGCCCGCACCACATCTGGAGTATTGTACGTGACGGGTGAAGAATCTGCGTCGCAGGTACGGCTGCGCGCTGAAAGAATTGGCGCTATTCAGGATGAGCTTTATTTGGCAGCAGAAACCGATATTGCCAAGGCGCTGGGATATATTCAGCAAATGAAACCAGCGCTAGTAGTTGTTGATTCTGTGCAAACTCTTGCCAGCGGCGATGTTGATGGTTCAGCCGGGGGTGTCGCTCAGGTAAGAGCGGTTGCTGGCGCTTTGATAGCTGAAGCCAAACGCACCCACACGCCCGTCTTACTGGTTGGCCACGTCACCAAGGATGGCGGTATTGCGGGCCCACGTATATTGGAGCACCTTGTTGATGTTGTTTGCCAATTTGAAGGTGACCGGCACTCACGCCTTCGACTTATTCGCTGTTTGAAGAATCGTTACGGTCCAACGGACGAGGTTGGCTGCTTTGAGTTGGGGGCCGCAGGTATTGTGGAGCTTCCCGACCCCTCAGGACTATTTTTATCGGGAACGGATAACCTTGTGCCAGGAACCTGTGTCACAGTCACCCTTGAGGGTAGGCGTCCTATGCCTCTTCAAATTCAGGCCCTCAGCGCCCCTGGCAGTGGTGGCAACCCACGACGAACCACATCTGGGCTAGATCATTCGCGTGTATCTATGGCTCTGGCTGTGCTTCAAGCACGGCTGGATGTGCAGTTAGGCACCAATGATGTGTATGTGTCAACAGTTGGTGGCGCTAAAACAACGGAACCAGCTATTGATTTAGCGGTGGTGATGGCCGTGCTTTCAGCAGCTACTAACCGAGCTATCACCAGCGGTCTTGTTGCTATTGGCGAGGTTGGTCTTACCGGTGAGGTGCGTGCAACTGTTGGTGTACAACAACGTCTTCAAGAGGCCGCTCGTCTTGGTTTTACCACTGCGGTGGTGCCATTTGCCAGAAGTGATGAATTAGGCAAGTTCCCACGTATGACAATACTGCCTGTTGAAAATATCGCTCAAGCTGTTGGGGCGTGCCTTCCTAATAATTGATTTTTCGCTAGTTTTCTACCTGCGAAGCACCGCTCAGCTAGTGATGCGCCGCTTTCCTATCCATCGAAGCACAATGCGGCGATAGTGAATATTCTTGCAAGCCTTTGCCAGCGGTCTTTCCACGTACGGGCCATATCTTTTTTGCCCGCAAGGCAAATACACATCACATGCAAATGAACACGTTTTAGCCTGTCCAACTATCAACTTTGCATTACTAACAATGACTTCTTGAAGGAGCGCTTTTTGCACTTCCTTAATTGATAACGAAGGGGTGTTCTTCGCGAGCTATTTCTTTACCAACTTTCATAGATACACGATAGGTTCCTGGTAGGGATTCACCTTGTTCTTTGCATGTATCATCATAGTTTTTGGTGTTCCACGTGAAGTGTTTTTTATAGTCGAGTTCCGGGGCCAACAGAATTTGCAAATCATCGTCTTTTGCATGGCACTTTGTAGAGTCATACACCGTGACATCACCAGTTTTTATCACAATGCCAATAGTTTTATTCGAAGCATCCATTGTGCATGGCACATCAATAGATGGATTGTAAACCTCAACATCAAACTCGATTGTTTTACCTGCATCGACATTTTGTGGTGGCGAGGCAACTGTTTTTTTCAGCATTTTAACGTCACACGGAACTGGTTCGATGATACGTTCTTTATACGCTTTTTTTCGTTGGGCTTCCGCTTGTACTTCTTTGACTGCCTGAACATAGTTGATGGCGGCCAAAATACCCCACACGATTGTTGCGAGCACTGCAAGGAGGATCCCAAAAACCAGTAAGCGTCGATAAAAGAATACCTTTTGTGTTGGACGTTTCTTTCCGCGCGGTATGGGCCTTCCGGCACGTGGAGGGACACCGCGTGCTGCTCGTGGTGGGCCGGGCCTTCGTGAAGTACCTCGATTACTTGCAGACATAGTATTTACGGTAGCCTTTTCGTTACTGGATTACCCACTGGCACGCCGTTTAGTGCTTCTATTCAGGTAATCGAACCGATGTTTGCTCACTGTCACAATACACTATCAAACCATCATCTATCAGGCTTTTTAATACTCGCTTCGCCCGGGTATTATCGAAGTTTGCATCAGTGTGGTGTGCGCAGGTGCCTGTAGCATCACTTGCGGCCTTTGCATGCTTGTGTTCACCACTTCCAGCGTTGCTCCGCGCTTGCCCACCGCTGGCGGCTGGAGGTTTTGTTAATCTTGCCTCACATAGCGCCCGCTCGACACTCAGACAATAGCGCTGTTGTTCATGAAGCTCACGTAGCAAACGCATAATACGCCCTCGTGCTTGACGATCTGTACCTACCCATGTTTGTTTTTTAACGTGACGGCCATGTACATGCGCTCCCGATTGTTGGAATACGCAGTGACGCGCTAGTGGGCATATGGAGCAAGCGGGTTTTTGCGCTGTGCACACCAAAGCACCAAACTCCATCATTGCCTTGTTCCAGACGATGGAATCAACGAGGTCAATTGGAAGACGGCTGATGTGTCGATGTTTTTCGGCGCTATTCATTGAACGCGGCGGTTGATCAATTCCATCAAATACTCGTAACAGCACACGTCTGATATTGGTATCAAGTACGCAGACTCGTTTTCCCCAGGCAAAACAGAGCACAGCGTTAGCAGTATATTCACCAATGCCGGGCAAACCAATCAACTCTTCAAAGGTCTGTGGAACGTTGCCCAAGTATTCGTCACTCACAACCTTCGCACATTCGTGAAGACGAAGAGCGCGGCGCGGATACCCCAAATTGGCCCAGGCAACAATAATCTTGGAGGGCGATGCTGCAGCTAATGAATGCGCGGTAGGCCACGATGCCATCCAGTTTCGCCAGATAGGTTCTACACGGTTCATAGGAGTTTGTTGTGACATAACTTCAGATACCAGCACTCCCCAAGCAGAGGTGGTGGGGTCACGCCACGGTAATGCACGCGCATTGTGGACGTACCACTCACCAAGGATGCGCAGGACATCCTTGTGCTTTACTTGCTCACAAACTTCATGCTTGGTAGAAGTGTAACGATGCCGCTTCGCAGGCTTGTGATGATCCATGGCAGGTATGGTTGAAGAAGTGGACATTGGACTATGCCGGATTGGCAACCCCTGATGGGCCTTTATCTTGTGACGGATAGTCCTCATCACCATCATCATCAACAATGCACCATTTCTCAACACTGCTTGCCACAAGCCCTAGCACAATTGCGGCAACAAAGCACGCGCCTGCACCAATTGCTAATCTGAACATCACAGGTGATTCATAACGCATGATCCCCGCCACTAACTGTGAACCCATAAACCCTGCCATGATCGCACTAAAGTATAAACATGCCTGAGCAAAAACTACCACATAGCCTGCTTTATCATGCGTGAGCCATGTTTCCTGATGATCCTTCAATTTTAATACTGCACGGCCATAAAGAGCGAGCACAATCGCAGTCCCAACAAATACCAACGCATTAACTGGATGAATAATCAACGGGGTGTACCCCGTAACAATAATCACTTGAACACCACTATAGCCAATGAAGGCTGTAGCAATACACCAGTAAACAAGCGATTTTCTGGAAATAACTTGCAGTTTTTTCATGGCGGTATCAGCTTTTAACCACAGGAATTGATCCAGTTGTTGTTGGTCGCACTATCTGCGATTTTACATCAGAAACATTTTGGGCAATACGCTGTGCTTGAGCAACTGCAGGGTCTTGTTCCCGTTGTGATCTACCTGATTGACTATCACCTAAATCAGCATCGTCAGTGTCAGTCCTATCCATGTCCCCACCTTCTGCTTGCACCTGTGAGGTACTCACCTGGGTGGGATCACCATCATTAGAAGTGCCTCTACGTGGTGATCCTCCTTGCGCAGCATTAGCCTGTTGCCCACCAGATTGGTGCAAATTGGATTGCTGAAGATGATTTTGCTTGCGTGAACGACCGTGAATAATTGGTGTGCGAGTAACCGTCGTTGGTAGTGGTGCAGCGATCGGCGCTGTTTCGCAGTTATCATCACTTCCCTCAGTAGCTGCACTGTCATCTTCAATCCTGCTTACCGGGCGGGTTCTGTCTTCCCCATCGTCTTCATCAAAGATAGCAACTGGTGTTTGCGCAGTAGCGGGAGCCGAAGCATTGTGTTCATTAATTGTTGGCCACTGAGGCGCAGACGAATGCTGAAAGTGATTGTCACCACCAGGTGCGGACAGCGGATATGCCTCATTATATTCTGATGGCGCCAACGACAGCCACGCCAAAAAACGTCGCCATACACTAACCTTCTTCTTCTGTTGATCGGTCGATGATGAAAGCACCGGAAATGGAGGAGGCGTAGTAGCATCATGAGCAACCTGCGGTTGACCAGCAACATTAACAGCGGATGCCAGTGGTACCCCCGCAGCACCACTTTGTCCCTGTGGTATATTACCCTGCATCATTGCCACCTGTGCTGCTGAAGCCTGCTTTGCGTTACCATGTGGCAGATCACTGGCGGAAGGTGTAGACGGTGACATTGGCGCAGAAGATACAGTTGGCACACCCTCAATCAGGGATTGCACTCTTGAATCGCCAGGAGCTGAGCCATTACCCGCATGTCGTGCTGAGGCCTCACGCCAACCTCTGCGTTTGAGTATTTCGGGGACATTTTGAATGGTATGCACCTGGCTTACCGCGTCTGGATCATCAACGATTCGTACTTCTTTTCGTGCGCTGACGTTGAGCCACTGCGGCAGGGGAAGAGCTCCCGTTCCCGTTGATGGCGCTGGAACATCCTTGTCAACATCTGAGCCATACCAGTATTCCCACATCTCTTTAATGCCACGCCTATCATCAGCATGTTCGCACAGGGTAATAATTTCGCCATGCGCACCAAGACGGGCATTGGGTTCTATTGCCGTCCATGGCATAAGAACAAATGCACGTTCATGGGCACGTGGATGCGGAATCGTTAACTCGGGATCTTCACTGACAATACCTTTTATGTCAATTAAGTCAATGTCTATTGTTCGTGCTCCCCATCGTTCTTTTCTTTCACGGCCATATTTTTGCTCAATGTCTTGTAAACGGTGAAAAAGCTGGCGTGGACTCAAAACACTTTGTATGCCAATGACCGTATTGAAGTAGTCCGGCTGCGCATCTTGCTGTTGCTTTACAACGGGTTCAGTGCGAATCAAAGTACCAACAGACTCCAGCCCAACGCCCTCTAATTGTGAAATATCAGCGATCGCCTTGCGCAGCGTCTTGATTGGCTCACCCAGATTCGCCCCCAAAGCAATAACCACACTAAGCGGAGCGCTTGGCACATCATCAATGCCACCGTCTGCACCACGAAGTACTGCCTCATAGTCTGAGGCGCTGTGCACAGCACGTACAGACTCACCTGCGCCACCATCAGGTAAAGCCGCGCGTTCATGAATCTTGCCTTCATCAACCTCTGTGAATACCTGTGCATCACCTGGGTTGATACCGTGTGTTACCTGATTATCCTGTTCAATATCTGAGGCTTGTCCATCGGTTTCAACAGCAAGAGCAACCTCATGTTTTTCCTCACCACAACTACGGTCAAAAGCCTTGCCACGCCAAATAGTGACCGATACATCATCAAACTGTGCATCAATAGGTGCTTCGGGCTTATGCAAACATAGCCGCACAGCCTCAACACGGTCAAGACATAGCAGATCATCAGCAATTTTTTGAGCTAGCTCTTCGATAAGATGATGCGTTGCGCCCTCGATAACGTTTTTGGCTACCTGCACAACCTTAGAATAATCAAAAGTATCACAAAGATCCCCGGAAGCCGCCGCGTCGCGGGTATCGGTAAAAATATCGGCATCAATAATAAATAGTTGCCCATTTTCGCGTTCTTCGTCATATACTCCGTGCTTACCGTAAGCGCGCAGCCCCGAAAACCGAATGTAATCTAGCCCCTGAACAGGTGGGTTCCCAGACGTCAGCATATCTTTCCTTCCGTCACAGTTGTTTACCTTAAATGAAGATGATGAAGTCAATTAAGGTTTCACATCTGCCTACCATTCCAGCATAAAGCACTTCTGAGTGCTGTGACATTAGATTGCACGTCATGTACACGGATTGCCCAGATATTTTTCTGAGTTAACAGGGCACTCAGCGCCGCAGTAGCATTGTCGCGCTGACTATGCCACTGATTGGGCGCACATGCTTCAGCTAAAAAACGTTTACGTGAATGTCCCACAAGAACAGGCCGCCCCAGTTTTTCGCCAATATGGTGACTATTCCTGATTAGCTGCCATGACTGCCAAGATGTTTTTGCAAATCCGATACCTGGATCAATAATAATTTGAAGTTCATCCACCCCGCTGTCCAGCAACTGCTCCATTCGCTGTGAAAGCTCAACAATCACACCCTCAACTACCCCGCCATCATGCGAATAGTCAGTAAGTTGATCCATCACATCAGGTGTTCCTCGCCAATGCTGAACAACATAGGCAACATCACTGCGCGCAATGACCTGCACCATCCGTGGATCGTAAAGCCCACCCGACACATCGTTAATGATGTCTGCACCAGCTTTGATAGCATATTCTGCGGTTTCACTATGAATCGTGTCAACACTTAACAAGAAGTCCTGATGTGCTAACTCTTTTACCACTTCGCCGATACGCTGAATTTCTTCAGCCGCACTGATACGCTGCGATGTAGGTCGTGTCGATTCACCACCAATATCAATGATGCTGGCTCCGTCTTCTACCAGCTGATATGCGTGGTCGATAGCAGTTGCGGAGGTATCGTATATGCCGCCATCGCTAAAAGAATCCGGTGTCACATTCACAATGCCCATCACAAGAGGGCTATGCTGCGCCCTCCGAAAAGAAAAAACCCTGTTGCACGTGCTCAGTCCTGTAGAAGTATTCATAAAACAAGAGTACGGCTATGCCACAGCTGCTGCATAAAAATGTGATTTCGCAAGCAATTCCTGTTGCCTAGAGCGAAATCTTGCGCGCGGAGTCACAGATCGTCACCACTTTCCACTAGGCTGTGAGATGGTGAAACAATAACGACAAGCGCAGTTGTACGTCAGCACGCATGCCGGTACATATGGAGGGATTGCGGAATATGGAAAAGAAGAAGACAAAGAAGCGTTCTTGGATTGTCTGGGCTATACCTATTGTCATTGTTACCCTGCTGATCTGGATGACAACGCAACTATTGTCCCCCTCCGTGATCGATACCTCTGAAGGTCTGCAGATTTTGAAAAGCAACACTGTCAAACGCGCAGTTGTTAACGATGGCACACAGCAGGTAACCATTGATTTAACCGAAAACTATACCCCAAAAGTTCGTTCAGACTCTACAACACTTATTCCACCGCAACCAACAAAATGGGTCACTTTCACCTATACCCGGGCCCAAGCCGAACAGGTTGACGAACTTATCCAAAAAGGCTCGTACAAAGACGGTTTTAATTCCATCTACCCCACAGCCTCGTGGTGGTCATCCATTTTACAGATGCTACTGATATTTGGCGTATTCTTTGCCATCTTGCTGTTCTTTACCTCAAAGATGCAAGGTGGAGCAAAGTTTATGAGCTTTGGAAAATCCAAGGTGCGAAAATCTGATGACGCACCAAAAGTGAAATTCGAAGACGTCGCCGGCGAAGATGAAGCTGTTGAAGAGCTACAGGAAATTCGCGAATTCTTGTCTATTCCTCAGAAATTCCATGCTCTTGGCGCCAAAATCCCTAAAGGTGTTTTGCTGTATGGCCCACCAGGAACAGGCAAAACACTGTTAGCGAAAGCTGTTGCCGGGGAAGCCGGCGTACCTTTTTATTCAATGAGCGGTTCAGAGTTTGTTGAAATGTTTGTGGGTGTAGGTGCTTCACGCGTACGCGATCTTTTTGACCAAGCAAAGGAACATGCACCCTCAATTATTTTTGTTGACGAAATTGATGCCGTTGGCCGCAACAGGGGTTCTGGTGTTGGTGGCGGCAATGATGAACGCGAACAAACTCTTAACCAGCTTCTGGTCGAGATGGATGGCTTTGACGAAAACACGAACGTTATTATGATTGCCGCCACCAACCGGCCAGATGTATTAGACCCTGCACTGTTACGTCCAGGGCGTTTTGACCGTCAAATTGCTGTTGAAGCTCCCGACCTGAAAGGCCGTGAAGCTATTTTGCATGTTCACGCCAAAGGTAAACCTATGACAAAAGATGTTGATTTGGCAACGGTTGCCAAACGCACACCGGGCTTTACTGGGGCTGACCTGGCTAATGTACTTAACGAGGCGGCACTGCTGACAGCTCGATCCAATGCTGACCTTATTGATAACCGCGCTCTTGACGAGGCAATTGACCGCGTGATAGCTGGCCCACAAAAAAGAACTCGTGTTATGAACCCACATGATAAAGCTGTTACCGCCTATCACGAGGGCGGACACGCGCTTTGTGCTGCGGCGCTTAACTATACTGACCCTGTCACCAAGGTGACAATCTTACCCAGAGGGCGAGCTCTTGGCTATACCATGGTGATGCCAACTGAGGATCGATACAATAAAACCCGCAACCAACTGCTTGACGAACTAGTTTACGCTTTGGGTGGGCGTGTTGCCGAAGAACTAATTTTCTTAGATCCGTCAACCGGGGCTTCAAACGATATTCAAAAGGCAACAAAAACTGCACGTGCTTTGGTGTCAGACTACGGGATGTCTTCGCATATTGGCCCCGTCAAACATGGTCATGAAGATACTCAGCCTTTCCTAGGGAAAGAAGGTTTTCAATCTCGTGATTATTCCGAAGCTACAGCATCAATGATCGACAATGATGTGCGTACCTTGATGGATAACGCGATGCGTGAAGCATGGCAGATTCTTTCGCGTAACCGCGAAGTGCTTGATACTTTGGCTCAGCGGTTAATTGAAAAAGAAACGCTTTTAGAAGCTGAACTTGACGAAATCTTCCAGGCTGTTGTAAAACAACCCCAACGTGAACACTGGTCCTATGCTTCTGATGCGGCAGTACCTGGAACAAAGTTTGGTGACCCGATACTTGAGCCGCCAACAAATCAACCAGATGTCAATAAGTCAAGCGGCGCTAGATCAGCTAACAATAAGACAGCCGTTGATGTTTCACATGTTCACGATGCTGCAACGAAAACTGATTCAGCAAGCGACGGTATCGATGGTAAGGATACAACCCAACAGTTCTCTTCTACACCACCAACACCATCAAAAGGAATTTCGCCTGTACATATACAAGGTGATAGCTTAATTCATGAAAGTGGCTCACAGCCTGGCGCAACGTTGTCTTCACAAAAGACACCAACGCCACCTTCGCAGGTAACACACCCTGCACCACCCACGCCACCTACTCGATCAGCACCAACTATTCGAACAACGTCGGCCATATTTAATCCTCCTCCACCAGCCGACACTACAGCAACAGTTCACACACCCACGTTTACTGAACGTTCATTTGGGTCTTTACCCAGCGCAACACCAACACACGGGACGACATCAGATAAACGCGAGCAAGATCATGCAGCTGGCAATCCCTCTAATGGTTCACACGCCGACACAGTAACAAGCAGTGCGAATAAAGAACAGCATCCTGCAGACCTTGATCCAAATCTTTTCGGTTTAGATGTATCAAACACCAATGGAGGACGCGGTGACAAGACAATACAATGAAGCCGCTGTCGAAAAAGCTACACGCGATCTATTAATTGCGTTGGGGGAAGACCCCCAACGCGAAGGGTTACGTAACACTCCTGCCCGGATGGCAAAAGCCTGGAAAGAACTGTTGGCGGGTACACACAGTGAGCCAAGCCAGGCACTAGAAACAGTGTTCAATATTGACCACGATGAACTTGTGATGGTTCGCGATATACATTTCTATTCCCAATGTGAACACCACCTACTGCCCTTCTTTGGTGTTGCCCACGTTGCCTACGTTCCCAATCATGGCTGTGTGACTGGTTTATCGAAACTAGCTCGTGTTGTTGAAGGATACGCCAGGCGCTTACAGGTTCAGGAACGCTTGACCTCGCAAATTGCGGACTCATTAGAAAAGCAGTTACACCCCTCTGGCGTAGCTGTAGTGATAGAAGCAGAACATATGTGTATGACCATGCGAGGAATCCAAAAACCAGGTGCCAAAACTGTGACTTCTGCTTTGCGTGGCACTATTCGTTCTGACCCGCGTACACGCGCTGAAGTGTTGTCGTTGATTGTCAATGGCTCATAAAGATTGTTTCTTCCCAATATCATAGCCTGGTAAAGCAGTTTTTCAACAGTGAAAGTCGCTGGCCTGTAACGTTACACTCCTCATTAAAACGCCTCTTCATGAAGGACCCCCTTACAGCCTCTTTGCAGCAAGGGGGTCAGCTTGAAAAGGGGTAGCCTTCACCAGTGCTCACCTTGGTAGCTTGGGCCACGCCGTTATATTGACTTACACAACTTACTGTTTAACCATCTGACCGCCATCAACAACCAATACGTGACCGTTGATAAAACTTGCTTCCTCGCTCAGAAGGAAAGCAACAGCTGCCGCGATTTCTTCGGGGGTTCCCATCCGTTTTGCTGGCACAGCTGCAGCAAACTCACGTTCAGCCGCTTCAGGATCGTCTGGGTTAAGGCGGCGCATCGCTTCTTCAGCCATCGGTGTTTTGATGCCACCTGGAGCAATCGCATTAACAGTAATATTATTGGGCCCAAACTCTACCGCTGTTGCTTTTGTTAAACCAATAACAGCATGTTTTGAGGTAACATAACCATATTGATGCCCCCAACCACGAAGTCCACCAATTGAAGCCGTGTTAACAATGGAGCCGAATCCCTGCTTTTTCATTTGCTCAACCACATACTTTAATCCGTAGAACACACCAGAGGCATTAATTGCCATCACCCTATCGAATTCTTCTACTGAATAGTCTTCAAGAGGCATACGCTTACCGTCAATACCGGCGTTATTGAAAAAACCATCAATTTTACCGAACTTTTTCACAGAGGTGGTGACATAGTTGATAACCTCTTTCTCGTCAGCAACATTAGCTGCGCATGTCACAATCACACCGGCATCAGGCACCTGTTTCAGCAATGTATTCTTTGCCTGGTCAAGTGCCTTATCGTTAATATCAACCAGTGTCAGCCCCGCGCCCTCTTGTGCTAAACGTATTGCAGTTGAAAGCCCAATACCGCCAGCCGCTCCGGTAATAATAATTGCTTTTCCTTCAAAACGGCGTGCAAGATTTTTCATGTGGAACTCCTCCCTTGGAATATAACGTCGTTAATAGTTTACCAAACCTTCTCTCCGAAATCATATCTGAACAGGCTTTTTACCTTGTTAGACCTTTCTTGAATACACCTTGACCACCTTTAAAGACAAACTGAATTCCGTAAAACACAGCCCCCAGATAACACCCTTTTTCATAAAGGTTAGATAAAGTTTTTTAGATTTAGTAGACGTTTCACCAAGAACCAACTAGTCTAACCCTATACGCCCTTAGCAACGATGCTAGGTGAGCGTAACGATACCCCACGATAACCCCTTAAGGAGTTACCAGATGAGTACACCAATTGTTCACGATACCGGCCCAGTTCCCGAGGCAGCAGAATATGTGCCGCCAGACCCTAAAATTTGGATCACCCGCGTTGTCGGCTTACTATCAGGTATTGTCCTGGCCGTCATCATCTATTACGCTATGCCTGACAATGCTGCAGAAGTAGCAAAACGCAGCATTAAACCAGAAGACCTTGAAGGTATGAACCTTGACGGAATGCCCATTGTGGCTGCAGTTGCAGTGCTCATGGGTGTGTGGTGGATGACCGAAGCAATTCCGCTGGCAGCAACCGCGTTGGTTCCCATGACACTATTCCCACTACTACAGGTAGCACCATTTTCTGATGCGGCAGGCCCCTATGCCTCCCACATTATTTACCTATTTATGGGAGGCTTCATTTTGGCTCTTGCGATGCAGCGGTGGAACCTACATCGGCGCATTGCTCTTAACGTTGTCCGTATTGTTGGAACAAAGCCACGCCAACTTATTGGCGGTTTTATGATAGCTACTGGCTTTTTATCGATGTGGGTTTCCAATACGGCAACAGCTGTGATGATGCTACCAATCGGCCTATCTGTTTTAACTCTTGTCGAACACCTGATTGGCAATCAAGCATTCACACCAGACGACCAAGAAGAACTAGCTGAAGAAATTGAAGAAATTCCCGAGGTCGCACGTGATGCAACAAAAGGTGGTGCTATTGGTACAATTATTGCAGGCGCAAAAGACACTATTGATACGGTGAAGGAACATGCCGTACAGCATCATTCTAACTTTGCCGTAGGCCTTATGCTGGCAATCGCATATTCGGCATCGATTGGTTCACTTGGCACCATCATTGGCACTCCACCCAATGCCCTGTTAGTTGGATATTTGAAAGAAAAAAATATTACCGTTAACTTTGGTGAATGGATGCTGGTGGGTGTTCCTTTGGCAGCGGTATTCATGCTGGTTGGCTGGTTTGTTATTACCTATGTTTTGTTCAAACCTGAAATTAATGAAATTCCAGGTGGAAAAAAGCTTATTAAAGACGAGATCGACAAACTAGGTAAAATGTCAGCTGGTGAAATTTGGGTTGCTATTTTATTTGCTGCCGCAGCATTTAGTTGGGTTGTGGTTCCTTTTATTTTAAAGCACTACGATGTATCAATTAAAGGTATTGACACCATTGTTGCCCTTAGTGTTTCCATGCTGCTATTCATTATTCCAGCAGACCCCAAACGCGGTGTACGCTTGATTAACTGGGAAACAGCGAAGGATCTACCGTGGGATATCTTACTGCTGTTTGGCGGTGGCTTGGCACTATCTCATCAGTTTTCGCAAACGGGTTTGTCAAACTGGATTGGCGAACAGGTTGAAGGATTGCAGGGCCTGCCTGTTATCCTAATTCTAGTGATTATCACGATGCTTGTGATTTTCTTGACCGAGCTGACTTCCAACACGGCGACAGCTGCAGCCTTCCTACCGATTATTGGTGGAGTGGGTATGGGCCTTGGATATGGCGGTCACAACGTTATGTTGTTCGTGATTCCTGTGGCCTTAGCGGCAACATGCGCGTTTATGTTGCCTGTGGCAACACCACCGAACGCCATTGCCTATGGTTCTGGCTATGTTCGTATGGCTGACATGATAAAAACGGGTATCTGGCTCAACCTAATCGGCGTAGTGCTGATTACCTTGACCGTGTTAGCACTGGCAGTGCCTGTATTTGAGTTAACTTTAACAGCATCCTAGTATTTTCATTAGCAAAGAGGGCGGAGCAACTTGCGTTGTACCGCCCTCTTTGATGTTTTCACCACTCTTTGACTTCTACCGAGAGCCTAACTATGACGTGGTGGAATGGGAGGTTGGTTCGGGGAAACAAAACCAGGCAAAGCTGTCGAAGCAGGCGGCGGGGGCGGCATGTGACCAGGACTGCTTTGAGATACTGAATACTGTTCACCCCCTGGAGCATTACCTTGGTTCGGGGAAATAAAACCTGCAGGCGCTGCAGCACTGGATGCTGGACTAGAGCTTTGTATCGGTTCTGCTGCAGATGAAACTTCAGGTAAAGGGCTTGAGTTCATCTGGCTTATTTCCTGGGAATCACGATGTCCTCTACTCTGCGAAATCATCTGCTGCCCCAGAGCCTTTGCCCGCTCAATAAAGCCTATCCAGTGTTCCACGCCTACGATTACACCAGTAACTGTATGTGCCTTTAAGATTCTGAAGTGAACTTCTGGTTTATTCTCGCTTGGCGTAAATAACCCTAGACCAACGGCATCACCCCCAAGTAGCAAACCGACAGTCCATATTCCATTTTCGCCAGGCCGACTATAACTCTCAAAACGACCTTCTTCAGCAAACAGGAGTTTACCTTCTTCAACGATACGTTCTTGAATCGTTAAGCGTTCATAAAAATCCTGGTAACGGCCAGCAAACATGATAATAATTCCGTTATTCAAAAGCTCATCACTAATGCGTTTTTCATCGCTGTGAGTCACCCGATATGTTGCCTTGACGGCACCGCGACCAAGTGCTTTAAACAGCCAAACAAAGCTGTAAGCAATTCCAACTAAAACGGCAAGAATAATAATTCCCTTGACGTATTCCATGTGAAAAATCCTGCCCTCTAAACACCTTGGGCTGGGTACTGCTGACAGATTCCAATAATCTGTTGAATAAGAGCTTCCATCTTTCGAAAACCACGAGGGGCTCCACTGTCATCATAATATTCAACTACCGCAAATGTAATATGGGTTTTACCTGGGGCCTGAGTTTCGGCTTGAAGTGCCACAAGTCCAGCATCACGGTTGACACTGATCACCATATTCGTAGGCTTGGCCTCGGCAATATATAATGTTGGCACAGCGGTAATAAGGGGACAGTTCTCGACGGGCTCCATTGGATAACGCTTTTGAATTTCAATGATTACCTGTTCATCAGTAAGCGATGTATAAAAACTAAGAATCTCGTTACGCAACGATTTTGCAAGAGCTGCACGATCTTTATTTGCAAGGGTACGCACCCCTTGACCAATTGCCGACTGAGCTTTCTCTGCTGCCTTACTCATCAACCATCGAAACCCAAAAAGTGCTGCACCAACAAGGCCAAAAAATAATATGACAATGATATATTCCATGAAAACACCTCTTCACTCATTAAGGTAAGGACACCTAAAGTGTAACAAGGAGCACTCAATTGATTTGATGGAAAAGGCTACCCAACTTTTAAGGTATATTTCTAGGGTTTTCTTTGACCAGGGATTTTAATGAGTTTTTTGAAGAAGCAGCTTACGATACGTCCTCTTTAATGCGGCTCAATAGCATCCATGAGCTTCCGGAAAGTGTCTGCATTAATATGTCGAATACCATCGTGTTGATTATCGGTATCCGTTACCAGTTGCAGACCTTTGATATTATTGGCAGTCGCCCTCGAAAACTCGTAAGGAACAAAATTGTCACGGGTATATGCCAATGCCACGCAAGGAACGTCATTGTTGGCTAACACTTTCAGGTCATATTTGCGTGACGCATTTGTTGTCTGCGCCAAAACATCTGCGCACTCACCAAGACCCTCTAATGCGGGATCGGAATCAAACGTAGTTCTAAAAATATGTTCGCCCGTCAAATAATAGGGTTGCGATTCATCGTTTGGGTTTGCATCAACTTCCATACCAACAATGTCTGCGCGCATCCTGTCAGCCGACCAGTTGGTAGCCTGACCAGGCAACGCATAAATATACTCGTGCATCAGAGCATACAGAGGGTTGTCTTCAAAGCTCAGAATCTGGTACAGTCCGTAAAGGAATCTACGTCCAAGGCAAGACCCTACAAAGGGCTGTTCAAACAGATAGTGCAGGGTTTCAAAACCATACTTACGACCCAAACAAATACCAACTTCACGCACCCGTTTTGATGTGAGCTTTTCACCCGATGGTAAAAACTCCTCCACAGCATCCACATGGGCGCAGACCTGACGAATCATTGCCTCATCGTCAGGGAAGGCATCGTAGTAATCTTGGCAGCGTTTTGCCACAATTTGGTAGGTCGCCCGATAGAGGTCATCCGCATTCAGTTGATTTCCATGTTCATCAGTGGTTATCTGTAGTCCACCGAACACGATTGATCCTGCTAAACCCTCTGGTGCCATTGACAAATACTGGGTATTAATAAAACCGCCGTAAGACTGTCCAATCAGAGTCCACTTTTCAACACCAAGGTAGGTGCGGAAGGCTTCGGCATCACGAACGATTGAATCGGTGGCAAAACATCGCATGAACCGTGCTTGATCTGTAGCATTACCGCGAGAAAGAATGCGGTTGCGATCTAAGCCGTGAGATCTGCCGGTTCCACGCTGATCAAACATGACTAGGCGATAGCGTTCCAAAACTGTCTTATGCCAGCTAGTGATACCTACTGGCCTGGGTGAATAGCTACCTGGCCCACCCTGCATAAAAACTGCGTAGGGATAGTTTTTACCACCTTTTGGTGTAATGACCCGTGCAAAGATGTCGATTGTTTCGCCAGAAGATACTCCCGCTGCAGTATTGGCTATGGCTTCACCCTTTGAGATGCCCGATGCTGCCCAGTTAAGCGGAACTTCTAACACATGTTCTTCAACACTGTAGTCATCAATACTAAACTCAAGTACCTTCATTTCGGCCCTCGATCAGACCTCGCGGTAAACCTGGTCAACTGGTCGGCGTACCTTTGTTTTACCCGGCTGGCGCTGATAACCAAAAGCAGCAAAACATGCCACACGGAAATGCTCGGGATCAACGATGCCGCGTTCAACCAGGAACTTTGTCACCTGTTCTTTATTGAAGCCCTCGATGGGTGTCGAATCAATACCAAGCATTGATGCAACGGTCATCATATTGCCAAGCGCAATATAAACCTGCTGTTGAATCCACTTTTCAACGATTTTTGGTTCCCAGTTTGTGCCGGCATCATCACCAATAAACTCTTGAATTTTTTTGCGCCGCATCGGCATTTTTTCTTCTGGGAACCCCTGAACATTCACAATCAAATCATGCACATATTCGGAATCTGGCTTTACGTCATCTGCTGCACGCCCAAGCAGCAATACCCATTCTGCTGCTGCTTCACAGCGCTCCTGAGCGCCCCACACATAGGGAAGCAAATCTTTTCGCAGCTGCGGATCTTTAAGACGCACAAAACTCCACGGTTCCATACCCATTGACGAAGGTGAACGCCACGCTGCATGAATAATCGTCTTCCAGTCCGCTTCCGAAATTGTGCGTCCACCATCATAGGCACGACACGTGTAGCGGTCTTGAAAAACTCGATCAATATGCTTATTAAGATTTTCAGCGGTAATCGGTTCATCCGATCCCATACGTCGCGTTGTCACTGCATGTGATTCATTACGAAAATCCATTGCTTATCCTTTGTTTTGTTGAGCCGTCTATCCCTTCCCGCTTTACCACATAGCGGGTAAAGAAACGGTCAGTACAGTTTGAGACATTCTGTAGGCTATTGTTCGTCCTTTTCAACACTATCAGTACGGTCATCATTATCGCTTGAATTGGTGTTGTCAATAAGACCCGGAGCAGCAGTGAAAGTAAATTCTTTCGCACCCATATCATCAATCGCCACATCAACGATCACATGGTCGCCTTCACTGATTTGTCCAAACAGGATTCGTTCAGACAACGCATCTTCAATGTCGCGCTGAATAGCTCGACGCAGCGGACGAGCACCCAACACCGGGTCGTAACCGCGCTCAGCAATAAGGTCGCGAGCTGCCGCAGTGAGTTCCAGTGACATATCCTGCTCAAGAAGACGTGTTTGCAACTGCTTAATCAGCAGGTCTGAAATCTCTTTCACTTCTTCTCGATCCAGTGGTGGGAACACCAGTACTTCGTCAACACGGTTCAAAAACTCTGGACGGAAATGCTGTTTGAGTTCCTCCGTAACTTTCGACTTCATCCGTGTGTAGTCTGTAGACAGTTCACCGGATGCCTGGAAGCCTGTCAGCACACCCTTATTAATATCACGCGTACCAAGGTTCGTTGTCATAATAATAACTGTGTTCTTAAAGTCTACTGTGCGACCCTGCGAATCTGTCAGGCGACCGTCCTCCAAGATTTGAAGAAGAGTGTTGAAAATATCAGGGTGCGCCTTCTCGATCTCATCAAAAAGAACCACAGAAAATGGTTTACGGCGTACCTTCTCGGTGAGTTGTCCACCGTCATCATAGCCAACATATCCTGGAGGAGCCCCAAACATCCGTGACGACGTGTGTTTTTCCGCAAACTCTGACATATCCAGCTGGATCAAGGCATCCTCGTCATCAAACAGGAACTCTGCTAGCGTTTTTGCTAGCTCTGTTTTACCAACACCTGTGGGACCAGCAAAAATAAACGAACCACCAGGACGCTTCGGATCTTTTAACCCCGCACGTGTACGACGGATTGCACGTGAAAGAGCGCGCACGGCCTCGTTTTGACCCACAATGCGTTTATGCAGTTCTTCTTCCATATTCAGCAGTTTCGCTGATTCTGTTTCGGTAATCTTAAAGACTGGAATACCCGTTGCCATTGCCAATACTTCAGCAATAGCATCTTCATCAACCTCGGCAATGTGATCCAGGTCGCCGGCCTTCCACGCTGCTTCTTTCTTTGCACGTTCTTCACTGAGGTTCTTTTCCTTGTCGCGAAGAGCAGCCGCGCGTTCAAAGTCCTGATCGTCAATTGCCGATTCTTTTTCCTTTGTCACGGCCTTAATTTGTTCATCTAATTCACGAATCTCTGGAGGCGCTGTCATGCGGTAAATACGCAGGCGAGCACCGGCCTCATCCATAAGATCAATCGCCTTATCTGGCAAGAATCGGTCTGAAATATAGCGGTCAGCCAACGTTGCCGCAGTCTTGATTGCATCATCGGTAATAATCACGCGATGATGGGCTTCATAGCGATCACGTAAGCCTTTAAGGATCTGCACCGTTTCTTCTACACTTGGCTGTTCCACATTCACTGGCTGAAAGCGGCGCTCCAAGGCAGCATCTTTTTCAATATATTTACGGTATTCCTCATTCGTCGTAGCACCGATAGTCTGAAGTTCACCGCGCGCCAGCATGGGTTTTAAAATAGAGGCCGCATCAATGGCGCCCTCGGCTGCACCCGCACCAACAAGCTGGTGAATCTCGTCAATAAACAGGATAATATCGCCGCGTGTGCGAATCTCTTTCAGTACTTTCTTTAAGCGTTCCTCAAAATCGCCGCGATAACGACTACCCGCAACCAGCGAGCCCATATCTAGCGAATACAGCTGCTTATCTTTAAGTGTTTCGGGAACATCACCGCGAATAATTGCTTGTGCAAGCCCTTCAACAACTGCAGTTTTACCAACACCAGGTTCCCCAATAAGCACAGGATTATTCTTGGTACGCCGCGAAAGGATCTGCATGACGCGTTCCATCTCTGGTTTGCGCCCAATCACAGGGTCAAGTTTGTTTTCACGTGCGGCCTGCGACAGGTTTCGCCCAAACTGATCAAGAATAGCTGAACCTGATTTTGCTGGCCCCTGAGCACCGTGGCCAACTCCCACGGCTTCGCCGCCCTTGCGTTCCCCGCCCTGATAGCCGTTGAGCAGCTGGATAACATTTTGACGAACTGATGATAAATCTGCACCAAGATTTGTAAGAACCTGAGAGGCTACGCCTTCACCCTCTCGAATAAGACCAAGCAGCATATGTTCGGTTCCAATATAATTGTGCCCCAGCTGCAAGGCCTCACGAAGCGACAGCTCAAGTACTTTTTTCGCGCGTGGTGTAAACGGAATGTGGCCCTGTTCGGAATCACCTTCACCTATAATTTCAATAACCTGCTCGCGTACCTTTTCGCCACTAATATTCATCATTTCCAGGGCTTTAGCGGCTACGCCTTCACCCTCTTGAATAAGACCAAGCAGCAGGTGTTCTGTACCGATATAATTATGGTTAAGTTCGCGTGCCTCGTCTTGAGCAAGGACAACAACGCGGCGTGCTCGGTCGGTAAAACGCTCGAACATAGTGCTCCTTCATGGTAGTGATAAGGGATGCAGTGGCAAGACTTATCGAATTATTTAACGATTCCCTTCTACCATTATTGTCGTGCCAGGTAAGAAAGGCCCATTTGTTCGCCACAGGCGTGAGTATCCTGGCAGTTTACATGCAAGCCAGAGCAGTGCCACCGCAGTGCTTTGAAAAGAATCCGTTCATCGGTACGCGCGGGAATAACTACTGGAAGCAAGATTATGTGACACAGCAAAGATAGACGACAAGCGAAATATTACGCTAGTCGAAGATGTTACGAACAAGTGAAAAGGTCAAGAATGACGAGGTTTCAATAGCGCTGACAACCTGGGCTGACAACAGGGCTTGTGGCAAGACTTTTCGGTAATAAGGGCACCAACACTGTGGTCTTTTCCATGACGATATTCAAACGTGGGGTACCACGATATGCTAGAACCATGAAATATGAAGCAGTCACTGGAGACATTACGCAACAATCAGTAGATGCGATTGTTAATGCGGCAAACTCGTCACTTCTGGGAGGTGGTGGAGTTGACGGCGCGATTCACCGTGCCGCAGGGCCCGGGCTTCTTGCTGAGTGCCGCAAGCTTCGTTCTGCTACTTTACCTGATGGCCTACCCGTTGGACACGCAGTTGTGACAGGTGGATACAATCTTCCCGCCCGTTGGATTGTTCATACTGTAGGCCCAAACCGCCACGTTGGACAAACAGATCCCGGTGACCTTGCCAACTGTTTTACTCGAAGTATACGTGCTGCTGTAAAAGCTGGAGCTCATTCCATTGCCTTTCCAGCTATTTCAGCTGGTATTTATGGATGGGATATGGAAGATGTTGCTACCGTAGCTGTTAATGCCATTCAATCCATGGACACTGCCGAGATTTACACTATGGAGCTTATCCGTTTTGTCCTGACTACTCCTACAATTCGCAACCTATGGCAACAAAAGCTTGATGCGTAAAGGGCGAATTAAGCACTGATTCAAGGAATTACATTCTGCTGCTTACCAAAACTCATTCTTTCACCGAAAAATTTAAGTGTGACTAAGCGCACAGACTTTGCATTAATGCAGGTTATACCAGATTTATCGTATTAATATTCCACATTTTATGCTTTCTTTCAGGTTGGGCCCATTTAACACCCATACTAGGGTTTTAGTGTTGTAGTCACAAGGTAAAAAGAACCAACACACAAACCTTGTCGCACAATTGAATAACCTTTAGATTTCATTTTCATTGCTCTTTGAGATGGGGAACAGGAAGTGCTCAGGCCACACGGTCTGAGCACTTTCACTATTTCTATCCCACTTGCCTTCCTCCACTTGCCTCCACTACAACATGCACCACAACCTGCAGCACATATCAAAGAATACTGACCTCTTTCACAACACCAACACTGGTCATTCTTGTTAGGTTTTCAATCAGACAAACAAAGATTCAGGGCAGCTACAAGATTGCATGAACATTGTGTCGACGATCACACTGGACTATCATTATGAGTCACACACCATTTACAGCTCTCACCCATTCGCCCCCTCCGTAACACTTCAACACCCCCGCACATACATCCACAGACTTCTACAAATAGTGACAAAGCACACATAGTTAGCATTTATGCAGGTATAGCTAATAATGATTGCACAATTACATGCGTTTTATAGTTTCTTTCAGGTTGAGCCCATTTAACGCCCATACTTCGGATTTATTGTTATACATACAAGGTCAGGGACCAACAAAAAGACCTTGTCACACAATTACATATGCTTTAGATTTCATTTTCATTGCTCTTTGAGATGGGGAACAGGAAGTGCTCAGGCCACACGGTCTGAGCACTTTCACTATTTCCAGCCCGTTTCACCCTAGCCCTCTTCTTCCCCATTGCACATCCTTCCCGGGCCAAAGATTTCTGTGGCCTGAGCACAACCACAGCATCAAGCACCGCCTGCCTCCCAGGCTTAAACCTTAGCCTCAGCCAAGCACAACCGCACCACCAGGTATCACCAAACTCCAAAGCCAAAACCTTGTGACAGTGAGTAACCGGGACTATAAATAGTGACCGTGCCTAAAGCACCCCCGAACCTGGAGCGTGCCCAGGGTAAGAGCAGACGTATCGTTGCTTAACGCCAAGGCCCCGAAGCTGGATCTTGCAAGTCAGCCTGAACCTTGCGGATCTTGCTGACCGTGCACGACCCAGCTACAACACCCGAGCCCAGTCAACAACTACCCCGCTTAGCACTCCACCATCACAGTGAAGGGCCCATCATTGGTAAAACGAACTTTCATCATTGCGCCAAACTTGCCGGTTTCAACACGTAATCCACGTGCCTTCAAACCATTGATAACCTGTTGATATAAAGGCTCAGCAATCGAAGCGGGAGCAGCGTGCGTCCACGATGGCTTACGCCCCTTACGTGTTGAGCCATACAGCGTGAACTGCGAAATCACCATCACAGGCAACCCAGCTTCTTCAGCTGATTGCATATCTTCCGTCAGTTTTAACTCCGCGATTTTACGAACCATTGTAGCAACCTGCGTCGCTCCGTCCTCGTGTGTCACCCCCAACAACACCACCAGCCCCGGCCCGTCAAAACTACCAATGACCTTACCATCTACACTGACGTGAGCTTCAAGTGCCCTCTGTATCACGGCTTTCATTGTGCTCCTTTACTTCACTTTGAACGCTATTGTGAAAGATTTTATCCCACCCCAGCTGCTGTGGCATGGCAGCCTTTCCATTTACGTAGCACAACAACCTCGGGCTACATACAAATCTGCATGCAGTGACATTTAGGGATATTAGCCCAGTCCGATCCCCGTATTTGGCATTTTTCCACTAGCGCCTGGTAAACGCCTCAAACCTTGCCCAGGCCGGCTCTGCGGTGATTCCAAACATTTTCCTAAGGGCGAAACAATCGCCGTGACAGTAGCGCTCACACTCACTTTGTTCGGCTCGTCATCATCACATGTTTTAGTCCACACTATTTGCGCGCACTCCTCGTCGGGGGCGGCTCTGCGCACAACCCCCAAACCAATCCACCCTTCTTCCGGGTGATACACCACAGAGGTCAACTTACCCATTGCACGTTTTCCATAGACAATATCGGCTCCATGCTGTGGACGTTCATGGGTGGAGCCGTCAATATGAATAAAAACCATGCGTCGTGGTGGGCGCCCAAGATTAACAATTCGGGCTACTGTTTCTTGACCACAATAACATCCTTTATGCAGGTGAACTGCAGTTCGTAGCCAGTCAAGTTCATGGGGTACTGATTTTGTGTCAACTTCGGTAGCAAAGCTGGGGCGCCAATTGGCAATACGAACAGCCTGCCACGCATCACAGCCGCAGAGTATCGGCTTCTTGATAGGATAACCATCATCGGTTTCTGCAGGGAAACTGCCGTAGCCTTTCGCCAATGTCAGCCATGCCTCGATAAATTGTTCCCTTCGCAATACGTCCACAACCGCTATCGCAGTAGGGGTAACAAAGGGCATAGTTCCTTGAAAATAGGTGGTTCCGCCCTCTGTAATTCCTGGCCACGGATCCCGCCACACACCAATAACACACCCCTTGTGGAACTGATCGGTGTCACCCAATTCTGGGATATCAGTATTACTGCAATCCACACCACTGCCTGGAAGGGATTGCACAGCACTGTGTGATGTGTGTGGCGTAGTTGTTGGTAAAGTAGCATCGTCGGCGCAATATGCAGCATCTTTAACAGGGTTTTTTGCGGCAAAGTCCACGGCATCTTCCGTACTATTGTGCGGGTCAGCGCCCACATTGGCTTGATGGGCAGCGGTGTGAGCAATCAAGGAAAGAGCAGCCTCAACCGAACCGCCAGGAACAAAACCTAGTTGCACCATGTTGTCGGCGTACTTAATATCGACGCGAAGCATGAATTTCATTGATTCAAGGAATGCAGCTAACTTTGCCCCCTGTCCTTGATCCACCAGCAGATATGCAACCGTTCCCGTATCAAAAATACCCGCTGCGAAAGTAATATGGCCCTGTGCATCCATCAGCAGAAGTTCTTGAGAATCGCCAGGTGTAAGAGTATCAACCACTTGTGAACTCAGCGTTGTTAACCATGTCAACCTATCGGGGCCAGAAACTGCCACAACTTCACGATGCGATAAATCAACGATTCCTGCGCCGTGTATAAAGGCATGGAACTGCGCAGAGGGGTCGCCATAGCCGGCCTCGCAGCTTTCGTCATTGCTAGGAATTGTGCTGGAATTGCTGGTTGCGTCTTCACCGCTGTTCTGGCCAAGGGTGCTTGTGTCAGTCATAAGAATCCTCCTGTGTACGGGTGCAAATCAATTCTATCGATCATTGTTGAACAGTCCACCCAAGACTATGCGCAGCAGGCCACGCGGGCTAGCACACTCACTACAGCGGTGAACACGTCACTTACCTACCTGATAAAATCAGTTGTCAGAATATACAGACCTCTACCCAATCAGACATGCAACCAGCCGTGTCAGCCTAGAAGACGTTATCGACACTAATTTTTTCCATACGTACACACCATTCTGACAGTTCCTGTGTGGCAGTTGCCAGGTCTTGCACAATCATGAGTTCGCCGCCAACCAGGCCAAAACTTCGGGTCACGCTGCTAAGTGGCTTGGCACTACCCTGGTGTGTTGCCATCATAATGCGTGGCCCAGTTACAGTGGCACTCCATTGGGTGTTGACCAAGGGGTGCGCGTCCTCGGCGAAGGTCACAATGCCATGTGAAACACATTCAGCTCGCGCACTTGCAGGGGTATTTTTTGTAGCCACACGTGAATGAGTAACACTCCACACGGTTTTTTCTTCCCACCACAACTTGGCAGCATCAAGACAGTTCAAAGCAGTATCAGCACTCAAGGTCATAGGTACAACCTTGTTATCCTGCGGTGCGGCATGAAAAATCTGGGTATGTTGCACCAGTTCATTTGGTGTTTGCGATATAGAAAATGCGATGTTTCCTACCAAATGTTCGATGGTAGTTTCAGCGTGGAGCTGCCCCGTGGTGTGGTTGAATATTGGCCGCGTGCGTGTTCCAAATCCTTGCCAACTTCCGATAATCCATGCAAGAGGGCGAAGCGTCGTTGGCACATCTGAAGGAAGACTAATCATGCTTTTAGCTTATGCCGATTGTTAGGAGTGTGCCAATACAGCAGGCACGATAATAGCCCGTGCAACGCACGGGCTGCGCCCTCGTGAAGCGTTTTTTTCAACACGCCAACTTTCCACGCTGCAATGAAGGAAATCCCCCCCCCCACGCCTACCACGCCCAGCTAAGACCAGAAGTCTCACATCCCACACTGGAGCAAAGTTATGCTACGTATCCTCACAGTAAGTATTGGGGCTGATAGTTTTAGGTTCCGACAACGCGAATAAAAGTATATAGCGGCAACCCAGCCAACATAACGGGCATTACTCCAAAACAAATACGCTCTGAGGCCCCAAAAACATGGTGAGAATAGTCAGCAAAAAATGATGAAAACACAATAAGGCCTGCAAAAACAATACCTAAGGCCACACCGGCTACCACAAGTGCAACATGGGGATGCTGGCTCATATAGGGAACGGTTGACAGCACTACTATTTTTAGTCTGTCCAATACGCCAGTAGCAACAAGAATCGCTGCGGTTACTCCACCGGTCAGTGCTCCTGCGCCAAATAGTGATACTCGATGGAAAGAACGTTTTGTAAAAAACATTCCCGCAACTGCAATCACCGTTACCGCAATACCTGCTGGAAAAATTGTTTCATGCCATAATGCCTGCTCGTTCAAGCTCACCCATGATGCTGTCAAAACCGCAAAAATTGATCCCAGCACTGTTCCAGACACTGACATCAACGTGTTTTTTCGTGGGAGTGAGCGCATCATCTCTGAAATAAACGCAGCTATCACAACAAGTCCTAGAACCATTGCTGCCGCAGCTAGATCGTTACTTATCCACACTGCTAACACACCTGCAACACCGGTAATAGCAACCATGATTTGAACGGTAAGCGGCGAGGACTTTACAAAGGATTGCATAAAAGTTCCCCACCCATAGCTGAAGGCAAGAACAAATAGTAGTGCCAGTACAACGGTAAAAGAACGGGGCAGTAAACCGCAGAGCGCTACAAGCAGGCCACTGACAACACTAACCAGGCCCATAAAGCGCCTGTCATCTGCCAGACCTTCAGCGTGGTCAGTGGTTATCAACACATTATCACTCATGCGGATGCTCCTCACCTTGGGTCATCATCAATATGTGTGTACCGTCCCTGGCACTTCCTACGCCCTTAGTGTAACCGTTGAATACGCGCCCGACCAACGAAGCGTATATAATCGGAAATGCGTCAGGCCGTTTAGCCCCGGGCTCCAACATCTGCCGCTACGAGCGGCCATAGCGCCGACTGGCGCTTCTCGGCCTGGCGCTGTTACCTACCGCAGAGCAACTATCGTCTATGGAATAATTCACACATCACCACCATAGGCGCATAACGTACGAATTCGAATAATTTTTCTTGCCAGAAACGTGCAATTCAGGGATGAAATCGCTTAATCTAGGCATGGTACTATTTTTCCCGACTTTATAGGAGTGCCAGTGAAGTTCAAAAGGAAACCAAAGACCGATTTTTATTCACTTTTTGCGGAAAACGGAAGAAACCTTGTCAAGGCTTCAGACTTGCTGGCACAGGTTATTTCAGAGGACGAACCAGAACGTACTGCTGCACGTAATCACCTGCATGATGTTGAGCATGCCGGTGACGAAATCACCCATATGATTATGCGCAAACTCAACGAAACATTTGTTACTCCTTTGGACCGCGACGATATTTCACTTATCGGCGCTAAACTTGATGACTGCCTTGACTTTATGGATGAAGCCGCTGACCTTATCGTCCTGTACGAAATGCACGATATTCCTAAGCGATTGTCCAAGCAGGTCAAGGTGTTGCAACAGTGTTCACAGTTAACTGCCGATGCAATGGAGCGACTGAAAACATTAACGGATCTCAAAGATTACACCGTCGAGATTAACCGTTTAGAAAACAACGGAGACCGCTACTATCGCAAGATGCTTGCCGAACTGTTTAACTCGGGCCTGGATGCTATCACAATCATCAAAATTAAAGACATCATTGAAAGCCTTGAAGAAGCCATTGACTCATTTGAGCAGTTGGCCAATGTTATTGAAACTATCGCAATGAAGGAGTCCTGACGGTGGAATCGCTGATCTTATTCCTCGTCATCTTTGTTATTATCACCGCGCTGGTTTTTGACTTTACCAACGGTTTTCATGATGCTGCCAACGCTATTGCAACATGCGTATCAACACGTGCCTTGAAACCTCGTACAGCGCTTATTATGGCTGGTGTTATGAATATGGTGGGGGCACTTTTGGGTACAGAGGTTGCTAAAACTATTGGTGATGGCATTATCGATATTTCGCAATTCTCTGATTCGCCTGTTCCCGAGGATAACCTTCACGGTCTTGTGATTATTATGGCTGCCCTTATTGGTGCCATTGCTTGGAATCTTATTACGTGGTGGTTTGGGTTGCCGTCGTCGTCATCTCACGCCCTTATTGGCGGCCTTGCGGGTGCAGGTTTAGCATCGGTCACGAAAGTACAATGGTGGGGTATCATTGACCACGTAATTATCCCAATGTTTGTTAGCCCCTTTATTGGGTTCATTATTTCATTTGTGGTGTTAAGCTTCATCCTCAAGTTACTGCAAAATCGGCCTTATCACCGTACAATGCGTCGTTTTAGGCGGGCGCAGATTTTTTCATCTGCTGCTATGGCATTAGGACATGGCCTACAGGATGCCCAAAAGACAATGGGTGTCATCGTATTGGCACTTTTGGCTTTCCAATACGAGGGCCTGCGTGACGTTGGTGGTGAGCTTGTGATCCCGTTTTGGGTGAAGTTCGCAGCTGCATTGGCAATATCACTTGGTACACTTGCTGGTGGGGGACGCATTATGCGGACTCTTGGCAAAAAGGTTTTCAAAGTTGAGCCTGTTCACGGTTTTGTTGCAGAGGGCGTATCGGCATCGGTGCTATATTTCACGGCCTACATCTTTCATGCCCCTGTATCGACAACACAGGTTGTATCTTCAGCCATCATGGGCGTTGGTGCCACCAAACGCCTATCAGCAGTAAGCTGGGGTGTTGCCGGCAATATTCTTATTGCATGGGTTTTAACACTCCCTGCTGCGGGAGCTTTTTCGGCTTTATGCTATCAACTGTTGCATCTGTTCTTGCAGTATTAATAGATGCGAAAAGGCCAGTGTGAGGTGATGAGGCAATGAGGTTAAAACGCTATGCTGCGATTTTTGTAGGCATATGCGTTACCTGTATGAGTTTAAGTGCCTGTTCTGATTCGGCACTGTCACTGCGGGTAGGGCAGTGCTTTACCGCATCGGATGAGGTATTGTTATTGCGTGAAGAAATCACTGACGTTGCGCCTGTCCCCTGCACAAAAGAACACAATTCAGAGGTTGTTGGCGTGAAAGTTCTTGCTGGTGGCAAGTATCCCGGACGTGATGTTTTAGCAGAAAAAACTACTGACTTTTGTACAAAAACTTTTCGTACATATGTGGGTATTGATTTTCAGGATTCCCAATACGACATGTACCCGCTCACGCCCTCTGAACATAGCTGGAATAAGGCTCATGACCGCCTTGTTTCGTGTATTGCTTTGAGCATACCGCCCCATTCGAAGTCAATTAAAAATGCGAAAGAATAGCCGTTCCACTCAAAGCTACTACACGGTGTCAACACGCCTGATAGCGCTTGCGTGATTAATACATTTTACCTGTTTGACAATGTTAAGCGTTTTATTGGCAAAAGGGGCATAAGTACTGTGGAACACCAAGCCACCTTTCCAAAAAAGAATACAGTTGAGCCTAGTTGATGAAGTCCTGATACAGCTGAGTATTGTAAACCATATCCAGCTCACCAATATATTCTTGGCGACCATCAGGGCCACAGTATTTGGATTTGTACAGGTACAGCCCATCACTAGCATCGAAGGTGTAGACACCCCCAAAGTCAAAATGATCCATTCCAGCATCTACTGCATGACGCATCGCTTCAATGATCATTTGTACACTAGGTTGTAGATGCCGTTTATTATCAGAGGTTGCAGCATAAATATAAAAGGCTTTCTTATTGTAGTGAACAACAATGCCACTTGATAACACTTCGTCATCATCGTCATAGGTTTCATACAGGCGTACATCATCAAAAGCGTGGCATAGTCGTACAAAATAGTTATGAGGGCGATAACTTATCCCTTTGCGCTGTGCCATCTGCTGCGTCAGATCATAGAAACGATCAAGTGCCTGTGAAAATAGG
This sequence comes from Actinomycetaceae bacterium, assembly GCA_030540715.1. Lineage (GTDB taxonomy): Bacteria > Actinomycetota > Actinomycetes > Actinomycetales > Actinomycetaceae > JAUNVQ01. The sequence goes on along the minus strand of JAUNVQ010000006.1, from coordinate 71,953 downwards.
GCATCTTTCACTGTGAACATTCTTGTGTGCAGGCCATCTTTATATGTTCGACGAATTTGGTAGCGGAATTTCTTGGGGTAGGTCGCGATAATGTCATCGATGCTGCGGCCATGAAAGGGCAAAATCATGTGATTGCGTGGGTTTGAAAAAGCGTGTTCATCACCAATATCTCGGCTGCGCACATTCATTCCATTAATGGAAGCGTAGGTATCAATAAGCTGCTGGTCATAGATCACATCGGGATCCATACGAAGAACAAATGCCTGCTGCTTGGCGACATAGCTGTTTTCACCCCCCCCCATCAAAGAAATAAGCTCCCTCACAGTATCGGTGTCGTAAATATCGCAGACGGGACCGCGTGGTGCATACAGAAAAGCATGTTCGCCATCGTTTTTAATTGCCAAAACAGACATCGCGGCCGATATATTACCTGCATTATTACGCAAGTACACGTAGTGGGGATCCCAGTTATTTTTTACTTGTGCCCACCGTAGTGACTGCAGCATGTGACCGTAAGGACTGGTGGAGATAAAGGTTTCGTATTCTTTAACCTCGTCAGGGTTGTTCATATCAAGAACAGGCAATGCGCACCTGGCTTTCTGTTGTGAGTACCACGACTATCGTAGTCATCTTATCAGGGCAATGGAAGGCAGTTGAAACGTAAAAGTATCTACTGTTGTAAGGAAAGACTACTTTGGCAGGTCATTGACAAGATGGAAAAGTGGGCACCCTGAGCGTAATCGTCAGGGTGCCCACTTAATAAACTGAGAGCTCGTCAATACATACAAAGGAAAATACACTGATATGTATTAACCTCAGGCTACGCCTGGTAGCTCGTAAGTAGTCGAATGCTATTGAACTGCTACTGCTGACGAGGTTAGTCGCCGTGACATTGCAGTTGAATACTGTTCGGCTTCTAAGCCAGCGATCAGGTGCCACACATTGGGTGTTACCTCAACTGCTGCTGGTAGTCCTGCTTTCTTTAGCGCATCCACATTAACAAGTGCCGAGTCTTTCACGTTAACACGAATACGTGTTTCTGCGGTCAGCTCGACTTCTTCAATATTGTCTGCGTTGCCAAGTGCATCTATCCACTGCTTTGCCTGGTTGGTTTCAGCGTCGCTGACAACAATCACCTTGGGTTCAGGCTGTGCCACTGCATCAACAGAACCTGCCAGACGTGCAGCTTCACGCTGCTCAGGTGTTCGATAATCACTAATGTACACCAGGATGAGTGCTGTAAAGAAGGCAGCCGTAATCGCAATACTATATTTCCATATTGGTTCGAATACGGGGATAGTAAGCAGCGATGTGAATGCGAATGCCTGGGTTTTCACGCCACCAAGAACACCAACAATTACACCACCAACAAAGCAGCCAACAAGCATCCTTGGATAGATTCGCTTAAAGCGCAGGTGAATACCGTACAACGAAGGCTCCGAAATACCGCCAAGCAGACCTGCCGCTAAAGCACCTGTTGCAGTTTGTCGCATCGTCTTGTCTTTTTCACGTATCGCAATCAACAACACACCAGCTGTTGCACCAAAACATGCAAAGTTCCATGTACCCATGGGGCCTTGAATAAAGTCGTAGCCAAGCTCTTTGATGTTGACAAGCATCAACGCATTCAAAGGCCAGTGCAAACCAAGTGGCACCAAGAATGGGTACAGTAATGGGATAAGGATTGCGAATACTAGCGGAGCATTGCCGTTTAGCCATGCTAAGCCTGTACCAATACCCGAACCCAACCAGATACCAAGCGGTCCAATCAAAAATGCGGTCAGCGGAATCATGATGAGCATCGAGAAGAATGGTACGAAAACCATCTGGATATTCTCGGGGAAAACCCATTTCCAGAACTTATATACCAGACCAAGTACCGCAGCCATGATCAAGGGTACGAAGACTTGGCCCCCATAGTCATTGAGCTGCATGGGAATACCAAAGATATTGGCCATGCAGGTCTGACCAAACTGTGTATCCGTACACACAGTTGATGCAACGGCTTTAACATCAGAGAGTTTAGCGAACTCTGGTGTCATCACAGAACCCATGACTGTGGCACCCACCCAGGGATCAACATTGAGTTTCTTTGCCGCGTTATATGCCACCATAATTGGCAGGAAGTAGAACACTGAACGCCACATAGCATCAACGAACACCCAGCCTGCGGCTTTATCAGCGGCGCGGAAATCAACGATACCAAGAGCGTCCAACACAGCAGCGAATGCGATAATCAGTGATGCACCAAGCAACACACCCAGCAGTGGTCGGAAAGAATCAGAAAGGTATTCAAAGAATGCGTCTACCCAGGCGTTCTTTCCACGTGATTTAGCGCGAATCGCAGCCTTGACTTCATCAGCACTTTGACCACCTGATGCCGCCATTTCAGGAAGCTGGTTGATCTCGTTGAATACCGTTTGCACGGCTCCACCAATAATCACCTGGAAACGGTCACCAGATTGAGGAACCGCTCCCATCACGCCTTCGATGGCTTCAACCTGTGTAATATCTATGACGGAAGCATCAACAAGTTCAAAACGCAACCTTGTAGCGCAGTGAGTCAGGCTCAGTATGTTATCGGCCCCGCCTACGGCCTTTACTATTTCTTGTGCATTGCTCATGATGCGTCCTCCTTAGAGCCGCTGGCATTACTATCAACCAGGGCACGAACATCAGCTGGGGTGGTACATGTCATGGCTTGTGCAGCCAGCTGCTTGCAGGTGTCAAGTGAATACTTGCGAATCACTGCTTTGACGGAAGGAATAGCGGGAATTGAACAGCTGAGTTCATCCACACCAAGACCAACCAAAATCGGCACAGCTTGCGGGTCTGAAGCAATACCGCCGCAAACACCCAGCCATTTGCCGTTTTCGTGCAGAGCCTGAGCAGCGTTGTGAATCAATGACAACACTGCTGGGTTACACGGATCCACCTGTGGAGCCAATTTCGGATGTCCACGATCCATTGCCAATGTGTAACTGGTAAGGTCGTTTGTTCCCACACTAAAGAAGTCGCAGCCATCAAGTGCTGCAAATTGACGTGCCATAATGGCAACGGAAGGAACTTCCATCATGATGCCAACACTGACATCAACGTCACTACCGTATGCTTCACGTTCTTCATCAAAGATCGCTTTAGCCTGACGCCAATCATCAACGGTGGCAATCATTGGGAACATGACGTGAATCTTTGCACCTGCATCAGCTGCAGCAAAAATAGCGCGCAGCTGTGAACGCAGCAAGGATGGTTCTTCTAACCCAATGCGAACACCGCGCATACCCAGGAACGGATTTTCCTCAGCGGGAATATGCACATAGCTAAGCGGCTTGTCTCCACCAACATCCAGTGTCCGAATAACAAGTGGTTGACCTGGGGAAAGGGCACGCGCGCAATCCGCATATACCTGAGCTTGTTCTTCTTCACTGGGCGCCGTTGCACGGCCCATAAAGACGAACTCACTACGCAGCAACCCAATGCCTTCGCCTCCCTTGGCTAGGGCCTCTTTAGCATCTTCAACTCCGCCAATATTGGCAACAACTTGAACCTGGTGACCATCTGTGGTCAGTGCCGGTTCATCCTTATGTGCTTCTTCTGCAGCCCTTTGTGCCGAGAGTTGCTCCAGGCGTCCTCTGAAATGACTTACCTCGTCATCAGTGACATTAGTCTTCAAGGAAGCAGCGGTTCCATCCAAAATCACCTGGGTGCCGTCCTCAATATCCAATGCGCGGCTTTCAATGCCAGCAACAGCAGGGATGTCTAGTGAGCGCGCAATAATAGCTACATGTGAGGACGCACCACCGGTAGTCGTGGCAAAACCTGCAACCTTTGAACGATCCAATTGGGCAGTATCAGAAGGTGTCAATTCCTCAGCAATGAGGATCGCATTATCAGGTAATTCTTTCTTTTCTGAGCGCTGACCTGTTAGTTCTTCCAGAACACGATGGCCAACATCGCGCACATCGTTGGCTCGTGCTGCCAAGATTTCATTTGGTAAGGCTTCTAGCTGGTCGGCAAAGTTATTAAACGCTGCACGCCACGCAAAGGGGGCTGACTTACCTTTATCAATAGCGCTTCCAGCTAAATCAAGCAGATCCGGATCCCCAAGAATTTCCTGGTGGGCAGCGAATATAGCAGCCTTATCGGCTGATGATTCTTCTTCTAGACGCTGCTCTAATGCTGACAGGTCAAGAAGTGCACGATCGATCGCACTATTGAGCTTACGACGTTCTTTGTGATGGTCGTCCGCGAATTCTTCAACAACGATGTCGGCACGGCGAACCTGCACTACTGTTCCAATGCCAAGACCTGGCGATGCTGAAACTCCAAGCAGAAGATTCCAGTCACCTGACTTTGGTTCAGCGGATTTATCGTTATCAGCAGTTATTTTAATCGCAGGAATAGGAGCGGTGTCATCAGTTCCAGACAAAGGCGGGCAATCTTCACCTAAGCCGTCACGCATTGCTGCTTCTAGCTCAAGGATTGCCTCACGCGCGTCAACACCGTGAGCGGTCAGTGTTACTTTTTGACCACAAGCTACGGCAAGACCCATAATTGACACAATCGACTTCGCGTTTGCGGAATCATCATCGCGTCGCAGGCGAATGTCTGAACTATACTTTTTGGCTAAGCCCACCAAGGTTGCCGCAGGGCGTGCATGAAGACCAGTTGGGTTGGGAACCAAAATACCGTCAGAAACAACAGTTTTTGCTCCAGCAACATCGCCTCCACTTGCGCCATCTGTTGGTTCAGCAAGTTCAACGACTGCAACCACATCAGCCGTTGCATTCACAACGCCTTGGGCTACCTCCATTGAGGCAACCATTTCGGTGTTAGTCACAACCACCTGGGTCAGCAAACTTTTTGCCTTGCGGGCAACTTCGTCTAAATCGATCTCGACTAGCGGGTCGCCAACAGCTACGCGATCGCCCTCTTTAATGACAGGGTTAAAACCTTTACCCACCAGACGCACTGTATCTAAACCAATGTGCATAAGGATTTCAAGCCCTTCGTCACTACGAACAGTGACAGCATGGCTTGAAGGCTGCAGGTCAATAACCTCCCCATTGACGGGGGCTACCAACATGTTACTCAGCGGGTCAATGGAGACACCATCACCCACCATTTTCTTTGCAAAAACGGGGTCGGGCACCTGTTCGATAGGCAGCATGACCCCCGAAAGCGGGGCGACTAATTGAACGCGCCGCGATTGAGAATTATCATTCACAGGGTATTTCCTCTCTGTAATACCGTCGCACCAGCAAAAGATTTATTCCAAATGTGCATGAGCTCTACGAGTTATAGCCTCTTGCATCCATTGGAGTGGGGAAAATCATATTTTCGCTGGTTAAAGACACTTCAGTTTACCATGACTAAGTGAATAAAATGCACTGCTTTTCCATTTTTTGGGCTTCAATAAATGTAAGATAGCGAACACACACAGTTGCCGAAGTGTCGGAGTTTTCTTCACCAATAAGGATCTTAATCATAAGGTGTCTTATATCAAAACCTTTAGGACTTCCTCACTGAGTTAACCGCCAATCACCCCTTGGGTTAATTATTGTTGAGAACTATTTGACGACCCTTATTTTTTCCATAGGACGTTTAGCCTAATGTCCACCACTGAAGCCACACACTAGGTTTACCAGATCGAGATGTGACTACACTACGGATTGAATACGCCAGGTAACGCATCTGCTTCAACATCGACATTAATGGGGCTGCAAAGTAGAGAACGCTACGTCAGATACGGGTAGTAACGCAAATGAAAAGTATTATGTGATTCCAATTACTAAACCTAGAAGCAAATAAGGGCAGATGAGAGTTTTTCACAAATCACAAACATTCTGCGATTCTTTATACTTTTAGGTAAATCATGACATATGCCGTGCTGGTACGGTCATATCCATCAAGAACTGCTATTACTTCTTGAGATTTTCAGATTGTTAACGAGTTTTAGATGATGAAGCTCTCATTGGTCAAGGTGGATTGAGAATGGATTTCACTACAATTCACCTGGTAACTGCATCTACTTTTCTATATTCTATGGAAGGAAAATGGAAATACGAGGCAAGGCTTTCTTTATTTCACCGCGTTGGTTTTGTATGTGTGAGCTTTGTCAGATGACCCACTCCAGGAGTATGACACATGACAACAATTCGACCAAGCACATTGGGAAGGATTATTGCTGCCCTGGCAGCAGCGTTTGTCGCTTTAGCAATCGTCTTCCCCACAACAACAGCCCAGGCTGCACCAGAAAGCAGCGCAGCAGGTTCATGCGGACAAAAAATCGCCATCGTTATTGATACATCGGGTTCTATGACTGGAAATCAGGAATATGTCATTGATGCGACCGATCATTTGCTTGATGCTTTAAACGGTACCGCATCCCATGTTGGTTTTTATTCAACGGACGGCGAATCGGAAGAAGGCGTCATTAGTCCAAAAGATAGACTGTTTGGTGCGGACAATAAGCCCTTTTCCACACGTACGAAAGCAGGTGCAAATGCAGCTAAAAAGGCAGTCGCCAACTGGATTCCAGAACATCCTTCGGGTGATTCGCTTGGCGAAACTGCTTTTAAGATAATCGGCGACAAAGAATACGATCAGATTTTCTTTATTACCGATGGTTGGTTGTGGTACGAAGACCATCAACACGCGGAACGTTTGAAAAAAGCTGGTACCGTCATCTCAATGATCATCGTCGACAATGAAATTCAGAACCTTGGTAAATACGAACTTGCTTTGCCAACCAGTGAAAAACATATTTTCACAGCTGAAAGCTATGAACAGCTGACTGCACCGCTGAAGAATGTTGTGACTGCAGACTGTAAGGCAACTATTAATATCAATAACCACCTTGCCAAAGGTGTCGAAGGCGATGTTGGTAACTGGAAGTTCTCTGTTGGAGGCACACCAGTTGTCACCGATGAAACAGGTTACGTGTCGTTGCAATCAGGTGTTGTGGACCCTAAGGGCGAAAAAGTGACTGTTACACAAAATGCACCTGATTACACAATTATTGACGTAAAGTGCAAAATCACTGACGGTGATGCCGTTCCCACAACATTTACAGCATCATCATTCGATGTAAAAGTTGCAAAAGATAACATCTTGGTGTGTGATGTGACAAACACCAAGAGCAGCGCGGCCCCAGATCCAAAACCGGATCCCAAGCCAACCACTCCAAAACTGGATCCGAAACCAACAACACCAAAGCCAGATCCAAAACCAGATCCTAAGCCAATAACACCAAAGCCAGATCCCAAGCCGGATCCGAAACCAGCACCTAAGCCCACTATAAAACCACAGTTGGCTAAAACAGGTGCACAGACAGATGCTCTTGGCACCATTGCAATGCTACTGATTGCTACCGGAGCTGGAATAACAATTTCTATGCGCACACGTCGCCAGAGCTAATTCACCTCTGAATATTTCACACGGTGCCCGCACCACCATTAAGTGGTGCGGGCACTGTTTTATATAAAAACACTCAATCTACTTGCCCTGCCTGGCAACTGAGCACTCATGTAAGCCGAATGAGTACGAAACCTGCACCATGGCTACCCAGTTGCATCTCGTTAAATCTCACAGCTGTTCTGGTGGCAACAACCATCAGCATATTTCCTTGACCAAGTACCTCGTAATCGAAACGAAAGCCCACTATACCCTGTGCACCGATCTGTTCTGCTCGTTGAGATATCTTAGCTAATGAACTATCACGAGCCTGAACAAGCTCTTGCTCGTAATCTTCGAAGCGCCCCCCAAAAGGCATTGCGAAATCCAGCACCAATATCTCTCATAATATTGATACCAGCAATTGTCTCACCATTGACAATACCTAAATATTGGGTAACGGGATGGCCTTCTACAGTTGGTGTGGTTGTAATAATCATGAAAAGATCTTTCATTCGTAGGAATCTGCTTCATCGCAAACTTACCTCCACTGTTTTACAAGAATGGTCTTTCGGTAAGCATCCACGCAACGACAATGTTTCAATATTGTGAACCCGTTTTCTTTTGAACAGGATTGTATCGAAAGAGCAAAAATAAAGTGGCACCCACCCCTTGAAAATATCGTTCTTGTCAATACTAACTCATACTTTTTTCAAGAATGGGGGTAGATGCCACCAAGTGAAATCAATTAACACTAATCTCGAAGCGGAATGTTATCGGCATCTACCGACCACTTCGGGTCGTTTTTATTGACGAGGTAAATAATACCCTCGACAAATGGCCATAACGAAGCAATACCTAAGGTGAAGATATTGAGGACCAACTGCAAAACAGCCTTCCCGGTAAAGCCTAAATAGAAATTATGTGCAGCAAATCCGGGCAACAGTATGCCAAGAAGTCCCGCCACCATGCGAGACTTCTGAACAGCACCGACGGGGACAGGGTATCCCCCTGAGGCCTGCCCGTACTGAGGTTGGCCGTAGGGCTGCTGTCCGTACTGGGGTTGCCCATATTGTTGTTGGCCGTAGGGCTGCTGTCCAGACTGGGCCTGAGCGGACTGAGGTTGAGCTGAGGGCGAGGTCTGCGGTTGCCCCATGTGCGATTGACCGTTGGGCCTCTGATGATGCTGAGGTTGTTCTTGACTACGTTCGATCGAAGCCGATTCCACCTGGTTGGCTTCTGGTGGAGGGGGCGTAGCGGTTTTTGGCTGTGTTGGCTCTTGAGGGGATTGCGCCTGTGGGTTGTAGTTGTCGGTCATTGGTTTTCTCCTACCTAAATTCTTGTGGCACTTACATTGTGCTACGTATCTTTAGGATACGCTGTCACAACTGTTTTTGGGAATATCATCCAATCTGACAGTACAAATTGCGTGTGACAGACCTTCCCATTCATAAATGATTGATCTGTGTTATACCCTGGAAGCCATTTCTTTACTTATCTTCAGCATAAAACGTGATATTCTCACAGGGCTGAGTGCTGGCATTTGCTATGCTCAGCCTAGCAGCAAAAAAGTGTGTGGGTGCGTGTAACAGCATCAAATGATTTATCACTACATGACTATATAACGATACAACGGAGTTTCGGATGTTTAGTGACTGATTTGGATACAAGGGGCTGCGTGGGTGCAAAACCAGACTGGATGGGTGCAAAATCGCGGTTCTCATGCACCCACCTCCTACACACGCCAGGAGAGAAGTCTTAGAATCCGGCGCACCCGATTCTTTACACTCGGTGTCTCACTCGAATCGCTGCTCGATGGCACGTCGTTGGAGTAATCTGAGCACCCAGTTTCATCATCATCATCTGTATCAGGATATAAAAGGGGAATGTCCACCCACGAATAGAGACCAGAATTCGCAAGAGCTTTGTATGTTTCGTCCTTCAGTTCGCGCTCACGTGCCTTTACGATATCAGTGAGCGTCAGCTGGCCATAGACCCGTCTCAGCACATCTATGTCGCCCATTTACACCCACCTTCTTGCAGTCTTTTTAGAAATGAAAATGTTCTCAGAGACATCCAGAAGCATGAATAGAACATCGGTAAGAAAATCTCGCAAGGAACCATTTATCCCCTGCTCGTATCGACAGGAGAAGTGCTTCGTCAGGAACTCGAAGGCGGGCTGCTCCTCCTTTGGTGCAAGAATCATGAAGTAACACTCGTCGTAGTCCTGCGAAGGAACAACCGCCAAGACCATCGACATTCTTGCTGCTTTACCACCTACAAATTGAGACTAGGTGAATCTGCCTACTCTTGCTTGACATGCTGTTCGAAATATGGTCTACTTGCTATTGGAGCGGTTCGCTAGACAACTAGTAAACCGAATTCAAACGAAAGAATTAGTCACGTAGCACGTATCAGGTGCTACCTGCACAGAGAGGCATGCTGTTATGCACAGTTTTGATAACGCCGTTTACGGCTTTGAAACCGCCAAGCAAATCCTGGGTGTTGGTTCTAATACGATGAGTAAACTCATCGATCTCAATCTCATTTCGGTATTTCCAGATGGCGCTAATCAGCGAAATCAACAGTATTCAGGCTGGGACATTGGATACTTGTCGTCTGCTCGAAACCGTCCCTTGATGGTTGAAGATGGACAGAAAGCTCTAGTCTGCTCGATGGGGGTTGAAAAACAGAAAGCTCGTCCCTCTCTGTTTTTCGATGCAACATGGGGGCGATGCAAAGATGTCCTTGACGAAGTCAATAGTAACGTTTCTGCTGATACCTGGGAGCAGATAGTTGATGGAACCCTGCGCGTGACGGGACATTGGCGCGTGAGCCAGGAAGACACTGACTTTCTGGTTGCCAATAAATCAATCGTTGTGGCTTCTTACGCTGGTTTCATCCTTGACGGTGGGCATATCGAGGAATGGGTGCCGAACGTTTTCAGCCAATCTGGTGGGCGCTGCTTCATTGTGAAACCCTTTGACCACCACGGCTCATACCAGTACGCGCATAATTACTTGCCGTCTCGTCAAGGACCGATGAATAAGGTCTGGACTTCAGAAGCTCTTCTTGAAGATGCCTCGCAGTTAAAGTGGTTCTCGCGTGATAGAGAAAGCCGATGAGTGAACACAACCAGGAAGCTGTGGGACAAAGCAATAGCCCCGGCGGTGTATCGATGTTTCACGACATTGACCAATCCGAGGCTTTCTGCTCTCTAGACTACCACACCCCTGAGGCGGAAGCGAGCTTGGGCTATTTGGAGAGTTGGTTCTCTGCACCACGGCTACACCGCTACGCGGCCGCTGCAAGGCCGGACCTTCTCTACATCTGGAACACCAGATTATCCAAGGCGCTATTGGAAGATTTCGGCCACGTCGAGGTACTCCTCCGTAACTTCATCCACGACCGCCTTACCAGAGACTATAGCCATCCCGACTGGTATCACGCGACTAACCGCTACCACTTCAACGGTCCTTTCCAAAACTCCGTAGCCAAAGTCGAACGCCGGCTCAAAAAACGCGGACGGGTAGCTACCCCAGATCAAGTGATCGCAGAACTCTCATTCGACAACTGGCGCTTCTTGTTGACCCCGCGCCATGAGGTCACCATCTGGAAAGCACTCGTCAATCTCGATAACGGAGGCATGCCCCACTACCGAAGTCGCAACCGAGCCGACTTTGAATCTGACGTAGAGCTCATCCGCGAGCTACGTAATCGGGCTTCACATCAAGAACCGTTGATTCTCGAGGCAGCACCGACAACGGCTGAGACCAAACGGCTCGATGCCTACGCTGCCGCGTTAAAAAACACCGCAGCCCGCATTGATCCTGATGCTGCACAGTGGATCATCGCTAATTCACGCGTTAAAGCCATACGCAAGCTGCGTCCCTAGAACACGAGTAGTCCGCGCCCGTCGTACACGCTCCCGTTTGTTTGTCCGCCGCCCCTGATGGCACAATCTAAAGCCATGATGGTGGCGACGACGCCGTCGATTTTCTCGGTGGAGCGTTGTTTGTCGGGTTTGATGTTGCCGGCTGGGTCTGTGCGCACGTGAATGTTGTCGACCATCCACGAGAGCACCGGGTGGTTACCGTGGCGGATTTGCCCGCTGGAGAGCTAGCAGCAATGCAACAGGTGCACGGCTAGAAAGGACTCTGCCTTATGACTCACATGATATTGCGCATTAACTCGAAAGGGGTTACTCGCAATCAAAATTGGAAGTAACACCCTAATCAAGCCAAGCATCTGATCGACTCAAACTTACATGTGTGACAACTTGTCTGAGTTGAGCAGACCGACAATATCCATGAGTGTCACTAAACTGGCAGAGCCGGAAGTACCCGGCCGTAAAGGACCACCGATTCTGAATCTTTACTAAAGCTATCTATACTCTCCATAGCCTCAGAACACGCCATAGGCACGGTCCATAAAGCGCCATGTTCAGATGTACAAACCGTGAGCTCAAGATGTCTTTGCAAGGATTCAGGATCGGTAATAATCGTCGCTTCTAGACGCAAAGCCGCTGATGGACACCAATATGTCTGCTTGCTTGGTTCACTCCATCCATCGGCACTAGTCAATCTCGCAGAAGTACTCTGTAGAATATCTCGCACAAAGCTCAAATCATCGAGATTTATAGATAAGCCAACAAATTGTCCGGGTTGATTACGTAGTTCAACCAAACCGTCTCGGAATACCCGAACCATCGGAACTGATTCAGGGTTCGTCTCCGCGAAATAATCAATCTCGCCGATAGTCACCTCCATGCAATCGCCACAGCTACATGCAAGCATTCCGTCCACGAATCTCGTAATTTCCTCCGGGCTAACGTGAATACGTGTGTGTCTACGAAGATCGAGTTTTCGAGCGTCTTCACGAGCCTCGATAGCGAATCCTTTGGGTGTCGACATAAGAGCCAGCTCAAAACCTCCCTCGAGAGGAACGAAACTCGCTAGCTCCATATCTTCATCACTGAAACCAGAACCCTGGTTCGCTAGGTCGCTCCATACAGTCATTTCACGGATTTGCCAAACTAAACTCCGAGATTCTGTCACTGCGCAAAACTGCCAATATCCGGATGGTCCAGATGCCTGAATGGAGATCAAAGCCCCGCCAGTGCCGTCATTATACGGCTTACCAACTACGAAACTAATCAAGATTGCTGAAGCCAATTCATCTCCTAGTACATGATAGGTTGAAAACGCCTAGGCAGACCACTAGGGGAGATATAAACCGTGAGAATAGTATTCCCCCCTGTGGCAACCACTACGTTACGGCGATAATAGGGATGGTTCCTATGCTCCGAATCGTAATATTTGCATCCTTTTAGTCAAGGTAGCGTGAACCTGAGAAGTAGAGATATTCCTCTCGGCCATGCGTGATGCTGCATGAGGTGAAACCCGGAAGCCAGCGATGGTAGCTGGAATTCTACCTCCACCACACATCGGTACGATCTCGGGGGAATCAATTGCCTGCACATTCATGGGGGTTAGCGACCCGAGTGGAGTGCAGGGAATTGAACGCTCAGGCAACGCAGAGGCATGAGCATAGGTGTTTTCACCTACAGACGTTAGGTCCCCGCCAACATTCGAGTCAGCGAAACTAGGTACTATACCTAATGCAGAGCCCATCAACATGGCTAGGGAAGCCACTACAGCTTTCAATACTCTACTTTTCATCAGTCTATTCCTTCCTGTTTGACCACTTGAGTGTGGAGGGATGCGATACAGGGAATATGGGCTTCGCATCCGTATTGTAAAACTTGTTACGTACGTAACACCTTAGGACGTAGGTGCGGTAAGTCCAACAGCTTTCACTACCAAGAAGCGAGCAAAGAAACGGATAAGTCGGTTCTTGTTTCATCTACACGCCCATGACCTGGTGGAGCCCGTAAGGAGTAGCTCAATCGTTTTAGGGAGTTTTTTCAAGGCATACCTTTTGACGGAAACACCCATACTTTTTGACGGAACACTATACCTTTTGATGGCAACCGTGCGGAAGGAATCAGTTGAGCCTTTTTGACGTCTGGAACCCGTTAGAGAGTCCTCAATAGCCCCCGCAAACGAGGCTCACAAGCCTACTAACCCCATGAAAACCAGCGCTGACAAAGAAAAAGCCCATCTGGACTATTTGTATCCAAATGGGCGTCTAAGTGGAGCCACCTGTGAGAATCGAACTCACGACCTATTCATTACGAGTGAATTGCTCTACCGACTGAGCTAAGGTGGCAACGGATAATACTTTACCCTGTTCAATATCGCTTATACAAATGCGAGTAGCTCCGCCCTCCGAAATGAAATCACTGAGTGCTCTGCCCCAGCACAACGTGATACCACTAATGGGTTTTTGCCCAATCTGCCAAGCCATTAAACAGGGCCACAGCATAGCGTTCGCGCCCGGCCTCAGTTTTCATCACCGCTGCTTCTTCTGGGTTTCGCATCTCGCCCAACTCCATCATTACCGCTGGTTTTACCGAAAAATTCAGCCCGGCAATATCACTGCGTTTCATCAAACCCTGAGGATAGTTTGGCGATGCCGCAAACCCCTGCGCTGCCAAAGCGCTCATAATAGACTGCGCCAAATCCACAGATGGCTGGCCCTGAGCTTCATTGAGTGGCGGTGACGACACCAAGGCAAAATACCCTTTGACCGCGGGATTTGTTGTGCCGTTTGCGTGGATTGACACCACAACGTCAGCTTGCGCCGACATCTTTCCACGCTCATCAACGCAAGGACCGGCAGCACTATCATTGTTGCGCGTCATCACGACCTTTGCCCCAGCAGCTTCCAGTTTGGCTTTCAAACGTTGGGCAACATCCCAGTTAAACGTATGTTCGGGGTAACCATCATTGGTGGCAGTACCACTGTTATTACATACTTTAAAACCACCGCGCCCATCTGGCACGTTGTGGCCGGGAATGCTTCCCCCACTGTGTCCGGGATCAACCAGCACTGTCTTGCCCCGAAGTGCTGTTCCACCTGATTGCGTGAGCTTACTGACAATGGAATCACCTTTTTTGTCGACATCAACTTTTGGTGCCGCCATCGTTGATACAACGTCTTCCTTCTTATCGGATGCGCGCCCCTGCGACTCCCTGATCATTTGCGATGGCTTGGATGTTGCTGTCTTTGACTGTTGGTTGGAACCAAAAAGCGCCACCGCCCCAACCGCAATAAGAACAACCATCAGCAATGATGCAACTGAAATAACGGCAATGCGAACACCGCGTGAAGAAGATCTGCGGCTTTTACGTGAACGTCTTGGGGGCATTCCAGAGGGCGTGCCTGCCGGTGTTACGTTCACCGATTCCCCACCGATGATTGGTCCATTTACGCAAGAGTAGCGCTTCGCAGTCTCATTGTCTGAAGCGGTATAAACCGAAAGGTCTCCTGAAGGAATCCTGCCCGAGGGCTGGATTGGCTTAGTTGAATCTACCATGCGCTGTCTCAATTTTTGTTACATTGTGACCGCATTCATCTTTGTCTCCAGATACAGCACTGTCATCGGTATGGTGAATTTCGATTGAACGTTCAACTTGGTCATGAGCGTTTCCAATAGCTGAGTTACCATCATCGGTTATATGACGATCTTTTTTTCGCATCACAATATATTCCACAGCTTTTTCAACGGCCGGCAACGCCTCATCCCACGGGAGTTTATCTTGGTCAAGGCGTACTGCACAGACAAATGTGTTGTCTTCAATATGCGGTTCGCCAATCATATCCATGATGCCCAGGCGTTCTTGAAGCTGCTGATGTGATATTGACATTTCCATAGGGGTTTCTACATGGATTGTTCCCCAGGATGTCAACATATCTTTGACGTAGGCTTGAACTTCGCCTGTTGAATAACGCGACGTACCCAACTGCAAGATAAACGAACATGTTTCACGCTCCACTGGAATCAAGTGGGGAAAACGTTCAACGGACGCCTCAGTTTCGCAGTCCCACATGTCTTCGTATTTCAACAGAGTTGATGAATCCATAAGAACCGTGCGTACCCTGGGGTGATGTTTACGCAGTTGATTAACATTCCCAAAATTGTTGGTGTCGATAGATCCCCAATAAAGTACCGTTGCCTCGCGAACCCACGGAAGTTGCGCAAAGGCTGTAATATCTTGTGTTCCTGTATGGATAGCGATGGTATCGGGAAGGTCTGGCATGGCATAAAGGAAGTATTGACTTTGACATAAGAGGACGACTTTTGGTTTCAACCGCAATTGTGCTAGCTGGTCAATAGTTGCCATAAAGGAACGGATACCGGCGGGACGCAATGATTCGTCAAGAAAATATGTCCACCTCATACCATCGGGGGGTGTGGTGATGCCAATATCGCGGCCCCCGGTAAGCCCTGAACAGGCTCGTGCGGCTTCAACAAGGATAGAGATAAACGTTGCGTGTTCCATCATCCACCGCTGACCCGACATCATAAGTTCACGCATGTGCGTTGCAGAGGACGCATTGTTGCGTAACCATATTGCAAGGTCAATCACATAGGTAAAATCGTCGTCTGTGCAACTACGGATTTCCGGCAGACATTTTTTCATCGCAGAGGCGATAATAGATGCGGACTCGTTGTTTTTTGTTGCCAAGCGGTCATAGAGCTCGCTGTAGCGTTTTCTGAGGAGCTTCCAGTCATCACTTTTTCCCAATAAATCGGCAATAATACCAGGCCCCATAATGGTTACCCGTGCTGGAATGGAAGTGAATTCAACATTCCGCCAGGTAGGGGACATCAATTGGAGATTCCAGTGGGGAAAGTCGTTGATTTCTTCTTGCCACAAATCTATCCAATTTTGTACTTTTTGCGGCGAATTTTGGGCGACGTGAAGTGTGGGAGTACCCAAAGGCAACGAATATGTTGCTAGTTCCGGTTGAACCAACCATGTTGTGACATGGCGATTATATTTCTGCGACAGGATCGAGCGAATATCCTGGGGTGTGCGCAACAGCTTTCTGGCCATATGTTCCCTACTCAATTAACCGACACACATGATTTTATCATCATTTCGTCATACTTCTAGTTTGTCACCTGGCAGCAAGATGTTACAAGGTGGATACATTTATACATAAAATTATTGATACGTCCGTGACTTAACTCAAGAACAATAAGTTCGTTGATACTATCTGCTGCGTTGTTGCACCGCTGAAAAAAGAGCTTATCTACACCTAAAGAAACAGAGTTTATTGTGTGACGTTATCTTTATTCGATTAATACCTGAAAAATGATGACCTTGAAGTCGTGGCTGCATCACATCATCAACAGCAAACTCGCAACTGTATTCTTCGTGTCACGGAAGGCAAGGAAAGCGCTGTATGTCACTTTCACGATACGCATAACAAGACCAACCATCACCAGCAGACACTATCTTTTCTCAAAGGCTTAGGGGCCAGCATGACCAGTGAATCACAAAAGAACGTCACGACGATAACAAGGACACCTTCAGCCTTCTTCTGCCAGATACTTAAATTCAGGTAGCAACAGTGGATATTTGTTAACACGCTGCTACATCCAATGGTTCACAAATCATATATCTTTGATACGCGCTACCTAAGAATATGTTTGAGGTTCATCACCTTACTTTTTTATGCTCAAGGGGGCATTGATCTGACAATGATTCTTCCATCAACTGATTTCGTGACAATAATTGTCTTTTACCAACATAGTTTTCTTATTTTTTGGAATAAGTGATCTATATAACATCTTTTATTTATCGTTTCCAAAAGACAAAACACTAGCCAATACTTACACATCCTTGGTACTTAAGTACCGAGTTTTGACACTGTCGACACAAAAATCGATCTTGCAGTCAATAAAAATCAAAGGCGTCAAGATAAAATATGATTTATGGTTTAGAATGATCTGTATAATCGGGGAGTTATCCCCGTTCCCGGTCACACATAGACTATCTGAAACACGGTGGAATATATAAGGGGGGAGCCTGAATACCCAGCAGGGCTCCCCCCTTTTTAATTCTCTTTCCCTTGTTGTTTTTCCTAGTAAAAAACTATTTCTCTTACACTATTCAAGCTTTTACCCCTCCACCTAATACATCAATTCAATACTGGATGTTACTCTTACGCTATACACTGTAGTTAATATATTCGGCTCGTCTATCTTTTCACCAAGATAACGGTTGGACGATAGTTAAAAATAAACAATTTGCTGAATTCAAACATAGAATAACTTTTATTTTTTGTGATGATTACTCGATGATGACATCGCCCGAAACTGCATCGATCCACACCTTTTCATCATGCTGATCTTCAAGGGAATCCATTTCAATTTCCCATAATAGACGGTTATTTTTATCATCTAGTTCGGCCTCTTCAAGAAGTGTCTTATGCCCCAGAACCTTCTGCAACGCATCAGTAAGTGGTACTTCAACACCCGCAATATAGTGCTGATCATCGCTATCTATTGTTTCTATCCTTGCATCACTTTTTTTCACAGAGGCTCCATCACAGGTTACATAAATAACATGAAGCTCATCTCCATGAGCGATCTCAACTTCCCACTGTTCCTTCGTATCTTTACGTTCAATAGCAATAGCTACGCCCTCGTAAATAGAACGAGCTGTTTCAATAGCAGTAATGGCCTGCTTATTTGTTCCACACTGCTGTGATTTTTTATTATCCTTTGGGCGCGTTGCTTCCTGTGAATTTTCCTGAACTTTAGGCGAGGTAACCTTGCTGTCAGCCTCTCCAGAACAGCCCGTTAAGGATACCACCATCAACACTGCGGCACCCAATGCATACAATGGTCTAAAACTTCGTCGTGTGCGCATCGGTATCATCCCCTTTTGCCCTACCCATCCTAGGTACACGTATAAACTCTAGCTTCGCAAATGATATCCAGCTTTGCAATCTATAGCACTGCTGTGAGCCTCCTCGTATGTTCATATTCCATACCCCCCCACTACAATTCACACATACTGGTAAGCACGCACAAGTACAGTCTATTGAGCATCCCACCATGCTAGTAGGCGTTTCTTTGCTTCTTCTTCACCAAGTTCACCCTGAGTCATGCGAAGGTCAAGAAGAAACTTATAGGCCTTGCCAACTTCGGGCCCTGGTGAAAGACCAAGGATGTGCATAATCTGTTCACCATTAAGATCGGGGCGAATCTTCGAGAGTTCTTCCTTTTGGGCGACCTCGTCAATGCGATGCTCTAAATCGTCGTAGGCTGCTGATAGATAGCGTGCTTTGCGCTGATTACGTGTTGTACAATCAGCCCTGGTCAAACGATGCAGTCGCTGAAGCTGATCTCCCGCATCGGCCACGTAGCGGCGTATTGCTGAATCTGTCCAGGACTGCTCGCCGTAACCATGAAAACGTAAATGAAGTGCCACCAGGTGAGATACCGCCTGAATAGTTTTCTTATCGAAGCGTAAATGCTTCATTCTTTTACGGGTCATACGTGCACCCACGATATCGTGTTGATGAAAGGTTACCGTACCGCCACCTTCAAAACGTCTGGTTGCTGGCTTACCAATATCATGCATTATCGCGGCAAAACGCAAAATAAAATCTGGCCGTGGTACTGGGCCATCATCATCGGTTTCTAAAGCAATAGCCTGATCTAAAACTGTTAGTGTATGTTCATACACATCTTTATGACGACGATGTTCATCAACAGTTTGTTGAAGTGCTGACAGTTCAGGTAACACCAGGTCACAAAGGCCCGTATAAACCAGCATCTCGATACCTCGGCGCGGATACATGCCAATTATTAAACGGTAGAATTCTTGTTGAATACGTTCAAGCGAAACAATCGAAAGACGTTCTTTCATCTGGTCAATAGCCGTTAAAACACGTTCACTAACATCAAATCCCAACTGTGAGCAAAAGCGTGCAGCACGCATCATCCGTAGCGGATCATCATCAAATGACTGTGTGGGATTCACTGGTGTATCCAGTACCCCCTCCAATAAATCCTGTAAACCGCCGTGAGGATCTACCAGCGTAAAATCCGGTAGGCGCAAAGCCATTGAGTTCACGGTAAAATCACGCCGTGATAAATCGCCCTCTAAGACTTTCCCATAATCAATGTGGGGTTTGCGTGAACGTGGTGTGTATTGGTCGGTTCGATATGTTGTAATCTCAATGTCACACCCTTGAAGATGTCCACCAATTGTGCCAAAGTCTCGCCCAATATCCCATGTTGATGCCCCTGCACGACGTAATAGTTGTTCGATCTCTTGGGGGTGCGCATTCGTTGTTAGGTCAAAATCTTTGGGTGCATAGCCTAAAAATGCGTCACGGACTGGACCACCCACCAGTGATAGCTCGTAGCCAGCATCGCTGAAAACCTGAGCCGTATGCATAATTGCGTGTGGAAGTTGTTGCATTACATTTTGACAGTGCGCCATTGCTTCCAGCACATTGGTAGGTAAAGAAGGTGGATGTTGCCTACCCAGAGCCAGGTCAAGACTTGTTGGTGCGCATTGTGCACTCGCCATATTGTTGTCCTTATCGTTTGTCACCGTAAGTCGTAAATTCACGACAAATTGTCTGTTTAGTGCGGATCGGTTGCTTGTTGACGATATGTTGTCTGCTTACTACAGGCATCTATCGGCCATCATAGACCACTCACCCTGAAGGTATCCCTTAAACTTTCTATTAACTTTGCAATACTGTTGATATTTTACTGTGTTAATGCTTGCCGCCCTGTCCAAGATACGCCGAATGTGAGCATTATGCGGTAATAAAGATTACACTCGATACTATGTCAAAGATTGGTCGTCCGCGTGCTCCCCGCCGACGATACCGATCTGTTCATCGTCTGCATTACAACACACGAAAAAAACATTTACCTGTTGTTGGCGAGGAATCTGCTGGTGGAGTAATCGTCAAAGTTGAAGACGGTGTTGGTTACGCAGCAATTATTGCCCGACGTAACCGCCACGGTCACATTGAGTGGTGCCTTCCTAAAGGACATATTGAGATTGGCGAACATATTCACGACACCGCGGTACGCGAGGTTTTCGAAGAAACTGGAATTAAAGGCCGTGTGCTGGCACCTTTAGCAACAATTGATTACTGGTTTTGCGGTGCTGGACGTTATGTTCATAAAATCGTTCACCATTTTCTGTTGCAGGCAACGGGTGGAACTATCGGTGTAGAAAATGATCCTGACCATGAAGCTGAAAGTGCGGCATGGATTCGCCTAGATGAGCTTGATAGTTTATTGGTCTATGCCAATGAACGTAAGGTGGTAGCTCGCGCGTTGGAACTTCTTCACGAACCTTAAGCTCACTACCGTGTCACATGAACTACACACCGTATCATATCAACTGGCTGTGGAATTGTTGTGATGCTGACTATCAGAGCTTACGCCCCTGTGATTTTTTTCGAGTGATGTAGTAGTGTCATAATCATTGGAAACTACGCCGATACACACGTAAAACACAAAGAACAAGGAGGGCGATGGAACGACATATCTCACAGCCTTCCGCTGCGCGGCCACACAAGGGTGGCAGTGAAACACACAGCCACGAAGTGGCGGCAGCAAATCGTCAACAAATTAAACGAACAAATATTTTACGTGCCTCTTTTGTGATGAGCGCTGGCACGCTCCTTTCACGGCTACTTGGTTTTGTTCGTTCTATACTTTTGATTGCGGCGATTGGTTCAACGGGAGCCTCCGATGCTTTCCAGGTCGCAAACACTATGCCAAATGTTTTATACAATCTTCTGGCAGTATCGGTATTGAACGCAATTTTAGTGCCGCAGTTTGTACGGGCATTGCAACGAAAAAATGGTAGCGACTATATCAACCGTCTGCTAACACTTTTCGTTGTTATTTTTATGGTGTTAACGCTGTTGGCTGTACTGGGTGCTACGGTACTGGTCAATATCTTTGCTTCGCAGATGGCACCTTCGTGGAAAGCCGTTGCAGTTGCTTTTTCACTTTTATGTCTGCCTCAAATCTTTTTTTATGGTCTGTACACTATCTGGGGGCAGTTGCTTAACGCTCAAGGCTCTTTTGGCCCCTATATGTGGGCTCCGGTATTAAATAACGTTATTGCAATTCCTGGGTTGTTAGCCTTTATTTTTATTTATGGTGATGCCGATAAATGGGCCACTCAGCCACAGATATGGACGGCAGGTCCCATCTGGTTACTTTGCGGCAGTGCCACATTGGGTATTATTGCCCAAGCAATGGTATTGCTGATTCCACTACACCATTCAGGTTTTCGCCTAAAACTTGTGTTTGGCTTGGGCGGATACGATTTCAGTGCTGTATCAAAAACAGCCGCATGGTCTTTTGCCTCCATGTGTATGAACTATATAGGCTTCCTTGCACAATCTAATGTTGCTGCGGCAGCTAACGGTTACGCGGTTGAACATGGCGTCACTATTGCAGCAACAAACGCATGGACCACTACTTTTATGGTATTTATGGTACCGCAGTCAGCAATTGTTTTATCAATTACAACAGCACTTTTTACTCAGCTCAGTGACCTAGTCTCTCGCGGACAATTACGCGCCGTGGCTCATCAGTTTGTTCGTATTAGCTGTGTCATGTTACCACTTACATCGTTCTTTACTGCTGCGTTATCGGTAGCAGCAATACCAACAATGCAAATTATTATGCCTACCAGAAGTTTCGAAGAGGTCGAAGTTTATGCTGGCGTGCTAATAATATATGCTTTTGCGATTCCTGCATTGTCCATATGGTCACTCATTACTCGTGTGTTTTTAGCTGATAATGATGCTCGCACAGTTTTCTTCATTCAGATTCCACAGCTTTTTGTCATCGCGGGTTGTTCTTTTGCTGGGTACTATCTTCTTCCCGCTCGATTATGGACTCAAAGCGCGGCTTTTGGCGAAGCTCTGGCCTATTTTATAGTGTGCCTCATCGGCATTATTGTAGTGCGTAGAAGGATTCCTTCTATTCGCCTTGTCCCTATTGTCAACGAGTTTTTGCGTTCCGTGGCTGCAACTATTGCAGCAGCAGCTACTGGCTACATGCTTTTGGAACACTGGGGACGTTTTTCTGGCAGCGATGGAGGTTCCACTTCAACTCACCTTTTCGGGGCGATTATGCGAGTATTTGGTGTGGGATTCGTAATGTTTGGTGTATTTGTTGTGAGTCTTCTGATTGTACGTTCTCGCGGTGCATCGATGTTGTTACAGCCCCTTGCACGTAAACTGGGTAGTACCCATATCTCACGGTGGCTTGTGAATGACCCGATTATTGGGCCTGCTGTTGAAGATGCGCAACCATCACCCAATGAAACAGAAATCAACGATAAACTAGATTCAGCGACTATGGAAACTCTCGTAAGCCAGCAATCTTTAGGCTATGCAGAACCTGCACCGATTACTGGCGCTCTTCCCATTGTCACACCAATACATCAGGAGGTAAACGTGGCTGAAGAATATGCAGCGGGCCATGTTGTTGACGATACCTACAAGCTAATTGAATGTTTATGGTCAGCTACTGAACCTGACCGTACACTGTGGCGCGCCAAAACAGTGTCCGATAAGTATCTTCCAACTGACACCTATGTTCACTTGATGTTATTACCAGATGCTGGCCATTGTGGTAACGAATATGGCGAAGAATCTTACGCTAAATCCAACGATAAGACGGATGACCTGCAAGGTGAAGAAGGCACAGTTTCTGTGTCTACGCTCATAAAAGAAGAGGACGAAGCAGCAGTTATGTCTGACACTAAGTCAGATGATAATGCTCACCCAAAGGCCATTGCAGCACATGGTGAACAGCCTAATGATCACACTAATGACACTCACCATGGGGACAGCACCTTCACGTGTGATGCCAGTGACAATACCGACAACCCTCCAAATTCACTCTCGTCACTCGATCAGTGGCAAGAATGGGCAACCAGTGTGGCTCGGGTAAAAGCTGCTGATAAACCCCACCGCATTCAGCAGATTCTTGTCCATAGCCCCCAGATTGTTGCCTTTGTTGTTCCTACTGGAAAGGCGTTAACGGATCTGCTAGGCCAAGGGTTGAAGGCTTCACAAATCACTGCCATCACACGGGTTCTTGCTTATCTTACCCAGCAGGTTCACCAACACAACACAGCTTTGGGAGCCATCACAAGTGACAATGTATTTATTGATTCGTACGGAACATTAACACTGTGTTGCGAAAATGCTGTTGTCCCCCGATCACCACAACAAGGTGCTGTTGATAACGGTCACGACATTATTGCACTGATGTATCAGATGCTTACAGGCGGATCTTTTCAAGATGCCGATAACATAAAAGCTGGAATTCCTTATGCTCATGGGCAAGTTATTCAGCCTTCGCAGCTTCGCGATGATATTGATGTCAATATTGATGCTGTGGCGCTAACTGGTACTGCTATGCCAGGGCCTAGACTGTGCTACGCCATATCAAAGCAATTACCCACCGTGGAAATAGAACCATTCGCAGGAGTAGATACGATGCCTCAAACACCCGTTGTCACCCCGGATAATGACGATACCGATGGCGGTATAACGGGGGAAAAATCGGAAAAAGCTCATGAAGCAGATACTTCCCCTACGGGTTCGGCCTCTCACGGAGCGGTACCACCAATGCCACCGCTTCCATCACCGAAAGACTTCGATAAGGCAGTGACCGTACCCGTGGCTTCAGAAGTCGCTAAGGTTGAAGGTGGTGTATCATCCCACGATAATGCAGCTGCCACACAACAAAATGAGCCTTGCAATGATAGCCCTCCACACAACCAGACTGCTTCGCCAGACGATACCTCCAACACGAAAATATTTAACGGTACAGACACAGATAATAGGTCAGATGCTTGTGTTTCAGAAGGTGATACGTCAGGCAAAGACGCTAACGAAGATGGTTGTGACACTGCATCTGCAGAAAATGATCCTATCGATGATGCCCCACAAGACAAACAGCAACCAGAAGATAGTCCAGCAGACACTGATAGCAGCGACAACGATATTCAAGGAATACTACCCAGTACACAGTCTAGCGCTAATCATACACACCCCCACTCATCTCAACCGCAACATACCTGTGACCCCAATGACCACAACGGTATTACCGAAATAAGAACTCACGTCGCTGCTGCCCACGCCGAACCCAGGCAGGTACCACCCAAGCCATCTATACCGCCTAAGCCACCCATACCATCCCTCACATCAGCACCATCTGCACCCATTGATGATTCCGCGCCACCCACAACAGCACTTCCAATTCTTAGTTCAATACAAACAAGTGCAGGGGCCTCTTCACACCCTGAACAAAGTGGTAGCGTGGCTTCGCCCTCTGAAAACAGAGCCCATGCAGCACCCGCCCCCATGCAGGGCCTTGACGCATCGGCCATTATTCGCAGCAAGCAATCAAGCCGTCAATTGAGTGCCTCAGACCGCTTTTTTGCCCCTGCAAAACCAGCTCAGCCAACGGATAAAAACGCAATAAATGCCTCACGAGTATTTACATTAACGCTGGTAGTACTGTTTGTGATCACAACAATAGCGTCAGTGGTGATGCTGGCGTGGCCAACCGAAACAGACAGACGCGCTGCTGCTATCCAAAAGAGAATCGAAAAGGAACAGCAAGTTGATCCCTCGGCACAGGCTGTGGAACCATCTGACCCGCCTGTTATTGCAGCTGTGACCTCGCTCGACCCTGAAGGTGACAAAAACGAGCACCCTGAACTTGCCGACAAAATGATTGACGGTGAGGCAGGCACCCAATGGATGTCGCGCTACTATACGTCGCCAACCTTTGGAAATAAATCTGGAATCGGGATTGGAATTACGCTTGAAAAGAAAACAGTTGTCAAGACAATTACCATCAGCTCACCGTGCACAGGTGGAACACTGGAAGTTCGTGCCACCCCAAGTGATAAACCTAAAGATGGAAAAGCACTTGTCAAAAGCACTTTTGAAGAAACAACTGTTTTAGAGTTACCCAAGCCTATCAATACTGATTCTTTAGTTGTTTGGATTCCCGAACTCCCTAAAGATGACGAAGGCCGCAATCGCGCAAAAATTAGTGAGTTAAAAGTCGAATAAATCCGATACCCTAGAAGCATTATTATTGTCTGCTTGAGGAGGCCCTATGTCAGATGTCCATAAGGTTGTTATTGTCGGGTCAGGCCCGGCTGGATATACAGCTGCTATCTATACCGCACGCGCAGGATTACAACCCGTTGTTCTTGCTGGAGAAGTCACCGCAGGTGGCGCTTTAATGAATACAACTGAAGTTGAAAACTATCCCGGTTTTCCTGAAGGAATCATGGGGCCAGATCTTATGACGAATATGGCTGCACAAGCTGAACGTTTCGGCGCAGATATTCGCTATGAAGATGTCACATCAATGGATCTGAAAGCATCACCAAAAGTTGTTTCTACTGATGATGACACATACCTGGCCGACTACGTTATAGTTGCTACCGGTTCACAGTATCGCCATTTGAATGTAGAGGGCGAAGAACGCTTAGCTGGTCACGGCGTCAGCTATTGCGCTACCTGTGACGGGTTCTTCTTTAAAGACCAGGAGATTGCCGTGATTGGCGGCGGTGATTCTGCAATGGAAGAAGCAACATTCCTAACCAAGTTTGCTTCAAAAGTATATGTGATTCATCGTCGTGATGAACTGCGTGCTTCGAAAGTAATGGCTGAGCGGGCTCACTCCAACGATAAAATTGAATTTGTGTGGAATTCGGTGGTAGAAGAAGTCAATGGTGATAAGGCTGTTGAATCACTGACCTTGAAATCCACTGTTGATGGTTCACTGTCACAACTACCAGTCAGTGGCGTATTTGTTGCTATTGGCCACGATCCGCGAACATCGTTGGTGAAAACCCAGCTTGACCTTGATACCGCTGGTTACATTGTGGTTGATGAACCTTCGACACGCACATCTTTAGACCATGTTTATGCATGCGGAGATGTTGTTGATCATACGTATCGTCAAGCAATTACGGCTGCTGGTTCAGGTTGTAGAGCTGCTCTTGACGTAACAAAAGCACTCGAAGCTGACGCATAGAACAACAGCTTTGCCATGTTCGCTGGTGCCTGAAAAACGCTATCACGTTTTCGTGGCAATGCTATGCTCAAAGAAGTAATTGCTGTTCCCTTACTTATTAACGGGATAGTATACAAACTCACTGCGAAAGAAGGTATCTTTATGGCAGAACAAATTGATGACCTTAATTTTGATGACAAGGTATTAAAAGCTGACAAACCTGTCCTTGTAGATTTCTGGGCTGCCTGGTGCGGGCCTTGCCGTCAAATGGGCCCAGTTATTGACGAAATTGCAAAAGAAATGGAAGGAACAGCCGATGTGTATAAACTCAATATCGACGAAAATCCTTTCCTTGCACGCAAGTTTGGCATTAGCTCCATCCCAAGTTTCGGTGTATTCAATAAGGGTGAACTTGTGCAGATGCTTGTTGGCGCACGCCCCAAGAAGTCACTGATGGATCCGTTAAAGGAACTTGCTAACTAGCTTGTTATTCTCAACGATAAAAGGTGCCGCTGCGCTTATTGTGCGCAGCGGCACCTTTTCGTAGGTTTTGCCGAACTAGAGTTCTTTAATAATGGCCTCTACGGAGTCCTTTGCATCACCAAAGAGCATGGAGGAGTTTTCGTTAAAGAACAACGGATTTTGAACTCCTGCATAGCCTGTGTTCATTGAACGTTTGAAAACGACAACTTCATTTGCTTCCCATACAGTCAGCACCGGCATACCTGCAATGGGCGAACCGGGTTCTTCGGCTGAGGGGTTCACAGTGTCATTGGCACCAATCACCAACACAACGTCGGTGTTAGGGAAGTCGTCATTAATTTCATCCATTTCAAGCACAATGTCGTATGGAACTTTGGCTTCAGCTAACAGAACGTTCATATGCCCGGGCAAACGCCCGGCCACAGGGTGAATACCAAAACGGACATTGACCCCAAGAGCACGCAGCTTCTTGGTGAGGTCTGCAACAGGGTATTGTGCTTGCGCAACAGCCATACCGTAACCTGGAGTAATAATAACCTCCTTCGCTGCTTTTAGCATAGAAGCAACATCGGCTGCCGAGGACTCACGGTAATCACCGTAATCTTTTGCCTCGCCAGTAACAGCACCATCGGAACCGAATCCACCTAAAATCACTGAAACAAATGAACGGTTCATAGCCTTACACATAATGTAAGACAGATACGCACCAGAAGAACCAACAAGGGCTCCCGTCAAAATAAGGAGGTCGTTATTCAGCATAAAGCCTGCTGCGGCTGCTGCCCATCCCGAATACGAGTTCAGCATGGACACTACAACGGGCATATCACCGCCACCAATGGCTGCCACAAGATGTAGGCCTAAAAGCAACGCTAGAATAGTCATCGCGATCAGTGCAATCCACTGTGATGCCGCGGGAACAAATGTGCCAGTGATCTGCATTGATGCCGTATTGGTTGGCTGTGCGACAATGAACCACACCATCAGTGCCACCGAGACAATAATGACCAGTAGGTTCAAAAGGTGCCGTGCAGGAAGAACCAGGGGGGCACCCTTCATCTTTCCCGATAGTTTCAAATAGGCAATGATTGACCCTGTAAAGGTGACAGCCCCAATAAAGACACCCAGGAATACTTCACCCAGGTGGAATCCACCTAGGGCAACATCTTCGGCAGAAGGGTGAATAAATGAGTTGTAGCCTACCAGTACCGCAGCCATACCCACAAAGGAGTGCAGCAGCGCAATCAGTTCAGGCATTCCAGTCATTTCAACCTTTTTTGCCTTCCATATACCGATAATGGCACCAATGATAATGGCTATGGCCATCAGTCCAGCTGCAAGCGCAAAATTCTTCTCTTCGCCCTCACGTGAAACAAACAGGGCCACACCAATTGTTGCTGCCAACGCAACTGCCATACCCGCAATACCGGCACTGTTTCCACGTTGAGCAGTATCATGACGCGAGAGTCCCGCAAGCGCCATAATAAACAGCAGTGCTGCAACAATGTAGGCAAAACCCTTCACCGATTCTACGGAGAATGGGCCCCAGTATTGACCTTTATCGACAAGTTCTGTTGCTACAGAAGAAGTCATCAACATCGTCATGATTAGTCCTCCTTCTTAAACATGCCAAGCATTCGATGGGTTACCGTGAAACCACCAAAAATATTGATCGACGCCACCAGCACGGCGATAAAGCTCAACACATTAACCAGTACGCTAGATGAACCGATTTGTAGTAGCGCGCCCACAAGGATAATGCCCGAGATCGCGTTTGTTTCACTCATCAGTGGTGTATGCAGTGAATGTGTGACAGCGGTAATCACATAGAAACCCACAACGATTGCTAGAGCTAACACCATGTAGTGGGGCAAAACAGCTGCAGGACTGAACAAAACAAGTACACCCATAAGGACAAAGGCAATTGCTGACCACAAAATTGTGTTCCGCTTTTTCTTTGCGGCCTCACGGGCTGCACGTCCGGCTGCCTCTGCTTCAGCAACAGCATTTTCTTTTTCTGTGTGCGCAGTTGGTGTAGCCGATACTTTAATTGGTGGTGGCGGCCACATAATGGTGCCACGTTCAGTCACAGTGATGCCACGAATAATTTCATCGTCCATATTAAAGACTGCTTGACCATCCTTATTGGGAGTAAGCAGTTTAAACAGGTTAACAATGTTTTGAGCATAAAGCTGCGAGGCCTGACCTGGAAGACGACGTGCCAAATCGGTGTAGCCCAAAATAGTGACACCGTTATCGGTAACAACCACTTCATCTGGCTTCGTCAGCTCGCAGTTCCCACCATTAGCTGCTGCCATATCAACAATGATTGAACCTGGTTTCATAGAGGCCACTGCTTCAGCGGTAATCAAAATCGGCGCAGTACGCCCAGGGATATTGGCCGTCGTGACCACAATATCAGCCTGTGCTGCCTGTTCACTATAAAGCTTTAGTGCGGCACGAGCCTGATCTTCATCCATTTCTTTGGCATAGCCATCTTCAGATTTTTGGGTAGCCACAGGAATCGCAACAAACTCGGCACCCATTGATTCAACCTGCTCGGCAACTTCAGGACGCACATCGGTTGCACGAACTTGAGCTCCCATCGAATTAGCAGTACCAATAGCAGCCAAACCTGCTACACCTGCGCCAATAACATAGATATTGGCCGGTGGCATTTTACCCGCGGCAGTAACCTGGCCAGTAAAAAGACGCCCATAACTATGCGCAGCCTCGATGATAGCTCGGTTTCCAGCAAGGTTCGCCATTGACGATAACACGTCCATTGACTGTGCCCTGGAAATACGGGGAACGGCATCCATAGCCAGCCCAGTTAGCTGATGCTTAGCAAGGGTCGAAATTGTGTGTTCGTTGCGACCAGGTGCCATACGGCACAGCAAGGTTGCCTGTGGATTCATTTTCTGTAAATAGTCGTCGGGAGGTGTATCCAGCACAACCACAAGGTCTGCTTTCCATACCTCCTCGCGCCCAACAATCTGTGCTCCTGCTGCCGCATATTGGTCGTCCATGAAGCTAGCATCGTCGCCTGCGCCACTTTCAACGCAAACATCGTACCCTAACTTCATGAGTTTTCCAACGGTATCAGGAGTTGCAGCTACTAACTGAACGTCAGTTGATTGGGGCTCCTTTGGAACGCCGATTAGCACATGCTCTCCTTAAATAAAATTGTGTTGAACAAGCTAGACAAGTTCTAGTGTAGTCCTAAATCAACAGCGGATGGCTACTAAAAATAGGACTTTAGTACGAATCTCACTTTTTTTGCTTCTCACCTTTCATAATACGCACTTTTCGCCCTCTAAAAATAATGACAATTCACCCTATTTTCTCGCTCGGATCGTTGGAGGTGAAGGTGACAGGGTGTACATACAATAAAATCCTCAATGTTGGATGTGCAGTAAAGTATGCAAGCAGTGACAGCAAAATCTCAGCAGTGTTATGGGAACACCTGTGAGTTGAACAATATGTTTCCTAATGATCGCTAAGGGTAAGCGTGTCACCGTTCTCAAACACGATTTGATCCGCATGGATAGTCAAATCTATACCCAGCGCATCAATCTTGGTGATCTGAGCATGAGTCTTGACGGGCATATGCTCAAACCTCACAGTATAGGATGGCAAAGAGTCAAGCCATTTTTTCCATCCCACTATTTTTGTGTCTTGTGAACCCGCCCAAAGCTCGTTGGGGCTAATAGTAACTGCTGGCGGATTTTCACCGTGAACAACCTCTACATGAAAGGCGACACTCACAGGGATATGAAAAATTTTTGCAGAAGCCACAATCCGCCCATCAGACGCCCCCATCGTCAATGCAACAGGGCTCTTCGCATCAACAATTCGTTGAACAGACTCCATTGTGAGCTTGCCTTTAATGGTCGCATTTTCAGCACGATTTTTTGTTTTACTCAGTCGGTGTAGCTGTTCCACGGTGATATCAACACCTTGAAACTCAACAAGAATGTCGTCAAGTGATGTACGAAAACGTGATGCATGAAAATGCAGGTCATGATATATTCCTGCGGATGTTTGCAATAAAAATGACCCACCGTGAACCTCAACTTGGGGGTTTGCAATGTCACCGCGAGCCTCCAAACGGTTCTCAATTTTTGTCATAGTCATTGAATAAACAACCCGGTCAATAATAAGCGAACCAAACACCACAGTGACAAGCAAAACAATGGAGATAACAAGTGGCTTCTTCATAATATGTAGCTTACGCGATAGCGTAGCACTTTGCGCCCTCGTATCCGCAGAAGATACCTTGGGCACACTTATCACCGATGCTGCGCCAACACGCTATCAGCACTGCAGGGCGACTCCCAGCCAGAAATGCTCTGTTGAGCTATCCTGCCACGTGCCGTATAGCACCCCTTCAACGCTACACCCCTTTTAGCAGCTTCACATGGAATTGAGCTGTGCCGGGGACTTACACCGCTCCAGATAGGATGTGCTGGAATTTATGCCAAACTTCCTATACGCACCCCACCTTTGTGTTTTAGACTAAAGGGGTGTTGGATAACTCGGCTTCTTCCCCAAAAAAGCCCTCGCTGCATTCCAGTAATGAGGGCAATCACACTGCTTCTCACCCGCAGGCTAACAGCGGCCGCACCGCAGCCAACCAACCCCGCACCACAGCCAACAATCGTAATACTGTCAAACAGTCAGGCTCCACCAAACATAGCCGCACTTATTTGCCACAGCGGTTACGTCACCCATTTTCTGGTTCCTCCAGTCAACACCACACCTTTGCCGAATGGGTCAATCATGTCGTCTCTTATCGGCGTTCAATACTGGTACTTATCGCCATTGTTATCGGTATTGCTGCCGGATTTGTCTGCGTACTTTTTCATTATCTGGTGGCAGGATGGACTTGGATAATGACGGGGCATCCTGACTATACTGCCCACATTTATGAAGGTCACGGCTATTTACCGGTAGGCTGGTGGTTTGTTATTTTTACTCCGATTATCTCGGCCCTGATATACGGGCCTATTCTTGCACGCTGGGGCGAAGAAGCACGTGGGTCGGGGATCCCCGAGGTGATGTTAGCAGTTCGCCGTCAAGGTGGTCGTATCGGCGGGCATATTGCTATCGTCAAAATCATTTGCTCTTCGCTTACCCTTGGGGGTGGAGGGTCTGTTGGACGTGAAGGTCCCGTTGTTCAAACAGGAGCCTCCATTGGTTCATGGATTGCCCAAATACTTCGACTTCCACGCAATACAATGATTGTAATGGCTGGATGTGGTGCAGGAGCCGGCGTTGCCGCTACATACAACGCACCACTTTCAGGAACTGTTTTTGCTCTTGAAGCCATATTGGTCACCGTCAATACTCAAACAATTGGTCTTGTTGTTATCTGCTCAGTATCCTCTGCGGTCACCGCAAAAATTCTTTTAGGCGACAGAATCATCCTCTCAATTCCAAGTGACCTTGCGGTAGCAGCTACAAGCGATATGGTGTGGGTTGCCCTTATCGGGATTATTGCAGGCCTTATCGGTGTACTCTTTTCAAAAACGATGTTTGGTTTTAGCGATCTGTATGCACGTTTTTATCGTGGCCCCACCTGGGCTAAACCTATTGTAGGTGCCTGCATTCTTGGGCCAATGCTGCTGGTTTTTCCTTACATGTATGGCCTAGGCTACCCTATTCAATTAAATGTCCTTAACGGCAACTACTCGTTGTGGTTTTTAGTATATTTGCTGGCTGGACGTATTATTATGACTTCTTTGACCATCGGTTTTGGTGGTTCAGGTGGCGTATTCGCTCCCTCCCTTTTTAATGGGGCCTGCCTCGGCGCATTTATCGGAACACTAGTTACACCAATCTCGTCAACATCCATTGCAACTTACGGTGTGATTGGTATGGGTGCTGGTTTTGCTGGAGCCGCACGCCTTCCCCTATCAGCTGTCCTCATTATTGTTGAGATGACTGGTCAATACAGCCTGATTTTGCCTCTGATGCTTGCCACTGCTTTTGCCACTGTTGTGTCGCGCTTCTTGTCACGCAAAACAATTTTCACTGAAAAATTAGCTCGCCGTGGTGCAAACCTGGACGACCCCGTTTATTCAACACTCATGGCTTCGCGTACCGCAAAGCAGTTTATGAGCGAACCACCACTGGTATTATCGCAGGACACAACCATTTCTGAAGCTGCTGCAATTATGCGTACCTCACACTCGCCAGCGGCCCCCATTGTGCGCGATGAAGAACATCCCCTCTTTGTTGGGTGTGTATCACCCCTGATGATTGCTCGAGCGCAGCAACGGGGCCTTTCACCTTACACTCCACTATCAGAATTGAAACTTGATAAAACACATGTGCGCGACAGTTTTTTGCCATCACGAATTCTGCGTACAGTTCTTGATTCTCCACTTCAGGCAGTTCCCGTTTTACATGAGGGCGAATTAGTTGGCTGGATCTCACAAGAAGATCTTATTCGCCTGGTATATCTGCAACAAACCCATGCTATTGAACAGCGTGAGGCACAGTCATCGTGGGGTTCACGCATGTTAAAACGCTGGGAAGAAAAACATCCTCATCCCAATTCCAAAGCTACCGGCTAGGTTGCTCTTCTTTTTCATACAGTTAGTACTTTCTTAGTGAATTAACATAAGCGATCCGCCATCATAAAACCACATCACTAGAACACATATTCTCTGGCCCAGATGTTACTACAGACTGCAAACCTTCTGGTAGAAGATAGCCTCATTTACCGGCATCAAAGCTTTACATATATATTTTTTCGAGGACGAAAATTATCACTATTGTCAGTGAGAGCACAATAATGGCGTAATCAATTGCTGTAGCTTTTAACTGTAACAGTGACGTTGGTTGTGTTGTTCCCCCAATACCTCGGGTTAATGCAGCTGCCGTTAATTCATCTCCTGCTTTCAATGTTGATGTCATCAAGGGCACCATCACGTAAGTCGTTGTTCTTACAGGGTGTATCAGCGCCGTAAGTGGCCCTTGAAGTACACCACGCAGCATCATTGCCTCACGGATCGCACGAAAATCAGCAGCAACTGTTGGAAAGAATCGAAAAACAACCGACAGAGATAAAACAGTATGAGTTGGTAAATGTGCGGCCTTTGCTGCTGCAACAAAATGTGATGATGATGTTGAACGAAATAGGAAAACCAGCATATTGACAATCACTGAATATCGAATCACAAAATAACTGCCCGTATAGATGGTTCGCGTGATGGTATGCGGCCACCAATCCCAGCTTTGTAACCCCACAAAACATGCAAACATCACCACCAGATACCCTCCAAGGTATCGGTAAGCACCAATGGATGCTACACATATCATTGAAACAACAGCCACCACCAGCAGCATCGTTGTTGTTCCATGAGTGAGCGCAACGACATTAGTGGCAATCAGTAACAATAGTTTTGTGCGCGGATCAAGAGCTCCTAAGCCACGGTGATAATAGCTTGACTTCATCAGTGTGTTACCCCGTAGTGCTGTGTCATAGTACTGTTCCGCCGCTTCGCCCTGTTATGCTAATCCCGCACGCTCAAAGTGACGTTTCCGCAGTCTGATACCCAACCACGCACCAATGAGTGAAAAAATGAAAGTAAGGACTTCTGTGATCGCCATTGTTGTGGGTGTATAAAATGCCAGCATAGCTGGGTTTTTACTGTCTTGCCATAAATATATTGGCAAAATAGGGCCAATATACCACAGATTAAACACGGCATATGCAACCACCAACGACACCTTTGAACGACGTTTAACCAGTGGTCTTTTATTGGCGTCAGGGTCACGCGGGCGAAGAATACATAATGTAGACACCCCCGATGATACAAGTAACGCAAGAGCTGTTGTCCATCCGTGAGCAAGCATCAGCAGCGCCATCACTACACCCATAATGAAAATGGCGTATGCGGAATATACTCGTGACACAAACATCATAAACGTGATGCCATTTATCAATGCAACAGCTACCACTGTTACAGTCATTGCAACGGGACCAAAAATAAGTCCCGCCATTCCTGCTGCTGCAATTACAAGATAGAGTGCGGTAAAGATACCTATAGTAATGGCATCTTGTCCTTTTTTAGTTGATGATAGAGACATAATATTCAGGCCTTCCTAACTCATTAGTCTAAGCCAAAGAGCTAAGAAAGTCACGACCTAAACCCCATCATGATTTGCTTTACATGCGCAGGGGAAAAATATAAAAACACGTCTGTGCTATATTAACAAATAGGTAATTCACCATTAAAGGAGCAAGGAAGAATGGACAGTAATCAACCGCGTAAAAAGACTTCACTGCACCCTACTTTCCTTATTTCTTTGGGACTCATATCTCTTTTTGTCTTAACACCGCTTTTCTTTTTTGGAATGATTGCATCGATGATGTCGCTGAACTATGAACCCACTGCCGTGAGCCGTGAAGGTATTGTTACGCTGAAAAAAGGCAACTGGGTTGGTGTTTTACCTACGAAGAAAGAAACGTTGAAATCCTGTGCAGTCGCAAAAAATAGTCAGCCGTATCTTCTGGATAATGAAGCAGCCAATAGCTCCGAAAATGTTGCTGTTTTTCATGCTGATGAAAACGCGGACTACACAATCATCTGCCAAACATCACAAGGCGAACACGTTGTTCCAACCGTGGTTAATGTAGGCGATAAAGCCTCGGTTGCACCAACATATATGACGTTGAAACGCATCTTTATTTTTGGAGGAACCGCCATTATTTTTGTTACTGGCATCGTGTTTTCCATCTGGGGTATTGTGGTGCGCCGACGGGCACGCAAAGCCTAGTTTTCGTCAAAAAATCGCGTCATCTTCTTCTACTAGACGTCTTCGGGTACCATCGATATTGCACCGCATGGACATTCTTCAGCGCAAATACCGCATCCTTTGCAGTAGTCATATTTAAACTCGTATTCGCCAGGCTGAATCTTTAACACGGCATTATCGGGACACACACCAAAACAGTTGTCACACCCAAAGCAATTGCCACAACTCATACAGCGTCTAGCCTCAAACAGTGCCGATTCTTCGTCAAGACCCTTAACAACTTCATCGAATGTTGATGCACGTCTGGCACCTTCTAAACGTTCACGCACCTGATGTGGAGCATCCGCGTAATACCACGGTGTCATACGATCAAATGTAGCTTCAGGATGCTTAGCAGATGGCTGATATTGGCTACCGCGCAAATATGCGTCAATATATCTGGCTGCCTTTTTACCGTGGCCAATAGCAACGGTTACCGTGCGCTCTGATGGAACCATATCACCACCGGCGAAGACTCCATCGATACCAGTCATCATCTGCGAATTAACTTGAACCACACCGTCATCAATGTCAATACCTTTAGCATTTTCAATCAACGATAAGTCGGCATCTTGACCAAGTGCCATCACCAGGGAATCCGCACCCAGCTCCTCATATTCACCAGTGGGTTGCGGGAAACCATGATCATCAAGCTCCATTTTCTCAATTTTCATTGTTCCACTATCAACATGTTTGATTGTGGAAAGCCACCGCATCATAATGCCTTCTTCTTCAGCTTCAGTGACTTCACTATCATGAGCTGGCATACGATCACGGGTTCGACGGTAAACAATGATTGGCTCAGCACCCATACGTTTCACAGTTCTTGCTGCGTCAATAGCAGTATTACCACCACCGTAGACCACAACGCGTCGTCCAAGCATCGGTTTTTCGCCTGTTTCAATATCGGATAGCAACGATACCGCATCCATGATCTTTGCAGATTCACCAGCAGGAATGTACGCTCTTTTGCCAATGTGGGCACCAACAGCCAAAAACACGGCATCAAAATCTTTGATAACGTCTTCTACATTGTCTACTTTGGTGTTGTATTCAAACTTCACGCCCATATCTTCAATACGTTGAACTTCACCATCCAGAATATCTCTGGGAAGGCGGTAAGAGGGAATGCCAAAGCGCATCATTCCACCGGGAAGTGGCCCCGCATCACGTACAACAACACTGTGGCCTAAACGTCGAAGGTGGTAGGCCGCTGACAAACCGGAAGGACCTGCACCAACAACCAGCACTGTTTTACCTGATTCGGGTGCATTAACATCGACTGTCCACCCCTCTTTAAGGGCCTTATCGCCTAAGAAGCGTTCAGTTGCATTGATACCAACGGCTTCATCAACCTGCGCTCGGTTACAGGCAACCTGACAAGGATGATAACATACGCGGCCCATCGTGGCTGGCAAAGGGTTATTCACCATAATTTCACGCCACGCCGCTTCGTAATTTCCTTCTTCGGCGTGGTAAAGCCACTGCTGAATATTCTCGCCTGCCGGGCAAGCCGCATTGCACGGGGGCAATAAGTCAACATAAATTGGGCGTTCTGTACGCCATGAACCCGTTTCGTTGGCAAGTGATGAACCAACTGCCAACGAAATTGCAAACGGAATATCATCCTGTTTGGTGCTCACCTCAGACGATGTTGTTGGGGGAATTTCCGTGTTGGTCATTGTTTTGTCTCCTTCGCACTACCGGGTTTATCGTATTTACTACTGGGTTCACATGGATCACCCTGTGTGCCCTCGCCTGCACTGACGCCGGATCCACCGGCCGCTATTTTGGCCTGTACCTGCTGGTCTGACTCAAAACCGCGTGCAGATTCAGGTGTCATTGCCGAGCGTGAAGTTTCCTCTGTGCGAACTGAATTGGTATCGGTAGCATCAGGCGGAGTCTGCGGGAGTACAGTCTTTTCCACCTCTGCGGTGGCATCTTTTGCCGCTTGAGATGCTTTCGTTGCTTTCACGACGTCATCACTATAGCGAATTTTTGATGGTTTTGACTGTTCAAAGCGACCTTCAGGATCTTCGTCAACATGGAGAATACGTTCAAGTTCGTCTTCATCCAACGCCTTGGCATCTATGAGGCCGTAACGGCGAATATTGCGGTCTGCGATGGCTTGAAGACGCCCAATCACTTCTTCATTGGGTGTTGGCTTAAACAGGTGAGCAAAACGTCGCTGCAATTTCAAATATTCTGTCACTGGAACAGGGCGCCTAATCTTCATCACCGACGATACTTCCCCAGCAACGGCCTCGTAAACCGGAAAAATTCCAGACTGTGTTGCCATACGTGCAATATGGATAGTCTTATTTGAGGCCGAACCCCACCCAAGTGGGCAGGGAACCAACACGTGAATATATCGTGAACCGTGAAACTGCATCGCCTTTTTCACCTTATATTCAAGGTCGCGCAAATCGGCTACCGTTGCCGTGGCAACATAGGGAATCTCGTGAGCCATCGCAATGCGGGCCATATCTTTACCCTGGCCAAAGATATTTCCAGGTTCGGGGCCAACCGGCTGCGTGGTGGCGGTACGTGCGGTAGGAGGTGTGGCACCGGAACGTTGTACACCTGTATTCATATAGGCTTCATTGTCATAACAAATAAAGAGGACATCGTCATTGCGATCAAACATTCCCGACACGCAGCCCATACCAATGTCAACAGTACCGCCATCACCGCCCTGCGCAATTACACGTGTATTTTTCCCCTGTGCCTTATATGCCGCAGCCACACCTGAAGCTACTGCTGCAGCGTTACCGAAGAGGGAGTGAACCCATGGAATTGTCCACGATGTTTCAGGGTAGGGCGTAGAAAAAACCTCAAGGCATCCTGTTGCATTAACAACTACCATGTCACCATCCGTGGCTTCCATCGCCGCATCAAGCGCGTAGCGTGCACCTAGAGCTTCGCCACACCCCTGACAGGCACGATGTCCTGAAGTAAGCGAATTGAATCGGTCGGGGTCAGACTGGACGGAGCGATAGGGCTCATCAGCTAAACGGTTTCCCACCGCGTAGGAGCCAACCTGATAAAATTTAACTTTTTCGCGCGCAGGAATTGCGGTTTCACGTGTACGTGGAATAGGAAGCGGCGTTTTCATCGGATAAGTGTCTCCTTCGGCTGATCAATTCCCATGGCAACATTTGTTCGCATTCGGGCATGATGCATGACGTTTTCGGCTAACGGCCCTGAACGTCTGGTACGTCGTTCACGTTCCAGTTCGCCCTCAACTAGTTCTTCATCCAAATCCATAAAGGTTAAATGAGCTAGTTGATCGGCTTCAGCCTGGTCAATGATCTTATGTAAAGAATGTTTTGTAATGTTTCTCCCGCCAAGCCCAGCAATGACTTCGTAGTCTTTTATCGATATGCCAGCCTGACTTAACGCACCACTGCAATGTGATGACACTATTCCACCAACACCCAACGAAATATTTTTTTCTATTGAAATAAAGCGGGTCGCTCCCCGTAACGCTTCTGCTATAGCTATAGCTGGGAATGGTCGGAACGATACCAGCGAGATAACACCAATTTTATCGCCTTTGGCTCGACGTTCATCAACAACATCTTTAATCGTTCCCACAATGGATCCCATTGCCACAATAATGGTTTGTGCATCATCACAGTGATAGGTTTTTAACAACCCACCTGATTGGCGGCCAAAAACGGCCTCGAATTCTTTTTGAACATGTGGAATAAGCTCAAGTGCCTGTAGCTGTTTAAGATGCGACAAATACTTGACTTCGGTAAATGCTTCGGGGCCAACCATTGCACCAATGGACATTGGATCAGAGGGATCCAAGGATTGGCGGGGTTCATAGGGTGGTAAGAACTTGTCAACCTGCTCAACTTCTGGAACATCAACCTGTTCAACAGCATGGGTTAAAATAAATCCGTCCATACACACCATCACGGGTATCGACAATTCTTCGGCAATGCGAAATGCCTGAACATGTAGGTCTGCAGCTTCTTGATTATTTTCAGCAAAAAGCTGAAGCCACCCAGAATCGCGTTGAGACATTGAATCAGAGTGGTCATTCCAAATGTTGATTGGTCCACCGATTGCCCTATTGGCAACAGTCATCACTATTGGTAGACCCATCCCCGAAGCGTTATAGACAGCTTCAACCATAAACAGCAGTCCCTGCGAAGCTGTTGCCGTATAGCTGCGTGAACCTGCTACTGAACCGCCAATACAGGCCGACATCGCAGCGAATTCACTTTCTACATTCACATATTCACATCCTGGCAATGAGCCCTCTTTTACCAGTGCAGATAATGCTTCAACGATATGAGTTTGCGGCGAAATCGGATAGGCCGAAATGAGTTCTGGTCGACAGGCAGCTATTGCCTGTGCCATTGCTTGTGAGCCTTCAATTTGTTTAAGCACGGCGTGCCTCCTGTTTCATTTCGGTCAGTAGTTCATAGGCCGCCGCGGCTGCAGCCACATTGCCTTCGCCAACTGTGCCGCTAAATTTATGACAAATTGCTTTCGATACTGACGAGAGTTTTACCAGGCCCGTCAATGCGGCAATGCCACCAAGTAGAACTGCGTTAGGAAGAGGCCGCCCCAGATGTTCTTTCGCTAAATCAGAGGCTGGAATAGTAAGAATATGACCTTGTGGATATTTGTCAACAAGGTTTTGAAAACCAAGTTCGTCAGCAGATTTTGATGAATTGACCAGAGCATAGCCGTCTGGGCGCAAACCCGAAAAAACATCCATAATTGGAAGAAGTGTGGGATCTTGAACTACAACGACATCTGGTTCAAGCACGGGTTCACGCGTGCGAATTTCAGTGTCTGAGATACGGCAATAACTCACAACGGGCGCTCCAGTGCGTTCCGATCCAAATGATGGAAAGGCCTGTGCGTGATGCCCATCCATAAATGCCGCATATGCCATTAAATCTGCCGCGGTAACAACGCCTTGTCCACCGCGACCATGAATGCGTACTTCGGTCATACATTCAGGTTATGACAGTTGTGTCATAATATCATCCATTTACTATCATTGCAGTTAGAACAGTTTTAGGGTACATACATAGAACAGAGTAATGACTTCATTAAGATCGATCAGCCTTGTGAAAATGGTTTTATTGGTGTTTGTCACAACCGTCAGTAAGCACCGATGTTTGGGAACCAGTACTGTATGAAACCAAGAGCATCAGATACGAATAAATAATAAAGTGACACACGTGATCATTGTATGCAGCATCGAAAAGAACCCTAGCAAGGATTTTTCAGATACCATTTTCCTTCTACTTTTGTACACTGACATTCAACATTCGTATTCTTCGCACCGGAAATCAATACAACAGCATCATTGGCTTTCTTATTCTTTGCCTTATAGGCATAATTTTTCGCTATTTCCTTTTTTTCTTTCACTGTTTTATTGCCAGAAAGAACCTTCCAGTGTGCTTTAATGAATTCCTCGCAACTATTTGTATCTTTTTCATATTCTTTGCGAGTGTCAGGTGCCAGTGAATCGCATACTTGGCGGGCATCTTCTTGTGCTATTCCTTCAATAAAAAGCCGCACTGCGCCCTCTGGAGTGTGATGGTTAGCATCAGCTTGTGAACACCCCAAAACTACAACCGAGGAAAGAAACAGCACTACTGCTAATCTTTTCATCGTTTTGCCCTTCACTACTTCGAAGCAATGGCACCCTGCCATACGGTATCAAAGGGAGTTGCCCCTTCCACACGTTTAACAATTCCCTGGCTAACAACATCACGTGCAGTCTCAACTGCTGAAACAATATCATTGCCTTTGGCAAGTTCAGCTGTGATAGCTGCTGCCAAAGTACAGCCAGCACCAGAAACCCGTTCGTTGCCAACCTTTGGACGTCTTGTTTCAATAATCTGTGTACCATCCCAAATCACATCAACAGCGTCGTTACCAGGAATCTCAACACCACCTTTGGCTACAACATAATTCACACCATGCTCACCAATTCGCTTTGCAGCTTCTGCTAGGTCGTCAACGCAAGTGATAGTGTCCATTCCCGATAGCACCTGTGATTCAAATACATTGGGTGTAACAACCGTTGCTAACGGTAAAATATGTTCACGTAGTGCATTGTCGGTATCCAATGCCGCACCAGGTTCTTGCCCCTTACAAATCAGTACAGGATCAACAACAATATTTTTCCACTCCTGTTGTTTCAACGATGCTGAAACAGCCTCAATAACACCAGGTGTTCCCAGCATCCCGATCTTCACGGTGTCCAATGCGTGACATGCCATTGCCGATTCCATTTGTTCAGCCACCAATGCGGGATCAATAGGATGGAAACGATGGTTCCACCCATTATTAGGATCAAAGTTCACAATACATGTTAGGGTTCCAATACCGTAAACACCTAGTTGCTGAAAAGTTTTTATATCAACTTGGAATCCGGCACCGCCAGTAGATTCAGAACCAGCGACCACATAGGCTTTTGCAGGAGTAGTCATAATGAGTCCTTTCAATTTCTTGCCTCATAGCTTATCACGTGTAACAAAAGAGCTATTCGATGTATGACACATTTTTATGATGCATATTATATTCTTTTCGTTTTTCCACCATAAGAGCACGCAGCTGTGGATCATCCATCACAAGTTTCACTGTTTGACAATCATGGGGGCCGCTACAAAATGCCTGACAGAGTGTGCATGGCTCACCAGGGCGTAAAGGACAGGCAGCATCCGGAACAGTTTTTTTCTTTTTCAGGCGACGTTGCCGTGACTTCTTAGCGGAAGTTTTTATTGATGAAGATACAGACTTATCTTGTTGACTCACTGGTTGTTTCCACGGTGATCTATAGCCTTTCGGCGGTGGTGGAATTGGAATTTCTGTTGCAATGCCAAGCTGTGCTGCCATAGTGGTTACCTTAGTTATCGTGAGCCATATTGGCAAAACGTGCGTAGTGTCCCAAAAATGATAGCGCAATCGTTGCAGTGGGACCATTACGATGTTTCGCAATAATAACATCAGCTTCACCAGGGCGATCTTCTTCGTTATAGGCACTGGGACGATTCAGTAACAATACAACGTCAGCATCCTGTTCCAATGACCCTGATTCACGCAGGTCAGACAACATAGGCTTATGGTCGGTTCGCTGTTCAGGCCCACGGTTAAGCTGTGCTACCGCAATAACGGGAACGTCAAGTTCTTTCGCTAAAAGTTTCAATGCCCTTGAAAACTCCGAAACTTCCTGCTGTCGCGACTCCACTCTTTTTCCTGATGACATTAACTGCAGATAGTCAACAACAACAAGTCGCAGATTATGCTGTTGTTTCAGTCGTCGACACTTTGAGCGGATCTCTGTCAGCGACATATTGGGTGAGTCATCAATAAAGAGTGGTGCCTCGTCAATAGCTGCCGCTGCTTTTGCTACACGAGTCCACTCCACAGAATCCATTCGCCCACCACGCATTTTTGATAGTGGAACCGATGCTTCTGCCGAAAGCATGCGCATGACAATTTCTTGACGTGACATTTCTAAAGAAAAAATTACTGATGTTTCGCTGTGTTTTACTGATGCAGCCCTACACACATCTAAGGCGAAAGTTGATTTACCCATTGCTGGACGAGCGGCCACAATAATCATCTGACCACCGTGTAAACCATGAGTAACATTATCAAGATCGGTGAAACCTGTTGGAACGCCTTGAAGTTTTCCGTTGTCTTGTTGAATGGCTTCCATTTCACTGATGGCCTCGTCAATAAGGTCACCAATAATCGCGTAGTCCTCGGATTCATTTCGTTGAGTAAGCGTAA
The DNA here is from genome assembly GCA_030540715.1 of Actinomycetaceae bacterium. Lineage (GTDB taxonomy): Bacteria > Actinomycetota > Actinomycetes > Actinomycetales > Actinomycetaceae > JAUNVQ01. The sequence continues at coordinate 28,521 of JAUNVQ010000006.1, read as the reverse complement.
AGATCTCGGTTTGAGCGGCATTTACTAGTGCGTCAACATCACCACCTTGTGCAGCGTAACCAAGTTGAACAATACGTGTGCCTGCTTCAACTAAACGTCGAAGTTGAGCAGTTTCCTTCACAATTCGTGCATAGTAGCCAGCGTTTGCTGCCGTGGGTACTGATGCGATGATGGAATGTAAATAGGGCGCACCGCCAATACGTTCAAGTTCTCCACTCATTTCCAAAAAGTGGGCCACTGTCAGGGCATCGGCTGGTTCACCTTTACCATACAGATCGATCACAGCATTGTGAATAGTTTCGTGGGCAGGCCGATAATAGTCGGTATCACGGATTTCCATTGTCACATCGGCAATGGCATCCTTCGACATCATCATTGCACCTAATACTGCCTGTTCAGCTTGAAGGTCATGCGGCGGTATTCGATCAAAATCGTCATCATTACTCATCTGAATCACTGTATCAAAGAAGGCTTTAGCAGCTCAAACATGACAAGTTACATACTTGGGGATAAAATGTGGAAAGCATGTGAATAACATGTTTATTTCGGTGGATAAATGATACAAAAATTTATCGCAGTAAAAAACAATCATGTTTTTTAACAGCTGTGAACCTTTTTTTGACACTATTTATCCACAGACTTATTCACATCCTGTGTATAAACTATTACCTAGAAAATGTGGAAGATTATGGCACGCACTCTTCGTCCTATGAAGCGCAGCACTATCTCACACAAAAATAATGGTGTCATTGACCGTCAAATCTTTGCGCTTGCCCTCCCTGTTCTTGGAACACTCATAGCAGAACCATTACTTACAATGGCTGATTCAGCAATGATCGGTCACGTTGGCACGGCTGAACTGGGTGGTTTAGGAACAGGATCTGCCATTCTTAACTTTGTTGTAGGTATGTGTATCTTTGTTCAATACACCACCACTTCAGTCGCTGGAAAACGTTTAGGAATGGGTGATCGTGCAGGTGCCATTGGCTGCGGTATTCAAGGAATGTGGATGGCAGCATCCATTGGTGTTGTTCTAAGCATTGCTGTGTGGTATTTTGCTCCTTCATTAACACGTATTATGGGCGCAAAAGGTGACGTTGCCCAACAATCTATTATTTATCTTCACTATTCATCACCAGGACTTGTGTTTATGCTGGTTTTTTTAAGTGCCAATGGTGCTATGCGCGGCCTTATGAATACACAAATACCTTTTATTGTTTCCACTATCGGTACATTTGCTAATATTCCTCTTAACGCATTTTTCATTTACGGACTTCATCTTGGTGTTGCTGGGGCAGGTCTTGGCACAGTAATTGCTCAAGCCTTTATGTCTATCGTCCTCTTTAGCTTTATTGCAAAAGCGGCCTATCATTACAGTGTTCCTATCCGACCGATTTTGCGTCAGATTATTCATTCTGGCCTTCAGGGAGCTCCCCTTGTTATCCGAACATTAAGCCTTCAACTTGGTGTCATGACAACCGTATGGATTGCTATTTCAATGGGTAAGCATATTCTTGGCGCACACCAAATTGTTCGCTCAATCTATTTCTTTACTGTGTTCTCAATGGATGCTTTAGCTATTGCCGCACAAGCCCTTATCGCCAATGCTATTGGCGCAGGTGACAGACAAAAAGTTCGTTCGGTGATTTCTCGATGCATCTTTTGGGGAACAATTAGTGGCGCCGCATTGATGCTTATTCTCGTGTCCCTTTCCGCAGTGCTCCCCCACCTTTTTACCACCGACGCAGCCGTACTTGACACAGCCTGGATAGGTCTTATTGCCTGTGCTGTATGGCTGCCACTATCAGGTGCCGTCTTTATGTATGATGGTATTCTTATTGGTGCAGGTGACGTACGGTATTTAGCATTTTCTCAGTTAATCGTTCCACTAATATATCTGCCCGTGGCTTTTAGTATGCGTTATCTCTTTGGCGGTGGTGCCCTTGGTTTGGTCTTACTGTGGTGCGGCTATGGATGCGTATTTATGGGGGTACGACTTATAACCCTCGTTCTTCGCGCACGAAGCGATGAATGGATTATCAAGGCTGAAAATAAAATATAAGAGGGCGAAGTTTCCGCTCCCCTACTATCAAGGAAGGAAGAACTTCGCCCTCTTATAAAAACTGATTGCATGATAGTCGATATTTTATAAGCAAACATAACAACTTAGGTTATGTAGCTTGTGTCATATCAACTATTTTTGCGGTTTCACGTCAACTTTTACCTCAACACTCACATCTTCATGCAGTGTCACACTCACTGTGTAGGTTCCCACTGCTTTGAGTGGCTGAGTAATCTGGATTTTGCGACGATCAACTGTTTGATGCAGCTGTTCATAAATGGCTTCGGCGATTTCGCGCGTCGATACCGAACCAAAGAGTGAACCATTGTCGCTGGCACGCTTGAAAACTTCGATGTTGCCACCTTCTTCAATGGCATCGCGAACGGCGCGTGCATCTTCAGCTGAAGCGATTTCGCGTCGGCGACGCGCTGCCAACATCTGATCGATTTGACGCTGAGCTTTAGGTGACCAGCGTTCTGCCAGTTTGCGTGGCAACAGTAGGTTGCGTGCATAACCAGCCTTTACAGTAACAACGTCACCGCTGGAACCAAGCTGAGGAACATCTGCAGTTAAAATAATTTTCGTATTTTTCATTGGTGTCCCCCCTTTAGCGGCCTGAACTGGAATAGGGCAGCAAGGCCATTTCACGAGCATTTTTGACAGCTTTAGCAATAGCGCGCTGTTGCTGTACAGAAACACCGGTGACGCGACGTGCACGAATCTTGCCGCGATCTGAAATAAATTTGCGTAAAAACGCTGTGTCTTTGTAGTCGATGTCATCAATAGACATTGACTTCAACGGGTTAGCCTTTTTCTTAATCGGCTTATTGGTGCGAAGTACCTGCTTCGCCATAGTAGTCTCCTTAAGGTTCAAGGGACTGTGTCCCCTGTTAATGATAAACGCTGATATAACGTCGATTTAGAACGGCGGGGCTTCATCAAATGATGAATTTGCCTGTGCTGACCACGCATCGTCAGCTGATCCACCTTGCGGACCACCATATCCTTGCGATGGTTGGCCGCCGCCAAATCCGTCGTGCCCACCTTGCGAGGATCCTCCAAATCCATCTTGGGGGCCACTTTGGCCACCGTAGGATGATCCTGCACTGCGAACTTTTTCAACTTGAGCTTTTGCAAAGCGCAGTGATACACCAACTTCTGCCTGTTTTAACTCAACAACAGTTCCTGTACCACCATCTTTTGTGTCAAAGCGACGAACTGCAAGATTGCCTTGCACAATCACACGAGTTCCCTTTTTCACGGACTCCACCACATTGTCGGCCTGCTGCCTCCACACATCGCAGTGAACAACGAAAGTATTTCCTTCTTCCCATTGTCCGCTATTTTTGTTATAAAACCGCGAGTTAGAAATAACTTTGAGTGTAAGAACAGCTGTCCCGTTGGGTAAAAACCTCATATCTGGGTCTTCAACAACGTTTCCAATAACTGTTACTGTGGTTTCGCCTGCCATGAATGTCTCCTTTGAACTACAAGCTCTTTTTTCACACGCGCAAAAGTTTGGTGCGCATGATTGTTTCATTCAATGATAATTGGCGATCCAATTCAGCCGAGACTTCAGGTGTTGTTGTCATATTTACAACAACGTAGATGCCTTCACTGAACTTGTTAATGGGATAGGCAAAACGCCTTTTTCCCCATACATCGACATTATCAACACTGCCGCCATCGTCCTTAATCAGTTGCAAAAACTTTTCCAACGATGGTTCAACTGTGCGTTCATCGACCTCAGGACTTAAAATGATCATGAGTTCATATTTACGCATTCCCAACCTCCTCTGGTCTCAACGGTCGCGGAATTTCCACGACAGGAGGGATATGCCCGATGTTGACGCTATGAAAGTTTCAACATCACATTCAAGCCTAACCTATCAGATATTCCACGTAAACTTCGATAACAATATATTTTCAAAATCACAATTTATGGTGCTGTTGACTTTACCGTACTATCCAGTTTGTGGTTGTTCAGCTGGCTCAGTATTTTGTGGTTGATCATGCGAATTATCTTGTTGAGGTTGTTCTTGTCTTTGATTATTATCTGGTGACTGACTTGGCTCTGGTTGCTGTGAAATTCGAGGTATTACAACGTCATAACGTGTTTCTTTTGGTTTTGGCAAAGGTGGGGCCGTTTCATAGGAAGGAATCTTATATTCAGGTTTTTGTTTTGTCAATGCCTTTGAAGGTTCAGGAAACTTCTGAATTTCCATATCAACAGTTGCAGACTTCATAAACTCGGTCCAAATCTGCGTTGGCCACGTACCACCGGTGACCTCATCGACACCGCCAAAAGGTGTAATTGATTCTTCCCCACCATCTTTTCCAACCTGGTACAGTGATACACTTACTGCCAATTGCGGAATATATCCTGCAACCTGAGCTGAACGGTTATCGTTTGATGACCCCGTTTTAAGTGCTACGGGACGCTTAACTGCGGCAGCTTTCTTGCCGGTGCCACCATTTGCTACTTCTTGAAGCGCTTTATCTAGCTGCGCAATCACACTGGATTGAAAAACACGTGATCCTTTCGTATCAGCTTTATACAACACTTTTCCTTTGAGATCTGTTACTTGTGAAACAACATGTGCTTTGACATGAACCCCCTCATTGGCAAATGTTGCATATGCCTCTGTGAGATTGAGGTTATGTGGTGAACACGTTCCCAAAGTATTCAATAGTTCGTTATTAAGTCCCGCTGTGTCTTCGGGAAATCCAGCTCTGATAGCAGCTAATCGCGCAGCTTCGGGTCCAACTTTTTCATTTAGACGTACAAAGGCCGTGTTCACTGAATTCTTTGTAGCCTGAATCAAATTGATATTTCCAAAGCCTACGTGTCCATAATTCCAAATTGTTTCACCATTAACCTGCATATTTGCAGATCCAGAAACAACGGTATCCAAATCTATTCCCTGTTCGAGTGCTGCAACAAGGGTGAAGGGCTTAAATGTTGAACCAGCCATTGCTATATCTTGTGTCACCGCTGAAGACTGGATCTTCAAATAATCTTCACCACCATATTCGGCAACAATTTCGCCAGTTTGCGGTGTAATAGCCGACATACCTACACGTAAATTCTGTGGTTTTGAATCGGGCAATATGGCAACTGATTCTTCCATCTTTTTTTGAATGTCGGGTTGAATTGTTGTCACAATTTTTAACCCAAGAGTATCAATGTCTTCGAGTGAATAACCAGCTCTAGCCTGTAGTTCACTGCGAACATGTTGCAAAATGTATCCCTTGGTTCCAACAAATGATGATGATTGTTGTTTCTTTTCTATGACTTCGGGGAATTGAATTTTTTTAGCATCAGATTTCTTTAACCAACCATCAGCTACCATATGGTCAATGACACGCTTCCAGCGCATATGTGCTTTATCTTTATTGATTTGGGGATCCCATAGTGACGGTGCTGGAATAATGCCCGCCAAAAGGGCAGATTCACTGACATCTAGTTTTGATGCTGGCTTATCAAAATACGCCTGAGCTGCAGCTTCAATACCGTAGGCTCCACGACCAAAATAAATTGTATTAAGATAGTTTTCTAAGATTTCTTCTTTACTTTGCTGACGATTAATTTTGAGTGCCAAAATTGTTTCTTTGAACTTTCCAACATACGAACGTGTTGATCCTACATAGTAGTTTTCAATGTATTGCTGCGACAGTGTTGATGCACCTTGAAGCGGTTTTCCTTGTACATTGTTCCATAGGGCACGAATAATGCCTTTGAAATCGACACCGTTATTTTGCCAAAATGTTCGATCTTCAGAAGCTACAACAGCGTAACCAATATGTTTGGGAAGCTGAGATACATCAACAATTTTGCGGTTTCTTTCCGCAAATGTTCCCATCTCTGTTTTGCCGTCGGCATAGTAGACGGTAGTTATTTGGGCTTGAGCAACTTTATTGGGACTGGGAACTTCAACTTTCCAATAGGCATATAAAAATAGTGCTGAAGCTGCAATGACAGCAAGCAAGAGTAGTGAAAAAAATGTTGTAAAGATACGTCGTGTCCAGATAAAAAGTTGTGAATGCTTCTTTTTACTTTGAGTCGTTTTCTTCTTTTTTGTTGACGCTGGTGTAGATTGTGGGCGACCCTGTGCTTTTTGGGAACGTTTACGTGATTTCTTTTTATCGGATCGTTGTGATAACTGAGGAATTCGCGATGACGGTCGATCTGAAGACTGATTCATCTCAGTTTTCCTCCTTTTCCTTTAAGGTGACACCAGCATGGCATATCTTGCCAATGAAATCCATTGTAAAACAGTTCATGAAGAGATCTATAAAAATATAAGTATTCATAAGTCATGTGAATTGTGTGAATATACAACAAAAGTCCTTATCAAGCTCTTACACGCATGTGCAAAGGTATGTGGATAATATCAGTGCAGTATGTGTATAACATGTGAATAATAAATTCGAAATAATTCTTTCCCCAGTTGTGTGTTATATATCCACACAAATTTAAGTATTGATCACATATTTTCACAAAAGTTATTCAGATCTGTGGATAATTGTTTTTATCTAGTCTTTTACTTGGATCAATAATAATTATTATTGATAGTTTTTGTGTTTGTAACGTGCATACGTTCTGTTAGTTTCGTTGGCGTGCCGCCTGGCGAATATGGTTAGTAAGCTCAGTAACATCATGAAACACTGAAGGCTGTTCTTTCATGCGTTCTGAAATCTTTTTATTTGCATACATCACAGTGGTATGGTCACGTCCTCCAAATTCGTCACCAATCTTTGGTAACGATAAATTGGTAAGTTCTCTGCAGAGGTACATCGTAATTTGGCGTGCCTCGGTGATGGCTTTAGAGCGATCAGCAGAACATAATTGAGCAATAGTGACATCAAAATAGTTTGCGGCCTGTGTTTTGATTAAAGAGGGCGTAATTTCGTGGTCTTGTGGATCCGAAATAATATCTTTCAATGTTTCTTGTGCAAACTCTAAAGACATTGGTTGGGCAGTTGCGGTGTCTTGGAATGATGATGCAATAGCAATACGGGCAAGTGCTCCCTCTAATTCCCTGATATTCGTTGCGAAATGTTCAGCGATATATTCCAGGATTTCATCGGGAATATTAAGGTTTTCTTGACGTGAACGATTACGTAAAATTGCTATCCGCGTTTCTAGGTCAGGAGGCTGAATATCGGTAAGAAGACCCCACTCAAAGCGTGAACGTAGGCGGTCTTCGAATCCCCCAAGCTTTTTAGGAGGCAAATCTGACGTAATTACAACTTGTTTTTGATCGTTGTGCAAAGTGTTAAAGGTATGAAAAAATTCTTCAATAGTTTGTTCTTTTCCCTGTAAAAACTGGATATCATCAATTAGCAAGACATCAACTTTGCGGTAGCGCTGTTTAAAATCAAGAGATTTACCAGAGCGAATAGAGTTAATGAAATCATTAGTAAACTCTTCTGAATTTACGTATTTCACCTTAATTTTTGGAAACAGTTTCATAGAATAGTGGCCAATAGCGTGAAGTAGATGGGTTTTACCTAAACCTGAATCACCATAAATAAACAGTGGGTTGTAACTTGTTGCAGGCATTTCAGCAACGGCAATAGCTGCAGCATGAGCAAATCTATTTGACGAACCAATCACCCAGGTGTCAAATGTGTAAAGGGGATTAAGATTTGTTTGAATCTTTTCCGATGACTCCGCGGCGGTGCGTAGTGAATGTGCAACAGGAACTGGTGTGACAGTGGCAAGTTCGTTATTTTCTTCTTCAACAACGGGAACAGGTGCTTCGCCTTCTAAAGATGCAGCAAGTTCGTCGATAAGAGCGACTTCCTGTTCTTCTTCAAGTGATTTATCCATTGAAGAATCAATCAAAAATTGAACAGAAGTGGAATTACCATAGATACGACTGAGCGTCGTATCAATAGTGGGTTGGCACCTGGTATCAAGCTGTTTTTTGGTAAGCTGATTGGGAACCGCAACAAGCGCAATGCCATTGTATTCGCTGACAAAATGGCACATCTTCAAAAAAGCAATATTTCCCTGAGTAAGAATTTCGGCTTGACTAAGTTCGCGAACCGTCTGGTCCCAAGCATCTCGTAAGTCCATTCGATCCGAGCCTTTCTGTCCATTGCCACAACATTACTCCTCATGGTAATCAAAGATTGTGGATACACAAAAGCCGCAGAAAGAGCCCGTGAGAGTTATTCACTATTCATCCACCTGTTTTCCACAGTTTGTGAATAAGTCTGTGGATAACTAACGAGCGTGGGTATATAGAGGCTGATAACGTCAAAGAGGCAAATAAATAGAAAATGTGTTTCTTTGTTTCCACATCTTACACCGATGTAGTTTAGTAATTAATACACATTTTATTTTGTTGTGGAAAAATCTCACAAGTCGAACTTTTCTTGGATTGTGAATAAAAGTAGATGATACTTCGACCACAAAGTGACTTCTCTAATTGATTTTAAGGCCGCAGACCGTTAAGGTAATGAGAGTTTCAGTAATGCCATTTATTAAGCTTATATACGCAGGAGAATGACAGTGACTAAAAGGACTTTTCAACCCAATAACCGCAGGCGTGCTAAAAAGCATGGTTTTCGTTTGAGGATGCGCACCCGTGCTGGACGTGCAATCTTGGCTAACAGGCGCCGTAAAGGCCGCTCCAAAGTATCTGCATAAGGTGATTGCCCGGCAGTGGAGGATGAAGCTTCCACACGATTTTCGCCAGGTCTTTCGCCACGGTGCCTACGCACGTAAAGAGTATTTAGGAGTTCATTATTGTCGGCGAAATGATGCCGAGGATCATGGCTTAGTTGGTTTTGTTGTACCAAAAAAAGCGCTTCATTTAGCGGTTTCGCGTAATCGAGTAAAACGACAGTTGCGACATATTGTTGCGCGCGCAATAGATACTCAGAAGGTGAGGCCCTCTGATTATTTTGTAGTTCGCGTTTACTCAGATGCCCGTAATGTCAGCAGTAGCGACCTTGAATCATTGTTTTATTCCGCTTTTTATTCTGCTCAAGCCAAATTTGATAAAAGTCTTTTTAAGGCAACGAGGTCGCGACTATGAAATCACCATTGTCATGGCTTGTTCTTGGCACCATCAAGGCATATAGGAAATATATTTCTGGTTTATCGCAGCCAAAATGCAAGTTCTATCCAACATGTTCCACCTATGGCCTTGAAGCGGTAAGTACTCATGGTGCCATCAAGGGCCTTATCCTTTCTACTTATCGGCTGTGTCGGTGCCATCCGTGGTCAATGGGTGGTATCGACTATGTACCGTTGAAAGGTCAGTGGAAGCCAGCGCCACATTATTCAATGAATGCTCAAGAGCTAAGTGACTATTGGAAGGCACTTGATAGTGCTGATGAAGAACAGCAGCTCATTATTATTGAACAACAACTTGCAAGAAATTCAGATCGTGCACATAAGCAACGAACACACCTACCATCAGGGAGAAATTGATGAGTTTATTTGCCGTGAGCTTTTATGACCGTATGCTCTATATCTTTAACTATGCGGTTGCCTGGATTATGGTGCGACTTCATGATCTGTTGGTGTTTTTCGGAATGAAAGAAGGGCCAAACTTTGCATGGGTTTTGGCAATTATTGGTCTGACTTTAGTGGTTCGTTCCGCAATCATTCCATTGTATGCCAAGCAAATACGGTCGCAGCGTGCAATGCAAGAGATTCAGCCTAAGATGCAAGAGATTAAAGACAAGTATAAAGGGCGGAAAGATCAGGTATCACAACAGCAAATGAATCAGCAGATTATGGAGCTGTATCGTGAGCATGGAGTAAACCCACTTGCCTCCTGCTTGCCATTGTTGATTCAAATGCCCTTCATCATTGCCCTGTATCGTGTGCTTTTGAATACGGTTGAAATAGCAAGAGGGCGTTACGGTGCCGATTCTATTGGGCCCATTGATCAAACAGTTGCTCAAGAAATTGAAAAGACAGAATTTATTGGGATCCCGCTATCTACAACGTTTAGTGATGCTTCAGCAAAAGGCGAAACAACGTGGATTGCCATTATCATCGGTATTGCTGTTATCACCGCCATCATTATGTTTTCTTCTATGTGGCTGCTGTCAGTGAAGAATCTTCCGAAAAATGCCTCTGACCAAAACGCAAAAATGATGCGTATGATGGCATTTTTGGGTCCGGTGATGACGCTGATGTTTTCCTTCGCTGTTCAGATGGGTGTGCTGGTATATTGGCTCATCACCAATATCTTTACAGCTGTGCAACAAATGGTAATTTTGCAAAAGGCACCAACAGTCGGTTCACCTGCTCATGACCGGTTCCTTATGAAAGCGCATAAAAAACTTGACGTCTTTCAATCATCAGCCGAAGAACACTATCGTGAACGTATCGAAGAACTCGGTTTAAAAGAACATGATGTCAATAGTGCGAAGAGCGCTATTATGAAGGCTGAATCCAAAGTTGAACAAGATGATTGTGAGCCAGCAAAACTATCTGCATCTGCGAAGTTTAAGAGTGCTAGATCGCTGCGGAAACAGGCATTAATTCAGCAGTTATCCACACTAGAAGCCAGGAAAACTCGTGAGCGTTTGGGCGAAAAAGATCCGTTTATTAACGATGAGGATGCCGATAAGATTCACGAAGCCGTGTCGTTGAGGCGACAGCTGGATGCGCGTGTGAAGAATAAGCGTATTGAACTTGGTATTGACAGGCCACCTTTGCAAGCGAAGAAAAAGAAAAAGGGATATTTTGCTCGCAAGATGGAAGAAGCAGCACAGATTCAACAACAACAACGCGGTGGTCAACGAAGTGGGCAAAGAGTTCAACCTTCTAAGAAGACACGAGCTCAGCGTCTAGAGGAAGCTAAAGGACATAAGCAACGCAAGAACACATCAGTACAGTTAACGCCTGAAGAGATAGAAAAAAGACGTCAGGAGCGCCGTAAACAGGCCCGTAATAAGGCAAAAAAGAGGCGAGGAAAATAGAGCATAAATAACTGTAATCATTGTCAAGATGATAAGCTGACAAGTAGTTGTTACATCATAGGAAGGTAGATAAGTGAGCATCGAAGATTATACGACTGATATTGATATGCTTGCGACGGAGGGTGACAGGGGCGCAGACTATATCGAGGAGCTGCTTAACATTGCTGATTTTGGCGGTGACCTTGAAATTGATGTCGAGAACAATCGAGCTACTGTCTCAGTTATTGGTGAAGACGATAACGATATAAGAGATTTAGAACGCCTAGTTGGTGAAGATGGTGAAGTCTTGGAGGCTCTTCAGGAGCTTACTCGCTTGCATGCACAGCGTGAAATGGGTTTTCGTTCGCGGCTTATGCTTGATATTGCTGACTTTAGGCTTAATAAAAAGGCTGAACTCACCGCTATTGCTGAAGAGGCAGTAACGAAAGTAAAAGTCAGTGGCGAACCTGTGAAGTTAGAGCCAATGAATCCTTTTGAACGTAAGGTATGTCACGACGTAGCTGCTGCTGCTGGATTTGTTTCCGAATCAGAAGGTCAGGCACCTCAACGTTGTGTTGTTATTCAACCGATTGAGGTTGATTCTTTGGAAGAAGAATCAACAGCTGAACAAGTAAGTGCCGATGACGAATAGTGACATAACTATACGGCGTGATCATCGTGTCTTTACTGACCTTTTTGTCAGGGGCAACCTTATGAAATTGGAAAGGTATGGGTGTGACACAGACGATTCACAGTGACTTCGATCTATTAAACGAACCGGCAAAGGCTATGTTTGACTCAGCATTTGATGAGTTACGAGTCTTTGCCGATATGCTTATTGATGAGGGAGAACTTCGTGGTCTTATCGGTACAAAAGAAGTCCCACGATTATGGTCGCGTCACTTTGTTAACAGTGCATGCCTAGCTCCCTTCCTAGATAAAGGTATATCTACTGTAGCCGATATAGGAACGGGTGCAGGATTTCCAGGGATAGTTTTGGCACTGATACGTCCAGATATTTCATTTACGTTTATTGAATCTATGGAACGTCGATGCGAATGGCTCTGTGATGTTACACAGGAAATCGGTATTGATAATGTAAAGATAATCCATGCAAGAAGTAATGATATTCCCAGGTCACAGCGTTTTGATGCTGTAACGTCTCGTGCCGTTGCACGATTGGATAAATTGGTTCGCCTTTCTGCTCACTTAGTGAAAGGTGGTGGCTCCTTTCTTGCATTGAAAGGACAAAGAGCTAACACTGAAGTTGATGAAGCTCGATATGTTATGAAGAGAGCCGGTCTTATTAATATTGAGATTCATGATATTGCTTCACCAATGGACGGTACTGTTACACGTGTAGTGAGTGCTCGGAAGAAACGTTCCTAGTTTTTCGCTGACTGAAAAGAATTATTAATGTTTCACGTGAAACATTGCTTTTATTGACTAACACCTTAGACTATTACTGACGGCTGTTGAAAGGGAATATAAATATGCAAGAAAGTGCTGGCAATGACCCTTACGGTGCATACTGTGAAGATGGAGTACCGATACTTGTTACTGCACTGGACGCACCCGAGTACCGTCAGAAACTCCTATCACAGACATTAATGCCTCCGCCATCTACGCGTGTGATTACTTTGGCGAATCAAAAAGGGGGTGTTGGAAAAACTACCTCAACTGTTAATATCGCTGCGGGATTTGCACAACAGGGTTTTACCACAGTGGTAATTGATATGGATTCACAAGGTAATGCATCAACCGCGTTATCTGTTGATCGTTCCACGAGTCAACTATCAATGTACGATGTTATGACAGATGGTTGTGACCTTGGTAAGGTACTGCAAGAATGCCCGCACGTTCCAGGATTATTTGTTGCGCCTTCAACGATAGAACTTGCTGGTATTGATATCGAATTGTTTCAGCATTCCGATGGCATGCACAGGCTTTATTATGCTATATCAGAGTTTCTTCGGCACTACGAATCTCCTGACTATATTTTTATTGATTGCCCGCCGAGTTTAGGATTAGCAACTATCAATTCTCTTGTTGCGGCTGATGAAGTGTTAGTACCACTTCAGGCCGAATACTATTCTCTTGAAGGTCTTCAACAGTTACGTTTTACAATTTCGAAAATGAAGAATAGTTTGAATGATCAGCTGAATGTTTCGGGAATACTCGTCACTATGTATGATGCACGTAATAACCTTAGTAAAGATGTCTATGCCGAGGTCTATCGCGCATTTCCAGAATTAGTTTTTCAGCATGTTATACCTCGTTCTGTTCGCGCAGCTGAAGCTCCGTCTCATCAACAGACCGTGATGACAATGGATCCAGCTTCTCCTGTTTCTGTTGCATATTTAGGTGCGGCTGTGGAAATTGCTACACATGGTGCCGATAATCGTCGGATATGTTCGTCATTTTTTTTATCGGATAATGTATCGGCACAGGAAAGGACTTCATAATGCCCCAGAAAAAGAGTGGACTTGGTCGTGGACTAGATGCGATCTTAGGTCAGAATGCTCAAACGCATCGACCACAGCGACGTTCTTATGCACAGCAAACACAAGCTCAACAACCACACGCACACGAAGTAGATACTCCTATTCTTTCGAAAAAGACACGTCCGGCTGATATTTTTTTTGAGTCATCAGCAGATGTTTCACGTGAAACATCTTCAAAGCGACATGAAATGCCGCATGTGAAAGATATTTTAGGCTCAACTACTCAACACGATTCTCAGCAGTCTCCCGTTATCAAACTTGTTCATATTGATGATATTTCACCAAATAGGCAGCAGCCACGTACAGTTTTCGACGAAGATGAACTCACTGAATTAGCTGACTCAATTGCACAGGTTGGTGTTTTGCAGCCGATTGTTGTACGGCCAACATCACATACCGAAAAACCATATGAACTCATTATGGGGGAACGTCGTTGGAGGGCAACACGCCTAGCAGGACTGCAAACAATTCCAGCGTTAATCCGCCACACTGCAGACAATGATTTGCTACGTGATGCATTGGTTGAGAATATTCACCGATCACAGCTTAATCCTTTAGAAGAAGCAGCAGCTTATCAACAGCTGTTAAAAGACTTCGATTGTACGCAGGCAGAGTTATCAAGTAGGGTGGCAAAGTCGCGTTCACAAATCACCAATACGATCAGGCTTTTGCGCTTGCCGGTAAGCGTCCAGATGAAAGTTGCCAGTGGCGTTCTTTCAGCGGGACATGCACGTGCACTACTTGGCTTGGATAATGAAGCTGCAATGGAAGTCGTAGCTGATCGTATTATTAGTGAGGGTTTGTCTGTACGTTCCACCGAGGAAATCGTTGCTCTTGGTGTTGGACTTCGTCCAGAAAGTCCAAGTACACAACGACCCCAGCAGAATTTAGATAATGAAGGAAAGCAGATGCAAGATCACCTTGTGGATCTTTTAGATACAAAGGTAACAATTAAAAAAGGTAAGAAACGTGGAAAAATAATTATCGACTTTGCTGATGATGAAGATCTGCAGCGAATTGTTGATTATCTGTTGTCAACCGATAAGATAACATCCATGTAGTTTTCCACAATGTTATTCACAGGTGTGGAAAGGATTGTCTTCATTGACTATACGTAGCGATTGAGTGTCAAGATTGTCAATCACACGTAAACCGACTTCTGTTATTGTTTATTCAAGCTGGTCGCTTCTTTAACAAGCAGATTGGCTGTCTTACTCTATTTGTTGACAAGTAAATAAGATATTGATTAGAATACTTACAATCGTCATAGTTCTTGTGTCGACCGCAAAAGATCGTCAAGATGATGTTGTTTGAATATGAACGTGCACATACGCATACATTATCAAGAACAGATTGTTTCACGTGAAACCTTTCTTCTTCATATAGAAAGAATCAATGTGGAAACAGTTTCCGAAAAACTTCTCTTTATCGGGTGTTATATGATATCCGTTTGTTCATACAGATCATCACATGGATTGCAGCTAAATAGATCATGTAACGATGGTATCGAGAGTTAAGTGAACAACATGCTTGTAGTTTTCCACAATGTTATTCACAGGTGTGGAAAGATTTTTTTGTGTACATAGGCTGTTACTAAGGGAAGTATGACTCAGTATAGATTGGTGTGTAACGAATTTACATGGCACATAAAAGAATTATTGATTACTGCAATCTCATGGCAAAGATAAGGTGTGCCAGTGATGGCTGAACTACGGAGTCTTATCGAAACAATGGCAGTGGCATTGGAATTCATCTGTGGAAGTGTTGGTGAAAATTTATTCAGGTGTTCGGACTCTCTTTTTCACAGGAACCCTTATACACAGGGCATTCACATTGCGAACATCCCCAAGCGGATCTGGTGTCAACAAAACTTTACATATTACTAAATAATTGTACAGATTTGTAAGAAACTGTTACTGAATGGGTGCCGGTATATGGTTATGGTGACTGTATCATCACGCAGTGTATTTTGTTGTGCAACCTTTTATTCAACCATAGAGTCTTCGTTTTGTAGTTATCATTGGACAGACTGTTGCCCTGTGCAACAATAACGCAAATGATTTTTTCATAAAGCCTATTTTCTTGGCAAAGAAGATGATACAACGTATGGGTTTGTCAAAGAAGGGATGCCATTGCTGGAATAGACATGAAAAAGATATAAAATGAAGAGCTCTTCGTAAAATAATAAGTTGACATCCACGAGTGTTTTGCCAACTGCTCGGGTGGGGTATTGTTTGAATATATCGGCATATGCGCCTTGTGAGTGAGTATCAATATGTGCAAATATATCAATGAAAAAGATTGGTGTTGATCAAAAATGTGTAAATGGCTCTGAAATTGAGAGCAGGAAAAAGACAATGAAAAGGATTCAGTAATTGTTTCACGTGAAACATAGCTCAGTGATAATCAGTATGCACGGGTGTTTCACGTGAAACAATGTTGTCGTATTTTGGACCTATAAGATAAAGAAGTGAACTAAAGCAGTCCTTAACGTTGCGCAGCTCTTCGTGTGACCATGTCAATAACCAGATCAAAGCCTTTATCTGCTTGTGCAGCTAAAGGAAACAGAGACATATCAGTCATTCCAGGAATCACATTCGCATCAATGAACCAACCGTAACCTTCGTTATCAAGAATCATATCTATTCGTGCAAGATCACGAAGCTCAAGTACGCGATAGCAAGATAGTGCAAGCTGTGTCATCTGAGCATTTTCCTGATCGTTGAGGTCGGCTGGACAAAAGAATTCGGTGCGGCCACTATTGTAGCGAGCATCGTAATCATAGTCCCCCGCATCGGTACGGATCTCGACGGCGGGCAAAGCAAGCGGGTGAACACAATCTTTGGGGCCATCCTCATCAACGATAGAGATAGCAATTTCTCTTCCTTCAATAAACTTTTCAATCAAGACTTCTTTACCGTAAGCAAAAGCATCAACCATTGCAGTTCGCAGCTGTTCAGCATTTTCTGCTCTGGTAATTCCCAGAGCGGATCCACCTTCCGTTGGTTTGACGATAACGGGTAAACCAAAAGAATGCTCGATACGCTCTAAAATTGCAGTCGCCCCAACTAACTGAAAAAGCTGTTGAGGAAGTGTCATTGATGCGGGAGTGCGCAGACCATTCTTATCGACAACGGATTTAGCAACGGGTTTTGCTGTTGAAATTCGGCACCCTTCAGGTGTTGAACCAACATAGTTCCACCCCAATAAGTCTAAAAGATCCTGCAGTGAACCGCCTTCGCCCTCTGTGCCATGAACCATCGGCCATACAACATCAGGTTGAATCATATCAAGTGTAGACATCATTGATGAATCCATATCACACAGCGTCACTTGGTGACCCTGTGACTTCAAGGCGCGTACTAGGCGTTTACCCGAGCGAAGCGAAATCTCGCGCTCATGGGCAAGTCCACCAGCAATAACGGCAACACATAGTTGATGTGCAGTATCGGTCATAATGGTCTCCTTTGTCCATTGATAGTATATCGTCACTGATTTTGCACAGGTTATGGAAGATTAGGTTGAGGTGCATTCGACGAAAAATCAGGTTGATGAATAACACGCGACCCGAACATTGATACAAGTTCGCGTTCACGATCAACAACACGAGCCAGGCGTCGAATACCCTCCCGAATATCCTCGGGCGGGGGATAGCAAAAGGATAGGCGCATATGATCGCCACCTTGTCCGTCAGAAAAGAAAGCTGTGCCCGAAGTATAGGCCACAAGCTCAGTAACTGCTCGAGGTAACATGGCCTTCGCATCAATTCCTTCAGGCAGGCCAACCCAGGTATAAAAACCACCTTCAGGAACTGTGTAGGAACAGTCGGGAAGGTATTCTTGTAACGCTTCGATCATGGCATCACGGCGTTCTTGATACATTGCACGATAGACTTCAATTTGTGCTTTCCAATCGTAGTCGCGTAAATAATGGTGGATCGCCATCTGAGCCAGCATCGAGGGTGAAAGAATTGCAGCTTCGGCTGCCAAAACAAGTTTGGCTTTAATAGCCGGGGGCGCAACCGCATAACCCACACGCAATCCAGGGGCAAAAATCTTTGAAAATGTACCAAGATAAATAACACCTTCGGGATTAAAGGTGTAAAGAGCGGGGTATATATCACCTTTAAAACCTAAGAGGCCGTAAGGATTATCCTCAAGAATAAGAATATGGTGCCGTTTGCAAATCTCAACAATTTGGGGGCGACGCTCAAGTGAGATAGGAACACCTGCCGGATTATGGTAGCCCGAACAGGTATAAAGAAACTTAATGTTACCGCCTTGGGCACGAACGTGTCGAATATGGTCGTCAAGAGCATCGGGTACTAGGCCATGTTCATCCAAAGGTACGTGGTGAACTTTTGCCTGGTAGGCTGTAAACACACTGAGAGCACCAACATAAGACGGCGATTCCGCTAAGATAACGTCGCCGGGGTTAATAAAAATTTGCGTAACAAGGTCTAATGCTTGCTGTGAACCTGTTGTGATAACGACATCGGCGGGGTCGGCTTTAATGTGTTCTTCGGCCATAACCATACAGCAAGATTCTCTGAAAGGCTCCCATCCTTGTCCACCGCCGTATTGCAGGGCCTGGGCTCCGTCTTGTTCAATGAGTTTACGTGCACCTTCGGCAAGTTCACGTAAGGGAAGATCCTTAATATTGGGCATCCCCCCTGCTAGTGAAACAACTTCGGGGCGGGAGGCAACGGCAAAAAGTGCACGAATCTCGGATTCCCGAAGGTTATCCGCACGTTGAGCATAGGCTGACATCCATGGATCGAAACGCGTGCCGTGTGATGAAGCACCTTGTCGAGGGCTGGCTGCAGCTGCAGCATCCTGTGTGTGCTCTGTGCTGAAAGTGCGGATAGAACCCGCATGAATGATGCTGCGCGGATCAATGTTCTGCATGATAACCCTCCTTATAGTTATTTCGATCTGTGCAGTTATGTTATACAAGCATATAGCAAATGAACTCGAATACGTTCATGGTTACTGGTCTTTCTTTTTACCACTGAGTGCAAGAACCGTTAAAGCAACAACAGCTGTGAGCAATACAATGAAAATCCAGTTTGGAATTGAGTTCAATGCTTCCATAATACGCGTTTCGAGGTGCTGTTGCTCAAAGGCATCTAAAATTGAGAAATCTGTCAATCCACCCGTGATGATAAGACCAAGACCTAAAAGTATAAAGAGAACACCGGAAATGATGGAACCAACGGTGGTATCTTGACCGAAAAGACGTATGGGGCGAGGGCGTAAAAACCTCTTCGAACCAATATCAAAGGTGTCCCACAATAATGCTAGTAAAGCAACAGGTGTCACCATTCCAAAGGAATAGAAGGCCATGACAGTTCCACCTTGAAAAGCGGAGCCTGTGTGTGATGCGACAACAAGAGTGGCACCAAGAATGGGCCCTGTACAGCCGGCACCAGCCAAACCATAAGAGACACCCAACAAAAACACTGCTAGCGGTGTCGCGGCATTGTCTTCAGCACTTCTTCCAGAAGTCCTTTTACGTGAGGGTAAGCGTAGATGAGGAAAAGGTAAACTAAAAGCCAAGATGATGCCAAGAATAACTATAATAATACCAGCAATCAGACTAACCTGTGAGCGATGCTGACTAAGTAAAGATCCTACAGAGCCAGCAGCTAAACCCAGTGGAATAAGGGCACAAGAAAGTCCAAGAAAGAAAATCAGTGTACGGGAAACCAGTTTTGTGCGCGAGGTAAAAGCGTAGGCAAAAAATGCGGGAATGAGCATTGCCGCGCAAGGTGCCAAGATGGTGACAAGACCACCGATATAGGCTGTGGCATAGCTAATGGGCATAGTGAAGCACCCTTCTTACAGATCACTGCGTTAGCGACTAGCAACTGTTGCATCAGCGTGAGCTGCTTCGATCGTGTCAACGAAAATTTGTATTGGTTGATTACCGCTGATAACACGGTCGTTGATAATAAAAAATGGTGTCCCTTGAATACCAAGTTGTTGCGATAGCTGAGCGTCGGCATTAAGTGCCTGCTGCGAATCATCAGATTGTAAATCTTTTTGGAAACGCTCAATGTCTTTAACTCCAGCTTGCCGCGCAAATTCGGTGGCAATATCGGGAGTCCACTGCGTGTGTCCAGGCTGGGCAGAGGCTACTGATAAAAACTCAAAAAATTTGTCTTGCTGTGATGCGGCAATACCGCCACGTGCACCAATATCTGAAGCATAGGTTGTTGCAAAAATTGGAGCATTGTAGAATTCAAAACGTAAAACACCGTCATCAATATAGTGTTTCAGCTGTGGGAATGTTTCTTTTTCAAAGGCGGCACATAGAGGGCAGGAATAGTCACTAAAAGCCATCATCACCACGGGAGCTTTCGCATCACCTAACGACCGTGGACTATTGTGGTCGCGGTTTGGTAATGACAGAAGTGCTTGACGTGTCTTTTCGTCTTCAACACGGGGGGCCGCTTGAGCAAATTGTCCGTTATGAGCATCCGAAGATGTTGTTTTCTTGCCCGACCCATTGGATTGAGAGGGCGTCTTATTGTTCTGCTGGGCTGACTTATTGTTAGACGGAGCTTTTGATAAGCCCTGTCCTGCATAAAATGCTCCAGCAGCTAAGGCAGCAATAACAATAAAGGATAAAATAACAATGGCGATGGTTCTTGTTGAACTCCCTGATGCGTGTTCAGATTTATCGCCATCTGCTACTTGTGGTTCGTAGGACTGTTCCATTGCATACTCCTAGCCTAGCGCCGTGTATTCTTACAATGATTCTACCCATCATGGCAAAAGGTTCCCACGCCATATCCACAAAATTGCTGATAGATAACATGAGATTGATCATGAATAGACATTTTACAGGGCTTGTAGTGAAAGAATAATCAGTTACCGCTGTAAATTGAAGTCATGCTTACTTTGATATCCGCGGTATGTGATAGCTCTGTTGTGGACTATCTAAAAGATCCCGAACTATTAATAAATACTTTGCTGCACAATTTTGGTGGCTGGATGGTTGCCATTGTTGCTCTGATTGTTTTTATTGAATCGGGAGTTATTTTCCCTGTTCTACCAGGGGACTCAATGGTCTTTACTCTAGGAATTCTTCACAGCAGGATTCCCGTTGCCATGTGGATAACATTTCTTTGCTTGATAGTGGCTGCCATCTTGGGTAACGTGGTAGGTTATTGGCTTGGATTACGATATGGGCGCGGTCTGTTTAAGACAGATGCACGATTTTTATCGACCCAAAATCTTCATAAGGCTGAAGATTTCTTTGAAAAATATGGCGGGCGATCGCTGGTATTGGCACGGTTTGTACCGTTTGTGCGTACATTTGTTCCTATTGTTGCAGGTATTGCAAAGTTCGAGTTTCGTTCTTTTATTACCTGGAATATTGTAGGAGCTGTGGCGTGGATAGGTCTGTTCCTAATTGGTGGTGAACTATTAGGTGACATTCCCTTTATTACCCACAATATTGAAATGATTGCGGTGATTATTATTGTGGTGTCGGTTCTACCGATGGTTATTGAGTATGCTCGTAGTCGCAAAAAATCGAAAAAGAATGATTGCAGCACCAATACCCTGTGATACTACAACTATGCATCGCGGCGAATACCAGTAACTGTATAGCCAGCTTCTTCCACGGCATTTCGCAAAACAGCATCCTCTTGCTCAAAATCCGTATAAACCGTCACGCGCGATGTGCCTTGGGAATCCAAGATGACCTCAACATTTTTAATACCGTTGATTTTGCTCAGGGCTTCGCGAACATGTTTAACACAGTGTTCGCAGGTCATTCCAGTGACATCAAGTTCAATGGAGCGGTCTTTTGCTTTTGTACGGAAAATCGATCCCAAGCCCATGGGGCCTCCTTAGAATTGTATTCACACATCGTTGACATGTCACTGTTATTATATCCCCAGTGAGCATTTTTTTATTATGCTCTCAAAAGGGGAAAGCCTACACGCAACCTGCTTCCTACGATCGAGCAAAGTGTTGGTTGAATAAGAGAGCCCTGCTAGGAAATACACCTGGTCACTACAGATAGAAAGAGGCGAAACGAAAAACCATGAGTCGCGATGTGCGTATGAAGGTAGTGAAACGTCATATGTATTTGACGTTTCAGTCACAGCGTGTACGTGCCCGCGAACGTATCCGCCACAGGCGCTGGCTCATACGCAGAAATATTCAACGTATTCGCCATATACTGCTTCTTCCTGTGTTTGTTGGTCGTGCAGTCATTGTGCTGGCTCACTCTGTATTCGCCTATCTTTTTAAATTTCTTCACTTTCGCCAGCATTACTATCATCATGCCAATATGGCATCAGTACTACTGTCGCAGTTACTTGAAGATATGCAACGCGCATATTTCCGGGCACCATGGCTCTCCGATGTCACAATTGCACTGATTGAAGGTGTAGGAAAAATTCTTTCGATAATGCTTCGCTCGCTCATTATAGCCGGCTTGCAACTTCGTATTGGTGATAGTGTGCAACTTCAGCGGCGTCTTCGACAAGTCCCTGTTGATGGCTATCAAATGGCGATGGGTGTGTGGCTAGCATGGGGAGAGGCTGCGGGCTATTTTCGAGCGCAATCATTTTTTATTCTTCCAGTAATGAAATCAGGGCGACTTGTCGATCCTTCATCTCGCGACTACCCACTGCCACAGTTACGCCGCTACAGGTGTCCCTTAAGTGTTGCCGATGCATTGCTTGATATTGAAGATGTTTATTGGAATGCGAATGTGGGCGCTCCAGTAAAAGTCATTCGTATTGGTGATGATAGTTCGCGTGCTCGCCGCGTGTTTTTTCGAACGCTGCAGCGTTTTCGTCATCGGTCGCCACGCTGGATTGTCGTGTTAGCTGGCACCGATCATTTGGAACAGTCATCAACAACAAATCCCGCTGATTCTCAATCAAACCTTCATGAGTGTCTGCATCAGCCATCCCTTATGCGTCAGGGTGTCCACGCGGCCGTTTTAGAAGCTATGAAAGAATGTGGGATTACCACACCTGAACAGATGGCCAACGAGTCAGTGATGATTATTGGGCATTCCCAAGGGGCAATGATTGCGATGGCCTTAGCTAATGACCCAGATGTGGCCTATAATATTCGCGCTATCGTTTCCGCTGGTGGGCCTATTGGTCGGTTTGCTGTTCCTGATAATACAACGATTATGGCACTTCGGCATCGCCAGGATGCGATTACAGCTTTGGGTGGTTTTCAAGGTGAGTTTGATCCGCGTATCACCGTTATGGAGCGTTCGCTTGAGATGCCTCAATCCTCAGCACTCTACTATGCGCACGCTGCCAGCACCTACGCCGAGACAGCTCGTCTGACAGATCGCATTGCTCAGCGTATGCCAGATTCACCAATTGGGCGCGCAATGAACGATGTCAATGACTTTTTTCCGGAACAGTTATCCGGTGGAAAGGGTTCCTGGACGATAAAAGAAATCTATGAGCCAAGTCGGGTGTTCATTTATGAAGTTATCCAAGAATGTGGTTTACCAGAAGAAAGGCAAACACAGTGAAACAAAGAAAACCTTGGAAGAAAGTTGATATTCCCCATATTCATTCCCCGTTAGTTCGACATCTTGCGAATTATGCTCGTCTAGGTTCACAAAAGGTTCATCCCTTAGCTTCGGCTCAGGAAGTGTTTGGCAGACAGCAGGCAGATATTGCTGTGCAGCTTCGAAAAGATTTCGAGCAGTGGCCCGCTATTGATTCTGTTTCAACACGCCTGAAGGGGCGTTTAGGTTCTGCATGGCGCCTAGATGTTCATATCGTAACAACAGGTAATGTCAATGATATTTCAGAAAAAATATTGCATCATATATGGGATGTCGGGGCAGCAGCTTTTTCCGCTGTGGTACTTCACACCGTCGGTAGCGATGGGGCTGTTGCTGATTGTGCGTCACTTGGATTTAAACAGGCAGCGGTCTATCCTCATGAACTCTACGATCGCTTTGGTCCCTCGCAGGCAGCCCCTAGGTGGAGGCCGTGAAAGAATTTCAGAGGGCGACGTATGGGATCGTTCTTGTGATGGAAAGTCATAGCAACACACATGTTCAGGGTGTGGCTTCACTTATGGGCTCACTACCGTACCTTTGACACTAAGAAGTAGTACAAGAAATGGTAGAAGATATTCAGCTTATTGCAATGGCATTACGGGAAAGCAGGGGCTGAGTAAGGTGAAAGACAAGAAGAATTGAAACAGAGGGTGGAACGAAAGTTCCACCCTCTTTGAACATGTTTCAAAGGGAATCGGATTATTGAAGAACCCGAAAGGCTCCTTGGCCCATCTGGAGGCTAACCCAGAATGATTGAGCGGGCTAAGGAGATAGCACCAGCTGCACCGATAAGGCCCAGGATGATGATACCGATCAATGTGCCGGCACCACCCATGCGGTCGACCATCGAAAGATTAGCCGCTGCATATTCCGAAGCCTCAATCTGCTGACCTTCTACAACGCTGTCGGAGGTAGGTGATGTTGTAGGGTCAGCCGAGACGGTGTCTGTTTCTGGTGTTTCTTCAGCTACAGTGTCCTGACGAACGGTCCCCATGTCATCGCTAACTGAAGCAGCGGCTTCCGAATCCTTCGGAGTAGCTGCTTGAGCAGGAGCACTGTGAGCCGATGTTGTGGTAGATACAGCAACCTTGCCATCATTGCCTTCTACCTTGGTGTTTTGCTGTGAAGTATAAGTTTTGTGTGAGCGGGTAACAGGAGCGCTTTCTTTTACCTTCTGCGAAGGAGCAGCTGCTGGCATACGGTCAACGGTGTGGAAAGGAGCAACCTCGGTGGGGTTGGCAAAGAAGTCAACACCAACCTGTGAAGCACTATTTGTCAAAGGAACACTACCTTGACCGTTTTGGCAGTGTGCGAAAACCTGCGAGCCGGCTGGAACTTTCACGGCGACTGTGTATTCGTCGCTGGAGATGTTGTTCATGCCATTCATTGAGCGGCCGTTGAGGTCGAGCATACATTCGATACCTGAAACAACAGCGAACTGTTCGCCTGTGGTAGCTGCCTGTGCTGTAAGAATGCCGAAAGGAATAAGAGCTGTAGCTGCAATAGCCGCACATGCTGTTTTGACTACTTGAGCGATGTTCTTCATGGCAAGTTCCTCATATATCCAGGTTCGCTTTAATGGGAGAAGCGATTTCTTTCCGTTAGTTACTATTCTTACCGATTGGTAAAAGAATGTCTACCTGAAAAGTGTTTAATTGTAGTGACTTCGATCACAATACACTAATTTCTCTATAGTCAGAAGTCCTATTAGTGTTCGTCTTATTCCTGGTGAGAGGATATTATTTCAGATGTTTTACCACGTGGTAAGCAATTAATAATATCTTTATTTACCACGTGGTAAGGGTTAAAGTATCTGGTTTTCTTCGCTAAAAAACTGTGTAACATCCGATAAATATGCAGAATATCCGCAATATGATGACGGTGTGAGGTTTAATAATCGCTTTTTCACTGATGTAGAAAACTCTAATGATGTGATGAATTCCCGCAAAAGAGAAGCATTGATTTTTCGTCCTCGTGTGAGTTCTTTCAGTCGCTCATACGGGTTATCCATACCCTTTACCCCAGCGATGGACTCTACGCGCATTGCCTGCTGGATCGCTTCGCCCAATACTTCCCAATTGGCATCAAGATCGTCTTCCATGCGTTCCTTATTGGCATCAACACCAGCTAAACCGCGCACAAGGTTATCTAATGCTAGTAAAGAATGACCAAGTGCTACACCGATATTGCGTTGAGTTGTTGAATCGGTAAGGTCTCGTTGAAGTCGTGATGTCACCAGTGTTGCAGACAATGAATCCAATAAAGCGCAGGAGACTTCAAGATTTGCCTCCGCATTTTCAAAACGAATAGGGTTGACCTTATGCGGCATTGTTGAAGACCCAGTACTGCCTTGGGCACCCAGGTTTTGCACAAAATATCCCATTGATATGTACGTCCACATGTCCGTTGCGAAGTTGTGGGCAATACGGTTAAAACGGGCAATATCGCCAAAGAGCTCACTTTGCCAGTCATGGGACTCGATCTGAGTAGTTAACGGATTAAACTCAAGGCCAAGTTGTTCAATAAACTTGCGTGTATGAAGCGGCCAATCAACGCTAGGTAAGCTTATAGCATGTGCTGCCCATGTACCTGTAGCACCATTGAATTTGCCAAGATAGTTGGTCCGTTCGATACGGCGAATCTGGCGGTGAAGCCGATAAGCCGTCACAGCGAGTTCTTTACCAAGAGTAACAGGTGTAGCTGGTTGGCCGTGCGTGTGCGCCAGCATCGACACGTCGCTATAGTTGCGGGCCCGCACTGAAATATCATCAATAAGTTGCTGAGCCTTCGGTAACCATACGCGTTGCATGCCCGCGCGAATAACAAGCGCATAGGACAAGTTGTTAATATCTTCCGAAGTACAAAAAATATGAACAATTTCACCAAGATCATGCAAGGTCTGTGGGCCTTTGCTGATGCACTCCTTAATATAGTATTCCACAGCTTTGACATCATGTTTTGTTTGTGCTTCAATCTGTTTAATCGTGTCAATGGCCGTCGCATCAAAATTAGTAACAATCCTACGCAGGTAGGCACGTTCCTCGTCACTCAAAGATGGAGCCCCCGGAAGCAAGCGGTGTTCAAGAAGGTAGATAAGCCATTCAATCTCGACGTGAATACGAGCCCGGTTGAGGGCGGCTTCTGAAAAGTAGTTCACCAGCGGTTGCGTTGTACTACGGTAGCGTCCATCAAGTGGCCCCACAGCAATAGGGGGTTTAATCGTTGTGAGGTCATGAATATCAATGGGAAGATCGTTATATGTATCAGTCATAGTTTCATTATGACCGAGGCACCGCAATTTGCCTATTCTTTGGCCATAGTGACATCTAAACAAGGGCAATGCCATGTGGGTGATTATTCTTGGAACTATTCAAATACGAAGAATATGACAGCCGTGTCCAGACGTCACTTTCTGTTGTGTGCCTGCCCATAAACACTGTGCAGCGGGTAAGAGGAAAAGCAATAGTGATAACGGAAAGCTCACATTCAACCGTGATCATCAAAGGTGCGAATAATTAGTACTGAGCTACGGGGGTTGCTTCATTACGATACTCCCACAAAATGTCGCGTTGCCAACTTGAGTGCCCAGGATTAACAATAACGGCGTTGGGAACACTGCACGAAAGTGTGCGATATATCGATTCTGGAAGGTCTGGAAAATCATGGCGCTGATAGCTGGGGCCACAATGAGTAGTAACAAAGTAGACTGGCCAAACCCGCCCTCCAAAACCTTTTAATTCGACGTTACAGCGCAATAAACCAAGAAAGTTGGGTACAGGCTTAAGCTGTGATGACATTGCACATAAAACCTGTTGAAGCGTAATGTCAGTAGAATCTGGGGCGTCGGGTGAAGTTGCAACAAGTTCTTCGGTACCGACAGCTGTGAAAGCCTGAACGATAGGCGTGTATCGACACAAATCATCCACTATGGTCAAATGGTGGCGTTCGATGGTGAGTTCGTTATCGCTGTGGGCATCAATACGTACACCGCCATAGTCGCTGCTAACGGTAGTGTGGAGCTTACCTGGCGCGATAGGCAAAATGCGAGCACGTTCGAAAGTGCCCTCAAACTCAAGTGACGAATCAAAACCGCCCCTGGTACGCATATCGGTATGAGGGCGAAGAAGATGATGAAGGTCGCATTCAAGACGCAGTTGCGTTGTATAGGCATGAAGGAAGAGGAGGTTGTTGTGAAAGGTTCCGTATAGAGTGGAAACAGGTTCGTGGGGCGCGCTGTCATAAGACAGTGTCATTGGTGTGGTGTGAGGGGTGCGCATGGAGGGAAAAGGCTTTTGTGTCCGGTAAGCGAAAAGAGGGGTGACAGCAAGTTGGCGAAGATATGGCTCCATCCGTCCAGTGGTGACACTCAGATAGCGTGCCTGGTCAAGCGCGTGTGTGGGTTCACGACGCAGGCGACGCAAAAGAAGGCGATCAAAATTAAAAATTGACACATTTAAAGTGTACGTGATCACTTAGGGGTTGCGAAGAATTGAGATACCAAAAACCCCTGCTGCCAACAAGAACGCTGCAGCTCCACCAAAAAGAACAGAACTTGAAGCTGACTTTGCCCATTGCTTCGAAGCCTGTTGGGGGGATACAACGTTGTGTTGCTGTGTGCTATCAATGGGTGGGTAGTTACTTGCGTCGGTGATATCTAAATTATTGAATGTTTCGGGTGCTTCGCCTTGAACTGCTGCACTTATAGAATCATCACTATCCGAAGAAGTGGAGTTGGTGGAATCACCAGAAGAAGAGCTGCCCAACGAACCTTGCAGTCTGCCATCACTGCCCTGAACAACAGGGTTACCACCGTCATCAAAGAACGATGTGCCCGTTCGCAAGACTATTCGGTTTCGTGGAGCGGCATGATAAGAGCCATTTCCAGTAGTGGAAAGACCTGTTGATGACGACACTGTAGGTGAAGAACCTGTAGCGGTATTATCACCAGAATGAGACGTTTCAGTCGAAGGCGATGCCGAATAAGTGGAATCAATTCCAGGTGTATGAACAGGTGTGGTAGGCGGTAAAGACTGGGTGCCGTCTGGAAGTGAAGGTGCAGAAAAATCACCATCGTTGTCAGGAACAGTCGGAATTGACGTATGTGGTTCTATTGGTTGAGACTCCTCAGGTACTTCTGGATTGATGGAAGGCGCCGAAGAATCTGGCACATAAGTAGGTTGAGGTGTTGACGGTACTGGTTCAGGCGTAGGGGCCGCAGTTGGTATGTCACCTGGATCAGGCGTGGGCTCGTCACTGGAGTTGCCTGGCGTAGCAGGCTTGTCGCCAGGTTTTGTTGCATCAGGGCCTACGGGTTGAGTACTGGGATCCGAGTCAGGTTCTGTGCTGGGATCTGGATCAACTGGTTGTGGTTCAGTTGTGGGCCGTTTCGAAGGATCTGTTGTGGGATCTGGGTCGACTGGCTCAGGGTCGGTAGGTTCAGTACTTGGGTCGGTAGGTTCA
>JAUNVQ010000005.1 GCA_030540715.1 Actinomycetaceae bacterium | reverse complement strand
AAAGTGACTGAAGTCTATAATAATCATTCCGATGATGCAGATGTTGACGCTAAGGTCGATATGCTGAAAACCTTTATCAATGATTCCAATAACCTCATTCACGTACTGTTTTTAGTGGCGGTAGGTTACCTGGCAGTTGTTGTTATTATATGGATCTTGCTGTTAAGGCGAGATAGAGCAGTTATCAAAAATGAACGCGATTTTTGGTATGCCACGATCACTCAGCTTCAAACAGTGATTGTTGGAGGGATAAAGAGCTCCGATAGCTGTCAGGGGGTGGCCGATAAGTCGAAGGTGTCTTCTAATCAGAAGCAGAAGGCTAGTGATGGTTGTACACTGCCAGAAGATGACTCGTAAAGGATGGGTTCTTGGCCCCCAAGCGTCTGGCGCTCAGTTCTGAGACAAAGTGGTAACTCCGATACTTTCAGCAGTCTATATGGACAGCGGTGAGCAATAAGTCTGGACGGTGTGCGGGAACTGTCAGGGGAGCCCTTGAGTAACGGTGTTCAATACCGGCCCCAGGGTTATGTGGTACAAGCGAGTGGTTGAGGTGACCTGCTTGTTTCTTCCTCTTTTATGGTGATTATCCCTGCGGTGCACCGAAAGGCCCCAATTGTTGTGGAGTGCGCTGCAGGGGGAACTGCGGTATATGCTTTGGAATTCCTATCGTCAATGGATGTCGTATAGGGGATGTTGTATATGCTCTGACAATAACTGTATGACTGTATTATTGCAGTTTGTTTTTGCCGCCTTTTATTCCTTGAAAATCAATCTTAATTACATTTAACCCGGGTAGTTGCGCTTTCTTGTTAACTGTATTACTGTAGTAGTACAGTTAGAAAGGTGGTGCGATGTACTTTGATTCAGATAAACCAATCTGGTCACAGCTTGTCGAGGAATTTACTCGACGCATCATTGCGGGGCAGTGGCCTGCAGCATCAAAAATGCCCAGTGTACGCGATCTAGCTGCCGAAGTGGGGGTCAATCCCAATACGGTCCAAAAAGCGCTCACCGAACTTGATCGCAGTGGACTGACACTCAGCGAGCGAACAGCGGGGCGATTCGTCACTGACGATAACCAGCGAATACAAAGCGCTCGCACTCAGGCCGCTCGCCTGTTTGCTGTGACCTACATGAACAATGTACAAGGTGTACAGATGGGCGAAGAGGAAGCCTGTGCTCTTTTACGCGCAGTATGGGAAGAAAGTGAAAACAATGGGTAATCAGATAGTAAGAATCAATAACCTCGTGAAGTTCTACGGCAGTAGACCGGCATTACAAAACCTCAATCTGAACCTTACTGACGGTAAAGTTGTGGGGCTTATGGGTGAAAATGGTTGCGGGAAAACAACGCTTCTCAAAATTCTTGCCGGCATTATGTGTGACTACAGCGGCATTGTTGAAATCGTGGGTCATAAACCGGGAGTGGAATCAAAACAGCAGGTTGCCTTTTTACCTGACGAATCACATTTACCTGACGCAATTACAGCACGCAGTGCCATCGCCCTCTACAGTGATTTTTTCACCGACTTTGACGCACACAAAGCCTTGGAAATGTTGAACTACTTTGGCTTAGAACCGTCGCAGCGTTACAAAGAAATGTCCAAAGGAATGCGCGAAAAACTTCAGATAGCGCTTACTATGGCCCGTTCAGCAAAAGTGTATTTGCTGGACGAGCCGATCAGTGGTGTGGATCCGGCCTCGCGAAGTGTCATTATGGACGGAATCATCAAAGGATTTTCACAGGGCGCACTCATGCTTGTCTCAACACATCTGATTCAAGATATTGAAACTGTGGTTGATGAAGCTGTGTTTATGTATCACGGGCAAGTCGTGATGCATCGACAGGCTGACGAGATACGTGAAAACGAAGGCAAATCATTAGACAGACTATTTAGGGAGATGTTCGCATGTTCACCACACTCATGAAATATGAATGGATCGCAACCAGACGCATGTTCGGATTTATTGCAGGTATCTCGTGGCTTATCGTTGCATGTATTGGAGTATTTCAAACATTTATGTTTGAGCCTTTATCATCACTTATTTTTGGGATATCTTTGGTTGTTAGCATAGGAACAACTTTTGTGTGCAGCGTTGTGTTTGTCTACGAATACTTCCAATCAATGTATGGCAGACGCGGCTATTTCACTCACTCACTGCCCGTTAAGGGGCGGACTATTGTGGCCGCAAAAACCGTCTACTACATCATAGTGATGCTGGTGGTAGCAGTAACGTTTATTCTTCAGATGGGATTCGCTATCCTTATGTATCAATGGGATCGTGGAGTCTCCATTTCGACTATGCTGTCGTCACTATCGGATATCTTTGTAGCTGCCAATGCGCTGCCCATAACGTTTATCACGATTATCGTTCTTCTGGGCATTATTGAAGGTGTATTATTTTGGGAATTTGCCATCACCGTAGGCAACAGACCGATGTTTGCTCAACTGGGAAAGGTGGTTGGCCCCATCATTGTTGTGGCCGTCACACAAATCGTTACTCAGATTGTTAGCGTGATAATGATTGTGTTTGCACCAGGCATCCTCACTTTCAACGAGTCGGCCCAGGGGGCAGGAGGATGGTCTGTGAATTGGACGATTTCAATATCTTCGAAGTTAATGGCATCACAACCCACGGATGCAATGGTGCCACTGGGGATATTTATTGCGTTGCTATTGTATATCGTATTTTTTTGGTGGGCCACCGTGCGAAGCGTTGAACGGGCAACCTCACTACGATAGATCCCGCAAGTAAAGGGCGCTATGAGCCTTACCAAAGTCGCTGCGGAAAAATGTAGTATCTTTCTCGGGGGAATGTAGCAGAAATGCATCCCCCGAGATAGTCATTTATGCAATAGATACTTCTTCCAACAGTCTAGCTGCAAAATTATTCAGATGAATCTAGATAATGCTCCAACACCAATGATGCCGACTAGAGGTAACAATTTGTATGCGCAGGGATGATGTTCATGTGAAGAGAGTGAATGAATTCTACTTTAGACCCAGGGGATATATGTTAAAACGCGCATTCCAAAGCCTGTTAGTTTTCCAAATGCTCGGTGCGTAAGGAAACGTGGCGTAAAGAGTGGAAAGAGATGTTGAGTAACAACGCTCTGGGTATCCGTGTATTTTATAAAACCTTCTTTTCCATGGCGGCGACCAATCCCCGAGATCCCCATACCTCCCATTGGGGCATCAATAGAGGACCATGCGGAGGCATAGGCATCATTGATGACAACTGTCCCAGTACGAATATGTTGGGCGATTCTTCGGGCATGTGAAGGCTTGCCCCAAATAGAACAATTTAAACCGTAGTTACTGTCGTTAGCCAAACGGATAACTTCTTCCTCATCTTTAAACGGGTAAAGAGATACCAGTGGTCCAAATGTTTCTTTTGAATATACATCCATATCCTCAGTCACATCAACAAGAACAGTTGGAGCATAGGCGGTAGGAGCAATCTTGGGTAAAGCATATCCCCCAGTTAAAATAGTTGCTCCTTTCTGGACAGCGTCATCAACGTGTTGAGCTACTATCTGTAAATGTTCACGAGAAATCAGGACACCCATATCCGCTTGCCAACTCAAAGATGCTTCGATACGTGTAGTGTTGACGCAGTCAATGAAAGCCGGAACAAATTTGTCCCACAGCTTTTCATGGACATAGATCCGTTCAATGGATAAACAAAGCGCACCATTGTTCGCAAGAAAAGCTCTTCTTGCCCCAGGAACAGCTTTTTCTACATCGGCATCTTCCAGGACAATCAGTGGATTTTTACCGCCCAGCTCAAGTGAACATTCCACCAGGCGTTGAGCGCACCGCGTTGCCACCTGGGTGCCAGTTTCGGATGAGCCCGTAAACATCACATAATCTGCATGTTCAACAATATCGGGTCCAATATCTTCACCCACACCGCAGACAACTTGGAAAATATCATCTTCGAAACCACAGTCATTCATTAGTTGTCGAATTACTAAAGCAGTTAGCGGTGTCTTTGTATCTGGTTTAATGACAACAGCATTTCCAGCAATAAGAGCGAAGATCGCATCATTAGTGATGAGTGTCAAAGGGAAGTTCCACGGTGAAATAACACCAACAACACCAAGTGGAACACGGTGAATATCAACACGGGTCAGAAACGGCAGCAGTCCTTTTGCACGTTGTGGCTTTAGTACCTTATAAAAAGGGCCTTTCAAATAGCGTGCGATGGAAAGCTGGTCGGTAAGTTCTTCATTGGCATCAACACGAGCCTTCCCAGATTCCCATTGAATAACATCAAGCAGTTGTTCGCGGTGAGCCCATAGAGCATTAATTAAGCGTACCGTGCGGCGTGCTCGCTCTTTTATGGGAAGTTGAGCCCAACGTTTTTGTGCACGACGTCCACGTTCAAAAGCAGCAACAACATCTGAGCGTCTGCCCTGTGCCAAGCAAATAGTCGGTAAATCAGTAAGAGGTGAAATCTGGGCAATTTTATTTTTTGACTCAACACGGTTTAATAACTCAGGTGCTGGACAAAGTGATCGAAATGATGCGCGGCACCTCGCGTCAATTTCCTGATGTAGAGGAAATACCGTATCTTCATGACGGGTATTATTCATGCTTACCACCTTCATTAAGCAACTTCGGGAGAACAGCCGCCGCATCACATTATACGGTGTAGAACGGCACCAAGGTAACCGTTTATCGTTGTATGCGAAATTAAAAAATCGTAAACGTACTAATGAAAGTATGTGCCGCTTTACTAAGGTAAAAGCAGTGCTTTCTTTAGTAAACGGTAAGACCTCGTGAACGGAAAATTGCTTGGGCAGCTTTTACAGCTTTCTTTGTCGGTGGCTCAGTATCGGCAAGCTGGTAGGTCATTCCTAAGTCATGCCATTTATCTTTTGCCATTTGATGAAAAGGCAATACTTCTACGCGGCGAATAGTATCCCATTGCGATACGATATCTGCTGCGGCGGCAATGTTTCGGGGTTCATCGGTCAAACCTGGAACCAGAACGTAACGTATCCACATCGGTACGCCAGCATCACATAGACGTTGTCCAAAAGCTATCGTTGGTTCCAACGGGCGACCCGTGACTTTGCGGTACGTATCAGGATCCCCACTTTTGACATCAAGAAGAACAAGGTCAAGATTACGTAGCATAGCTGGGCTAGCATTAGCACCCAGAAAACCTGACGTGTCAATAGTTGTGTGAATACCAAGGTCGCGGCATCCCGCTAGTAAACGGGATAAGAATGCTGGCTGCATCATTGGTTCGCCACCTGAAAAGGTAACTCCACCGCCAGTCACATCGAAAACAGATTTATAACGAGTGATACGGTTAAGTAAATCCTCTGTCATCACGGGTGTTCCATCACGCATCTTCAAGGTATCTGGATTATGGCAATACAGACACCTTAATGGACATCCCGATAAAAACACTGTCATACGTGTTCCAGGGCCATCAACGGCGGTAACAAGCTCCCATGAATGAATGGAACCAAGTTCGCCAGAGCGCATCGCGGCAAGGCGCTCAGATCTGCACATATCTGGAAGCGGAGAAATACCAGCTAATCCAGCGCAACCACGGACTTTTGGTATGTCCCCATCGCTGGGTTCTAGTCGAACCTCACCGGTTACTCCATCATCAGCAATCGAGAAAAAGGGGTGTTCTTCGACCTCTGAAAAAGATGATGACTCAACGGGGCAACCGGTGAATATCGGCTTGTGTGTGGTAGCTTCTGGAAAGGGATTCTCGCACTCAATACGACGCATATCGCCTTGGCTACTACATTCGGTCAAGACGTGCATTGTCATATGGCTCAGCACCAAAAAGCGCCTACACCCCCTGGTGGAAGGTGCGTGAAATAACGTCCATCTGCTGTTCGCGTGTTAGACGCACAAAGTTCACGGCGTAACCAGAGACGCGAACTGTTAATTGGGGATACTTTTCGGGATTCTCCATAGCATCTTCCAAGGTATCGCGATTAAGCACGTTAATGTTGGCGTGATAAAGCCCTTTAACTCCACCCGATTCTTTGCGGGAGCGTTTCATTGAGGCTAGACGTTCATCAAAAGTAAGTATTGACATGATGTTCCTTTCGTGAGGGAAAAAATCTTATAGGTTAGGGGGAAGCGGGTTAATCTTTGGGAATGAAGCCAGCATCCATGACACCCACCAAATTCTTAATCTGTTCTTCTTTAGTGCGACCCAACGAAGAAGGGACGATGGTATTAGTAAGTGAAATACCGTCAAGGGCATCATTGTAATCCAGTTTGCCCACTGAAAGCATCGAGGCCAGCATTCCGTGGGTATCCTTACTGTTTTCAGGGTTAGCTCCTGGAGCAAACGGTGTTCCAGCTTCATGCCCACTGGGGAAAGACCCCGTTGCCTTGCCATAGACCACATTAGAGGTAATAGTAAGTACCGATTGAGTTGGAATTGCATCACGATACATCGGAATCTCTTTGATCTTCGACATGATGGTATGAACAATAGTGGCAGCAATATCGTCGGCGCGATCATCATCGTTTCCATAAACTGGGAAGTCGCCGTCAGTCTTGTAATCAACAATCAACCCGGTTTCATCACGAATCGGTGTGACTTTTGCGTACTTAATGGCTGACAGCGAATCGGCAACAATTGACAGTCCTGCAATCCCACAGCCCATTGTCCGAATAATCGCGGAGTCATGTAGTGCCATCTCCATTGCCTCATAGGCGTAACGGTCATGGCAATAATGGATGATGTTGAGGGCTTCAACGTAGGTGCCGACTACCCAGTCCAGCATTTTTTCGTAGCGCATCCATACGTCATCAAAATCGAGTGGATCGTCGCCCTTTACCCCCTCGTAGCCTTCGACTATCTGCTTGCCACTGACTTCATCACGACCGCCGTTGATAGCGTATAGCAGAGCTTTTGCTGCATTGACGCGTGCCCCAAAAAACTGCATCTGTTTACCGATCTTCATAGGAGACACACAGCAAGCTATAGCGGCATCATCACCCCAATGATTACGAATTTGGTCGTCAGCTTCATATTGGATTGATGAGGTTTCAATAGAAATCTTGGAACAGAATTCTTTGTAGCCGTAAGGAAGACGCGGGCTCCAAAAAATCGTAATATTTGGCTCAGGAGCTGGGCCCAAGTTTACCAAGGTTTGCAGCAAGCGGAAGGAAGTTTTTGTAACGAGAGTGCGTCCATCTTCACCGAAACCTGCATCTGACCATGTAGCCCAATATGGGTCGCCGCTGAAGATAGCGTCATAGTCGATGGTGCGTAAGAAGCGAACAATACGCAGTTTAATGACTAATGCATCGATGATCTCTTGTGCTTGTTCTTCGTTAAGTGTGCCTTCGGCAAAATCACGTTCAAAGTAGATATCAAAGAATCCTGAGAGGCGACCGATCGACATCGCGGCGCCGTCTTGAGACTTGACTGAAGCCAGGTAACCAAAATATGTCCATTGAACGGCTTCTTGAGCGTTGGTAGCCGGGCCTGAGATATCAAAACCGTAGGAGGCCGCCATCGCCTTGAGCTTCTTGAGAGCCTTGATTTGCTCGGAGTGTTCTTCACGGTAGCGGCACCAGTGTTCTGAAAACCCTTTATCGGCAACGGCGTCCTTGTCGAATTGTTTTTGCTCGATGAGTTTATCAACACCATACAGTGCTACACGACGGTAGTCACCGATAATGCGTCCACGACCATAGGCATCGGGAAGGCCGGTGATAATATGCGAGCTACGTGCGGCGCGAATACGGGGCGTGTAGATATCAAACACTGCGTCATTGTGTGTTTTACGGTATTTTGTAAAGATTCTTTTTACAGAGGGATCTGGTTCCTTGCCTGCTTCTTTGATGGCTGTTTCCACCATGCGCCAACCACCGTTAGGCATCATTGCGCGTTTGAGAGGGACATCGGTTTGAAGGCCAACAATAACGTTGTCATCCTTGGAAATAAATCCTGGACCAAAAGCGTCAACATCGGCTGGAGTGTGGGTATCTACATCGTAAACGCGTTTTTCGCGTTCAACCGACAGATACTTGTCTTCAAGGGTTTTCCATATGCGAAGTGTTTTTGTGGTGGGGCCTGCTAGGAATGAGGCATCGCCTTCGTAGGGCGTGTAGTTTTGCTGAATGAAGTCACGGACATTGATGGTGGATGTCCAGCAGCCTTCATTAAAATCGCGCCATGCGTTAGGGATATCTTTGGCAGACAGTGTTGTCTGAGATGACACAGTGATTATCTCCTCTTGTGGTGTGTGGTTCTTGTGTCGTTTTTTCGTAGGGGGCTAACTTGTGGTTAATGCACCCATCGATATTCCTAATTGTAGGGCGGAAGATTTATTGTTTCGACTGTGGACACAGTGTATCGCGTTACATTTTAGTGTAGTTGCAGGTAAGTATTGCTTACCTCAGTTTAATAAGTCTTATGTCCTATGTCTTTTAGGGAAAGAATCACATCGTGGTGAAGCTGGGCTTATGGGCCATGCAAGAGGGGGAATCATCCCATCAATTACTTTAGCGAATTATTTATCAAAAGCCACGCTGGTGTATCTTTTTCTTCAGAGGGAATGAATGTTTATCTGTGTCGTTAAAGAATTGTGATAAAGAGGACACTATGAGTAAAACTGTCATGCGCTTCTTACTGGTAAGTGGTCTTGTTCTTCTGGCATTCAATTTACGTGCGCCAGTTAGCAGTATTGGCCCAGTGTTGAAAGAAATTCAGCAAGGTGTGAATATGTCGACAAGTGCTGCCGGGCTACTGACCGGAATTCCATGCTTCGCTTTTGGAGTGTTGGGCCTTGTTGCGCCACAACTAGCCAAGCGCTTCGGCTTACATGCTACGCTTATGTGGGCTGGGATTCTGTTGGCAGGTGGGGTAGCGTTGCGAAGTATTGTGGCTACATCGGCCGTATTTTTATTGTTTTCTGCTGTAGCACTATGTGCTATTGCACTGTTAAATGTTTTATTGCCAGCCTTCATTAAAACGCATTTTCCCTATCGTATAGCGACCATGACAACGCTATATACCGTATCGATGGGGAGTGGCTCGGTACTGGGGGCGGTGCTTTCGGCTCCTGTTGCACGTATTGAATGGCTGGGGTGGAGACCTGCTATTGGTATATGGTCAATCATTGGCTGTATTGCAGTGATACCAATGACGCTCCTTGTACTTGAGCGAAAACAGGCATCCAAGCTCGCGTATCATCAACAGGCCGAGGTTGCGAACAAGGTTCACCAGTCACAGGAGGTAAATCGGCGTGACCATCATCTAGGAACCCAGACTTTCGTGCATTCTAGCAATTCGCCACTGCGCAATGCTCCGCTGTCGCTATGGAAGCTGCGCCATTCACCTAAAGCGCGTGCCATTACAGTATTCTTTGGAGTGCAGTCTGCTCATGCCTACGTTCAAATGGGTTGGTTGGCACAGTTTTTTCGTGACCAGGGTGCTTGTCCTACCACTGCGGGAAGCTATGTAGCTAT
Organism: Actinomycetaceae bacterium; assembly: GCA_030540715.1. Taxonomy (GTDB): domain Bacteria; phylum Actinomycetota; class Actinomycetes; order Actinomycetales; family Actinomycetaceae; genus JAUNVQ01. The sequence goes on along the minus strand of JAUNVQ010000005.1, from coordinate 108,344 downwards.
GATCCAGCTGATGATCATTCCTGGAGGCTTATTGGCGCCAACAATTGTAGCCAATGTCAAACGTCCAGACCTTGTGTGTTTAGGATTAGCATTACTGCTTGTGCCAGGCTATGGCGGTTTAATGCTGGCTCCGATGAGTCTTCCCTGGTTATGGGTTGGCTGTTTAGCGATATCAAATGCGTGTTTTCCTATAGGCTTATTGATGATTGGGAATAGTGGAAAAACTGCGCATGTTACCGCTCAGCTTTCTGCTTTCGTTCAAGGGATCGGCTACTTTATTTCTGGTCTAGGTCCTGTACTTGTCGGCGCTCTATACGCCTGGTCGCATAGTTGGACCATACCGTTGATTTTTTTGCTTGCCTGTGTTGTTCCTTTTGCTTGGGGGGCTTACCGTGCGGGGCAATCAGGCTACGTTGAAGACGAGATAACCCTACGTGCTGATAGTCACAAACAAAAGAATCACGATGTCAAGACACTTTGAAGGAAAGCGTAGTCAAAAAACGAGTATTTGCACTCGCTTAGACGCTGCTGGTGGGATAATCTTAAGGAGACAAGTTACATCGAAAGATCCCGTAAAGGGTGATGGAAGGACGTCAACGTGGACCTCTACGAATATCAGGCTCGCGACCTTTTCGAAAAACATGGTGTGCCAGTAACGGATGGCATCATTGTGGAAACAGCTGAGGATGCCTACGAAGCTGCGAAGAAAATTGGTGGAACCGTGGTAGTGAAAGCACAGGTAAAAACTGGTGGACGTGGTAAAGCAGGCGGAGTGAAGCTAGGAAAAGACGCGGAAGAAGCCAAAGCATTAGCTAAAGAAATTTTGGGGATGGATATTAAAGGTCATACGGTTCGCCGTGTGCTGATAGTTCCTGCCGTGGATATTAAAGAAGAATACTATTTCTCGGTGCTCATGGATCGCTCTAACAGGCGTCTGCTGTCCATGTGTTCCAAAGAAGGTGGTATGGAAATCGAGGTGCTGGCAAAGGAGCGCCCTGAAGCGCTAGCACAGGTACCTGTAGCATCTAGTGGTATTGACGCTGAAGTTGCCAACAAGATTTTGATTGAAGCAGGTTTTGACAACAGCGATAAAGAAAAACTGCAACCTGTGCTACAAAAACTATGGGATGTTTATCGTAAAGAGGACGCCACCTTGGTGGAAGTCAACCCACTTATTCAAACCAGTGACGGTCAGATGCTGGCTATTGACGGAAAAGTAACTCTTGACGATAACGCCCGTTTCCGTCACCCAGAACACGGCGAACTTGTCGATCCCTACACCGAAGATCCCCTAGAAGCCAAGGCAAAAGCAAAAGGTCTTAATTACGTCAAACTTGATGGCGAAGTTGGCATCATTGGTAATGGTGCAGGGCTTGTGATGTCAACACTGGATGTTGTTGCCTATGCTGGTGAAGAATATCAGGTCAAGCCCGCAAACTTCCTTGACATCGGTGGCGGAGCCTCGGCACAGGTGATGGCAGATGGCCTATCAATCGTGCTTGGTGACGAACAAGTTAAATCAGTCTTCGTTAATATTTTCGGTGGCATTACTGCATGTGACGAAGTAGCAAACGGTGTGCTTGAAGCGTTGAAGATGCTGGGTGATAAAGCAACGAAGCCACTGGTGGTGCGTTTAGATGGCAATGCTGTTGAACAAGGTCGTACTATTTTAGAACAGGCAAATAATCCTTTGGTAACGATGGTTGAGACTATGGATGACGGCGCTGCTGAGGCCGCACGTCGAGCCGCTGGCGTTGATGCTGAAGGGCGTGAACAGCTTGGTGTGACTGAAACCAAAGCTGATAGAGGTAGCAGTGATGAGGGCTGTGGCTGCGGCTGCGGTTGCAAGTAGAACATACGCAGGTTAAAGAAAGAAGGTAGAAACTCATGTCGATTTTTCTTCACGAAGATGCCCGCGTTGTTGTACAGGGCATGACTGGTTCAGAAGGTCAAAAACATACACGTCTGATGCTTGGTTCAGGTACTAACATCGTTGGTGGAACCAACCCCAGGAAGGCAGGCCAAACACTTAGCTTTGAGATCGAGCCTAAAGGGGCTGGAGCCGATCGGGTAAGTGAAACAACAGTCGAGGTTCCCGTCTTTGGAACCGTGAAAGAGGCAATGGAAAAGGCCGAAGCGAACGTATCGGTTGTTTTTGTTCCGCCTCCTTTTGCTAAGGGTGCAGTCATCGAGGCTGTTGATGCAGGTATCGAGTTAGTTGTTGTTATCACCGAGGGTATCCCTGCCGGTGATGCTATTGAATTTGTCAATTATGCGCTAGAAAAGGGTGTGCGCATTATTGGCCCTAACTGCCCAGGAATTATTAGCCCAGGAAAGTCTAATGTTGGTATTACACCTGCCGATGTTACGAACCCAGGACGTCTTGGTCTGGTTTCTAAATCGGGTACACTGACGTATCAGCTTATGTATGAACTGCGTGATATTGGCTTTACCACGGGTATTGGTATCGGAGGAGACCCCGTTATTGGAACCACTCATATCGATGCGTTAAAAGCATTTGAGGAAGACCCCGATACCGATGCCATAGTGATGATTGGCGAAATCGGTGGTGATGCTGAAGAACGTGCTGCCAAGTATATCAGTGAACACATAACGAAACCTGTTGTTGCCTATGTTGCTGGATTTACGGCGCCCGAAGGTAAAACTATGGGGCATGCAGGTGCGATTATTTCTGGTTCCGCTGGTACTGCACAGGCGAAAAAAGAAGCTCTTGAAGCTGTAGGCGTCAAGGTTGGTAAGACACCTTCACAAACAGCCGAACTAGCTCGCGAGGTTATGACAAATATGTCAAAGAAATAGTTGTCGTTAGGCGTGAAATTGAGCCTGGAGACAAAGTGGCGGGGACAGAACTGATCTGTCCCCGCCATTATTTATCCGTGCAATACGAGAGCTTGCGGAAGCATCAGGTCACATCACGATTGCTTAATATTAGTTGTGAGGTGCCTTTATTTCGGCTGCTTCTTGTGAAGCCGCAGTGCTGTTGTCCTCCTGTAATGTCTTTTTATTTGCTGGTTGTTTTATTGCCACATTCTTTGCATTAAACACTTCACGATCAAGTTCTTTTTCAGTGACCGCAACGATGATTGCTGTGTAGATATCCCCAACTACGTTTAAAATGATCCGTGTTAAGCCAGTAAAGTAGTCAACACCAGCGAAAATAGCGACACCTTCTAGCGGTAGTCCTGCCATTTGGAACACTACTGCAACGGCAACAATCCCCCCGCCAGGAACTGTTGTATTACCAAATGTGGCAAGTGCAGAATAGATGGCAATCATCACGTAGTTTTCAAATGACAGATCGATGCCAAAAGCATAGGCGCAGGTGATACCAGCGATTGTTGTGGTAACGGCCGCACCGTTGGTGTTGATGGCGTTACCCAAGGGCAAAACAAAGTTGTAAATTTTTGGACTTAACCCGATACGTTCTTGAGCATCCATGAGCTCGGTAGGTAGCGACATTGCTGACGAGCCAGTACCTACGCCAACAACGATTGTGCGCACAACGTTTTGCAGTAGCTTGATTGGATTAAGGCGGCAAATTGCTGCAACAACCAGGGTGTATGCCATAAAGAAGACAACGTTTGCCCCTGTGACAGTAAGAACGTAGCGAATGATGGGAAGCAATACTTCTTCACCTTTTTCACCGACAGTTACTGCTACCAGCGAGAAAATACCGTAGGGCGCAATCGCCATAAACATCGTGACAATTGTCATCATAATGTGGCGCAGTCCGTCAATAAACTTACTCATCATAGTACTTAATGAGTTTCCGCTTGTTTTGTTAAGGGCAATGCCAAACATTAAACCAAAAATGATGATTTGGATAAGCGTGTCATTTGCAAAGGCCTGGGTAATATTGGCTGGAATGAAGTTGACAAGCAGATCGATGAACTCACCTTCTGGAAGCTGGCCTTGAAAGTCCTTGGTTTCGATGCCTGTTAGTGTCAGAGTTGGCTTAAATATGGTGATAGCAGCCAATGCTGTCAATGCGGCTATACAGGTTGTTCCAAAGAAGATCACAACGGTTTTAATGCCGATTTTTCCAAGCTCTTTCAAGTTAAGGGAGGCAACTGCCTGTACGATGGCACCAAAAACTAGAAGTGGAACAACCATCTTGACCAGACGCAAGAATATGTCACCGATAAACTTAATGTAGGTGACGTGCTCACCCATAAAATAGCCAACGACAACACCCAAAAGGGCGCCAGCGATGATCTTTTGGGTTAAACTCAATTTTTTCATGATTTCTCCTTTTTATCGCAGAAGCGGTTATGCCTTTCACCCATAAAGCAATAGGTTTCTAGGGGCTGAGGTGGGTGATGAAATTTTCGTTTCTTCGAATGAATCAGGCCAGTTTCAACCATCATTTCGGCCTGCTTAACGGTGACAAGAACAGGGTCAATAATCGTAATACCTAGTTCTTTTTCAAGTCTTTTTGCATAGGTGGCGAAGCGGGCTCCACCAAGAACAATGACATCTGCTCCATCATTGTCAACAATGTTGGTAATTGCGCATTTCAGATTATGGAACACTCCTTCATCTGTGGACCAGTCACCGATATTGATATCGACACCACGTACTGATGCGCATTTATCTGTAAGACGAAATAGGGCTACAAGGTCTTCTTGATAAGGAACATTTTGTTGTAAAACAGTTAATACCGAATATTTATGACCCAGCATGCAAGCAAGAGTTTGCGAGCATTCTGCAATGGAAAGGACGGGAATGTTGAGCGCCTCTTTCAAGGCGTACACACCGAAGTTTCCAAACCCCGCGACAACAACAGCATCAATGTCTTGTTCTTCTACTGTTGCGATGACTTCACGGGTGAATGACCACGTTGCCTGATAATCTGCAAAATAACAATCAAGGTGAGTTGAACCCAAAGGATTAAGAAAAGGAATAAGCTGTGTTGCTGGGTTTGTTACACGTGAGCGTGCTGATTCCATTAGTTGATTGAGTAATTCTTGTGAGCGATTAGGGTTTGCCACCAGTATTTTCATGAGGAATCCAATCTTTTGTGTTGTGAGTGTTACGTGAAGCACTAATGTGCAAAGGGAAAAGAAGGCCGGAATAATTCATCGACAATATCGTGTGCATCTGCTCGGTCAAGATAGCCGTTTCGGAATTTGTTGAAGTAGTGGTCTGCTTTTTCTTGCAGTACTTCTAATTCATCTTCAATACCTGCAGCGGTAATACGGCGATCGCGCATTACTTGGCGTCCAGCGATATAGCTATGAGTGACATCGCGTCCAGTGCATGAAAGAGCCATTGTGCGCAGGGGGTCATCAACAGGTCCAATATGGAAACCTGAAAGGTTGATAACAATTATGTCTGCTTGTGCGCCTTTGCATAATCGCCCAAGATCAGGGCGCGAAATTGCTTGTGCGGCATCAACTGTTGCAGCATGAAAGAAGTGTGCAAATGAGTTTTCACTTCGATCGTTGTCAACGTGACGTGCAAGCATTGAGCCAGCACGAATATTTTGAATCATGTCAGCTGGAAAAGTGTCAGTAGCTAACGCAATGGAAATTCCTTCACGTTTGAAACGTCCAAATGATTCGAGTGCAACACCAGCTTGTGCTTGAACTACGGGACAGTGAATGAGCGTTGTTCCAGTTTTGAGCAGAATCTTTAAATCGCTGTTGCCTTGGTTGCCGCGACTTCCAAGTTGTGAGTATCCCGATGTCCAAATACCGTGTACCAACAGTGCACGAGGGCCCAAAAAACCAGTATGTTCAAGATACTCAACAGGTGTTTTCTTGTAGTGTTCACCAATATAATCGTATTCAAAAGCTGATTGAGCACCGTGAATACGAAGAGGGCACTGTAATTCGTCGGCATATTTGCGAGTTTTTTCAAGGAGGCAAGGAGTCATCTGTTCAACACGTTCAGGGGTAAGGCACGGTTGAATAAGACCGTTATAGGCGTCCTTATATGTGTGGCAGAACTTTAGTGCGGCTTCTAAACCTTCTTCACCTTCGGGTTCAATGCTATGAAGAGAGATCTTCCCATCACTGCCATAGATTGCTTTAGAACAAACATAGCTTGGACTGATATATGTTCGTAATCCAAGCCGTCCGCTATTATGTACTGCGTTGACACATTCGTCATAGGTCTCCGCTGCTTTTTTATACAGGACGGAGGTGATAGGCATTGCGGTTGTGATCCCGTTTTTTATTAACTGTATATAGGCGTACAAAGATTTAAAGGCCTCTTCTTCAGGAGTCATATATTCACTGCGTCGACGAGAGAAATAGTCATAGCTCCAGTTAAGGCGCATTTTTTGTTGACCACTCATTTCGCTTTGAATGAGCGCGTGAGAAAAATCCCCGATAGGATCTAAATCCACAAATCCTGGCGAGATGATAGCGCAGCCAAAATCTTCAACACTATCAATACGGCCTTCATAGCTATTGCCAACATAGACGATGGTGTCGTCCTCATAAACAACGTGGCCATTGCGGTAGATTGTGTGTTGCTTGTTTTTTGTATCGTAGGCGATCACGAATTGAGCTTTCAGCATTTTCATAATATGTACCCATCGTTTGTATGTGAATAAATAATCGGTGTTGTTATTGAAGGGAAATCTGTATCACCAGTGTGAGTGACAGTGCTTGTGAAAAGAATTGATAATCAAGCCTTTGGAAGAGTATCCAGGCGTTCTAAGACCACCTCAACTGCGGCGGGAAGTGGCTCGATAATAGCAACATCAAGATTGTCAGCCAATAGTTTTGCGGTGTCACTTAATGGTCCACCCGCAATCATCACTGCTTGGGCGCCCTTATCTCGGGCAGCCAGGACGGCAACTGCTAGCTCGGCATATTGCCGCTGTGGATCGGCAGCTAATTCTAATGGTTCTGACTCTGTAAGAAAGACACCATGGAAAGGAGCTGTTCCCCCATGTTTTTTCGCAAGTGCATCTAGCCCATCAGCAAGCAAGGGGGTTGAAGTAGCCATTGCCCAGGGACGTTGGTGACGACTAGCTACGATAATGGCACTTTCCCCAATGCCGACGACGGGCAGCGACAGCTGTTCAGATAGTTCTTGTCGTCCAGGGTCACCTATCGCACTGACTATCACAGCATCATAGGGGCGCTTGGAGAGCTCGCTGTGAACCTTATCTATGACATGCGCGGCCGATTCTTTCAGACGTATGGGGTCGATGATCATTTTTGGACCGTAGTCAACGGTTACTGGATGGATTTGTAAACGATTGCCCGCTGTAGCCTGGGCATAGTTTGTCATCATAAGCGTTGAGTCGGTGGAAGTGTTTGGGTTAATTAACAAGACATGAGCAGGCATGAAGGTTTCCTATTCTTCTTCGATAAGTGGTTTGCCAAAAGTTTCATCACACATTTGCACCGTGATACCTAAGACGACGAATAAACAAGCTAAGACAGCGAACATTCCGCTAAGACCATACGCGTCAAATACTGTTCCGCTGACAAGTGGAAAAATACCCCCAGAAACCGATCCGGCAGCAAGAATAACAGAGGTTCCAAAGCCGCGAATACGTGTTGGATAGTTTTCAGGTGCAAATAGCCAGATTGTTGTGTTGAGTACAATCACTGCAAAGTTAAAAATCCATGCACAGACAATAATCAAAACAATCGATGTTGCAAGAAATGCCATTGATAGTCCAGCAGCGCAACCGATTGTTGCCGCAACCGTGAGGGTTCGTTTGCGTGGCATCTTTGATGCGAAATATGCCGCGCAAATAGCTCCAAACAGTGAGCCTGACTGCATCACCAGGGTAAACCACAAACTTGTTTGAACCTCGTATCCCGACTGTACAAGGATATTTGGCATTAATGTCAGCATCGAGATTTGTGACGCGTAAGAACAGGCGACTGCAGTAATAAGCAGCAGTGTACGTTTCAGATAAATGCCCTGTAGAACATCAGTCCAGCCGCCCTTTTTCTCTTTGCGTATGCCCGTAGCATCGGTGTCAACAAGATAGCGAGTAAAAGAAGTCTCCTTTGTGCGAAGATTGCCTGAAGCAATTTTTGAAAGAACTATATTAGCTTCTTCAATCTTTCCTTGGGTGGCAAGGTATCGAGGGGATTCTGGAACATGACGTCGAAAATACATGACGATAATTGCTGGAATGAACAGCAGGGCAAATACCCAACGCCAACCATTTTGACCAGGGAAAATAGCGTAAACTAACATCCCAAATGCGGGTGCAAGCATGTTGCCAAATCCTGCAGCGGTTACATTGATAAGGGCAACCGCAGTTCCGCGCTGTTTTGTTCCAAAATATTCTGAGGCCATCACAACGGCAACGGCTATCTCGCCGCCCAGGCCGTAGCCAACAACAAATCGAGCAAGAGCTAACAATGTGTAGTTGGGGGAAATAGCGCATAGCAGCGAACCGCCACCGAAAATCAAAAGATTGATCATAAGTAAGGAACGCCGACCATATTTATCGACAATGAGCCCTGTAAGTATGCGGCCCAAAGCGGTAGCAGTAAAGGTCATCGTGTTGAGGAAACCTATATGGCCAGAGGTGAGATTCCAGTCTTTACTTAAGACGGGGCCAGTGATCCCAACGGCATTTTGTTCAATTGCATCAAAAAAGACACCCATAAGAATCATTAGCATGATGAATCGGTGTGCTTTAGTCACACCAATTATGGTGTAGGCATCTTCAAGTTGATCTGCCATGGAATGTGGCCGATGCGCTGTGTGGTTCATAGGTATGCTCCGTTGCATAGTGGTGTCGGATGAGAGTGCATAGAGGCATCGATAAACGCCTTTGCGATATGTAGACCAAGAAAAACCGACGATTTAAATGGAATACAAATTCCGAGTAGTGGAATTAAAAATTATTTTAAGTGTGATCTGTTTCTCTGTCAAGGGTTATTGTGGAACAATTATTGGCACTCTTTTTCGTGAAAATAAAACAGGATCTTCTTACCCGCGCAGTGATATTCTTTATTCGACATCAACTTTAAGGCAAGATGGGGGTGATGGTCACTCAACATAAATCCTCAGACATTAGTGCGCCACTTGCAGCCTTTGCTTCGCGCAAGCGTCAGTCACGCTCTGCGCGCGATTTTGCATCCTCAACCGGCAGCACCAAAAAGCGGCCAACCATTGAAATTCAACTTCCCTATGGTTTTGGGCGGACACTACTTGCAGGGGCAGCCTCTGCTGTGTTCCCATGGGTAGTGGTGGTAGGCCTTGTAAGTGGTGTATTTATTACAGCACAATCAAATATATGGCTGACCGAAGCAACTTGGAGCTCTGTATCTGCTGTTGCTGCCTCGGTGTGGGCATCGGGTTACGGAATCAGCATAGTCACTGGAATTGACGACCATACATGGATTTTTTCCCTGATACCTCTGGGCCTCACGTGTGCTTATATATGGGTAACATCGGCTTTGGCTCGAATCTGGCGCGGACACTCATTCACAATGATGTGGCTTGTTGTGCCAGCACATGTTGTTACTGTAGCTCTTTTGTCAATGACAATTGAGCATACCTTTGTGTGGTGGAAACCTGCTATCGGTGCTGCAGTCATTTCCACCCTGGCTGTGCTGCACGGGTTGTATCACGGTGCGGCACAACTGCGCCACGATATTGCAGAACCCGCAGAACTGACCCCCTTAACCTACAAAGAACATACAACGACGGCGACATCTACCGCATTGTCGCAGGAACACCGGCAAAGTACCGCAGACTTTATCGACGAAGAAGAAGAAAAACATCTACGAGCCCAAGCATCCTCACCTGCAGCTGCTAACGCAGCAATAGCGGCAGCGCGAGCACTACGACGCTCAGAATATGAACGAAAGAAACTTCGTGAACAGCATGAAGGAGAAGAAATGCCTCTGCGGCATAAAATCTTTGACCGTAAGCATTTTATGCGTCATCACGTGGAAAAAATCAAATATATTACTTTGTCACATACTGCTTTTCATTACTGGGATAAAGCGATAGAGGCCAATGAAACAGAACGTGAGATCGGGATTGACCGCGATCAGCGTACCGTATCTATAGGGGCCCGAAGTCTGGTTATTCCAGGGTGGATAGTCTCTGGGCTTGAAACTGCACGCACTTTTACGATACTTCTTTTCTGGTTGGCCTTCGCTGCTATCATGGGGAGTTTCCTTTTTCATATCTCGGCAGTATTGCGCGTTGCTTCCGACCTGGATAGTGGATGGCTAGGTGGACTTGTTATTGTATTAGCACACCTAGCTTTTCTTCCCAATATGGCTGCATGGACTCTTAGCTGGATGATGGGCCCCGGGTTTTTTGCGGCTACAGACAATGTGATAACACCGTGGAGCTCTGAACTAGGACCCACACCAGCAATACCTGCCTACGCGGCAATTCCGCAATGGAGCCCAGGAGCATGGCCTATTGTGATTATTGTGCTTATCAGTATCTGTGGTGGCATCATAATGTACATGAGCAAAGCACGGGTCGATTTTTTTGAACATATTGCCAGCGCGCTTATCGCAGGTGTTGCAATAAGTATGATACTAGCTGGCCTAGTGTGGCTCAGCGGCGGCGGTATTGGCCCTGGACGCCTAACTAAAATTGGATCAGATCCGGTATCAATACTGTTATGTGCATTGCTTGAATGTGCAGTGCCATTGGTATTAGTCATGATTATTGGACATCCAAGTGTGCGCAGATTATGTGCTAGATCGCGATCTTAAACTGTAAAGAATTCCTTCCGCGACGAGGCGTAGCGACCTCTTTAAGAAAGAAAAACACAATGAAACATACGATAAATAACCGGCCAGCCCGCCTGGTTGTTCTGGTATCTGGTGGGGGCTCCAATATGGTGGCACTTCACCGCGCATGCCAAAGTGACGGCTACGGGGCCACGATTGTTGCCGTTGGGGCCGACCGTCCTTGTAAAGGTTTGGACTACGCGCACAAGGCAGGAATCCCAGTTTTTATGGAAAGCGTGAAAAACTACGACACTCGCCAACAATGGGATAAAGCTCTTACTGCGCAGGTAGCTCATTATCAGCCTGACTTGGTGATCTGTGCCGGGTTTTTGAAACTACTTGGCAATGACTTTGTCACCAGATTTAGCGGAAGAATTATCAATACACACAACTCGCTTCTGCCGTCGTTTCCAGGGATCCACGGTCCAGCCGATGCTCTTGCCTATGGTGTGAAATATTCGGGTGCCACACTATTTTTTGTCGATCCAGGAGTTGATACAGGGTTGATAATAGCGCAAACCGTTGTTCCTGTCCGTGATAATGATACTCCTGATAGCCTGCTAGAACGCATTAAAGTTCATGAAAGAAAACAACTTGTTGAAAGCGTTGGCGCCATGGTTGTCAACGGCTGGACAATCCAGGGGCGACGCGTTAGCCTGAACGTAGATGCAACTGGCGATAACAGCTGCACCGGAAGTGTTGGCTGAAAATGGATAACCATTAGGAAGCATCAATAACCTCTGTTGGTCGCGCGCCTGGGTCCGGGGTCGTCGATCAAAAGTACCTCAGGAGTCACTATGGCAGATAAGCACGCCGAAGAAGTAACAGTTAATCACACTACAGGCGATGAAGGGGCTTCCGCCCGAAAGAATAAGAAGACAACAGGTTCTTCACGTCGCACAAAAGCACGCTCTCAATCGGGCCCACCTAGTGCAGCAAGGAAGGACAATACCGAGAAAAAAGGTGAAGCAGCACAACAGGATGCTGGTACGTCTGGCAAGAAAGACACCGCTGCTTCGGGCAAAAACAAGGCAAAAAACGGTTCAAAGAAGAACGGAAAAACCCAAGCCTTGGGGGCAAAGAAGAAATCAAAAAAGAATACACACAAAGCACAGGATCTACGCGGTGAAAACTCAGTAAAAGGAACTTCTAAAAATAAAAAAACGCGAGGAAAAAAAGCTGTACCTGAAGGCAGCGAACATGTTATTTCTACCAGAGGAAGACATCAGATCAAACGTGCACTTGTGTCAGTGTACGACAAAACTGGTTTAGAAGAATTCGCTCAGGCGCTCCACGAGGCTGGGGTAGAAATCGTATCTACTGGGTCAACTGCTGCACGTATCGAACAGGCAGGTATTCCTGTTACGCCCGTTGACGATGTAACCGGTTTTCCCGAGTGCCTAGATGGGCGGGTCAAAACATTGCACCCTCATATTCATGCCGGCATTTTGGCTGATCGACGTAAGAAAGACCATGTGCGCCAACTCAATGAACAGGATATTCGGGCATTTGACTTGGTGGTATGTAATCTTTATCCCTTTGAAAATACTGTGGCATCCGGAGCAAAATTCGAAGAATGTGTTGAACAGATTGATATTGGTGGACCGTCGATGGTGAGGGCTGCCGCAAAGAATCATGCCTGTGTGGCGGTGATAGTATCACCGAAGAACTACAATGACGCGCTTGGGCACATTGCAAAAGGTGGTTATACTTACCGCCAACGCCGACGTTTAGCAGCTGAAGCCTTTACCCATACTGCCCACTATGATGCCGCAGTCTCCCAATGGTTTATTGACCAGGTAGAGACCGTGCATCAACGTGGTAAGAAACATGATAGTTCCTATAGTAGTCCTGACGACAATAACGCTGTGAATAAAGACAATAGAACTGGTGCTTTAGTTTTTGAAGATGTCATTGCGGCACTTGCCACAGAAAATGAGCAACTTCCACAGCTGCGTTACGGCGAGAATCCACATCAGCAGGCTGCCGCATTTGCATACCCGCTTACAACAGGTGGAATAGCGCATGCGAAAGTCTTGCACGGCAAACCCATGAGCTTTAATAACTACTATGATGCCGATGCAGCAGTCCGTGCAGCCTATGATCACGATGAGCCATGTGTAGCAGTGTGTAAACATGCCAACCCGTGTGGCGTAGCAGTTGCCAATGATATTGCTAAAGCGCATCAGCTGGCCCACGACTGTGACCCGGTATCAGCATTTGGGGGAGTCATAGCCGCCAATCGTGAAGTCACTCAGCAGATGGCCGAACAGATACGCCCAATTTTTACAGAGGTCGTTGTTGCGCCATCGTTTAGTGAAGATGCTTTAGAGATCTTGAAAAAGAAAAAGAATTTGCGGCTCTTGACAATGCAGGAACCCGAAAAAGGTGAGCTTGAGTTCCGTCCTATCTCTGGTGGCATGATGGTGCAGGCAAAGGATGATGTCAGGGAAGAGGGCGATGATCCTGCTCACTGGAAACTGGTAGCCGGTAAAGCCGTTGCAGATGATGTTTTAGCGGATCTTGCTTTTGCATGGCGCGCTGTTCGCTCTGTACGTTCCAATGCGGTGTTGTTAGCAAAGAATGGTGCCACAGTAGGTATTGGGATGGGGCAGGTCAATCGTGTTGACTCCGTGAAACTGGCTGTTGAACGCGCCAATACTTTGGGGTCGCGTTCCACCGGTGATGCTGCATCGGATGCCGGTGGCGACCACAGTGAAAAGGGCGGTGTTGGCGGTGCTCGTACCCAGGACATCACTTCTGATGTACCAGAAGAACGTGCACGCGGTTCAGTTGCCGCTTCCGACGCCTTTTTCCCCTTTGCCGATGGTCCACAAGTTCTTATTGATGCCGGTGTGATTGCCATCGTTGAACCTGGAGGATCCGTTCGCGACGATGAAGTGATCGAAGCCTGTGACAAGGCGGGGGTTGCCCTGTACTTTACGGGTGTTCGCCATTTCTCGCACGCGGGTTGATACAGAGTCCGTGAGGAGATGCCTTTAATACGTCTTCTTGGTACACCATGTGTGCTGTGAAAGGGGAGCAGAGCCGAAGGAATATATCCAGGACAGGAAATAGATACCTGAATAATTACTTGGAAATTTAGAAGAAAATCTACTCGAATAATTTTTTCGAGTAGATTTTCTTGTATAAAGTGTTATAGTTGCAGCTCAACGGTTATTTGTATTTTCTACTTGAAACCTATGCGTCAATTCGAATATTTTTCTCATCAAAATTTCGACTAAGATCAGCGCTTAAATTTTCATGGAGTGCTGATGTTTATTTCCAGCAGCGCACCGTCATCATTGAGACATCAAGACGATACTCACCGGAGGAAAAAAGTCGGCTCAGAGTACGGCGGGCGTCCTCTTGCGTATAAAACGGGGGAGTCAGCCATCCCATTCGTCCCAAAAAATTGGTAACCCACATATCAGTGAGCCTAGATATGCCTCTGACGTAAAAATTTGCTGTAAAGAAACCGCCCGGCTTTAAGACCCGTACAATCTGTGCAAGTGCCTGGTCTTTATCGGGAAAAACATGGATACCACTCATCGTAAGAACAAAGTCAAAAGAATTATCTGGAAAATCCATACTGCGAACATCGCCTTGAATAAGACTGACATTACGTAGTCCAGCATCGGTAATCCGTTTTTTGCCCCCTCAAGCATCGTCTGTGAATAGTCAAGACCTGTAATCTGGGCATGTGGTAATGCTCGATACGTATCAATTGTATAGAGGGCAGTGCCAATAGGCACATCCAGGAGGGTGCCGGAAAAATCGGCAGAAAAACCGTATGCTCGGCGGCGTTTATCGCTCATGGGAGGAACCATTCAGGTGCACGGCTGGCATAGTGAAAGTATAAGAGATTATCAGGAGTAACAAAGGGATATCGAATGAATTACGACAGGGAATAAATACATACTGTAAGTAAGTATGTGAGTATAATTTCTTTATGAACCCAATCAGAATATTAGTATCCTTAGCCATTCCATTGGTACTCATCATCGTCCTCCTTCCGTGGGAGGTCCTTGGTCATGGTTTCGCTGCTTCACGCATTGTAGTGCTGTGCCTGCATATTGTAGCCGTTGCATCGGGAATATACAGCTATAAAGCAATGCGGTATTTTATGGTTTCGCGTCTCTTGCGTGCAGTCTTTATCCTTTTGGTAGCGACATATGCTCTGTCAATCATCATCTTCATCGCAACCCCCATGTTCCCCTCCGAAACATCGTACGCGGTTTCTATCTTTGCCTTTATTTGCTACCTCGTATCGGGAATCGCGTGTGCCTTTGTGAGCATCGCTGCGTATTTTGCCGCGAAAATTCAATACTAACTAGTGCCATGCTTTTTTAATCTTTGTGCGAGTGCTTGTGCCAGATGATGAAATCAATCGCCGAATACCTGTACGTTTCTTGTAAAGATAGTACAGTTAAAAACACATGCCACTATCGTGACATCCTTACAACTATCGAGAGTTTCCCATGAGTGATGACTTGAAAAGCGAGATGCAGCAGTGCTTGGACGGCCTGGTGGATATCTTGACCCTTACTGGGGAGACGTTTTGGCGAAACCAAATTGAACGTTACGCGCTGATCCTTCTTGCTGCTCCCGACCAGGAGGTTCCGCAGCAGTTATTGGTGATGTTGTCATGGTATGGGGGTATGGGTTCCTTTAATGACCTGGTTTTACCACCACACTTACCGTGTAGTGCGAAGGACGATCGAAGACAAAAAAATGAGGGGGCAAGGTATCTCACGACTGACAGCAACGACACTTACGAACAGCTCCCGATGATGACAGGAAAAGAACGAAACGGAAGCAAACATAGTTTTCTAGGGGACCCCAATACTGTTTTAGCTGCACGCCGTTCCGAGCTGTACAGGCTTCTTACGCGACTTCAACGTCGCTATCGTATTCGTCAGATGTTCGTCGATGATAATTTGTGAGGGCGAAGCTACACCATCACTTCTATCCCACAGATCCACCCTGACACTTGTACAGGCACGGGAAGCATATCCAACAAGGACATACTTCCCGTGCCTGGATTCATAACAGTAAGAACCAACAGGGGATCTCCCCACATGAAGAGCAATGAAGATCCGAAACCTCATGCCTACAGTCTACTTGACGAAGTGGTATTCATCGGTTGCCCAGTCAAGACTGATAATTTTTAAGGAGAAATCATTGGGATCTGCAGCGGCGTAGGCACTGTCAAACTCGATGCTGTCGCCAGGGTTCAAGGTTTCAGTTAGTAATTCGCCTAACTTATTTTTTGCGTCATAGATTTCTTCTGCTTCCTTACCACCCGATTGGGCAGTGATGGCGATAAACGTTGTTTCTACAGGTTTATCTGTACCATTTTTAAAAGTCATATGAACTTTCAATGGTGTTCCTTCGCCAACCAGAGCCTCATCAGAAGGCTGAAATTCCTCTGGTTCACTCATCGTAAACGAAAAACCATCCTTGTTGACAAGTGTTTGCCCAAACTGAGCGGTATCGCCTTCCACTGTTTCAGAGGCTGAGCTTTCGCCATCGTTCTTGGATTCTTCTTTCGTGTCAGCGACCGGCTTTTCTGTTTTCTTGTCATGCGATGTGGCATCTTTAGCGTCCTTATCAGAGGAACCGCAGCCGGTCATGGTCACACAAAGAATCCCTGCGACCATCAATGCAGCAATTTTTTGTAAAGTCACGAGCGTTCTTCCTTTCACGTGGTGAAGTAATGGTGTGCGTGCGCTGTCGAAGGTCACTTCTTGAAGGTGATCTTCTCGCGCTCATTTTCACCGACGATTTGGAACTCAAGTGAAAGTTCCCCATCACTTGGTAGGGCAAGACCAACTTCTGTTGATTTGGAATCGCCAGGTGCAAATTCGCCATACGGCATGGCTTCAAGGTTTTGTTCTGGATCACCAAAAAGCTGCCCCGCGTCACTGCCACTTTTCACGGTAATCGCGTACATCCCTAAATCCAGCTTCTTATCACTGCCGTTTTCAATGGTAGCTTTCGCTTTGTAACGAATAGGGTAATCCGTCAACTGATTGGCAATGTTGTCAGAAGGAGTAAAATCCTCTACTGCTCCAATTGTCACTTTCAATCCGTCTTCATACTCATAGGTGTCACCGAATTGAAGGCCATCGCCTATCGTGTCCTTATTTTTGACTTCTCCAGACGGCTTTTCTTCACCGCCAGATTCATCGTCTTTGGCAGGTTCTTCACTTTGCTGCGCCGCTTTAGTATCGGCTTCAGGCGACTTATCGCCATCATCCGAAGAGCCACACGCAGTTAAGGAAACACCGAGTGCTCCAATAGCAAAAATGGCAAGCAGTTTCTTTGTTGTTTTCATTGTTCTACCCCTTTGGATGAGTCGAAGACATCACATGTTGCTGACGAGGTGTCAAATCGTCATGCAACACCAGGTTTTCACACTTCACTCAAAGGCGGTACACCCATTAAGGGTATATTTATTCAAAAAATGCACCTGAAGGGTAGAAAATATGCTTGATAATAACCTTAAAGGGTATTTTCTTCACTCAATGCACGTTCCAGCTGATCAATCCACAATTGTGGGCTGCTGTCACTTGGCATATTCCATCCACCGCGCGGCGATAGAGTACCAGCAGCCAACACTTGAGGTCCATTTGGCATACAGGTGCGCTTAAACTGCTGAGTAAAGAATCGCCAATAGAACTTCTTGAGCCACTTGACGATTGTTTGCAGGTCGTATTCGTGGCGCTCGTCCTCTGAAATCCCTGAAGGCCATACCCCGATACTGCGGTCCTTCCATGTTTGATGTGCCAGGTAGGCAATCACCGAAGGCGGATACCCTTGGAGATGGTGATATAGAAAGAAATCGTGTAACTCATAGGGGCCGTTTGTGTTTTGGGTGGATTGCATCGTGCCATCGGCATCTGCGGGGATAAGCTCGGGCGAAATCTCGGTGTTAAGAATGGAATATAGCGCGTGCGAGGCTTCCTCCCCATATAATTCACTATTGGCTGCCCATCGAATCAGATACTGTATCAATGTCTTTGGCAGCCCGCCATTTGCTCCGTAATGAGCCATATGATCACCGACACCGTAGGTACACCACCCCAGCGCAAGCTCCGATAAATCACCTGTTCCCAGCACAAATCCACCTTTTTGGTTGGCGATACGGAAAAGATAGTCTGTACGAAGTCCAGCTTGTACATTTTCAAATGTAATATCGTAAACAGCTTCGCCACGACCAAAAGGGTGATCCATATCGGCTAACATCTGTTTGGCGGCGGGTCGAATGTCAATTTCTTTACATGGAATTCCTAATGCTTTACACAGGGCAAAGGCATTGTTTTTTGTGTGGGCAGAGGTTGCAAAACCTGGAAGCGTATAGGCCAAAATGTCATTGCGATCGCGACCCAACACATCCATTGCTTGAGCAGCAACGATAAGGGCCTGCGTAGAATCCAGTCCGCCGGAAACCCCAAGGATGATGCGTGGCTGGCCTATGGAACGTATGCGTTGACACAGGGCCTGAGTCTGAAGATTCAGTATTTCTTCACAGTCTGCATCCAGTTGAGTGGGGGTGTGAGGCACGTACGGAAACCTGTCCAGAGGACGCTGCAAATTCCTGGTATGAGCACCGCATGACGGGCTTGGCTCAGTTGTTTCAAAGGGGGGATTGCTGGCAACGATACCGGACTCATCAGCAGGAAAATCTCTAACGAGTGGCATCAGTGATGCTGTCACCATAAGGTCAGAATGCGAGGCATTACCAATACGTTTTTGCTTGGCATAACGAATATGATGAAGGTCAATATCGGCTAAACAATAAGAGCCTTCAAGTGAAAATCGCTGACCTGTGGACAGAGTGGTTCCGACCTCTGTAATAAAAGTGAAACCATCCCAGGACTGGTCGTTAGTTGACTCACCATATCCACCTGTCGCATAAATGAGCGAGCAGGCAGCGCGTTCGCTCAGCGCTTGTGCGGCGTGAAGGCGTTGATCGGCATTGCCAACGAGGGCGGGATCCGAGGCTAACGTGGCTATGCAGTCAGCGTCGGATTCAGCAAGTGCCACAGCAGGTGGGTTGAGTGCGTGCGTATCGCTGCCTATCTGCACGCCAATAGTGAAATCGGGTATTCCTTCAACGGGGAATAGTTGTTGCTGTACGGGATAGAAGTCATCACCAAGCATGATGCCATCGGTATCCATGTCCATTCCTGAACTGAAATAGCGGGCACCATCGTGTGAAATATAGGTTTGGGGAATAATTGCGCGCAATTGACCTGATTGAAAGACAGCCGCGCAGTTATAGATGCGGTGGCCGGCTTGAATAGGAGCACCAATAACAAAAAGTGTACGGGTATCGCTGGTTTTTTCAGCAATCTTACGCAGTGAATCTTTTACCTGATCAAGCAATGCGGCTGATGTCATGTGATCGCCAAGTGTGGCACCTACCAGGCAGAGCTCAGGGAATACAACAACACAGGCCCCCTGCATGTCAAGATCGTGAACGCATGTAATGATCTGGTTGGCATTGGCAATGGGATCGCCAAGCGTAAGCGGAAACGAAGCAGCACCAACACGAGCAAAACCGTGTTTATAGATGTCATGGAAAGTCATAGTTAGTATTGTTTCATATTTTTGCCAGGACGCGAATAGGGAAGAGAACAAGGAACAGGACAGGTGCGTACGATAACGGTGCGGCAGGGGCGTGGAAGATCATGTGAATAGTCAGGGAGAATGAGGTGTCTGTATGAGGACAGTGCGCATGGGTGAACGATAAAGCGAAAGCGGTGAACAGGGGTGTCCCGGAGAGATTGGCGGGGTATGCGCAAACAGAAACAGGAGGAAGAACGGACAGAAGAGCGGAAGGATAGGCGTCGGGGCCGCGCGAACAAATGGGTGGCAGCTCTTGAGAGCTACCACCCATTGAGATTGATAAAAGTCAACAGCAAGAAGGCTATTCGCCCTCTACCTGAAGAACCTGCTCGGCAATAGCAAGTTCTTCGTTGGTGGGATACACCAGAACTGTCACCGATGAATCCGGCGTCGAGATGATTCTTTCGCCACGCCCAGCGTTGGCTTCTTCATCGATTTTTACCCCCATATATTCAAGTCGCCTACATAGTTCTTTGCGCAGCTCAACATCATTTTCGCCAATGCCAGCGGTGAATGTCAACGCATCCAAGCCACCCATAACTGCAGAATAGGAACCAACATATTTCAGTAAACGATGAACATAAATATCCAGTGCCAAGCGTGCATCTTTACTGCCTTTGTCGGCTTCTGCGCGAATCGTGCGCATATCATTGGCACCGCACAGGCCCTTCATTCCAGATTTCTTGTTAAATAAAGTGTCCACATCGTCAACACTCATCTTGCCTTGACGCATCAAATGGAAAATGGTTGCTGGGTCAATATCACCGGTGCGCGTTCCCATGACCAAGCCTTCCAAAGGTGTCAGACCCATTGATGTTTCCACGGCCTTATCACCGACAACCGCCGATACGGATGCGCCATTACCAAGGTGCATGACAATTTGTTTCAGATCATTTCGGCCAAGTTTTTCTGACACGCCTTGCGACACAAACATATGCGATGTTCCGTGAGCACCGTAGCGACGGACTTCGTACTTCTCGGCAATTTCTTTGTCGAGGGCGTAGGTTGCGGCTTCATCGGGAAGTTTTTGGAAAAATGCCGTATCAAATACAGCGACGTGGGGGACTGAAGGCAAAATGAGTTTCGCTGCATCAATTCCCTTTAAATGCGGGGGATTGTGCAATGGAGCCAGTGGGCATAGTTCAACGATCTTGTTGTAGACTTCATCGTTAATCTTAGCGGGGCCATCAAAATATTTGCCACCTTGAACAACGCGGTGTCCAACTCCGATGATATTTGCTTCATGAAGGGTGGGGCCTATCTCGTCGAAAAGCTGGCCGAAAACTTGCATACCTTCTGTGTGGTCAGCAATGGTTTGGTAGACATCTTTCTCGTTTTTTCCATGAACATGGTGGGCGTGACCTTCAGGTTCGCCAATTTGTTCAATAAGGCCTTTGGCCACCACAACACCTGTATGTGGTTCGATAAGCTGATATTTAATGGATGATGATCCTGAATTGAGGACTAACACTCGGGGTTCGTTTTTTTCTGCCATATGTTTCTTTCTTTCTTCCATATTACGATTATTACCTGCAGTTTCGTTGCAGATAAGGCTTCTATTGTTGCGCAATGATGATGCTATTGAATCTCAAAGTGATATTGGTGGAATCCTTTCAACTCGTCAATAGACTCATCGGGTATGTCGGCATTAATTCTGTGCCTGAAGCGCAGTGATGATAACTGTATTGACAATGTCTTCTACCAATGCGCCACGCGACAAATCATTAACAGGCTTATTTAAGCCTTGTAAAATAGGACCTACAGCTACCGCCCCTGAAGTGCGTTGAACTGCTTTGTAGGTGCAGTTACCTGTATCCAGGTTGGGGAAGACAAATACTTTTGCTTTGCCTGCAACTTCAGAGCCTGGCATCTTTGATTGGCCAACCTTTTCATCATAAGCAGCATCAAACTGCAGTGGGCCATCAACAACAAGATTCGGGTCTGCTTCACGAACCATCTTTAATGCACTCTTTACTTTATCCACCGAATCGCCTGTGCCTGAATCAGCAGTCGAATAAGAGATGAGAGCTACACGAGGCTCAACACCGAAGGCGGATGCGGTGTGAGCGGAAGAACGAGCAATGTCGGCGAGCTGTTCAGCGGTAGGATCGATTGTTACCGCGCAATCAGCATAGACATGTGCATCGGTATCAAAAAGCATCAGGAAGGCACCCGAGACAACCGAGACACCTGGCTTTGTTTTAATGATCTGTAGTGCTGGACGAATCGTGTGAGCAGTTGTGTGAGCTGCGCCAGAGACCATACCATCTGCCAAACCAGTGTGAATCATCATCGTGCCAAAGAACGAGACGTCTTGCACGGTTTCATGAGCTTTTTCAGGTGTCATGCCTTTATGTTTACGCAATCTAACAAGTTCGGCACTAAACTGTTCAACTAGTTTTTTATCATGTGGGCTTACAATGGTGGCACCGTTAAGGCTAATGTCTTTTTCTTCAGCGTCTTTGCTGATGGTGGCTTCGTCACCCAAAAGAACAAGGTTGACGATCCCGGCTTTGAGAAGGATCCCTGCAGCTTCCAGGACTCGTGGATCATCAGGTTCGGGCAATACTATTGTTTTCTTGTCTGAGCGGGCTTTTTCCGCGAGGGCTTCCTGATATGCTTCAGGACCTTCATAGTTCATTTTGTTTCCTCTTTCACATAGGATGATACGTGCATGGTGATAAGTGTATCTTATGGATGTGCGCTGCACTGCAACACGGTTAAGCTAAGACAGCTCTTATTTCAGTCTAAAAGGTGGCTAGAAGAAACGCGCGTTCAAAAGGCCGCACGCGATATAAAAGTATATGTGCGCAGGTAGAAACTATTTTTAGGTAAAAAAAGTCCCATAATGTTGGCGCTTTGGTTCCACATTATGGGATGTTTGGTGAAATTGTCGGAGGAATTATACGTCAGTACGCTCGGTAAGTAGCTTCGAAATTCCAGCAATTTCAGCAATAAGAATACCGGCAAATCCAACGATCATGCCGTCAGAAGCGAAACCAGCAAAAGCTGCCGCGCAACCGCAATACAGACCAATGTTGTTAATAAGGTTAATGGTAAGTGTGCGTTCTTTCATCGTGTCTCCTTTATGGTGCTCACTGTGCACCTGACACGATCTGTGCAGATGCACAGCGTCGTACAGTTCATAAGAAAATCGCTGAAGCGCAGACGGTCAGTCTGCTTTCCTCAGCGACGTAATTGATCCTAGATCCATTGGGCTACTAAAGAAAAATTCCGGTGGCTTTTTGTGATGTAGAGATCACTAGAAAATGCTGGCAGCCACACACCTTCCAACAAGAGTTAAAGATAGTTTGACAGATGAAGAAAGGTTTGAAATGACTGTTTCCTACAGGCTATCGGAATGGGGGCAGTAGAAACTGTGTGTTCTTCTTCGTGAGGAGATGGTAGGGGGGATCTAGACAGACACAAGAAACGATAGATAGCTTACACCTTAGTTTTTCATGCGGGCTTATCACGCTAGAATAGGCACGTGAATAATACAGACTTTAACTTAGCTGCCAACACCGATTCCACTGTGCCTGGCAACGCTGGCACAGACAGTAATATCAGTGACAAGGCAACGACTCCTCGAAAACGCACCCAGAGTCACTTAGCGCAAAATGAAAAAGGCCAGGCAATACGCCCTGTACTTGTTGTTGATATGGGAGCGCAGTATGCACAGCTTATTGCCAGAAGGGTTCGTGAAGCCAAGCTTTATTCCGAGCTTATTCCCCACACGGCCAGTGCCGCACAGATGTTGGCAAAGAATCCAGCTGCAATTATTATTTCCGGGGGGCCTTCCAGTGTCTACGCTCCAGGTGCGCCAAAACTTGATGCTGAAATCTTTGATGCGGGGATACCAATTTTAGGGATTTGCTACGGATTTCAGTTGATGGCCGCAACCCTTGGTGGGACAGTTGGTAAAACTGGAACTCGCGAATATGGTCATACCAATGCGCAGGTAAATGCATGTACTTTGATGGCTGACACCCCTGTTGACCAGTCGGTGTGGATGTCTCACGGTGATGCAGTTCAAGAAGCTCCAGAAGGATTTACCATCACCGCCTCGACTATAGAAACTCCTGTTGCGGCATTTGAACACCGTGACAAAAAACTGTTTGGAGTTCAGTGGCATCCTGAGGTTCAACACAGTCAATACGGTCAAAAAGTTATCGAGAACTTCCTGTATCGCGGTGCTGGTCTTGAACCGAACTGGACAAGTGAATCAGTGATTGATACCCAGGTGAAGGCAATTCGTGAACAAGTAGGCGACGCGCATGTCATATGTGGACTATCAGGGGGAGTGGATTCCTCTGTTGCTGCCGCTTTGGTTCACGAAGCTGTTGGAGACCAGCTTACCTGTATTTTTGTCGATCACGGTTTGCTTCGTGAAGGAGAACGCGAACAGGTAGAAAAAGATTATGCAGCCTCAATGGGTATCCGCGTAGTGACTGTTGATGAATCTGAGCGTTTCTTGGATGCACTTGCTGGGGTCAGCGAACCGGAGGCAAAACGAAAGATTATCGGCCGTGAGTTTATTCGCTCCTTTGAGGCAGCGCAAAGAAAATTACTGGCAGAAGCTGGAGCATCAGGAAAAAAGATTAAATTCCTGGTACAGGGTACTTTATATCCCGATGTTGTTGAATCAGGTGGAGGAGAGGGCGCCGCAAATATTAAGTCGCACCACAATGTTGGGGGGCTTCCCGAAGATTTAGACTTTGAACTCATTGAACCGCTACGCACCCTGTTTAAAGATGAGGTTCGCCAAGTTGGCTTAGCCCTGGGATTACCAGAAAATCTTGTATGGCGACAACCATTTCCTGGTCCGGGCTTGGGCGTTCGTGTAATCGGTGAAGTCACGCGCGAAAACTTAGACACCTTGCGTGCAGCAGATGCAATAGTGCGTGAAGTACTAACGAAAGCCGGCCTTGATCGTGAAATATGGCAGTGCCCTGTTGTGCTACTAGCAGATATCCGTTCCGTTGGTGTTCAAGGTGATGGACGCACATACGGACATCCCATCGTGCTGCGTCCAGTATCGTCAGAGGACGCCATGACGGCCGATTGGACGCGACTTCCCTACGATTTGCTTGCACGGATTTCAAACCTTATCACCAATAATGTGCCTGAGGTCAACCGTGTGGTACTTGATGTCACATCGAAGCCACCTGGCACAATCGAGTGGGAATAGAGGCATTGTCAAGCAATATCGGCCAGGGCGCAGTTGTGCTGCGTCCTGGCCGATGGTAACAATTCCGTGAGAAATTGAATAGTTCTGGCTGGTAGGTAATTGTGTTTGTAGAGGCTTGGTGGACGATGGGCGAGGAGTCGGAATATATCGCTGCGATAGGTAACCGCTCCCTTTATCGCAGCAAGCGAAAGATGAAAGGAGAGGCTTGCTTATGAAGCCTTCCGTTCCACCCATTCAACTGCTTTCCATGTGCCAGGAAGTATCATTGCAGCCAGAATCATTTTTACGATTCCCCCAATAATAAAGGGGACAAAACCAGCATTGAGCGTTGCCGTTAACCCCAATGTTGTACCTGCAAGATGAAGGACAAACCACATATAGGGGATTCCCACTAGAAAGGGAATAATCGAGGCTATACCAAAGGCGGCGAGTGCTAGCAGTGGCTTGCGATCCCAGGTTCGTTCAGACAGATAGCCAATAATAAAGGCCGTGGGAATAAAACCAAGAATATACCCGAATGACGGTGATGCAATCACGGTAAACCCACCTGTCATTGCTGAAAACCAGGGAAGTCCAGCTAATCCAGCCATCAGATAAGACAGCATCGACAATGCGCCGCGACGTGCCCCCAAAGTAGCTCCTACAAGCATTACGCCAAGTGTTTGGCCCGTAATTGGTACGGGCCACAGGGGAACAGATATCTGAGCTAAAAGACCTACAGTCAAAGCGCCCGCACCCACCAAAACACTATTGGTGAGAACGGAGCTTCGCGGCATCAAACGGTCAGCAAGAACGTGTTGTAAGGTGATGGTAGACATAGGGGTACTCCTTTATTTTTATTGATATGACGTAAGTAAGAGGTTGAAGCTGTGATTGGTGTTATCGCCAACCTTGCGAGGTAGCCATTTATTGTTTTTCGAATCATTGTTGAACTGAGCTCTTTTCAGGAAATTGCTGGAAGTTCCGTCACAAATGTGATGCTTGTCGATACACAACTGTGCAATCGCTACGGCATAATCACCATCATGCGAAAGTGAAATATGCCAATACATTCCACTTTGTGTTTTATGTGCGTCATAAGTTGGTGTTTTTGTGCTGGTGTTGTGGTGACAATCTGGTTTTCCATTACCCTGACCGCGCTTGCAAGAACACAGAGCATCACAGGATTTAACTGTGACATAGTGTTCGCGAAGCTTGGATGCTAACGCCGTTAACTCACTTTTTACCTGGCCGTGGAGTCGAAGTGCAGGACGATGCCAACGGTCATGCACAATCTCGATTTCTGACCAACACAACAAGTCCGGTTCTATTACTGGAGATTGTCCAAAAAGAGCACTTGACCAGGCTTTGACCACCGCTTCTTTAGCAGCCCAACGAGCTGCTAAAGAAGCGTCACTATCGCCCGAGGAAGTACGCGCATCATAGATCTCGCGGCTAGTAAAAGCCTCAGCAAATACCGTTCCTGGCTGGCGAAGTTGCTGAGCGAAACCAGGAATATACACAATGTCAACACCGTTAGCTATCAGCATGGTAAATACCATCTTGTGCCAGGCGGGCTTTGGGATTAAGTAGCATAGCGGCTTCCACTTCGTGAGGATCTATGCCACTGCCAGTATCAGATGTATCCACTGGTAAACGTCTGCCTTGTAAGGGCACAAATAATGTGGCCTTACCGCGCATCGCCTGTTGTAGTTGAACCCAACCGCGTTGAAGACGTTGCTGAGCTGTTGTTCTCCATTTGTCAGCTGCGGCATCTCCACGCTCTTGACGAAGTGCTGTTTCAAAAGCCGAAGGATGTACCAACACAATGAGGGCAGAAACATGTCCGAATCCCAAAGACGTTAAAACTCCAGCTTTCAGAGGTGACGCAGTGCATTGCAGAGGCCGACGCAGCCATACCAGCGGTGAATAGGGCCGCATTTGCGGATCCAGGCAATCAAGTGACATATTGCCTGGAAGTTCCTGGCGTGTAAAAGCATCGCAAAGACCAGCTAGTTGGAATAACGCAGCACCGCCTTTAGCGTGACCGGTAAGGGATTTTTGAGAGACTACGTACAAAGGATTCCCAGGTGTACGCCCTAAAGCCTTCGCTAAACGTGTATGAAGTTCAGCTTCGTTAGGATCATTAGCATGGGTAGAGGTATCGTGTTTGGAAACAACCGCAATATCGTCTGCATTTATGCCTAATCCATGGAGCGAGCGTGCCAGGTGCGATGTTTTTTGACCGCATGCGGCAGCCAATGCTCCAATACCAGGGGCAGGGATTGACGTGTGTGCACCATCAGAAAACGATTGCGCAAATCCAATCACCGCGTAGACAGGAAGCCCAAGATCCGCTGCAATATCACCACGGGTGACAAGTACGGTTCCACCTCCTGCTGCTTCAACAAACCCTGCGCGGCGTCGATCCCCTGCACGTGAAAAGTATCTGGAAGAGATCCCCTTATCACGTAGCTCTGACGAGCGTGCAGTGGCATTCATGTCACCAAAGCCAGTGAGGGATTCAACGGAAATGTCGTCAATTCCACCTGCAACTACGAAGTCGGATTTCCCCAGGCGTATCTTGTCAACGGCTTCTTCAACTGAAACAGCTGCAGTAGCGCAAGCACCTACAGAGTGAATCATTTGACCATAACCACCAATATAGGATTGCATGGTATGAGCAGCAACAACATTGGGAAGGGCTTCTTGTAGAATATCTTGCGGACGATCGTTACCAAGAAAACGATCTAAGAATACTTGCCGCAGCGATTCCATTCCACCGATACCCGTACCCTGGGTTGTCGATACTGCAGAGGGATGCACGCTTTGCAAAAGCTCCATCGGTGAAAAACCAGCTGAAACAAAAGCATCAACAGCGGTGACGAGGTTCCACACGGCGATGCGATCCAAGGCCTCTACCATTGTAGGGGGAATTCCCCAATGGGTTGGGTCGAAGTTATCAGGGATCTGGCCACCAACACTGCGGGTGAGCTCAATATGACGTGGAATGTGAACTGCAGAGCCAGCCTTTTTCACAACTTTCCATTCGCCGTTGTCAACAAATATTTCAGTGTGTGAGGGGTCTGCGTGCAGATACGATTCTGCTTCTTTCCGTGATTGCACTGAAAATACCTGTTCATTGGGAAGATAAACGGTTCGAACATCCATTGAGCCACGATCTGTCAATGATGAATCATCACTAAAGGTACGTATACCACAGCGTGCAATTACCTCGTCATGGTATCGCGCATAAATGTGTGCTTCATCAACGGGTGAGCCCTCTGTGTCATACCATCCTTCGCGGGGGGAATCTGCCCATGAAATAAGACCCATCATCCATGCAAGTTCAATAACACCTTGAGCGCTTAGTTGAATATCGCCAGGTGCGTTATCGCTGTATTCAGCTAAAACACGTGTACGTCCCGACCCCCAGGCACTTAACTCGCCCAGGCCCACCACTACGATTTGGTCGGCGAGCGCTGTAGTGACTCCCTTCCAGGGTAAAGGCGATGCCAAGGTGGGTGGGGTTGCATTTGGAAGAGCAAAAATTTCAGAGGGCGAAGCGGTATCCGTTGTTGTATCGCCAGCAGTTTGACGAGCTGCTTGCGCCATTGCGGCAAGATCAATGTCGGCGGTTGCTAAACCGCCAGATAAGTCAGCAATAATTGGGGCGTGAGCGGCACGTGTACGCGCTTCATAGGTCATCAGTTCCATGAGCCTATCGGCAATGGCATCAGGAGTAAATACTTCGATACCAGCATCGCGAGCCGAAGGAACAAGCCCGTCATTGCCTCCCATTAATCCAGTTCCTTGAACCCACCCGATAAGGGGGTGTGCAAGGGTTATCCTTGTGGGCCAGCCAGATTCAGTTGACCATTTATTGACGATTGCGTCAAAAGCAGCTTTGGCTTCACCATAAGCTCCATCACCACCAAAAGTTCCACGATTAGGGGAACCGGGTAAGATAACATGAACCTTGTGGTCAGGAGCCGTTGACTCCCCAAGATGTGCCAGCAAATGAATGCAGCGTTCCACAGACCATACCAGTAGTCTTTCCTGGGACAGAGCCTGCGCGGGATCAGAACCAACAGTGCCGTAGACGCTGGGTGCGGCAAAAGGAAAGAATAATGTAGGTAGCAAGGAAGGTTTAAGTACTGTTGTGTTGGGGCCAACTGTTTGGGTGTGTTCGGAACCGATCCACTCAATAAGGGCATCGACATCACGGAAGCTCGAAAGATTGGCAGGAACAATCCACAGTTTTGCCTGTGCATGAGCGTATGTGCGATAAAGTTCTTTTGCAAAATGAAGACGTTTATTGTCAATACGCGAAGCTGTCATCACAACTGTTGCCCCTTCGGTAAGAAGTTTGCCAACAATGGCATGAGCAATCGAGTTGGGCGCCGCGCCCGTTACTAACGCAATATCGTTACTGTATTGACAGCAGCTCCGTTGGGTGGCAGCTTGTGACACTTCCGTAAAGAATTCGCAGAGTTTACTATCGTGTTCGGATGCGAGGGCTAGTTGGTCTGCATAATACTTTGCAAGATGAGCAATAGTCTTTCCACTACCACGAGCCTGAGAAATAAGGCGTTTGGCTATCAAGGAGGTATCACAAGCAGCCGTATCATTTGATGTTTTATGTGAGCCTTCTTCACGAGGGGCTGTCACTGCGGCTTGGTTGCCTAGTGCTTCCAGTCCACCGTGGAAGATACGTGTCAAATCTTCACGAAGCGTTGCCCAGCGATCATCAAGGACAACAGCTTTGAGAGGATCAAAAGATGGTGCAACAGAGTCTAACCATCCTTCGCCTAGCTCTTGGGTGACGGCCTCAACTAACTGCATATCATTGCTCTTATCACCAGTATGGTTATAGGGTGCCTTGCTAAGCTGTGACAAGATAAAACGTGCTTGCGTAGCTAAAATACCGGAGTCTCCCAGTATTTCTTCACGCAAATCTGACAGAGCACCAGAATCAACCATCGCTCCACTAGATGAATGAGTTGATGACGGCAACACAAGAGTGAAACCGTGGGCAGCCCCCACCTGTGTGACTGCGGCATCAATGAGGTCATCCACTTCACCGGCTGTCGTCACTGCATTATTCAATGATAAGAGGTCACCGCCGCGAACAGATTGCCCTTCACGAGTACCCAATAATAAGGCAGCCTGCACATGTGTTATCCAGCTGTTGCCAAGATTCCATCGTGAGGTGATTCGTTTATCGATATAGTCGCTGGGTAATCCGGCGGCACCAAGAAGATGACGAATCGTTGTGCCAATAGCTTGTGTAAGTACGCTTCCAAATGGTTGATAGGCACCAGCGATATCATCAATTTTTGTTAAAAGGTCGCGTATAGAGGCTTCTGCTGCACCATCAATTGCGGTGACACCCAGTTCAGCTGCTATGTCCATGAGTAACTGATTACGTTTAGAAGATACACCGTTGGTAAGAGTGTCTATCGTATCGGAGTCGTCAATTTGATCGGGGGTGACCTTTGTTGAATAGGCAAGGAGTACCCGGATGGCATCCGATGCATGCATAGGAAGTTCTTTGGGTGTGTTGTTGTCTACAACGTGGTTATCATCAGATAGAAGAGCGGGTGCTGCTGCTTTTTCGGGTACTACCGGTGTGGGGGCAGAGCCTGCAGAAGCCTCACAGCTACCACCAGTTGATGTGTGATGAGAAGGAGTATGTACAGTTACGTCCTCTATAATTTCCTCTGAAGGTGCTGGCGGTATGGCCACATCTTGGGAACATACTCGGTCAAAGTCACGTTCATAGTGAAGAACTTCAACATCTGCACGGTAGAAACTGCTGTGAGCAAGTGTTTTATCGGCAAGGTTTGCTAAAGTTGGTGAGGAAGCTAAGCCGATTTCCACCAGCCGTTCAACACCGCAACCTGTGGGTGGCGCATCGAAAAGAATATTTTGTGTGTCAATCCAACGAACAGGAGATGCAAACTGCCATGCCAACAGTTCAATAAGAAGAGTTCGTGCAAGGCGGCCAGGGTTGGCAAGATGCTTTGCCCAATCCTCGTGAAGAAGTTGCTCAACGGCTTGTGAAGGAACAGTATCACAAATAGATTGTGCAAACTGTGGGGTGAGCTCAAAGGGGCGGGCAACAAGGTTAGGGATATAGCGGTTAATCAACACATCGGCGTTAATAGTTTCAGGTAACAGCTCATCCAACTTGCCGCGAAAAGCGCTAACACCAGCGCGAAGAACGGAAGAATGGAACGGTACATCAATACCCGGAATAAGAATAAAGGGGCGCTTGCCACCTGTTTGTTCAGAGCGAGCAAGGGCATCTTTTTCTAAGGCTGCTAGGCCAGCGATTGTTCCTGCCACAGCGTATTGTTCGCCGGCAAGATTATAGTTAGCAATCTCAATAAACTCTCCAGTTTTTTCAGCGATACTATCAACATATTCTTGGACTTTTTCGGCACCGATACCACACTGATGTGGACGCAGCGCACCCAAACGATAGTTGGACTGCCCATGGCTGTCACGCTCAACCAGATCGTGCATGGCTGAGCCTCGTTGATAGACAATTTCTAAAACCTGTTCTAGTGGGAAAATGTTGGCGCACGCCGCTAATGCGTTGTATTCTCCTAAAGAATGGCCCGCAAAGAAGGCATCGTCAACAAAAGCACCCCGAGCTTTTAGCTCACTGGTTTGTGCATAGGCTAGAGTAGCAAGTGCCACCTGAGTAAACTGTGTCAGATGTAAAACACCTTGGGGATGGCGTAATACGGTTGTGCCAATGCGAATCTCGGTTGGATTATCACGAACTATACTTTCAATAGAAAACCCAAGGGCCGCTCGCGTATGCTTATCGGCACGTTTCCATATGTTTCGTACCACCGGCGACATAGATTCCATTCCCATGCCCTTACGTTGAATACCCTGGCCAGGATATACGTAGACAGTAGTGGGGGTAGATACCACAGCACGAGCAGTAGAAACAACCTGGTTACCAATACGACAAATTGCTTCAATTACCTGGTCACCGCCAGACAGGCGTCCAATACGTTCGACAGTAATATCAACCTCGTCACCTAGATTCACCATTCCATACATGGCATAAGACCAATGAGAAATTGACAGAGGCGCCTGATGATAGCCACGAATAACACCCTGTTGTGCAGATGCAGACACATCGGAAATATGGCGCGCAGCAATAACATGTTGAACAGTAGCGGAAAGCCACATTCCATGAACAAGTGGAGCATGAAGCCCTGATAGACCAGCCGCAGCATATGAGGTATGAATAGGGTTGAAATCGCCGCTAACATGAGCAAAGGCTGTCATATCTTGGGGAGCCTTCACGGTGGTTGAGCGAAGAAACGAACGTGGGGTATCAACGATCATATGATGGGGGCTCAATGCGGGTGGGTCTGCTGGGGGCTCAGTTGTGGTAACGCGGCCTCGAATGGCAAAGCGCTCAACCAGTTGTGCAAAATCGTGACCTGAAAAAGACAGCACTACATTAACTTGGACAACGCGACCAGCACTGGATTCAGTGAGACTATGGCAAAAACTGCGAACCTCAACAGTAGATCCCGTGGGAGGTAATGTGCCAATAAGATGCAAAGTATGATCAAGATGAACGGCATTGACAAGTCCTTCAATTACTGGCACATCGTCATAGTAAGCCGAACCTAATGCCGTATAGATAGCTGGCCAACATGGCCCAACAAGAGCATCTGGAACAAATGAAGACTTTTCTGCCAAAAGCTGTTCACCTGTGACACTGCGATGTTTTTTACCTAGATCACCATCGAAAGTGAAGTGGGTATACGCTACACCAAAGGGTGCTTGTGAACTTTTTTCTGCGGTTTTTAATAGTGGCATTTCTGTGATGTTGTCACCGTTAACCGTGGTGGTTCCTACACCTGCAGCACCACCCAATAAATCATAGGCATTAACCGACATACGTTCCATATCAACAACGGGGTAACCTCCCGTTGAACATGAGGATGGGAGGGTAAGGGGAATGTCGATATATTTCACCTGAGAGGCACCCTCAAACGCAGTATCACAGTGAACGCGGATTGTGAGTGTATGTTCATCGTCAGAAGTTATTATCGATGTTGCATCAGGCATGGCCATTGCGGGGTTTACTACCATGTTCCCGTTCCACTGGATAATGGGTGTATTACGAACATAGTGTTCAATATCTTGTGCAGCCCGAAAGCGTGAAAAAACATCACGCAGTTCAACACCAGTTTTGCGAAGCTGAGCAACAATATGGTCTTCGTAGCGTGTAAACATCTCGCCGATAGGTTCGTTTATTCGGTCGATGCCACGAACAGAGACAGGCCCAGGAATAATGCGCACGGCATCGGCATCATAACGATCGTCATGAGCCTGCATAAGGGTATCTGTACCCCATGCACGTGCTATATCGGTAGTCAGAGCTGCCACAAAAGGTACCGGTTTAGGATGCTTATTACATACATTCTTAAACCAGGCAGCATCGGATGGATGTACTTTTTGAGTAAGAGCTCCTGGGTAGTGTTCTAGCAGTAAATCCAGGGCCTTCGGTGCGTCCTCAAGTGAGTCAAAGTCGGGAAAAATAGTGGTAATAGATCCGTGGTCGGCATGATGAAGACGTGCTTCAATACGGTGAAAAATATCAAAAAGACGATCTTGCCACGTCCAATCCTTATAGGGGTACATAAGGTCAATAAGACGTTGTGCCCACTGGTGGTAGGTCATCGTTAACAGGTCGCCGAAATAGGGTTTTGCGGTTTTGTTAAGAGCTGTAATAAGTTCATCACGGTGTGCATCAATTAGTTTTTGGTCGTGTCCAATCTGGTGAATAAGACGTGATGCCTTTGCCGAAGAATTATCAATTTCATACATATCGGCATCCAGGTGAGATAAACCAGAAGTAATACCACCGCGACTTTGCCCGCGACCAACCCAGCCATCAGCGATTCCCTCAGTTTCCAGCAAAGCCTGTTTCACCTTTTGCGATGTTCGTGCTTCTTTTACAGCCATAGACGCTGTACCCAACATCACGGCATCGACTGGCATTGCCGGACGCTGATAGGCATACGCCCATCTACCGGTGATATAGTCAGCTGCGCGTTGTGGCGTGCCGATACCGCCACCGACAACCAAAACTAAGTTGTCTACTTCGCGAATAGTGGCATATGTTGCCAAGAGCAGATCATCAAGGTTTTCCCACGAATGGTGGCCACCAGCATGTCCATCTTCAACTTGAATAATTAAAGGCGTATCGGCATTATCCTTTGCGATAGCAAGAACCTGTTTAATCTGGTCAACTGTTCCAGGTTTAAAACAAATATAGGAAAAACCATCGGCCTGTAACTGTTCAATGAGTTCGGCAGCTTCCTCACGTTCAGGAATACCTGCAGCAATAGTGACACCATCGATAGGGGCACCTGCTTGCCTGGCCTTAGGAACAATGCGCTGAACTCCAAATTGAAGATTCCACATAAAGCGATCAAAGAACATCGCATTGAAACCAGCGGTACGTCCCGGTTCCAGCAAGTCTTTAAGTCCTGTCAGGTTCTCATGAAAAACTTGTTCAGAGTACTGGCCGCCACCAGCCATTTCTGCCCATGCGCCAGCATTGGCCGCAGCGGCAACAATTTCTGGTGAAACAGTTGTTGGTGTCATTGCTGGAAGTACAATGGGGGAACGTCCAGTTAAACGAGTAAAAGCGTTATCAATGACTGTGCGACCCTGGGGTAATTTCACCAATTGAGGGGCAAACGCATTCCACGAGCGGGCTCGTTGAACATGATGCCCAGCAGTATCGAGCTTGATGCGTTCGTGATGGCTGCTGGCTGACACAATTGTACATCCAGAACCAGCAATGGTTGGGGCGCTCAAACGGCCAACCATATGTGAAGGACCCATATCAAGTAACCATTGAGCATGCTGTGTTACGCGATGTAGCTGTGTTGGCCAATCCACAGGCTCAGTCATAATGAGCCTTGCAAGATCTAAGGCTTCATCGTGGCTGTCGGGATAATGGCAATCTGTGAGCCACTGTGTCAGTATCTTAACCCCCGGTTCAAGAAGTGGAGAATGAAAAGGAGCACTGACTGGTAAATAGTCGTATTGTTGCTGAATAAGTGAGCCGCCGCGTTCTCCTTTTTCAATAGCAGAGTTAAAAGTGTTCACAGCATGGTTGATACTATTTTTCAGTTCTTCAAGTTCATGAGGATAACCGCTAAAAACAGTTGATTCATGGTCATTTATTAGTGCGATAGTAACGTGTTGCGGCAAAGTCACATTCTGTTCAAGAAAAGATCGATTCACACCGCGAATACTCAGCATTGGCGTACGGTCACTACGTGCTTCGCAATCGCTGTGATGAGAGCCATACTGAACGGCGTGACCGATAAGAATTGATAAAGCAACGATGTGGACAAGTTTGTCGAAATCTTCTGCAATAAAAGCCTTAGCTAAAGCTACTCCCATCATTCCTTGAGAATGTCCCACAATATCAATGGGAGGGGTTTGGTGAATATCAAGGTCACTACCGTGCAGATCAATAAGTGCTCCAAGCTGAGATAAAACAATACCTGGTACTGATACCCCGGCCTCCCGATCAAAAATCAGGTTCGTGGTAGCGTCCTCCGAAAATGTATTATCGGTTCCAATACTGTTTTTTTCGCTTTCTATAATTGTGTGAAGGCGGTCAAGAGCACCGGGCGCGTGAGTACGTAACTGCAGTTCAATTGGTGACAGTAATTGTGTGGCTTGACGCAATACTGTGCGGATACCTTTCCCAGTTTCAGGTAGTTCCAAGAGTTCGTCAAGGGAAGTTTTCCAGGTGCTGCCTTGGCCACTCAACATGAGGGCGTAGTTGGAACTAAGTGTTGAAAAAAAGCTGCGTGCGGTTGTCATAGGGAGTCTCCAGGTAGGTGTTGGTTGAAAGTAAGGTCGAGGGTCTGTTGAAAGTACAAAGCTTACACAGGTGCATTCGAATGAAAACGAGGTGAGCGCTCAGGTCGCTGTTTGCGTTGAAGGACCGACAGTGAATGGCAGATCGCCAAGCGTGTATCTTCAGGGTTAATAAGTGAATCGAGTTCGCCCTTATGAAGCGACAGGTGTGGATTAACCGACTCGCGTTCGTACAGTTTTTGATAGTGGGTTCGAACGGCTTCAAGGTCTTCGCCTTTTTCTTTGGCGGCCTTGAGCTCTTTACGATATACAATATCGACTGCACCGTCTGCCCCCATCACAGCAATTTGGGTGGAGGGCCACGAAAAATTGATGTCTGCGCCCAAGGATTTTGAGCCCATGACAATATATGCTCCACCAAAAGCCTTCCGTAAAATAATCGTAATAAGAGGCACTGATGCCGTAGCGTAGGAAGTAATGACTTTTGCGCCACGACGAATAATTCCTGCACGCTCTTGTTCAGAACCAGGGCGGTAACCAGGAACATCAACAAGAGTGATAATCGGCAGCGAAAATGCGTCGCACATTTGGACAAAACGTGCCGCTTTTTCCGAAGCATTTACATCAAGAGTACCAGCGTCATGGAGGGGTTGATTAGCTACGATACCGACAGGTTGCCCCTCAAAACAGGCAAAACCAATAACAACCGACTGAGCAAAAAGAGGTTGGATCTCTAAGAACTCTCCGTGGTCAACTAAAGATTCAATGACTTTGACAATATCATAGGGCTGCTTGGGGGACTCGGGCACAAGTTTACCAACGTTTTGAGCAAGTTCACGAGTAATGTCATCTTCTTCAAAGTGGTAGACGGGTGGTTTTTCTTCACAATGCGACGGCAAATACGACAAAATTGCACGAACGTAGTCAAGGGCCTCATGCTCGTCTTCAGCCAAAAAATGGGCGACACCTGATTCAGCATTATGCAGATTACCTCCGCCCAATGCCTCTGATGAAATCGACTCACCCGTGGCTGCTTTTACTACTCCTGGGCCAGTGACAAACATGTAGGACGATTTTTTTGTCATAATAATAAAATCGGTTAAAGCTGGCCCATAGACCGCTCCACCAGCGCAGGGGCCAAGAATCACAGAGATTTGAGGAATAACCCCAGATGCAGTTGATGTGGCTTTAAAAATTTTTCCGTATTGAGCTAGTGCAGCTACGCCCTCTTGAATTCGTGCGCCGCCAGAATCTAAGAGGGAAATCACGGGGATACGCACCCGCATGGCTTCACTCATCAGGCGAGTGATTTTTCGGCCTTCAACTTCACCAAGAGTACCGCCTTTGACAGAAAAATCTTGTGCATATACGGCAACGGGACGGTCATTAATGCGGCCAAATCCAGTGATAACGGCACTGCCAATATCTCCACGGTTCATATCGCCACCACTAAAGCGTGCGATCTCGGTGAATGTGTTATCGTCAAGTAAAAATGCAATACGTTCACGTGCTGTTTGTGAGCCTTTGGGGTGTTGTCGCTGGCGTGCCTTTTCTTCTGCCGCAGCGACAATGGCTTGGGAACTGGCTGCAACATCATCACGTTGAAGATGCTTTGCCAGTTGATCCTCACTGACTAAGGTAGGAATTATTGTGATATCACTCATGATTTGGCACCTGTTTCAGTAGTTAATGGTTGATTGGTGGACAAAGAGTCTGCGCTAGGGGGTGATTGGTCGGAATTTACATCAAGGCGTACCATCATTTGCCCAGATTGAACGGTTGTACCGGCACTTACACAGACTTCGGCAATGGTTGCATCAGTGGAGGCATAAATATATTTCTCCATTTTCATCGCTTCTAGCACCACAAGAAGTTCGCCTTCTTTTACGGTTTGACCCGTTGTCACAGCAATGTGGATAACCGTAGCTTGCATAGGAGCGATAGCATCAGTGGATGCGGGTGAACCGGCATTGTCAACTGTGCTGGACGCACGGCGGTCACGCAAAATTTGGCGAGGTCGTAGCGGTGATGCGGAGTGGGGGTCCCCGTTGCCAAAAAGACCTTGAGGGAATGTCAGTTCCATACGTTGTCCGTTGACTTCAATGATGGCGCGCTGGCGATTGAAGGGCTTATCGTTAGGTAAAATGGTTTTTCCTGTAGAAGATGTCTGTGGGAGTGATAAGTTGGGTAAAGCAGCATTCACCGTTTCACAGGGAGCGGTTACTGCACAAGCAGACAGAGAAGAAGAAAGAGCTTTGTCGTGTTCTAATAGATCGGTGCTGATCTGAGTGAACACACCAGATTCTTCCAACCATTTGGTGTAAACACCAAAGAGTGCGGTCATGGCGTCATTTTGCTTGGTGTCTGGGGAAGTAAGGGTAGTGTCTGCACGCGTGCTTCCTTGAAAATCTGGGTGAGCAATGATGTGACGAAGCAGAGGTAGTGACGTTGGAATACCCTGGATCTGGCATTCGTCAAGTGCACGTTTCATACGCGCTATTGCTTGGTTGCGGGTGGGGGCGTGAACAATGATTTTTGCTATAAGGGAATCAAAGTCGCCGCCGATTGTATCGCCCGCTCTCATCGCTGAATCTATGCGCACCCCTGGGCCACCCGGCCAGACAAGACAGGTGATAGTTCCTGTTGAGGGCATTAAATCATTTGCTGGATCTTCGCTGGTGACGCGTACTTCGATGGAGTGTCCAGTGGAGTTTCCTGAACCAACGGCATAACGTAAAGCAAGTGCTGACATGGCGTGGCCTTCGGCGATGCGTAGCTGTTCCTCGACTAGGTCGACACCAGTTATTTCTTCGGTGACGGTGTGTTCAACTTGAAGCCGTGGGTTAACTTCTAAAAAGTAGGGTTTGCCAGCCTCGTCAATGAGGAACTCACAGGTGCCCGCCCCCACGTAATCGGTGGCTTCAAAAAGTGCTTGAGACCATCTTTTGATGGTTGACAGGCATTCGTCTGACAGAAAAGGGGCGGGAGCTTCTTCAACGACTTTTTGGTTGCGACGTTGAACGGAACAATCACGTGTATCAAGAACGGCGAAAGTTCCAAAGCTATCGCGTAGGCATTGGGTTTCCACGTGGCGACAATGTCGGAACAGTTTTTCAACAAATGTGTTTGTAGAGGTAAGCGTATGAGCTCGTTCACTAAAGAATCGCTTAATATCGTCGCTCGTTTCAAGGACGGTAATACCACGCCCACCACCAGAATCAGCCTGTTTCATCACAATGGGTAAACCGTGCAGCTGCGCAAATTTCTTGACGGCGCTGAGATCTTTTTGTGAATTATTCAGAGCTTGAGAGATTCCTGGGATCGTGCGAACCTGATTGTTGGCAGCGAGAGTGCGTGCCTGGATTTTGTCACCAAGACTGCGGATTGTTTTCGCGTTGGGCCCAATCCATATGATTCCGGCATCTTCAACGGCTTGAGCGAAGGTGGGGTCTTCGGAGAGAAAACCGTAGCCAGGATGAATTGCCTGTGCGCCACATCGCTGTGCGCAAGCAATAATTTTTTGCGCACTATTATAGGTTTCTTCGGGGGTGATCCCATCAAGCGTGTAGGCTTCGTCACTGAGTTCACAGGCTAGGGCGTGAATTTCTTGATTTGCATAGACGATTGCTGTGGCCGTGCCACGTTCTTTCGCGGTACGGATAATACGCACGGCAACTTCGCCACGATTAGCGATAAGAAGTTTCGTGATCTGTTTCTTTTTTCTTTCAGAGGGCGAGGTTATTTGATTATTCATGTCAGATTCTCCTTGATCTTGGTGGCGTTGTGACTACAGTTGGTGGGTGAAAAACCTGAGGATAGTTCTCTTTGCGATAGAGCAGCCCTACTATCGTGTTGGGAGTGGTCTGCTAAGCCAACATCGGCAGAGGTCAATATGTGGGTTTGTGCGTGAATATCGGTGAGTACTAAAGCGCCTTGACTGTTGATGCCGTCAATACGTGCATAAAGATTCCTAGTTGATGCTTCTGAAGTGAAATGCTTGTTTTTGATGCGTTCAGCGTGATAGGTATGAGACAAGGTTTCACAAGGTGATAGCGCTTCTGGTGGCTGTTTTTGAAGACTGATTTGTTCGTGTGAATCGAGTTGATGCGTCGTCATTACATACGGTTGGCTGATAGTCGTCATTTTGCCGCGACCATACATGTGTGAAGTGTATTCCAGGTGCCAATGCTGCCAAGAAGATGTCAAAAGCTCTTGGAAGGCGCTAAGGTAAAGTGTCAGCAGTTCAATGGAGAGCTGGGGTACATTTACTGTCTGTGGGCTGGTGTGGGTGAGGGAGGTGGCTGGATAATCGGGAAATTGGGGAGCTGCTGTTAAGTTAATGCCAAGTCCAATAGCAACACGGTGAATGGTCTTAGAAGTGCTGGCGGCAGATGAAGTGGCAGA
This sequence comes from Actinomycetaceae bacterium, assembly GCA_030540715.1. Taxonomy (GTDB): domain Bacteria; phylum Actinomycetota; class Actinomycetes; order Actinomycetales; family Actinomycetaceae; genus JAUNVQ01. The sequence goes on along the minus strand of JAUNVQ010000005.1, from coordinate 68,531 downwards.
AGTTTCCTTTTGTGGAAGCGTATCGATATGTTCACTAAGAATACCGCCAACTTTTTGCTCTCCTATCATAATGTCGTTGGGCCATTTCAGTTGAAAGTGGCCAGTAGGCCATAGCTCAGTATTTCTTTTATGCTGACGGAGGGCTCTTAGTGTCGCTAATCCTGCCAGAAGGGTGATCCAGGGTAGGTGAGTATCGTGGCAATGTAGCAGTGTTGAACAAAGTAAACTTTTCCCTGATGTATCCAACCAGCGACGTTGGTACTTCCCGCGACCATCTGTTTGGTGATGTGCCAGAATCGTTGTCCATGCCTGAAGATTGCGGTGTTCGCGCGTAAGTCTGACAAGTTGGTTTTGTGTTGAGTCTACTGTTTCTAACAACAGAAAATGGGGGCATACTTTGGCTAACGCATCTGTGCGAGCGCTGGTTTGGTGCTCTGTCAGCGGTGCGTGCATAGTTTTCCCTTCACTTATGGCCGTTATTAACAATCCTGTAGTGGGGGTGGCAGCGCTTCAAATACAGATCGGTATATTTTTAGAAAAATGAGAACTAAGTGACGAAGCTAAATAAGTGTTGTAGCAGTTGATTAACTATATTGTTAAAATAGTATGATAAGTTAAGTTGTGGTTGATAGCTATGTGATACGTGAAAGATCGTGAAGGTCAAAGAAGGGTTAGTCTGTGTGGGTGACGGGGCGAGATGCTCCGTAAAGAACTAAAAGTATCATTTCAATTAGATTACGTGCGGGGGATGTTCGTACCGATTGTGACACATGTGCACTACCAGTATCGTCTGTGGTTTGCGGAAGGTGTGGTGCTGGAGAAGCGCCCTGTTGAATTCCGCGCATCTCTGTGATTCGACGTAGCGCATCAATGCCTGATGCACGAATAGCGATGGCGATCACTGTATGTGTAACAGTTCGCATGGATCGTGTTGGTTCACGCTGGGCTAAATGTAAGATAGTGGTTAAAGCCTCGCTGATAGCTTGAATGAACTCATTATTAATGTCATACAGAAGAGCACCCCACTGCGGATGTCGAATCGATCGGGTTAAAAGCTCCGAATGTAAAATATAAAGAGATTTATCAAACCCCATGGCATCAACGGCTTGGAAGAGAAGATCCTCCATTATAAGGTGAGGGGCCTTTCCCGGTGAACATTTTTGAGTGGAATCTGTGTGAGTATGGTCTTCGTCGCTACGGTGGGTTTGCCACTGGTGAACTTGGTCGCGAAGAGCATAGATAAGACGGGTGTATTCATCTTCGGCAACGGCACAAAATAAAGCCTCTTTTGTGCCGAAATTGGAATAGAAAGCGCCCCTGGTAAAACCAGCTTTTTGACAGATATTTTCCAATGAGCAATACTCTATGCCCTCGTCAATAATAATGTCACGAGTCGCTGCAATAAGCTGCTCTTGGGTTTTCAATCTGTTTCCCATAAAGCTCCTTACCGTTGTTGCGTGTAGCAAATTAGTGTATTTAGTGTATCGAAGTGAGTGCTTTGGAACAATGTGTGTGGCATTTTTCCTGCTACTGAGGGCGTAGCTTACGTCATAGCTCTTCTTAACGCTTCACGTTAACCAGTGCGCTAAGAATAACAATAATGCGGGTTCGTTCTTTTCCAGAAGGTGAAGCATTATTCATGCTGTGCAGTATATGACCAATAAAGTGATGCTCACAGTGCTACCTGTCTATCTTTGGTACGAAATCATGCCGAGTGGCTAAGAGTGATGTACATTTTCGCCCTCATAAATAATAAATTGGGTGTCTTTGTTGAAGAAAGTTTTGTATCCAAGTTGGATAAATAAAATGACGGTTAACGATACTGCCCCAAGGATGCCTAGGAGGATGGCAATCTGGTATTCAATAGCCACCAGGGGAGAAACCCCACTTAGGATTTGCCCGGTCATCATTCCCGGTAGAAAAACAATTCCCATTCCAAGCATAGAGTTAATGGTGGGCATAATAGCCGAATCAAAGGCACTATCCATAATTGGTTTAGCGGCTGCGCGTGCAGTAGCGCCCAACATAAGTGCCTGACGTATCGTTTCTTTGTGTGAGTACATCCCCTCTACCAGTGTTGACACGCCAAGAGCAATTCCAGTCATAGAGTTACCTATGAGCATCCCCGCAATAGGGATAACGTATTGAGGGTCAAACCATGGGCGCACCACAATGACAACGAACAGGAAGTAGATAATAGCAACCAGTGTTCCAATGATGATTGATAGCGCAATGGATCGTTTAATGGCGGGTGACAGCGGCACACTTTGGCGATTATACACATTGCGAATGGCGAATAACTCCATAGCCAAAATGTAAATAATTGTCCAGGCTGGGTGTGCATTATTAAAAATATAGATCAGTAAGTATCCTACAAGGACCAGTTGAATTGTCATACGAAGTGTTGAAATAATAAGCTGTTTTTCTCGGCCGATTCTACGTACTCGGATAATAAGCAGCACAATAATCACAAAAATGTATGCGGCAATAAGCTGCCATATTTGCAGGTCAATAACTTCTTTAGTCATATGTGGGCTCACTGGAGTTGGTGGTGTTGAGACTATTGGTTTCTATGGCAGGTGTTGTGTTGTTGAAGGGTATGGTGTTGTCTGCCTGTGCTGTGTTGAAAGTGGCCGAGCTATCTGTGTGCAGGACGTGATGTGGCGGTGTCGTTTCTTGATGGGTGAAGGTGTGAGAGCGGGCCCCCTTTATTGTATTGACGAGGGCGGGGCGTTCGTCCGTCAAGCCGTGAGCGTGGGTGAGGTCTATACGTAGAGCAGTGCCGTTGCTGACCTGAATAATGTCATCACCAAAATGGTGGGCCATGACCTGTGAATGTGTTACCATTACGACACTCATATTGCGTTGACGACAAAAAGAGATCACCGTATTGATGATAGTTTCTTCCGTATCGTCATCCAGAGCAGATGATGGTTCATCTAAAAGAAGAACGGGCGGTTCCATAAGCAGTATTCGTGCAATCGCTAGACGCTGTTTCTCTCCGCCCGATAAAAGATCTGGATTATCGTCAAGACGCTTTGTTAAAAGTACCGACTGTAAAGCTTTCTTTAAAACGTTGATAGGGGGGATTGGTTTTTGAGCAAACTCTATGCCTGCAATCAGATTTTTCTTGATGTCGCCAGGAAAAATAACAGGATTTTGCGCCAGCATGGTTACCTCTTGACGCAGTTCAACAGCAGGCACCTTAGTAATATCTTTTCCCCGGAATAGAATCGTTCCACTATTGGGTGTACGCAAACGATTAAGCAGGTGCAGCAGTGTTGTTTTTCCTCCTCCACTTTCACCGATAATGGCGGTCATGCCACTGCGTATCTGCAGATGCGGAATCCGAAGAATATCGTTAACAACAATATTGCTGAGTTCAAAAAGAATATTATTGTCTTTGTTTGGTGTACTTATCTGGCTCATGATGTCTTCTTATCTTGTAAGGCCAGCCCCTAATGGGAGCTTGCTACAAGCATAGCCCCGCGAAGGATGTGAAGCCTAATAATGTGGGTGTCAAAAGATGCCTTGTTTCTACGATGTGGGTGTGAGATGCCTTCCCGCCATATCTTATGGCATATTTGTGTTGGGTATCAGCTATCTAGCCACCTAAGTGGCCTGGCATTATGGTGGATCGCCCACACCGCTTTAACTCCTTCTTGTTGTCAGTCATCCAATGATTTATCTAGGCCCTCAACCCAATACCCAAAGGCGTGGATTCTTTGAGTGCTAGCTGCAAGTAAGTCGCCACGGCCAGATACTCGTCATCTATAAGGAGGCAATTGATATTTTCGATGTGGCATTTGCAGCGGGTGTACCAGGGAAAGCCAAAGCCGGATCAAATGGCATAGGCTGCAAGCCTGTGCGCCGTTTTGCCGCGATAAGGGTCAAAACCCACGCCACCAGCATCCATAGAATAATCACCACAATTCCGTGTGTCAGTGAAATGCCACCGCCTACAATATGGGTGCGAATTGCTTCGGCCAGATAGGTCATTGGGAATAGTGGCGATAATATCTGCAGTAAACGCGGTGCTGTTTCGATGGGGAATGTTGCCCCCATCGACGCGATTTGCAATATCAACAGTAATACCGACACAAAACGTCCTCTGTATCCCAATGTTGCCACGCATGCTTGATTGATTGATACAAAGCAAAGTGACGCTAATGTGACTACACCAAAAAGTGACCATTTTTCTGCCGAACTTAGATCGAGTAATAACTCTAAGCCTGTAACAACAGCCACTGCCTGTAAAACCCCTAAACCAACGGTCACTCCAAAGGGGCGTAGTGCGCATATCCACCATTTTTCCCAGGTAGCTCGCCGAACATCAAGTGAAGGAAAGACGAAGAACATTGCGATGGCACCTACCCACAGTGATAGTGCCATAAAAAATGGTGCAAAACCGGTGCCATTATGGCTGGCTGGATGAGCTCGAACTGCGTCCACTTCAATGGGATGGCCTGCCGTATCAGCTACCGCTTGGGCCGCAGAATCAGAATAGTATGGGATTTTTTCGGCACCATCGCTGAGGCCGCTAGCCAGGGTGAACGCCCCGTTATCTGCTTTTGCAATGCCATCGCTGAGTTCTTGGCTGCCACTATTTATCTGAGTGGAACCGTCATGGGCCTTGGCAGCGCCATCGGCAAGTTTCTTCGCACCGTTCGCCGCACTTTTGGCGCCGCGCTCCACATCACCAGCACCATTAGCTGCCTTATTACTTCCATCTTTGAGGTCTTTTGCTCCAGCAGCAACCTTGTGTGCACCAGCGGTGAGGGCGGGAGTTTTACTGTTAAGCTGCGAAGATCCATCGGCAAGACGTTGGGTGCCGTCATTGAGTTGACGGGCTCCAGAGTTCAGTTTTTCAGAGGACGATACCAAAGTTGAACTGCCATCAACTAATTGGGTAATACCAGGCATTATTTGGGAGTTCAGCGCTTCATTCATTCCAATGGCAGCTGCCCCTGCCCGCTCAATACCATTATCAAGAGCCACCGCGCCAGCGTGGATAAGATCGTAGCCTTGTTGAAGTGACGGGGTGGCGTGCGAGGTGCCCGGTACGGCTTTGCCAGAGATTGCTGCCTGTAACGCACTCACCCCATCTTTAAGCTGTTGCGACCCTTGCGAAAGAGCATCTACTTGGGGGGCTGCTGCTTCAACGCTGCTAAAGAGCTGAGCATTTCCATCAGCTAAAGAATCCGTTGCTTGGGCAAGGCTGTGCGCTCCAGCTGCAGCCTGATTGACGCCGTCAACAAACATTTTTGCCTGGGTTTCCAAGCCGCTTATTCCTTCAACACCCTGCGCTTTCAAACCTTTATCGAGCTTTACACACACTGGATCGTTTGGGAGTGCGGTGCACAGTTGCTTCAGAGTGGTCACTAATTGTTGATGCCCCTGAGCGCCTTCTAAAATAGTTGGGCTACCAGGGGATGCGTTACCTTCCACCCCTCCATCTAAAGCAGTGGATAGCTGCTGTGCACCATTATTAACATTGGCGGCTCCATTTTTTAACTGTTGTGAAGCGTCAAAAAGTGTGGGGACGGTGTTTGTGGTGGAGTGAAACTGTGCAGCTATCGATGCGCTACCGTCTTTGATTTTCTTACTACCGTCTTCCAGTTGATGAGTTGCCTGACCAGCTTGTTCAAGCCCATCGCCAAACTGGGTCAGAGCTTCGCGAAGTGAAGATGCCCCATCCTTTAGTGTGGGCGGTTCTGGGATGTTACTTTTGGTAAGAGCCTGGGCTAACATCTGCGAGGCCTGTACATATGACGGCGTGTTCGGTGCGGGGGCTGTCTCCATTCCTGCTTTTAATTGTGCGGCTCCCAACGAGACTTGTTCTACACCATTGGTATAGGAGCCAAGTCCGTTTTGCAGCTGCGTTGCCCCAATGTGGGTATCTTTGGCCCCGCTATAGAGCCGTCCAATGCCCGAGGCAAGCCGGTCGGCACCTGATGCCACTTGTGCACTACCATTCGATAGATGGACACTGCCAGAAGCCAGGGTGCGTAGCCCTGTCACTAGTGTTGTAGTTCCATCAGCTAACTGTTGATTGCCTGTGGCTAAAATCTTTGAGCCTTGTGCTAACTGTTGAGTTCCGTCTTCAAGCTGTGCGGTAGCATTAGTAAGCTGCTGGCTTCCGTCCTTTAGTTTTTCGGTGCCTTCGGATAATTCATTGGCACCTTGAGCTGCATAATCGATCGAGTTGTGGATGCTGGAAAGCGATACCAGCACGGTATCAATATATTCACTTGCTCCTTTGGATGAGGCAATTGTTTCTAGTTCACGAGACACTGTTTGTGCCATGGTTCCAGCAAGGTAGTTCACGCCATCGTCTGTGGTTAATGTCAAAGTAGAGGGCGAAGCAGTTTCTGGATGATTTCCGGCAAGGAGAGAAAGATTTTGTGAAAAATCGCTGGGAATACTTAATACTGCACGGTAGGTGCCGTTTGCCAGACCTTCTTGCGCTGTTTGCTGGTCGGTTTCATGCCAGTCAAAACCAACATCGTGTCCTTCTTTGGGATTAACCAATGCGTCCGATAGGCGTTTGCCCACATCGAAATGTTTTCTTCCTGCTGTCGATGTTACATCTATTGGCTTATCAAGGTTAACGATGGCGGCATCCATACGGTCCAGACGATTCATCGGATCCTGATAGGCCCAGGTAAGTAACCCGGAATAGAGGAGGGGGACGCACACGATGGCAGTAATAATGATTGCGTTTGCGATTGAGCTTCCAGCAAGTTTTTTCACAATGGATCTCCTCGTATTAGTTCGTACCTCCAATACGATACACCCCTGTATCCAATACAGCAATGTATTATCATGTGTTGTGTGTGACAGGTAGCTATGATAGGAAGTAGTACACATGAGCTTACACGTGACGTAGTATGGGGGAAATGATGTCTCCAGTGTATAACCGGCCACTGACGCGACGACGTGCCCAGACGCGACGCAGACTACTTGATGCCGCGCGCGCCCTCTTTGCTGAAAAAGGAATTAGTGCAACATCTGTAGAGGAGATCTCTGACAAAGCGGGTTTTACTCGCGGAGCTTTTTATTCCAACTTTGCTGATAAAGACGATATTTTAGCGGCAGTCTCGGCCGAGGAATTTGCGGTGTTAGAACATAGCCTTATCGAAGGATGGGAGAACAGACTCTCGCAAACTGCTCTATCTTCAGATCAGCTAGAACTTTTTGCTGAAAGACTTTTGGCGGCACTGAAAATCGACCGGGAGTTTTATCTTGTTCAAACAGAGTTAGCGCTGCACCTGGTTCGCAATCCGCATCTTCAAGAACAACTTCTTGCCCCCCGTGAGAGCTTTTTGTTACGTATCGAGGAATTTCTAATTAGCGCATTACAAAGTGTGGGACGCACAGTCAGCGTCGAGCCTCACATAATTGTTGCTATGATTTCGGCGCTTTTGCGTTACGCTATTGAAAGTGCCTTATTATCAGGTAAAACAAAACGCCTTACAGAAGCGCCAGAGCATTTTGAGACGATAGTTCCCATTCTTTTGGAAGGACTTTCCAGTAATGTTTGTGAAGAAAGCGACAATAGAGAATACCCTTGCAAAAATCCCGCGGACTCAAAACAAGAAAAGTGGCGGTGATGACCATGGGTGGTAGCAATGATATTACAGACAAGACAGAGAAAAAGATCAGGGCCGTTTACAAACAGCTATATGAAAAGCCTTCCACCCCACAGATAGTTACTTTCTAGTAGAAACTTTGCACAGAAGCCCTTTTTTCATCAGCACTACTCACCATATGTGTATGCGTAGCCTTTGAAGACGAAAGGGCGCAGGCCTTTGCAGTACGCTTTAGAGAGTTGTCATTCACCCTGACTATACCGAAACGTTTTGTGTATCTATGCTTTCAATCGAAGTTATCCAAAAGCGACCACCCATACTATCGGCGTATATCAACGCCTTTAGCCAGTGCATTGCTGACCACTACAAGATGGTCACGAATATAGGCAAGGCGCGTTGTGCGATCGTCAACAAAGTCGTTAGTATCGGGATAATCGTCAAAAGCCGCCCCGTTTTTAGTGATAACAATAGGAATTTCTGCCTTCTTTAGAGAGTTGTTATGCAGATGTGCCAGCATATCTTCACAATCGTTGGGGCAGACTTCCCATACCATTGTGCTAGGTTCACAATCACGTTTAACAACCTCATGCTGTTTGCTCATATCACAGTAAAGTGGTTGGTTCTTGCCTTTTACCTTCACATTGTAGCCCCTATAGTAATTGACACCAAGAGTATCGATTGGCATACAAATAAGAGCAAGAGCACCATCTTGAATTCGTCTTTCAATACCGCAGGCACCAAAATGTAGTAGTAAATCAACAGGATAATTGCCGCACATAAAAGGTTCGATAAAGAAACGATGTAGACGCATATCCAGTAAGTGTGCCAACTCAATATCGTTGTCGTTGTTTGCTTGGGTAGGCTGTATTGATGTGAAGTTCAGACTCATCCCTAACGTAAGGTAGCGCTGCATATCCGCGGCAAGGTGACGAATTTCTTTCACAGCAAGGCCGTGAGCCACTAAAAGATGGTGTGCAGCAGCGCAACCATCCACTGGATTGGAAAAACCAGGGGCATGTTTGCCGCTGCACTAGCGCATAAAAGCTGAACACCAGGGCTCGTTCAAAGTTGTCCACTGTTTAGCGCGATCCCCTAGTTTTCGTAGGCCAAGGCCGCATATTTAGCAAAACGATAGGCAGTATCACGGTTGGTTCAGCCACCTTTTTCTTGAAGCGCTTGAGGTAAATCCCAGTGATAAAGGTGCTCCACAGCAAAATATTGGCTTGCGCTAAACGGTCGACAAGACGTTAATAAAAACTAATTCCTTGCGGGTTAACATCGTTGTTGTCTGGAAGGATACGTAGCCAAAAGGGCGAGAAACTGTAACTGCCTCATTGGAGCTTGCTCATCAGTTCAATGTCGTGTTCCATCAGATTGTAATAGTTGCGCGCAGTGGAAAGATTTGAAGAGTCGGAAAATGTTGTAGGGTGTCGGCAAAACTGATCTCACATTGAGTCAGATTTACCGTCCTGTGTGGCGCCTCCTTTAATCTGGTCAGCAGATGTAGTGACTCCGAAATAAAGTCGGATTAAAAGAGTCTTGACAAGGAGGTCTTGGCGTGAGCTCCTTTTACAAGCGGGTGTGTTAAGCACGCCTTCGTCACGGCAACACTCTATAAATGAAAGGTAGTGAATTTTATGGACAAGACAAGAGGTAAATCTGAAAAAATCACTGGTAAAACTACTTTTCTTAAAAATAGTGAGAACTTTTAGGCCTTCGGTCGTAGATGTTTGTTGGAGCATTGATTTCTTGTGTAGCTAGCAAGAAAAATAGAGGAGGAATCCATTGTTTCCTGCGCACTCCTATCTGTAATGACTGCACCGATATACCATCACAAACTCTGGATGGGCGATGGAGGGCTATCTTGCTTAGCGGTAAAAAACGAGGGCGTGTTGTGAGTAAAGTTTAAGAAGATAATGATGAAGTGGCACCCCTCTTATGTTTGATAAAGAACGCTTTCACTTTCAAGACTCACACTGCTAAACACAGTAAACTAAACGTGGATGCGCAGCTTTTTTGCGTATCGCTACAGTGTCAAAGGAGCAGCCATGCAGCAGGATATGATCGTTATAGTTGACCTTGGAAGTGAAGAAAATACTCGGATGGCCCGTGAAATTCGAGCTCTGGGTGTTTATAGCGAGATTCACCCACACGACATCACGCTTCCTCAACTGCTAGATCTTCCCAATGTGAAAGGTGTGATTCTTAATGGCGGGCCAAACCGCCGTGTTGAAGGCGTAGACATTGATGTGTTGCCGGAACTATATCACAGTGGGATTCCTCTTCTGGCCTGTGATCATCGCGCAGCACAACATTCATGCGATCTGACGGTCGCATCCTTACCAGCAGATAGGCTACAGACAAAACAGCTGCTGAAGAGTTTTCTTTTTAACATCTGCAAGGCAGTACCCAATTGGACTATCGATAATTTTATTTCCGACCAAATCGAACGTATCCGCCGCCAAGTGGGGGACAAAAAGGTGTTGCTGGCTTTGTCAGGTGGGGTAGATTCTTCTGTATTAGCAGCACTGTTGATTCGTGCTATCGGAAAAAATCTTACGTGCGTTCACGTTAATCATGGCCTGCTTCGCAAAGGTGAGGCCGAGCAGGTGGTCAAGGTTTTTGGTAAAGAGCTGAATGCCAATCTTGTCTACGTTGACGCCCAAGAACGATTTTTAACACAATTGGAGGGCGTTGCTGATCCAGAAGAAAAGCGAAAAATAATCGGTGCGGAGTTTATTCGAGTTTTCGAAGAAGAAGCTCGTCAACTTGATGGTATCGACTTTTTAGGCCAAGGAACGATTTATCCCGATATTGTTGAATCGGGCACGAAAACGGCAAAGGTTGTGAAGTCTCATCATAACGTGGGCGGTTTACCAGACGATATGAAGTTTGAACTTGTTGAGCCACTTGACATGCTGTTTAAAGATGAAGTTCGTGCATGTGGAAAAGCGCTTGGTCTTCCCGAATCTATGGTGGAACGTCAACCTTTCCCAGGTCCTGGTCTTGGGGTTCGTTGCCTTGGCGCTATCACACGCGAAAGACTCCACATTGTTCGCGAATCAGATGCAATCCTTCGAGAGGAGTTTGCCAATGCTGGACTTTCAGGCAAAGTCTGGCAATATTTTACCGTGGTGCCTGACTTTAAATCGGTGGGGGTACGCGACAATGCCCGCAGCTTTGACTATCCAGTGATTATCCGTGCCGTCAACACGATTGATGCGATGACGGCCACCATTGAACGAATTGATTGGGATGTCCTTGAGACAATTACACAGAGGATCACCCATGAAGTCCCTGGCGTCAATCGTGTCCTCTATGATTTAACTCCCAAACCTGTGGGGACAATCGAGTGGGAATAACCAACCACAATACCAAGCCAATGTGGTTATCGGTGTTTCGTGTACTTCTTTTGTGAGTGAGCCCAGTGATTTCTTCAGTGCGCGGTGAGAAAATATGAGGTGCAATATCGTTTGAAATGTTCTTGAGTGAACAGATAACACAGGCCGTGCGCGCCCAACAGCCTAGTCGCACATTTCCTGCAAATAACGTTTTTTGTTAGCCTATGTCACAATAGGAATATGAAAGCAGTTATTTTTGATTTTGGCAATGTGTTAGTCGATTGGGATCCCTATTTGGCTGTTGCCCACCTGATGACCAGGCAACAGTGGGATGAGTTTGTAGATGAAGCAAATTTTGAGCTTTTCTTACAACGAACAGACGCTGGTGCAGATTTTGACGAAGAACTGCAACGACTTGCCCGTAGAAGCCCACAATGGGGATGGATTGTTCCAGAATACTATCGCTGTTTTGCCGCAACGATTGCTGGCGAAATTCCATACATGGAAACACTTATCACCCAGATCAAGGATGCTGGTATCCATTGCTACGGCCTGACTAACTGGCCCGCCGCAACTGTTGCGTTTTCTGCTGGTGTACCAGGCGTACGCCTCATGGAGGACGTTGTGGTGAGCGGTTATGAACGAATTGCCAAACCCGATCATGAAATATATCGGCGAGCACTGCAACGATTTGGTCTTAATGCAGCCGAAGCCGTATTTATTGACGATAAACCTGAAAATGTGCAGGCTGCCAAAGAAGTCGGCATGGATGGATTTGTGTTTTATGATGCTGTTGATGCGGCTAACCAATTGCGTGCACGCGGACTGCCTTTACGTTTTGGCATGCATAATCACTAATAACACGCGCAACAATGTGCTAGCGATACATCGTTAGACAGCAGTGATAAGGCCGCTTACCACTAAAAGCACAATGATGACACCGATAATAATGCGGTAGACGATAAATGATGTAAACGAGTGGTTTGACACAAACTTTAGCAACCATGCAATGGAGGCATATCCACAGATAAACGACACAACAATGCCGATGATTGTTGCCGTCCATCCCACAGTATTGGATACCGCTGAAAACTGTGTGATCGCTTCAAGGGTACCAGCAGCTACCAGCGCGGGGATACCAAGGAAGAAGCTCAAACGGGTAGCCACTACGCGGTCATAACCCAACAGTAGGCCGGCAGCAATTGTTGAGCCTGATCGTGACACACCTGGAATAAGTGACACGCACTGCATTGTGCCAATAAGAATAGCGTCAAGAGGGCTTGTACCACGTTCAGATTTTGTTCTGCCAGGCTGTGGTTCACGGCGGTCAGCTAGCCACAATACCACCGACCACAAAAGAAGGCCTCCAGCAACAAAATAGAGTGAGCGCAAACCTGTTTCAATGAAGTCTTTGAAAAGTAGCCCCACAACTGCAATAGGAATTGAACCTAGAATAATGCCCCAGCCGAAGGTGTAGTCAGGGTTACGTCGTTCTTCACGGGAGCCTAGGCCACGAAACCATGCGGTAGCAATACGCCAAATGTCAGACCAAAAATAAATGACAGCAGCAACGATGGCTCCGATTTGGATGATGGCCGTAAATGCAACAACACCTGGATCATCAATAGGCATTCCTAACAGTTTCTCGACGATTGTTAAATGCCCTGTTGATGAGACAGGCAGATATTCGGTAACACCCTCGACGATACCTAGCAATATGGCTTCCCACCATGATAGTGCCACAGATGTTGTTATCATAGATACTGCTCCTTACCAGTTGTCTGCCATATGCACGACGTCATGTGCGTAGCAGTCACACTGTATTCTAAAGCTAGTGGCGGTTGCTAGCGAAAACCAACCCGCATGGAGGATCTCACATTTTGTTACGTCTATCGACTGGCAAGCTGTGTTCTTGATGGGGTGCGCTTTCTAGGTGTTATCTTCACTTCTTATCGGTTTGTGCGAACAGCCTGGAACGCCATATCTATGGCACCATAGAAGAAAAGGAAAGGAAAATCAATGATTACATTTCGGCGTTTTGGGATCGAGCCTGGTTGTATTGTACCTGAAAAAGACCAGTATCGTTTAGTAGTTTCTCCTCTATGTCCATGGTGTCGACGGGTTGCCATCACGCGCAGGCTTACTGGGTTGGAAGGGGCTATTGCCCTGAGCGAGTCTACGGGAGTTGATCAAGACGGCTTTGTCTTTACCGCTGATTCACTGAGCTTTGATCCGACATTGCGTGTAAGAAGCGTTCGTGAACTGTATCGACGCCAACCTGAATGGAAAATAGGTGAGCCCACAGCGGTACCACTTATTGTAGATAAAGCTCACCGCATTGTTGCAGCAGAATCAGGTCATTTGATGATGGACTTTATTACCCAGTGGTCATCGTTGCACACGCGCTCAACGAATTTATATCCACAGGGTGAACGTGAGCGTCTTGATGCGATTGATAGGCGCATTGACACGTTGATTGCTGCCACAGTTTCTGCAGCATATAGTGCCAATCCCTCTTGTGACAGTGACCGCCAGGCAGCACTGTGTGATGGATTAGATTGGGCAGATGCTCAACTTAGTCTACACAGCTATATTGCCGGGAAGGAGCTTCGAGAATCCGATATACGTCTATTTGCGAACCTGACTTCGCTGGTAGCGCACAATCCTGATATGACAGGTGTTGAACAAGCGCGACCTAGCTTCGATGCTCTTTCTGTCACTGGTGGTGATAAACAGGAGCCCGCATGCTGTGCATCTTCGCAAGTATTGCAAACCGCGGGTGAAAATCTAGCAAAGGATAGTTGTCAGATGCGTACAGCTAGCGCCACTATGTCCACGACTAGAACGGAAGGGGGGCAAGTGAACGTTGAAAGCTTAGAAAAGGCTGGACTTACGCCCTTTGATAATAATGACTGTGAATGCCTGATGCCTTGGCCAAACCTGAGGAAGTGGTGGATAGATCTGGCAAAAGATCCACTGTGGCTTAGTGAAACGGAAATCTGTGCACTAGGTTGAGACTACGACGAGTTTTTGTCGGTTCCACTATGGCGAATAGTGGAGCTGGGGCACGTGTGAAGATGCTTCGCTTGATAGTGCGAAGGAACGAAAAGGTTGAACAAAATAGGACGGAATATGTCGAAGAAAAAGCGGCGCGGATGGCCCCCTTTGCCACCTGTGTTGGATGGCACAGTTATTGATAACCACACACATTTGGCGTTAGGGCCAGGTCAGATTCCCAGGCGCACTGGAGTTCGACTGACTGTTGATGCCCAGTTGGCGCGAGCAAAAACGGTGGGGGTGAGCGCGGTGATTAGCTCGGCATGCGAATTGGGTGATATTGAGCCAATGATTGAACTTGCACATCGTTTTGCTGGCAGAAAAGATGCCCCAAAGATCTATGTTGGTGTTGCCATTCACCCCAACGAGGCAGCACTTCACGGTGGTGTGGTGGAAAAATCTCCTGATGGGATGGTACATGAGCAAGAACCTCACCACCGTCAATATGATATCGAGGGTGCATGTGAAAAAGTATATGAGGCAGCAAAAAATAATGACTGCGTTGTGACTATCGGTGAAACGGGATTGGACTATTTTCGCACCTCGGCAGCTGGCCGTCAGGCACAGATTGATTCATTTAAGGCACATATTGATATTGCAAAGTGTCTTGATTTACCCATGCAGATCCACGATCGTGATGCCCACGATGACACTATCGCCGTGCTGCAAGAATGCGGGGCGCCTGAACGCACTGTGTTCCACTGCTATTCGGGTGATACTCCAATGGCTCGTATATGTGCTGAAAACGGTTGGTATTGCTCGTTTTCTGGCACAGTAACTTTTGGGCCTAATGACGAGTTGCGCCAGGCGCTTGCCGCATTGCCAAGACATTTGGTGTTGATAGAAACCGATGCACCATATTTGACGCCGCATCCGCACCGAGGCCAGCCCAATGCGTCGTATATGATTGCTCACACGCTACGAACCGTAGCGCAGGTGTGGCAATGTGATGAACGTCAGGCATGTCAACAACTATTAGACAACACCTACCAGGCTTATCCAGGTATCAAGGTAACTGTGTGAGATAAAAGAAACCTCTAAAAACACGCTTTCAACTGAGTGTATGGAGTGTGAAAGGTGCCGCTTTAGCGTGTTGAAAAACATGTCGATGCACGGATTCTTTTTTTCAAAGCCACTACCAGGGCAGAGGATAGGCTTTCCCATACCCACTGACTCGCATTTTTCGTTACTGACATCTTCATGTGAAATGTCTCAGAAAAATAGACATTTGATAACGAATAGGTTACGGTCGAAAAGAAAGTATGAAGAATACGATGAAGGTAGAAATATGTCTCAGGAACCACAGGTGAAATCCAGCGAAGAAGAAATCACGTTGGATAATGCAGGCCACACAGATTTCAACCACACCAAACGTTTTCGAACAATTGTGGTGGGCGTTGCCGGTGCACTATCGGCTGCAGTGATTGCGATTGCCGGTGTAGGCATCGTTATTACACATAAAACAGTGACTGTTAACTATGACGGTGCATCAAAGAAAATATCTACCTGGGACAGCATGCCTTCGCAAATTGTTGCTCAAGCTAACTTGGCTCTTCATCCTCACGATAAGATTATTACTTCTCGTGGTCAAGCGGTTGCAGATGGTGAAACAATCACAATTAAGCGAGCACATCGTATTACGATGATTGAAAACGGTAAGCAAGTTGAGCGTTGGACAACCGCTGATTCCGCACATTCTATTGTAGCCGCAGCAAATAAGCCGGTAGCGGTCCCCGTGGCACCTGTTGACGAACGAGAAATTCCCGTTGTTGATAAAAGACAGTCACTGACTGTATTCCATGACGGTGAAACAACCTCTGTCAATATTGCGCCTGGTCAATCCGTACGAACAGCTATTGAGGATGGCGGGATTAAGGTGAGTCCCCTGGACCGGATTGTGGTGATGAACGGTGCTCAGGCAAAACTGGGTGCATCGGCACCAACAACAAGTGATAGTAAAGACGTGCTAGTTAATGTGACCCGTGTATCGCGTGATGTTGAAGAAGATAAAATTGTTACTGAAAAAGAAGTGACAGAAAAAGACGATGATTCACTGTATAAAGGTGAAAAGAAAGTTGTTGAAGAAGGCCAGGACGGGGTGCGTATCAAGCGTACGCTTGTTGAAAAAGTTGAAGGTGACGTAGTGTATTCAACGCTTTTGACCGATGAAACTGTTTCAACAATGAAACCAGAAGTTGTTGCTATTGGAACCAAAGAACGTCCAGCAAGGGGCGGCGGATCCAGTGGAGGCGGCAGTGCTGCTCATTATTCTGGTGATGGCGTGTGGGGAGCGTTGGCGCAGTGTGAATCCGGTGGCAACCCCCGTTCAGTTGGTGGTGGTGGAGCTTTCTACGGGCTCTATCAGTTCACGCCATCAACATGGCGTTCGGTAGGTGGAAGTGGTCTTCCCAGCGATGCGTCACCTGAAGAGCAAACGAAGCGCGCAAAGATTTTGCAGCAGCGCTCGGGGTGGGGGCAATGGCCTGCTTGCTCACGAAAGATTGGCGCTCGCTAGTTCCCTTAGTTGCTACTAGCCGCTTGCTTAACTGGCCGATAACCCTACGGCTACTGGTGTGTGAACACTGATAGATGCCGGCTGAGCAA
The DNA here is from genome assembly GCA_030540715.1 of Actinomycetaceae bacterium. Lineage (GTDB taxonomy): Bacteria > Actinomycetota > Actinomycetes > Actinomycetales > Actinomycetaceae > JAUNVQ01. Next base: position 51,937 of record JAUNVQ010000005.1, on the reverse strand, counting down.
GTATGCCAACTACTTGAAAGTGGATGGGTGAGTGACGGCAACATAGGTGTTATCAGGTTTACTGGCTTGAAAATGCGCTTATCTAACAAGTTAAATCTGAGACAAAAGTTCGTTTGCGTTAGTGCAAGCGAACTTTTTGTTGTACGCGGCTTTGTTTTCAAAGGCGTGTTGGCACTAGAGGCGTTGAGAAGACGATAGACGCAATATGATGCAATCAAAAGAGACGAACCTTGGGTGCTGTCGTGGCTCTAGCTACCTGCGGGCATCTGTTAACGCACCTTGTGTATGCGACTATGTGGGTTGGGCCAACCCGAAAACATGGTGGTGGCAGATTGGAAGGGAGATGAAAACCTGCATAAATGAGAAAATATGAACATTTTGTGTGAGTGTACTAATAAATAATGGTAAGTGTCTTACATTTTTATCATCAATTAGATAGACTTGCCTATGGTGTGGCATAAAAGGGGAAGGTTGCGGCATGTCAGTAATAGGTAGCTTCTATGAGGGTAATGGAGTGGCTTCATCGCTTTCATCACAATACATCCAACATCGAACACGACGCATTGTTATCATCTCTTTGGCATTAGCGTCATTACTACTGCTAGGTACAGCTGGTAGTACGTTTGCTGCCAGTAAGCACAGTGTGACGCTCAATGTCGATGGAGTAGTACGCCCCGTCAATGGTTGGGCAACTACCGTGAATGATGTTCTTTCCATAGCAAAAGTGGATGTCAAAGAACACGACATTGTTGTCCCCGAACCTTCAGCTAATATTCATGATGGGCAAACAATCACGGTTCGACGCTCTCACCACGTATGGGTGGATAATCATGGCTCCACTGAGCGTATGTGGGTTGCTGGTCAATCCATTCTTGAACTTGCCCAAACGCTTCGATTAACGGACAGTGACGCCCGACTGATTGTTAATCGCACTGGTGATTTCCAACTTCCTATCTCTGTTTATCCAGTACACGTCACCATTACTGATGGTAATAAGGAAGCAACGGTAAATGTTCCAGCAGGAACGTCTGTAGCAAAAGCAGTTGATTCTACTGATATGACTGTCAATAGCTTGGACCATATTACTGTTGGTCACACCAGTAGTGACCGCATTACCTTCACAATTGTGGCAGTGAGCCGACAAACCATTACTGAAGAAAAAGAAATTCCCTTTGAAACAACAGAAGAAGAATCTGATGATCTTTACGAAGGGGAAAAAGAAGTCACCACCGAAGGTAAAAACGGTATTGAAGTTTTCCATTATGCGGTGACAAAACGAAGCGGCACAGAAACCAACCGCACTCTTCTTCAGCATGAAATCACTACTGAACCCGTTGATGAAGTTGTGAAAATAGGAACGAAAAAGCTGCCCGCGCATGGAACGTCCTCTGGAAAATTTGATATTCCAAGCGCCCCAGCTAACCCTAATGAAGCTCAGCGTTACGCCCGTTCTCAACTGGCATCCTACGGTTTTACAGATTCCGAGTTTGGCTGCCTTGTTAGCCTGTGGACTCGTGAATCAGGCTGGAGCTACAAGGCAAGAAATAGTAGTTCAGGAGCCTATGGGATTCCGCAAGCCTTACCTGGAACAAAAATGGCAAGTGCTGGGGCTGACTGGCGAACGAATCCGCATACGCAGATTCGCTGGGGGTTAGGCTATATTAAGGGCCGCTATGGAACGCCATGCCAAGCCTGGAACTTCTTTCTAGCGCATAACATGTATTGAGTTCACATAACTAACGCTTGTGCGCCCAGATCCATTACAGTAAACAGTGTGAGTTCACCAGATAAACATGTGACATTAAGCGATATTCGCCAAATTTGTCAGGCGCTTGATATTCGACCGACCAAAAAACTTGGGCAAAACTTTGTGCATGACCACGGAACACTTCAACGTATAGTGGCTACAGCGCAGCTGCCGCCCGCTAGTCACGTCTTAGAAGTTGGTCCAGGCCTTGGTTCCCTGACTTTGGCGCTTTTGAAGGGTGGACACCGGGTAACTGCTTGTGAAATAGATCCTGTGCTAGCGAATGCACTACCAAACACAGTGGCGGCCCGCCTGCCCGAAGCCATGGAGCGTCTTCATGTGATATGTGCCGATGCTGCAAGACTCACCCCAGAAACGTGTATGTGGATGCCTGCCGTTGATAAAGGAGTATCCGCAGCTCGGCGTCGATTATTTCCTCCGGTTATCTTGCGTGCACAATTTGATAGCGAACAGATGGAGCAGTTTTTAGGAGCAGGAGATGCGCCCACAACAACCGCATCGCTGACGGATGCACGGCCTGCTGCACCTGCTTGGGCCCAGGCTGAAAACTCCACTGAAATCCAGACCGTAACGCCTGTAACTTCAGGTAATGCTAGGGTTGCTTCTCAAAAGCCAGATGCGTTTTTTTTGCCAGCTCAGCCCACAACTCCTGCGTCATTGGTTGATACCCACTTGCCTGAATATCTTGTTGCTAACCTTCCCTACAATGTGGCAGTTCCCGTCTTATTACACCTATTGAGCGCTTTGCCAAGCCTTCGCAGAGTTGTTGTGATGGTCCAGCGCGAAGTAGGAGAGCGTCTTTGTGCAAGCCCGGGCTCAAAAACATATGGAATTCCTTCAGCCAAGATTGCATGGTGGGGCCAGGCTCGCATGGCCGGTTTAGTATCACGGCAAGTTTTTTGGCCAGTTCCACATGTTGATTCTGTATTGGTCAGCCTGGATGTTTCGCAAAGGGCAGGCTTGCGGGCTGCCACATTTGAAGTGATTGACCATAGTTTCGCAATGCGTCGAAAAACATTACGTGCAAACCTTAAACGATGGCTACCTGACAGTGATATTGACGCTATTGCCGCTGATGCAGGGGTATCACTACAGGCAAGAGCTGAAAGTCTGGATATTAATGACTTTCATTTGCTAGCACGCGTCATTGCACGGAAACACTGCGACACTGCGGTGGCGAAGGCCCCCGGAAAAGTAAATCTGGCCCTGCGCTGTGGTGCAAAAGATGCGCGTGGCTATCATCCATTAGTCAGTGTTTTTCAATCGGTCAACCTATGGGAAACTGTAAGAGTCACCCCAGCTGATAGCTGGTCGCTTGACATGACCATGACAGATGACAAAGGGCAAGCTCTTGAGCTCCCACAAGAACTTCAGGACATGCCTATCGATACCAACCTGGCAGTTCGTGGTGTCAAAGCATTGTTAGCATATTGTGGTCTTCCACATACCTGCGCACATATTAGTATTGACAAACGGGTTCCCATTGCGGGAGGAATGGCTGGCGGTTCTGCCGATGCGGCAGCCGCGCTTGTTGCAGCAAATGCCGCCTTTGGTCTGGCTGTTACTGAAATAGAGCTGCATCGTATAGCCAGGCAGCTAGGGGCCGATGTACCCAATGCGTTAACTGGAGGCAATGCACTTGGACTGGGATATGGTGACCACATGTTCCGTCTTGAGTGTGCTCATACATGCTGGTGGGTATTTGCTACGGCGCACACGGGCCTTTCAACACCTGCCGTCTTTTCTGCCTATGATGCCCACACAAGGGGTGCTGATGCTGTGTGCACCAGTGATACCGATAGACATATCGCTGCTGACGAGGGTAGCGGCCTAATTCTAGGCAATCTTGTTGATTGTCACGATACTGATCACGAGCCGTTCATGCTGGACAGTAGTTGCTTACCCGGTTGTGTTGCCCTGCCACACCCTGCGTTGCGTCTTCACAATGATTTACATGAAACTGCGTGCCGTTTACGCCCAGAACTTCGTGAGGTATGTGCGATAGCAACACGGGCTGGCGCGCTTGATGCAATAGTGTCTGGGTCTGGGCCAACTGTTGCCTGCCTGTGTGCCAGCGAATCTGGAGCGCATGACGTAGCAAAAACCTTGGCAAAGACCACCTATATTGCTCACACCTATGTCACCTACGGCCCGGTGCAGGGGGCGCATCTTGTTGAAACAGCACAGCCGCCAGCACAAAACACTGAAACGGACTAGCGCTATGTCTTTTCTTATGGGATTAAAAGATGCTGGCATAACGGTTGGTTCCCGCCAGCTTCTGTCAGATGTTACAGTCAGCTTTGATACACGTTCACGTATTGGTATAGTCGGGCCAAATGGTGCCGGTAAATCAACGCTTCTTCATATGCTTGCAGGAACAACCCAGATTCATCAGGGAAAACGCATCGTTACCGACGGCGTTCGTATTGCAACACTTGCGCAATTCGATACTTTTGATCAGGAACTCAGCATTAAACAGGCCGTTCATGGTGATATTGATGACCATGAGTGGGCTCGACATCGGCATCTGCGAGCTATTGATGAAGGACTGTTGGAAGATCTTGATCTTCATCTTCCAGTGGAAACACTTTCAGGTGGGCAAAAACGCAGAGTTGCTTTGGCTCGGTGTCTGGGAAGTGAAGCAGATATTGTTTTACTTGATGAACCAACAAACCATCTGGATGTTGAGGGTGTGGCCTGGTTGGCCGATTACCTCAATGAGCGTTTTGCAGCTACAAAGGCAGCGGGTGCATTAGGTGTTGTCACTCATGACCGCTGGTTTCTTGACGCTGTATGTTCCCATATGTGGGAGGTTGTTCCCGGTGTGGATCCTGCTGATGGACGCGGCCAGATTCCTGGACGTATTGAACAGTATGAAGGATCGTATGCGGCCTATATTCTAGCGCGTGCTCAACGTGCTCAAGAAGCAGCAGTTGTGGAACAAAAACGCCGTAACCTTGTACGAAAAGAGTTAGCGTGGCTGCGTCGTGGTGCACCGGCACGCACATCAAAACCGCGATTTCATGTAAAGCGCGCCGAAGCACTTATTGAAGATGTACCACCACCGCGCGACGGTGTCGAACTTTTGAAAATGGCCACTGCTCGCCTGGGCAAAAAAGTGATTGACCTAGTTGATGTCTGTGTGTCTTTTCAACGTGAAGGTGAATCAGCGCATCAAGTGCTCAACAAGGTGACGTGGCGTATTGCACCTGGTGAGCGTGTGGGGATTATCGGTGTGAACGGCGCAGGAAAAACAACGTTGCTGCGCGTTATTTGTGAAGAACTGTCTCCCGAATCTGGTCGGGTGACGACTGGTAAAACCGTGCAGATTGCCAAGCTGTCTCAAAGTACCCATGAACTTGATGACCTGGGCGACAAACGCGTTGTTGAAGCCGTTGCTATGGTCAAGGAACGCATGGTGGTGGGCGATAAAGAAATGTCGGCAATGCAGATGGTGGAGCGTTTAGGTTTTACAAAAAAGAGGGCGTGGACCCCCGTAAAAGATATTTCTGGTGGAGAGCGCCGCCGCCTGCAGCTATTACGACTGCTTATGAGTGAACCTAATGTATTGGTGTTGGATGAGCCAACCAATGACCTTGACACCGATACCCTGGCCGCATTGGAAGACCTGTTAGATTCCTACTCAGGAACACTGATTGTCGTTTCACATGATCGCTACCTTTTGGAACGTGTTACCGATCATCAGCGTGCACTGACTGCTGATGGAGGGCTTCAATTATTACCTGGAGGTATCGAGCAGTATTTACGTGAACGATCCGCATCTCGCACCCAAACAAGTGGGCGTTTTACGGGGAAGATTACTGACGTTAAACACGATCACCACAATAAAGAAGGCGGCATGAGTGGCACCTTTCATCGTGGTGGGGGACAAGGAAATGATATTGCCGCGCATAATGTCCCAAGCGGCGCCGCGCTCTACGAGATGACAAAACAACTTTCCGCACTGGAACGAAAAATGAAGAAGTGTGAAGACAAGATAACTGCATTGGAACAAGAAATGGCGATATTAGCCACGGATCCGTCCGCCGAAAATATCAAACAACTTGCTCACATAGACAAGCAAGTTGCCCAACTGCGCGCCGACCATGACGACTTGGAAACTCAGTGGCTGGAACTCAGTGAAGAAATTGATGGATGATTCGGGGTAGGTGTTTAAGGGCACAGTGTGACACCTGAGCAGTGGAAGGCATCACTGCAGCCAAATATCGTACAAGGCTTGACATCAATAGCACAGATGTCACAAAGGAATACAGCTAGCTGTGCACACTCGCTACGGATAGGTGCGGATTGTTGACAATAGATTAGGATAGTTTGTTACAAGTTTGTTGCAGGTGATGTGGTAGCTGGCAATCACCAGCACTACCGCATAGATAACTACCCCCACGCAGGTCACCATCGCCCAGACAAGAGACAAATAATGGTAGGCAAAAACAAGGGCAATGGCGGGTGGAATCATTGTGACAGCCACAACCAAGAAGGCCACAAGCATGCGCGCAATAACGGCCCCACTCATGCCCGCGCCAGCACCTTTCATCGTGAGCTTTCCAGCCTTAGCCTGCGGTGATGTCCAGCGTGCCATACCAAACATCCACACTGCCGTTGAACACAATAATGTTGACAGCAACAGTGTTGGTACCACGAACCAGGCATGTGGGTGGTCAATAAGCGCACCGATAAGTGGCCCCGCAACGAAAAATATCACCAGTGGAATCACAGAGTGCGCCACAAGGCGCCCAAAAACATCGTGACGGATATTAACGGGACTAGCAACGTGTAACCACACGGCCTTGGCATCAAGTGAAATCGAACTTAATATAGCGTAATTACCAAAGAGGCCGGCAAAGACAATAAACTCCCACATGGTAAATGATTGAGCGGGAATATAAATAAACGCGATAGCACACAGCAGGAAAAGCGGACCAATCAGCGTCTGGCTAGTGATACGAATATCTTTTTTTGTGTAAATAAAAATTCTGGCAATAATTGCCGCGGATTGTTCTGATAACCCCAATGCGGTGGCACGGTCAACAAAAGGAAGAGCAGGCGGGGGATTGTGTAGCATCACCGACGGGGGAGATTGTGACACGTGTTGGCCCAGGGCAGCAGCATTGATGGCCTGCTTATCGGCTGGGCTTAGCGTGCGGGCTTTGCCTTGGAGCATTGCCTGTGTTGCAAGGCGGTGCCACCAATAAAAAGCGGCAAGGGCGATAGCCGCGGTGACAATCATGTTGATAAGAAGGGTGATCCAGGCACCTTCGGCAATAAGCGTTGGCCAAACAAACGCGCCACTGGTCCCTGTTGTTGACAGGATTTTACCGACGAAAAGAATCTGGTCTAAAGTGAAAAATGATTGAAGAAGTGGAATGACAACCGCTATTCCAACGACAAACACCAGGTAGGTTACCACAACGATAAGGGCTTTCCATGAACCTTTATCGGCAGCTTTATCGTGAGATAGCCCCAAAACTGCTATACCCAGTCGGGTAAATAGCACGCCAATATAGTATTGAATAAAGCCGGCTACCCCAGCGCATAGTGCAATGAGTGGTTGCCCAGCACCCAGCCACATTGCAATAAATGGGAGAGTGGCAAGGCACAGCCACACAATTCCAAAGGGCCCGATCCCCATAGCCGTAACAAGAGCAAGACTGAGCTTGGGCGATGGTGGCACTATTGCGGTGTATTGACGGGGATCAAGGGCAGGATCGAGCATGTGTTGAAACATGGTGGGTACCATGGCACAAAACAACACCAGGAAAATACCGAAATAGGCGCTCACGTAGCCAACGGTGTTTGCTTCCCCAGATTCCCCCGCAACATAGAGTCCGAAAGTGAGCCCTGCCAGATAGACAAAAGCAAAGATAAGACCAATAAGCACAACGATGATCCTCCACACTTGACGAGTCATCGTGTGAATTGTTCCGCGAAATCTTATTGCGCAGATGGTGCTAACCATTCCAGACCTTCCGCATGCTTCATACCGCCAACAAGCTCAATAAAACGATCTTCCAACGAGCGTCCCCCCGCAACTTCACTGAGGGTCCCACAAGCCTTAATGATGCCGCGATCCATGATCGCAACATGTGTGCACAGTTTTTCAACGGTTGCCATCACGTGACTGGATAAAACGATCGTTCCACCGTCGGAACAGTATTTCTGTAAAATTTCGATAATGGTTCCTGCAGAAATCGGATCAACTGATTCGAATGGCTCATCAAGAACCAGAATACGAGGACTGTGAACAAGGGCGCAGGCAAGGTTAATCTTTTTTGTCAAACCCGCTGAATATTCGCTAATCATTTTTTTCGAGGCGTCAGCCAGGTCAAGCGCCCGCATAAGGTCAGCGGCGCGTCTTCTTGCTGTTGTTTTATCAAGACCACGCAAGATACCGGCATAGGTGATAAGTTCGTTGCCCGTCAAACGGTCAAATGTATCAACGCCATCGGGAAGTACACCCAAAAGATTTTTTGCCTGCTTGGGGGAGTTCCACAGGTCAATTCCGTGGATAAACACCTGTCCCATATCAGGGAGCATGAGCCCCGTTGCCATAGAAAGCATCGTCGTTTTTCCAGCGCCATTAGGGCCAACAATACCATAGAAAGCCCCCACTGGGATATCAAGATTGACTTGTGCTACGGCAACATGTGACTCGAAAAGTTTTGATAGATTGCGAATCGTTAAAGCAGGAGTGTCCTGTTTTTCTGCCGCAGTAGCAGCTGCACATGATGACGTTGCAAGAGAAGGCAGATTAGTCTGGTTCTGTTCGTTAGCATGTGCGAGTGTCTGCGGTAAGTAAGGTGATGAAGAAGCCACTGGGTGGGCACGCAAGGAGTCAGAAAATGGCATAGTCATCATGATAATGTAGGTTTTTCTTCTAAAGACATTAAAAGATTTCGTAAGTGAGTGCGTAAAACGCGAAGATCTGTTTGAGAAAAATCATTGAGCATCTGCTTTTCACAAACAACAAGTGATTGTATGGCGGCATCAACACATGTGCGACCATCTGGCGTGAGCACTACCAACACACCACGCTTATCAGAGGGATCTGGCTGGCGTCGCACCAAGTCTTTTGCTTCCAAACGATTAATGCGGTTTGTCATTGTTCCAGAAGACACAAGAAGCTCGGACATAAGGGCTCCAGGGGTCAGTGCTGGTTTGTCTCCGCAGCGACGCAACGATGAAAGAACATCGAATTCCCATTCCTCAAGATTGTGTTCGGCAAAAGCACGACGACGTTTGAGGGAAAGAATGCGGTCGATACGTGTTATACGGGAAAAAATTTCCATAGGAGAGGTATCTACATCTGGGCGTTGGGCATGCCATGCATCGATAATACGATCGACTTCATCGTGGCGCGTCTGACTAGGATCCACCATCGTTAACACCTTTACATCAAGAATCTTTATTGTAAGAAGAGCTAAAGATAGCTTACCTTTTCGAGACGTTAAGGGAAAGCTAAAACGGTCATGTTAGTTCGTTATACGATAAATAATGAGTAAGATGCCCATACGCCATAGTTGGTAAACGAAGGTGCCAGCAGCTTTTAATGGGATGCGTTATCTTTTGACGGGCCATGATTTCTAGTGCGGGAAACCGTGTTCCCATTTTTATCGATAGTGACAAGTTCGGGATCGGCTTTCAAGTTTTTAAGACCGTACCAAGCAAGATTGACAGCATGGGCTGCCACCTGGCGTTTATCAGGTTTACGTTCTTCAAGCCACCACTGACCAAGCTGAGCCACTAAACCTACTAACATCTGTGCATACATCGGAGCCCATGCAGGATTAAGACCACCCACTTTGAACTTATGCGCCAGCACATGTTCCACCTTAGAAGCAACATCACCCAGCACCGACCAATAGGTGCCTGTGGAACGGTTGGAGGGAGCATCTTGAACTAAAATACGAAAGCCATCAGTATTAGTTTCAATAAAAGTGAGCAAGCCTAATGCAGCGCCTTCAGCCATTGCACGTGGAGTATGCGCCGCTTGTAGTGACTCTGTGATCGTCGATACGAGCCCCTGAACCTCACGGTCAACTACAACTGCATAAATGCCTTCTTTACCACCGAAATGTTCGTACACAACCGGTTTCGACACTTTTGCAGCGGCAGCTATTTCTTCGATAGAAGTTCCATCAAAACCGTGAGCAGCAAAAACACTACGTGCAACGTCAATAAGCTGTTCTCGGCGCTGCACACCCGTCATTCGTGTTCTTTTTGCCATACCCTCAGTGTGCCATTAGTTGTTACTGGGATTCCACTTACAGGAGTATAAGTTGTTTCATAAAAAGAAGTAGGAAGGTGGTGCAGCTCACTTAAGTGGGTGTGAAGTGGTGTAGTTTGATGCACAAAAATATAAGAACGCAGGAAAATGTTGTGTAATCGTGGCTTTACAGCCCATCATCGTCACGCAGAAAACGCGTAAAGAAAAACAGCGATTTGGCAAATAATGTTTTCCATGCGAAACTAAAAGAGCTTTCCGCCCTGGTGTAATGGTAGCACGCGGGCTTTTGGTGCCTTGAGATCTGGGTTCGAATCCTGGGGGCGGAGCCAATCCTCGTATCAGTGACCATCGAGTCCCATGAAAGGGGAACGGTTATGACCGGTATTACGTCAGCTGGCGAGAAACGGTTGGTAGTGTGCTCAGGACGCGCATACCCACAGTTAGCGCAAGAAGTTGCACGCGAGCTTCACACCGAAGTATTACCAACAACAGCCTATGATTTTGCTAATGGCGAGATCTATATTCGGTTTCAAGAGTCAGTGCGTGGTGCCGACGCTTTTGTGATTCAATCGCATACAGCCCCCATTAACACATGGTTGATGGAACAGCTTATTATGGTTGATGCTCTTAAAAGAGCTTCGGCCAAACGAATTACGGTTGTAGCGCCGTTTTATCCATATGCGCGCCAGGATAAAAAGCATCAGGGTCGCGAACCAATCTCTGCAAGGCTTATTGCAGACCTCTTTGCAGCAGCCGGTGCTGACCGTTTGATGAGTGTTGACCTTCACACGGCGCAAAGTCAGGGATTCTTTGATGGCCCTGTCGATCATCTGTGGGCAATGCCAGTACTCATTGATTATGTCAAAACCCGCGTTCATGGAGACCTTACTATGGTCAGTCCTGATGCTGGTCGCATTAAAGTGGCCGAACGTTGGGCAAATAAACTGGGGGGCTGTCCGCTAGCTTTTGTTCACAAGACACGCGATATTACGCAGCCCAATGTGTCAGTAGCCAATAGGGTAGTGGGTGATGTCAAAGGCCGTACCTGTATTTTGGTTGATGACCTTATTGACACGGGCGGAACAATCGCAGAAGCCACGAAACAGTTACTAAAAGAGGGCGCTAAAGAGGTTCTTGTTGCTGCAACGCATGGAGTGTTTAGCCCTCCGGCGGTGCAGCGTTTGAGTGAGTGTGGAGCTCGTGAAGTTATTGTCACTGATACATTACCTATCACACCCGATAAACAGTTCCCGCAGCTGACAATTTTGCCTATTGCTCCGCTGCTTGCTAATGCTATCAGTGCTGTTTTTGATGACGGTTCGGTGACCGCACTTTTTGATTAAGACATCGACTATTTGACATCGGCTATTTCGAACTGAATGCGAACACGCGTTGTATGTTGTATGGAAAGATTGCTGTGTGCTTGAGTATGACCCCTACAGCAAGAGCGGCACAGCGTCCTTTTCAATTTTGATATTCGGCCACACGCCACTAGACTAAAATCTGTTGCCTCGGCGAGGGATGGCTTATGGTCTTGTCCGTTATCGACGTGGCCGTGATATGTGTATGCGTTTCACGTCCTCCGGGGCGCATCAACTATTGTTAGAGAGGACTACACGTTATGGCAGCAACAAAGCTTAATGCCGAAAAGCGCACCGAATTTGGTAAAGGTGCATCACGTCGCGCACGTCGCGAAGGTAAAATCCCCGCAGTGATCTATGGTGGTGAGACAGAAACTCAGTCGCTGGTACTTCCAGGTCACGACACGTTCCTTATTGTAAAGGATGGAGCTAATGCTTTGGTAGAGCTTCATCTTGATGGTGAAAAACAGCTTGCATTGGTTAAAGATGTTCAGCGCCACCCTGTGCGTCGCGATATCTTACATGTTGATCTGCTTGCTGTGAAACGTGGTGAAAAAGTTGAAGTTGATATTCCAGTTGTTCTGGTAGGCGAACCTGAACCCGGTACAACCGCTACCCTGGATGAGTTTACTTTGACTGTCATGGCAGACGCTACTGCCATTCCCGAAGAAATTGAAGTCAGTATTGAAGGCCTTGAAAACGGTACAGTTGTCACATTCAAAGACATCACGCTGCCAGAAGGCACGGAAGCAGACTATGAAGACGACACCGTTATCTGCTCTATCGCTATTCCTCAAGAGGAAGCCCCGGCAGCGGCAGACGCTGAAGGTAGTGAAGCTGAAGCCGGTGAATCATCAGATGAAGGTGGCAACAGCGAAGACAACAACGAATAAGGTATTTACAGCGTGTTATCAATGCCTGGTTTGTAAGGGGGATACATGTCATCATGGCTTGTTGTGGGACTGGGGAATCCTGGGCCACAATATGAACTTACCAGGCATAACGTTGGTCATTTGACGATTGGTCAACTTGTAGACGAGCACGGGGGCGTACTTGCTGGGCATAAGAGTATTGCCCAGGTTGCAGATATGCGCCTGGGAATTATGCCCGGCGGTGCTCCCGGCCCGCAGGTTCGAGCGGCACTATTGAATTGTTATATGAATACTTCGGGTGGCCCGCTTCGTCAACTGGTTAATTTTTTTCACACGCCCTACGATCATTTGTTAGTAATTCATGATGATCTTGACTTGCCTGAACACACCATCAAACTTAAACGTGGAGGTGGTGAAGGCGGGCATAATGGGCTTAAATCAATCTCGCAGTCACTGGGCTCAAAAGATTATGCACGTTTGAGGATTGGTATTGGAAGGCCCCCGGGAAGAATGACCCCAGCTGACTATGTTTTAGCTCCTCTTCGCCAGCTTGATCAATGGGCAGTAACATTTTCACAAGCAGCCCAAGTTATTGAGGATGTTGCGACTTTAGGTTTTGTTGAAACTCAGCAGCGGTTACATTCAAAGTAGGAGCGCACCACCACGCCAGGAACGGGCGGTGTGGGATGTGCTCTTTTAGAGTGGAGTGGTAGCCGTTTTCCTTTCCTCTGCTTTTTCTCTCTAAGTTTTTCCTTCACACCTGGTTACCACTATGTGAAAAGTTCCTGTATTGAGGGGCAACAGTTGATAGGGTATCCAGGAACAAAGGTTGAAAAGCATCGACGTATTATGGGGCAATGTGTTCTTTCCTTAGCACGAGGCCGCAGAGGGCGTCAAGCACAGCGTTCGTCATAGCAATGAATAATGAAGACAAAGTAGAAAGCGATAACAACTATGTCTGAACAACACAGTTCCTCCACCGAACAGAAGGCCACGCATCAGGAGGGAGGTGTTCTTGAGCCCACATTACGCAAGGGGCTCCGAGCAAGGCATCTCAACATGATCGCTATCGGTGGCGCAATTGGCACAGGCTTATTCTTGGCGTCAGGTGGCACCATTTCAGAGGCTGGCCCTGGAGGGGCATTAGTAGCTTATGGCGCCATTGGCATTATGGTGTTTTTACTGATGCAATCTCTGGGTGAAATGTCAGCGTATTGCCCAAGTTCGGGTGCCTTTGAAACCTACGCCTCGCGCTATGTGTCAAAGTCATTTGGTTTTGCTCAAGGCTGGAACTACTGGTACAACTGGGCGATCACTGTTGCTGCAGAATTAGTGGCAGCTACCATTATTATGAAGTATTGGCTACCCGATGTGCCTGCTTGGGTGTGGTCGCTGGTGTTCCTAGTGATTCTTTTTGGCATCAACGCCTTTAGTGTGAAAGGCTTTGGTGAATCAGAGTTTTGGTTTGCCGGTATTAAAGTTGTTACCGTTATCGTGTTCCTTGTTATTGGCATCGCCATGATTTTTGGTATCTTCACCGGCGAAAGCCCCGGTTTTAGTAACTGGACCGTTGAAGAAGCTCCCTTTGTTAATGGTTGGATGGGCATTATGGGCGTGTTTATGATCGCCGGATTCAGCTTCCAGGGCACGGAGATGATCGGTGTGGCTGCCGGTGAAACGGAAGATCCGGAAAAGAATGTTCCTAAAGCAACACGCGCAGTATTCTTCCGTATCCTTCTGTTTTATGTAGGTGCTATTGCGGTCATTGGCTTCTTACTTCCCTATACTCACCCCGATTTGCTGGCAGGTGCTTCTGCTGATTCCGAAACAGTTGAAGGATTTGTTGAGGCAGTTCGCCTGTCACCTTTTACAATTATTTTCGATAAGGCGGGTATTTTGGGTGCCGCATCGGTAATGAACGCTATCATCTTGACATCAATTCTTTCTGCCGGTAACTCGGGCATGTATGTGTCTACCCGTATGCTGTATTCACTGGCAAAAGAAGGAAAGGCGCCAAAGATCTTTACCAAGGTTACCTCGCACGGCGTGCCTATGAATGCACTGATTGCCACCACAGTGGTCGGGATGCTGTGTTTCTTGACTTCACTTATTGGTTCGGGTGCTGCTTACCTGTGGTTGGTGAACGCCTCGGGTCTTGCTGGCTTTATTACATGGCTTGGCATTGCGCTGTCGCACTATCGTTTCCGTAAAGCATTTATAGCTCAGGGCCATTACACTCAAGAGTTGCCTTACCGTGCTTTATTTTATCCGGCTGGCCCACTTGTTGCATTGGCTATGTGCATTATTGTGATTATTGGGCAGTCACAGTCAATGTGGGAAACAGGCTTTGTTTTCAAGGACTTTATGGCAGCTTATATTGGTTTGATTTTGTTCATCGCAGTATGGGCAGGTCACAAGATAGTTACCAAGTCTCCAATGATTGATCCGCGCGAAGCGAATCTTTCACGTTCCTAAACGAAAGCTCCCGCGTCTCACTATCTGGGAAACGGGGGTTATCTGTTGACATACTAAAATTTTTCTTTCAGAGGGCGAAGCCACGGCAACGTGTCTTCGTCCTCTTTGTCAATTTTCGTGTGAACACTGAAAAAGCTGGTGATAGCCTTATCGAAACAGATAATAACTGAGGGTAGCCTACGCCAACAGCAGCCCAATTGATGAGAACACTGTAACTATCAAGAACGACAAATGCAGTCTATGCGCTATACAATGGGCTTGTCCACGGCCTAACAAAACTGTGGGATGTATTTGTCAAGCTAATCAAGAAGGAAAAATTAGTGAAGAAGAAAAGGATTCTCACCGGTTTCTTTGCCGGTGCAGCAGCACTGTCGCTTGCCTTAACAGGCTGCTCAGGTGCTGGAAATGATGATGCTTCTAATAGTGATGTCAAGAAGGCATCGAAAGAAGACGTTCAGAAAAAGAAGTCAGATGAGATTATTGTTGCCTACGGTACTGAACCGCAGCGTCCTCTGGTTCCTGGTGATACCAACGAGACAGGTGGCGGTGACGTTATCGACGTTCTGTGGGAAGGCTTGGTCTACTATGACGAGGAAGGCAAATCTCACAATGGCGTGGCTGAAGATATTTCTTCAGAAGACAATAAGAAATGGACAGTGAAGCTGAAGAAGGACCGCAAGTTCTCTGACGGCACACCTGTGAAAGCCGAAAACTTCGTCAAAGCATGGCAGGCAACAACCAAGCAGGCCCTGCTTAACCAGTGGTGGTTTGGTACGTTTGAAGGCGTTGATGAAGAAGGCAACGGTGATCTTTCTGGTGTGAAAGTTGTTGATGATTTTACCTTTGAAGTGAATTTGAAGGAACCTGAATCAACGTTCCCGCTCCAACTTGGCTACTCTGCTTTCTATCCTCTTCCCGATGTCGCTTTTGATGGCGACAAGCTCAAAGCCGACTTCGGTAAAGCCCCAGTTACTAACGGGCCTTACAAGTTCGATGAATGGAAGAACAACCAGTACATCAAGACTGTTCGAAACGACAAGTATGTAGGTGATCGTGAGGCCTTGAACGGCGGCGTCGAATTCAAGATTTATCAACAGGATAATGCTGGCTATGCTGATCTTCAGTCGGGCACACTTGATGTCATGAAGACCATACCCGCAGCATCGCTGAACTCGTTCAAGAGTGACCTGGGTGAGCGCGCCATTCAGCAAGAACAGGCCGTTCACCAGACCTTCACCATTGCTGCAAAAGAGCCACACTTCGAGATCGGTACTGAAGAAGGCAAACTGCGTCGCCAGGCTATCTCGATGGCAATTGACCGCGACACTATCAGCGAAAAGATCTTCGCCGGTGTTGTTAAGCCTGCTAAGGGTTGGTTCAACCCCACAATTAATTACTACAATGACAAGGTTAAGGGTGTTGAAAACGTTGAATTCAACCCCGATAAAGCACGCGAACTGTGGAAAAAAGCTGAAGAAATTTCCAAGTTCGAAGGTGACTTCACCCTGGCATATAACGCTGATGCATCCCATAAGGAATGGGTTGATGCGGTATGTAACTCCATTAAGAAGGAACTGGGTGTTAATGCCCACGGTAACGGTGTCCCAACATTTAAGGATTTCCGCGATCAGGTGACTAATCGTGAGATGAAGGGTGCTTTCCGTACTGGTTGGCAAGCCGACTATCCTTCACCCGTGAACTACTACGGTTCAATCTATGTGACCGGTGGTTCCGCAAATGATGGCGATTACACCAATAAGAAGTTCGACGATCTTGTTCAAAAGATTCGTACGTCAAAGGACGACAAAGAAATTCAGAAGTTCTCTGATGAAGCAGCAGAGATTTTATTTGATGATCTGCCCTCAATTCCTCTGTGGACTACACAGGCTACAGGTGGACATTCAGAGCGTACATCCAATGTTATTTTTGACTGGCACGGTGTACCAATGTACTACCAGGTTGTTGTTGAAAAGAAGTAACATTTCGTGGATGACCTTATAACATAGTGACGATTCATGGCATCTGCCCCTTTGGGTAGATGCCATGAAGTCTGTTTTCCCGCATTATCAATACCCCTAAATTTTGCATTTCCTTTAGGTACGTTCGATAATAATTCCATACGATCTTTAAGTACTTCATGTGCTTCTTATCCACGTCATCCAGGTCATGCCTGGATGCAGAAAGTACGTTATGCTGCGATACATTGGTAGGCGCATCCTACAGACGATTCCCGTCTTTTTTGGTGCCACATTCCTCATTTACGCCATGGTATTTTTGATGCCAGGTGACCCCGTCCAAGCCCTAGGCGGTGAAAAAGGACTCAGTGATGAAGCTGCAGCCGCGATTCGCGCCCAATACAACTTGGATAAACCATTTATCATCCAGTACCTGTTGTATTTGAAAGGTATTTTTACCCTAGATTTGGGCACCACCTTCTCACAACGACCTGTTTCCGAAGTTCTTGCTGGTGCCTATCCCGTAACAATTCAGCTTGCCTTTATGGCATTAATTTTTGAAGGTATCCTTGGCGTTCTTCTGGGGTTTTATGCCGGTATTAAACGCGGTGGTATCTTTGATTCCACGGTACTTGTGTTGTCTCTTGTTGTTATTGCGGTTCCCACCTTCGTTATTGGCTTTGTTGCGCAGTTCGTCATTGGTTGGCAACTAGATCTTCTTCCAGTAACATACCGATCGTCTCAACCTTGGTATTCACTGATGATGCCGGCTATCGTCCTCGGGGCAGTATCACTTGCCTACGTTTTACGATTAACGCGCCAAGAGGTGAGCGAAAACCTCAATGCCGATTATGTTCGTACAGCACGGGCGAAAGGTCTCAAAAATAATTTGGTCCTGCGTCGCCATGTACTCAGAAACTCACTTATTCCCGTGTCAACATTCCTTGGCGGTGACCTTGGCGCACTTATGGGTGGCGCCATTATCACAGAAGGTATTTTCAATATACCCGGTGTAGGAAATGTTTTATTCAAAGCTATTCTTCTGGGAGAACCTGCCACCGTAGTAGGGTTTACTACCGTTTTGATTCTTGTATATATGTTGGCCAACCTGTTGGTTGATCTGCTGTATGCCGCACTAGACCCAAGGATTCGCTATGCCTAAAGAACGTGATGAAAAAACTGTAGATAATAGACTTATTGCGCGTTATTCAACGCAGCAACACTATGTTTCTGATGTCGATGAAACTGGTCTTGGAGCGGTTGATGCCGTCAAGGATGAATCCGCACCGTCGTCTTTATGGGGCGAAGCCTGGAAGAAAATGCGTAAGCGTCCTTTATTTTGGGTATCGGCGCTTATAATTTTGACTGCTCTTTTGATGGCGATTGTTCCGTGGATTTTTACTTCACAAGACCCTCGCTACTGCGACATTAAGTTCAGTTTAGAGGGCGCTCAAGGCGGCCATGTTCTTGGTTTTGATAAGCAGGGGTGTGACTTGTATGCCAGGATGGTCTACGGTGCTCGCGCCTCGGTAACAGTGGGTGTGATTTCCACCCTTATCGCAACGGTTATCGGTGTGTTCTTAGGTGCTGTTGCCGGCTATGTTGGTGGATGGATTGATGCCATTATCTCGCGTATTGTCGATATTTTCTTTGCCATCCCATTGCTGCTGGCAGCGATTGTTATTATGCAAATGTTCCGTGATAGCCGTTCGACATGGAGCGTGGCTCTGGTTCTTGGCATTTTTGGTTGGACGCAGATTGCACGTATCACTCGCGGTTCGGTGATGTCAACCAAACACGATGAGTTTGTGATTGCTGCTAAAGCATTAGGAATGCCTTCGCCACAGATTTTGATGAAACATATTTTGCCTAACGCTATGGCCCCTATTATTGTCTACGCCACCGTTGCATTAGGTACCTTCATCGTTGCCGAAGCCTCCCTGTCATTTTTGGGTATTGGCCTGCCGGATACATCAGTATCGTGGGGTGGCGATATATCTCAGGCACAACATAGTTTGCGCGATAACCCAATGGTACTGTTCTACCCGTCATTAGCATTAGCCTTTACCGTACTTGGGTTTATTATGATGGGCGATGTTGTTCGTGACGCGCTTGGCCGCAAAGCAAAGGATGTGTAATGACTACAAAAACAACTATCAACGAACAACCCGAACCACTGTTGGAACTGGTGGATTTAGAGGTTGCCTTCAAGTCATCAACCGGTATGGTTCCCGCTGTGCGCAAGGCCAATCTGACGATTTATCCCGGTCAATCAATCGCTATTGTGGGGGAGTCTGGTTCGGGTAAATCAACTACCGCACATGCAGTAATCGGTTTACTTCCAGGAACTGGTCGTGTCACGGGTGGCAAGATTTTGTTTAAGGGCGAAGACATCGCTGGATACACTGAAAAACAGATGGTGCGTTTGCGTGGCGACCAGATCGGTTTGGTTCCACAAGACCCCATGTCAAACCTTAACCCTGTTTACCGTATTGGCAAACAGGTTGAGGAATCTCTTATCGCTAACAACATTGCTAAGGGCTCCGATGTTCACAAGGTTGCCATCGAGACCCTGGAACATGCTGGTCTTGACGACGCCGCCAGGCGTTCAAAACAGTATCCGCACGAGTTTTCAGGCGGTATGCGCCAGCGCGCGCTTATTGCAATGGGCTTGGCTGCAAAGCCTGACCTGTTGATTGCTGATGAACCAACATCGGCTTTGGACGTTACTGTTCAACGTAGAATCCTTGACCACTTGCAAAACTTGACTGCTGAAATGGGAACCGCTGTCATGTTTATTACCCACGATCTTGGCTTGGCTGCTGAACGTGCTGAACACCTGGTAGTGATGCACCGTGGTCGCATTGTTGAATCGGGGCCGTCACTGCAGATTTTACGTGATCCGCAGCATCCCTATACGCAGCGTCTGGTCAAGGCCGCTCCGTCGCTTGCTTCTGCACGTATCCAAAGTGCACATGCTAAGGGTATTGATAACAGTGAAGACAAACTTATGGGCCTTGGCGACCAAAAGTCTGATAAAGAGGTTATCCGCGTTGAAAACCTCACAAAGATTTTTGATATTCGCGGTGCCAAGGGGGCTGATAAGCAGTTTAAGGCAGTAGATAATGTATCCTTTACGCTGCGACGCGGAACAACTTTGGCACTGGTAGGGGAGTCTGGTTCGGGTAAATCGACGGTAGCCAATATCGTGTTAAACCTTATCGATCCTACAGAAGGTAAGGTCTATTACGAGGGGACAGATCTTTCTACCCTGGATAAAGCGGCCCTGTTTGCGATGCGCCGTAAATTGCAGGTAGTTTTCCAAAATCCATATGGTTCCTTGGATCCTACTTTCACGGTGTTTCGCTGTATTGAAGAACCTTTGCGTATCCACAAAACAGGAGGCGATAAGAAGGCGCGTGAAAATTGGGTAGCAGAATTGCTTGATCTTGTGTCACTGCCGCGCTCAGCGATGCGACGCTATCCCGATGAACTTTCCGGTGGTCAGCGTCAGCGTGTTGCTATAGCCCGCGCACTTGCCTTGAAACCAGAGGTCGTTGTGTTGGACGAGGCTGTGTCTGCTTTGGATGTGCTTGTTCAAGATCAAATCTTGCATCTGCTCAATGACTTGCAGGCAAAAATGAATCTGTCGTATCTGTTTATCACTCACGACCTTGCCGTTGTGCGTGAAAATGCTGACGACATCGTGGTGATGGAACACGGCAAAGTTGTTGAACAAGGCCCAGCCGACGATATCTTCGATAACCCGCAGCAAGCCTATACGCGTGAGCTTATCGAGGCTGTGCCCGGTGGGTCTGTTTTGGCTGGTCGTAGTGGCTACCATGATGCCTAGAATATGTGAAGAGGGCGTAGCGGTGGCTTGCCCTCTATGATGAAACCTAATGTGGATGCCCCTGTAGCTCATATTCACAATGAGCAACAGGGGCATCCTTGTGTATTATCCGAAGAAACGATATAGACTTCTTCAAAATTTCACTGTTCCAACTCTTCATGTGCAAATATGTGCCTGAATCTCAGGCTCATCGGTATCAGTAATGTAGTGTTGTGGTGAAGTATATTATCCTTTGCGGCGCTGTACTTCAGCCATCCATGCTTCAACGTCATCAATAGTGCGTGGAATATCTTCACTCAGGCGCACAGCTGCACCTGATTCGGTAATAATAACGTCATCTTCAATACGTACACCCATTCCACGGAATTCCTTTGGAATCATGGCATCGTCTTTATGGAAGTACAGTCCCGGCTCAATGGTAAAGCACATGCCTGGTTCCAATGTGGCATCAAGATACATCTCTTTTGATGCCTGGGCACAGTCATGAACATCAATCCCTAGGTGATGAGATACTCCATGGGGCATCCACCTGCGGTGATGTTGGCCATTTGGTGAAAGGGATTCTTCTTTTGATACCGGAAGAATTCCCCATTCATCCAAGTAGTCCACCAGTACTTTTACGGCAGCATCGTGAAGGTCACGGAACTTACAGCCCTGTGTATTGGCTTGGGCCAGGGCCGCCTCACATGCGTCTAGTACCGCTTGATAGACCTTGCGCTGAACAGGGTTAAAGCGTCCATTAACGGGGAAAGTGCGCGTAATGTCTGCGGTATAAAGAGAATCGGCTTCGACACCGGCATCAATCAGCACCATATCGCCCTCGTTGACGGGGCCATCATTTGTAATCCAATGCAGTGTGCAGGCATGGTTGCCAGCCCCCACAATGGTGTCATAACCCAGTCCATTGCCGTCAATGCGCGCCCTGGCAGCAAAGGCACCTTCAAGTACACGTTCACCTCGATGGTGGCCGGCGGCCTCGGGCAGCACCTGGAGCATTTCTTCAAAACCGATCTTTGTCACATCAACGGAGTGCTGAAGTTCAGAAATCTCGTAAGCATCCTTGCATAGGCGCAGGGTTGACAGCGCTTCTTCTAGCTTTTCATCGGCAGTTTTCGCGTCATCACCATAGGGAAGGCCTGCATCTTTGCGTGCCTGTTGAGCCATTTTTTCAACAGTGACGTCAACATTTCGAACAATACGTAACTGAACGTGACCCTGCCCCAGATTCTTCGCTAAAGCATCACCAAGAGTATCAATATCGGCACAGTGCAAGCCCGTAAGCGTTTCCATTTCTTCAAGGCTTGGGCGTGGGCCTACCCAAAATTCTCCATAGCGAGAATCCGCATAAAACTCATCTGAGCCTCGTGGAGCTCGGGGTTTAAAGTACAACACACCGCGATGGGTAGCATCTTCGGTTTCGTGTTTGTTTACTTCTGGTAGTGGCGTTCCTTGTCTATCGGTGAGTGGTTCGCATACAAGTACTGCATCGGGTTCATCTTCGCCACCAAGTCCTGTCAGGTGGGCAAAAGCGGAATGTGCACGGAACCGATAGTCTGTATCGTTTGAGCGTACCTTCAATGGCCCCGCAGGAATTACCAGACGTTCTCCTAAAAATTGTTCACCCAATTTCCGGTAGCGTTCGGGCAGGTAATCGGCGGCAGGCCCACGCACGACATCATCATTTTGACGCGGTAACCAGTTCGAACCGATATATTGCGCAAAATTTGGATTCTCAACGCGTCGTGACCTGTT
Organism: Actinomycetaceae bacterium; assembly: GCA_030540715.1. Lineage (GTDB taxonomy): Bacteria > Actinomycetota > Actinomycetes > Actinomycetales > Actinomycetaceae > JAUNVQ01. Next base: position 29,656 of record JAUNVQ010000005.1, on the reverse strand, counting down.
GTTGACACGGTCTTCAAGAGCCTGTTCCATATTGTCATTTCCTCCCATAGCTAACTCCTTCTTTGTGTGGTTATGGCAAGGCCAGGTGACTTCGATGCTGTGTCATGGTCTTACCATCTATTGTGCCTGACAAAAGTGATCTTATCTGCAGTTTATCCCTGAGCATACTATCCTAGATCCTATGAGGATGACTATGCGAATTGACCTTCACACACATTCATGTTTTTCCGATGGTACAGATACGCCAACACAGTTAATGCTCAAAGCTGGTCAGGCTGGACTTGATATGGTGGGATTGACTGACCACGACACAGTTGATGGCTGGAAAGAAGCCGAAAAAGCGGTGAACTCCAGCGGTGTTGCTCTGATACGCGGAACAGAAATATCGTGTAAAGCATACGTGGACGGTTCCGCTATGGGGCGTTCAGTCCACATGCTTTCGTATCTGCATCAAGGTGATGATCAGGGGCTGAAGCGTTTATTTGAGGACGTAAAAAACGCGCGGACTGAGCGTGTCAAAAAGATGGTGGAGCTTTTGGCTCGCGATTACCGTATTTCTTTAGAGAACGTTTATTCCCATGCTCAAGAAGGCGTAGCTATTGGCAGACCTCATATTGCAGACGCATTGGTGAGTGCGGGGTATTTTACCGATCGTAGCGAATGTTTCAACAAAGTGCTCTATAACGGTTCGCCCTACTATGTTATTTATTGTGCACCTGATGTACTTGATGTCATTGCAACGATTCGTGAAGCGGGCGGTGTGCCTGTCTATGCGCATCCGCGGGCATCGAGGCGACAAAAACTGGTTCCTATTGATATTATCGAGCAAATGGTGCGGGCAGGGCTCTTTGGACTGGAAGCCTATCATCGTGACCACAGTGATGATGAGGTTGCCGAAGTGCTTGCTATTGCACGTCAATTCGGTATTCCCGTGACAGGTTCATCCGATTATCACGGGAAAGGAAAACCAAATCGTTTAGGTGAAAACCTCACTGATCCAGCAGTTGTTGAAGCCATTGAAACACAGGGGGCCCTTAATATTATCTGGCCGCGCTAGTGTGAATCTAGGAGCGTTTGCGATTATTTCTACGGCGCTGCTGGCCCTTTATGCCATCACTGCGCCGTGATGAGTCGCTGTGTTTCCGGTTCCTGCCAGCAGATCCACCGCTTCGCCCTCCACTATAGGAACGACCGCGCCCACCACCGCGTCCCGTTTCACGAGCACCGTGACCCTGGTGAGTATAAGCCGAAGTGTGTGTGCCAAGTCCTTTACGTGTTCGCTGCGCTTGTGGCAAGTCGCCGCCCGTATCACGGGGAATGTCAACGTCAGAATACAGGTGCTCGGAAGTGTGATACGTTTCGACAGGTTTGACCAGAGATGCATCCAGTTTCAACTCACGAACAATCGTATGCCAGCGAACTGTATCAGCCCAGTCAACAAACGTGATCGCCGTACCTTTTGCTCCAGCGCGCGCTGTGCGACCAATACGGTGAATATAGGTTTTCGCATCTTCGGGGCACTGATAGTTAATCACGTGCGTTACGTCGTCAACATCAAGGCCACGTGCTGCAACATCGGTTGCTACCAGTACATCAACATCACCTGCACGAAGTGCCTTCAGGGCTTTTTCACGCACACGCTGCTGCAGGTCACCGTGGATTGTAGCGCAGGCGAATCCCCTGTGAACAAGATCGGTGTACACGCGTTGTGCAGCTCGTTTTGTTTGTGAAAAAACGATAGTTAGGCCGCGTTCGCGTGCCTGAAGAATACGTGCAAGTACCTCAATTTTATTCATTTCGTGGCAGCGATACACCAGTTGGCGCACATTGGTGACAGTGTGGGATTCATTATCAGGATCCTGAGCACGTATATGGGTGGGTTGGTTCATGTAGCGACGCGCCAACGCAACAATAGGTGCTGGCATCGTTGCGGAAAACAACATCGTGTGGCGTCGATTTTTTGCCGATGACATAAGGCGTTCAACATCGGGAAGGAAGCCAAGATCAAGCATTTCGTCGGCCTCGTCCAATACGATAGTATCAACATGGCTTAGATCAAGAATTCGGCGTTTAATGAGGTCAATCATACGGCCAGGTGTACCAACAACAACGTCGCAACCTGACTTTAGTTCCGATAGTTGACGGTCAAAGCCAACACCTCCATAGACCTCTGTTACGCGCACTTCCAGGAGCTTTCCGGCATCACGAAAATCTTGAGCAACCTGTTTGGCAAGTTCTCGGGTGGGGGCGATAACACAGGCACGCGGTTTCACGTATTCGCTGGTTTCTTTGGCTAGTGTACAAAGAATGGGGAGAGCAAAGCCTAAAGTCTTTCCTGTTCCCGTTTTTGCTTGCCCAATGATGTCATGTTGTTTGAGGGCGACGGGCAAAGTGAGTTGCTGAATGGGGAAGGGGGTGGTGATACCTTTATTTTCTAGAGCTTCACAGATTAGGGGGTGAACGCCAAATGAGGCAAACGTAGCCTTGCAAGCTGGATCATTATTATTATTTTTTTCTATCATCACCCTCAGTATAGCGAGTGAAAGCAACTTCCTGTTTGTACTTGAACAAATGGATGGCGAAGGCGAGCAAAGTCACCACACGATACCTTGTACGGGGCTTGCCCATGATAGTGAGAGAAACAAAGAACCTGTCAGGACAGCATCAAAGCAATGTAGAGTGTGCACATTATTGCTGGAATCGCGTTAAGCTAGTGGCATGACACAATCATTACCTACACAGCTGTTATCTGAATCAGACACAACACAGGGCTACGCAACCATCATGTATATGATGCTGATACACCAGGCTCGGTTAGCAAAAGACGCGGCATTGGCTCCAGATTTGTTGCAGCAGGTTCAGCTTTCACAAATGTCGGCTGAAGCATGGCTCGGTTTTCAGATAGTTCGTGACCATTGCGAGAATCGGGAAGATATTCGCCATATGCAAGCTCTTCAGTTGTTTCATGATGTGCATTTTTCAGAAGTGGAAGCACGCTTACGTCCGGGCGATTGGTGGGAACGTGTGGTGAAAACCTATATCACCATAGGTTCATGTCACGACTTTATTGACTATATTGTTGAGCGCTTGGGAAGTGCCAACAATAGTATTCCTGACGAAATTGCTTATTTTGATTATTCATTAGGACACGAGCAGTGGGTAATTGAACTGGTCTCCAATGCAACACGTGACACTACTCTAGCCCCCAGGCTATCACTGTGGGGCAGGAGGGTAGCGGGTGACCTTATTGCATTACTGTCACTGGTTGCCGCGCAAATTCCCGCCCTTATTCCCAACAAAGATGTTCGTGAACAGATGCATGAATATATCAACACTCACCATAACGAACGAATGGCAAGGGCGGGTTTAGCAGGCTAAATAATGATATTTTAGAGGCCAAAACCAACACGGCGGGGTTCATGGGCAACAATTTCAACGTAGCCCAAAGCTTTGCCTGGAATCATTAGAACGCGACCTTTTGTGTCTTTAAGTTCAAAAAGGTTTCCTGATGCTGCTTGGGAAACTCGCTGTTTCAAATCGTCCTCGCTGATATCAACGTCGATGGCCATTTCTCGTTGGGTTCCTCGAACACCTATGTGAAGCTCCATTATTGCTCCTTTCACTGTAGGTAAAAACCGTTTGTGTGCGTTTGTTGTACGGGCACTATCTTAACGTGTTTACAATGGGAACTGTAATGGAGTATGCTACAAGGAATTTGCGGCACCCGCAGAAAGAAGACTAACTGATAACTATGAGACGAATGTCCCTCAACGGCCCCTGGCGCGATGCTTTCAATGCTTATCAGGCTCAACGCCACGTTGTGATGTATGGTCACCCAGGAAGCGGTAAAAGTAGTTTTGCTCAGTACGTATTCTTAGATGCCTACCACAGGTATTATTCTTCGACCTCTGCCATTGAAGGGAATAACAACAGACGCCCAGTGATGATCGCTCCGACCAGGCGACGAGCTGATATGGCTAATCTTGATCCTGAGATTATGAAAATGACCTGGTCGCGCCCAGTACATACACCGATGTCACTGGCCTTCGAGATTGTTGACCAATGGCACCGCCAACGTATTCAGCCCCTTGCAGCCCCGGCATTATTTACCGGCGGTGATGAAGACGCTCACCTGTACCATCTTCTTGAAAAATATCCAGTGAAATGGCCATATGACCTTGGCGAAGATGTGATAGCCATGGATGCGTTTCGCTCGGAACTACGCGAACTATTTGCTCAATGTGAAACCTACAATGTTACAGCCGAAGAACTACGCCGACAAGGAAAGCAAAACAATAATCCTATGTGGGTAGGTGCTGCTGATATCTACGATGCTTACCGTAGTCGAACAGGGGCAGAATACACAGTAGACGATAACACAGATTATTCATTGTTTGATATTGTTCAACTGCAATATCGTGCTGCCCATATTATTACCAACTGGGAACGCGACCAAGAAAAATGCGGGGTAACAGCTCAACAGCCTGACTATCCCGTGATAGTCGTAGATGATTTTCATGACTGTGGTATCCCTACTTTGCGTCTATTGGAAGCACTGGCACATGCAGGTTCACAAATCATAGCGACATCCTCACCCGATGAATGTGTGAACTCTTATCGCGGTGCACACCCCTATATTGGTGACCATCTGCGCCACCTTGACCCCTACTATGGTTTTGCTGAAACTTCCTACACGATCAGCCCACCTGTTGCCGCACTCTACAATCGTGTCATAGCGCGTTTACCGCGCCGCAATAATCCGATGAGCGCCACGATTATCCCTGTACACAGCATTGGGGGCGATACCACAGGTGTTGAGCCGCTGCGCTGCGTAAGAGCCCAAAGTTTTCAACAACTAGGTGTCTATATTTCAGGTCATATGCGTCGAAGCTATTTGTCAACCAAAAATTCACCCAGCCCTATTGACTGGTCAGATATGGCGGTGGTGTGTCGAACACAACGTGAAGTTGCACAGTTGCGAGCCGCATTAAACAGTCACGCTATTCCACTAGAGGATCTGCCACGCCCTCTTATATTAAGTGAGCATCCAGGAGTCACCCCCATTATTGACACATATGAGCTTGCCAAACACCTGACTGCTAAACAAAGCCTTGACACAGAATCTGCTCACTTGCAAGCATCACGAATACCGCCAACCACCACTGAAGATGAACTGGTGGGTGATAACAAGGTTTATCAACACAAGAACGATACTGCAACAAAGCAACTAAACGCTGATGAGGGCAATCATATCAATAAGACCACTGGCGAAGCGCCTTTAGCTGAAGGGAGCCGTGAGAAACAATCTTGCGACGCAGAGCCTGACAGTATTCCTAAACGGCGTGCGGATGGGAATATTGTGCGGGGAATCCTTCAATCGCGTTACATCGGTATCAATAGTTACGATATGCGTCAGCTTATGAAGGTGTGGACCTTTGATAACTGTGCCACGGAAGAATCGTTATCGTTTGAAGATTTCCTTGTCAGACTTGTGCAATCAGAATCAGTGCTTACCCATATTAGTCGTGAATATCCGTGGCTTGCCCCCACAATTATTTCAGACATACGACGCGCTGCAAAAATGCTTGAAGCGGCAACTAACGCACGCGGAAGTGCGGGTCCTGCATTGTGGAAGATATGGCAGGCAGCACAGTGTGGCGAAAAGTGGCGCATCCAGTCACAGCAAAAAGGGGTTCTAGCCCGCCAAGCTCATGACGACCTTAACGCTGTGATTGCACTGTTTCGAAGTGCCGACTTTTATACGCAGCGAAATGAGAACGCAGATATTGACGATTTTTTAGGTTACATTACCTCGCAGAAAATTCGTGTTGATAATGTTTCGGCAGCAAAGAAAGACACCCGTGGTGTTGAGGTTATTACCACGGCAGAGGCCGCAGGTAAACAAAAGAAACTTGTGTTCATCACGGGCCTTCATCACCAGATGTGGCCACGTGCAATATCGTATTCTTCGCTCTTTTCCGTGACAACGTTTATTGATATGATGCACCAAAAACTTGATGGTGTACCCACCCCTCCTACGTTGGTATCCCCTTATCAGGGTGGGGATAATATGCTTGATGAGCTGAGGGCTTTTGGGGTGGCCTTAACGCGTTCCTGTGGTGAAGTAATTGTGTGTGCCCTTGATAATGATACGACGGTACCCTCCCAATTCTTCCAGTGGGCACAAGAACACGGTGTATGTGAAGACATATCGGCAAAAGCTAGCGAAATGATACATCCTATGTCGCTGCGTGGTCTTGTGGCGAAGATGCGGCGACAATTGTCGTCATCAAGTGCATCCCATAATGAGCAGCAACAGGCCAGTGAAGTACTTGCCCTTCTGGCATCACAGGGGGTGGAACAGGCTCATCCTCGGATGTGGACAGGTGGTGTAGGGCTGCGTGATAGCGTTGTTGGACTGTCCACGCATATGCCATTAGCCAGTGAAGATGATGTTGTGCGTATATCACCCTCCAAAATTGAGGCAATGCACCAGTGTAGTTTGCGATGGTTTTTTTCCTCAGTCCAGGGAACCCCTTACCATAGTGATGCCCAAAATATGGGGCTTCTTGTTCATGCCATTGCCGAGCAGGCAGCTCACACATCGCAAGAAAAAATGAGTGACCTTGAAAAATTCGCAGAAGAAGAAGGGATCGATTGGCAAGAAAAACCGCAGTGGCATCGCCAGGCCGACATGGAGCGACTAAGAACAATGTTGGAACAGATGGCGATTTATTTTGCTGCGGTTCGAAGGCCATCGGACTATGAAAAGCTTTTTGATTGCGAACAGGTTCCACTTAAACGGGTGGAAACAGAAGTACCTTGCTCACACCGGTACGGAAATGATGTCGTTTACGGTTTTATTGACCGTTTAGAGTTTGATGAGCATGGGTGCGTGAGGATAGTTGACCTAAAAACAGGAAAAAATGCGCCCTCAAAAAAAGAGGCCGAAGAAAACCCGCAACTTCAGTGTTATCAGCTGCTTATTAAAGACATGTTGAAGCAGCCTTTAGCGGGGGCTCGGCTGGTTTATCCGGGAGTGAATAAAACAAAACCGAAAATTATGGGGCAGGCAGCCTTGAGCGAGGAAACCAGTGAAGATACACGTCGCATGATTGGCGAAGCTGGAAAAATTGTCCGTAACAATACAATGAATGCCTGTACGAATACGTATTGTGAACAGTGCGAGTTTCGGATATGCTGCCCGCTGCAATCGGAAGGTAGAAGGACGCTGTCATGACACATTTTGACTCTGTTGCGCAGATGATACAGGCCATCAATGCCTACAGTCACGAAAAAAATCATCTTCCCACAGACGAACAGCAACGTGTGATCGCCGCAGATTTAGAACCGATGCTGGTGGTTGCTGGTGCTGGAAGCGGTAAAACCGAGACGATGGCTCAAAGAGTTGTATGGCATGTTGTGCAAGGTAATGTAGAGCCTCACGAGGTATTGGGTTTAACGTTTACCACAAAAGCTGCAGCTGAACTTGAACAGCGTATCAATGAACGTATTGATAGTGCTCACAAGAGTTTGCGCCGTGCACAACAAGATGGCGGAATGAAGGTTGCAAAGGACTATCGCGAATCGTTTGTTCAGGTATCAACCTATAACGGTTTTGGCGCTCAACTTGTTCAAGATTTCGGTATCAGAATCGGTGTAGCACCACAGTCGCAACTTATGACTCAGGCAACAGCCTACGGCATGATGTATTCGATTGTTGAAGCTGCTCACGAGTTTTTACCAGAGGGCGAAGAACTGAGGGCGATTCCCAGTGTGCCAACTGTTGTCAAACAGAGTTTATCGTTGGCACACGATCTGAGTGACCATGGCATCACATTAGAAGAGCTTGATGCTTACGCCACGACAATGATAACGGAGCTTCGTGAACGGCCCAGCGCGACAGGAAAATCGAAGCAACCTAAAGAGTATACGAAAAAAACGCTTGATAGCATGGTGAAACGTCGTGCATATATTCCTTTTATTCGTGAGTTTTGGCGGCAAAAACGTGAACGTTCACTACTGGAGTTTTCTGACCAGATTGCCTATGCTTCGCGGATTGCTTGCCACTACCGTGATGTGGGTAAGCTGTTGCGTACACGCTATAAACTGGTGCTTTTAGATGAGTTCCAAGATACTTCAAGTTCACAAATCGCAATGTTGTCGCATTTATTCAAGGGCCATGCAGTGACAGCGGTAGGGGATCCTCACCAGGCAATATATGGGTGGCGTGGAGCTTCTCAGGGATCGCTTGTTCAGTTTCGTAAAGAGTTCGCTACAACGCAACCAGTAAAGGAGTATTCCCTATCAACGGCATGGCGAAACGATTATCGTATTTTGGATATAGCTAACCGTATTGCTGCTCCACTGTGGGAAAGTTATGACGAACTTTCCCTCAAAATGGGTGTCACCAGTGAGCAACCTATAAAGGGCGGTGCACACGATGTTTGTCAAAGTAACGGAATCACTGCAGGAAATGATGCAGGTAAAGTGCTGCTGGGGAGTTTACAGCAAACAAGCGCTACGCAGCAGGGCGGTGTTGTGCAGGAAAAAAACGTCGCAGCAAACAGCAGTGTACACTTTGGCCCAAAGTCACAGTCTGGCGAGGAGCCGCGTAGTTTACGTTTTCGCTCCACTGAACGCTCACTTAAGGATGCAGGACATGTTCAGGTGCTGTATACACGCAGTGAGCCAGAGTACTTGGAGGCTATTGCTCAATGGTGCCTTCATCGTTGGGATCGAAATGAAACATGCGCTGTCTTGGCACGACGTAACAGTGAACTGAACGCCCTGCAAGAGGTGTTTTCGCGCTACCCGTCGTTACCTTTTCGGCGTGAGGGCCTTGCCGGTTTGCTGTATGAACCCGCAGTTGCCGATATTCGTGCAGCACTTGAAGTCCTTGCCGATGCCTCACAGGGGCCGGCTCTTCTGCGTTTATTGACACGCCAAGCATTGGGAGTAGCCGACCTAAAAGCTCTGTATGATCATGCTTTTACTATTGCGCGCCGCGATATGAAGGTGTCGCAAAGTGAAGATACCTCTTCAACACAGAACCTGCGCCCCGAAGTGATTGTCATGGATGCGATTGATACCCCTCCGCTTCCAGAGGAATCTGGATTGTCAGAACTTGGTTATGACAGGGTGATTCGTTTACGTGATTCGTTACGATATTTGCGATCATGTACATCATTGGAATTGCCTGAACTGATCGAGCAGATCACTTTACGCCTTGATATTGATATAGATGAGGTAGCTGCCAATGATGACGGTAGCGGTCTGTTGGCTATTGAAAAGTTCACCAAAGTTGCCGAAGAATTTTTAACCCTTCACCCAGGTGGTGGTTTACCTGCATTCTTACTGTGGCTTGACCATGCGCAACAACTTGAACGCGGGCTTGCCAATGTAGATGTGGTGGCTAACGAGAATGTGATTCAGCTGATGACCGTTCATGGAGCCAAGGGATTGGAATGGGATAACGTCATTGTTATCGGTATGGAAGAAGGAGTGTTTCCCAAGGTTGGTACACGAAAGGGGGGGAGCCAGTATTCAGAAAATGCATGGCTCACTGATGCGGGAATATTACCCTATGAATTGCGGCAAGACAGTATTGCTTTGCCTCACCTTGAGTTTGTTCCCGATGACTACACTTTTGTGAGCGTTGAGGAGTCATTGGATAATCTGCGATGTGACATGGGGAAACATCTGGTTGATGAAGAACGGCGCCTTGCCTATGTGGCCTTTACTAGGGCAAAACATCGTCTTATTGTGGCAGGCGCATATTTTCATCATAAAGTTGTTCGACCTAAACAGCCGTCAAGTTTTTTGACTGAGATCTGTCAGGCTTTTCCCAGGGACATGTTGGAGCCACTTGATGGTCATTCACAGATGTTTGTTGAGTTGGAAGAAGATGCCACTAACCCGCTCAGTGAAGAAGAGGTAAGTGTGGCTTGGCCTCCATCAGTGGCAACCCTGAAAGAGCAGCGTCTTGCTGAGGGGGCTGAACGTGTGTTGAGTGAGATAGCTCGAAGCGATGATATGACGGAGGTGCTTGAAAAGGCTGGTTCTGAATTTATTGCAAGGACGGGACCTTTAGATCCTTTGGTAGAAGCTGCTCTTTTGTTACGCGAACGCGACGAACAAGATGCCGGTTCAGATCTTTTTATTCCTTTAACATTATCGGTGACAACTGCGGTAGATATGGTGGGTAATAAACAAAAGGCCCTTGAATATTATCATCGCCCCATGCCGCGTCAGCCCAGCAAAGGAGCCCAGGTGGGAACGTTGTTGCATGAATGGATTGACAACGAGTTAACACATCCACATTCTCATCACTGTGTTAATGAATGGCCAAAGAGTCTCCGTTCATCTTTGCAGAAGCTGACAAAGTGTTTTCAGAAGATGAATATTGCACAACGTTTTGAGTTGGTAAAAAGTGAGTATCCGATCACTATCGTTATTGGTGGGCATAAATTGAATGGGCGTATCGATGCGGTGATGCGTGATAAACACAGTGGACGTTTGGCATTGATTGACTGGAAGACCGATAGTGATCTTCATGAGCGGATCAACGATTACCGTGCACAACTATGTCTGTATCGTTTTGCGCTGTGTGAGCAACTATCGCTTAAAGAATCAGAAATCGATCTCTATCTTGCACATATTCCCAGCTCGCAGTTAATACAAATTGAGGGGATAGGGGCAGATGGAAGTGATGAAAACAAGTTGGATTATGATGGGTGGAAGAAGCTTCTATTCCCTTATGACGATGTAAGCGGTAGGTGAGCGGCATGGTCTTTTTTTGAAGAGGACTATTGTAGTGAGAATGAGAGTAAGATAGTATCTGTTCAAAAGGTAAACACAAAACACGATCAGTGAGGATTGGTCGCCCATAGGCGATCGCAGAGGTTTATTGTGACTAAGAAAACCAAGGATTCACATTCTTCGCTCCGGCGGCTCCGCCACGACAATATTGAGTTGGTACTGCAGTGTTTACGATCTTCAGGGCCGCTATCACAGGCAGATTTAGCCAGGCAGACAGGACTTTCAAGAGCAACGATTTCCAATGTTGTTCACGTTCTTGAAGACGAAAAGCGGGTGGAGTCCACTTCGGGAATTTCAAGAGGGCGTCGCGCGCGCATTATTACTATCAGGGAAACTGTGCACTATTACCTAGGTATTCACTTTGCGCACAGCTACATTAGCTTTGTTCTTATTTCACGTGATTACTCTATTGTTCACTCCCACCGCGTCGTTCTAGTGAATCATCGTAGCCACTTTCGACGTGTTCATGCAGTTATCGATGCTGCACATAATTTTGCGCGCGATGCAGGTATCACCTTTGATGATGTGTGTGCAGTAGGGCTTGCTATCCCTTCTCCTGTTGATAAGCAGACGCATAGTGTATATGAGTCACCGATTTTGCCACAATGGGTGACAACCCCACTTATTGCCGATATTATTGATGCTTTTGACGTGCAATGTTTTTACTGTAATGATGCCTCTGCTGCGGTATTAGCCTCTGCACAATGGGGGGCCGCGCAGGGGTGTCAACATGTTTTATATTGCATATTGTCACATGGGATTGGTGGCGGTCTGCTGTTAGGTGGAGAAGTCTATGAAGGAGCATATGGACTAGCTGGCGAGATCGGACATATTCAGTTGCCAGGTGAAACTGCTTCATGTCGTTGTGGCAACCGGGGGTGTTTAGAAGCAGTTGCATCCACCGATGCCATTGTGCGGCGAGCACATGAATCTGGGTTGGACATTTCAACCTATACTGATTTGTTGGGCCTCCTTAAAGATAAAAATGTGACAGCTCAGCGTCTTCTTTCCTACCAGGGGGTTCAGTTAGGCCGCGCATTTTCTGATGTTGCTGATGTTATATCACCATCAAAAATTGTGATTGGTGGAGAAGGCGTTGAACTGATGCCATTTTTTATTGAGGATCTTATAGTTGCTTTTCAACGCACCGTTATGCCTGTTCTTGTAGGCAAAGTTGCTATTGTTCCCGAGACTCTTGATCAAGATGTGGTGTGTTTGGGCGCTGCAGTGTACGCCTTGCGTGAATCACTCAAGAGTTAAATAAGTAAACGCAAAAGTAGCCTATGTCTCAATTTTACGTTTAATTCTTGACTTTAAGCTCTTTGACATGTCAAGCTATTAACGCAATCAACAACGAGGTTGGGGACAAAGTGAAAAAGAATGAAAGCAATACGCTTTTGCGTATGGAAAATATCGTCAAGACCTTTCCCGGGGTCCGTGCGCTTGATGATGTCAATCTCGATGTCAAAAAAGGCGAAATTCACGCGATCTGTGGTGAAAATGGTGCTGGAAAATCAACACTCATGAAGGTTCTTTCAGGTGTGTGGCCCCACGGAAGCTACGACGGCCGCATTGTTTATGACGGTGAAGAATGTCGTTTTAGCAATATTCATCAGTCTGAACAAAAAGGCATCGTCATTATCCATCAGGAGCTTGCACTTATCCCTGAACTTTCTATTGCAGAAAACATGTTTTTAGGCAATGAAATAAAACGCCATGGTGTGATTGATTGGGAAGCTACCTATCATGAAGCAGATAAACATATGAAAGAAGTAGGCCTGGTAGAAAGCTCTCGAACAAAAATTAAAGACATTGGCGTAGGCAAGCAGCAACTTGTTGAAATTGCCAGAGCACTTGCTAAGAACGTTCGTCTGCTTATTCTTGATGAGCCAACTGCAGCGCTTAATGAAGCTGAATCAGCACACCTGCTTGACCTCATGCGTCAACAGCGCGATCAGGGAACAACGCAAATCATTATCTCGCATAAACTCAACGAGTTGGCTGCAGTTGCAGACACCATTACTGTTATTCGCGACGGTAAGACAGTTGATGTGATGGAAGATATACAAAAGAAGGGTGTTGACGAAAACCAGATTATTCGTTCTATGGTGGGGCGTCCTCTTGATAACCGTTTTCCCGAGCATGAATCAAAAATAGGTGACGTCCTCTTTGAGATCAAAGATTGGGTGGTAGAACACCCACTTCGCCCAGGACAGCTTGTCTGTAAAAACTCCACTATCATGGTGCGTGAGGGCGAAATCGTTGGTCTGGCAGGGTTGATGGGGGCCGGTCGAACAGAGCTAGCCCGTTCAGTATTTGGTCACTCCTACGGAAACTACCTTTCGGGCACTACCTACATGCGTGGTGAACCTATCACCATGACAACTGTACGTGAAGCCATCGCCAAAGGCGTTTCTTATTTAAGTGAGGACCGCAAAGCCTTGGGGCTTAACCTACTTGACAACATCTATGAATCCGTTATTGCTGCGAAACCTCAAAAAGTTGCTCAACTTGGTATCCTTGATTTGCTGATGGCACGCCGCCACGCAGAAGATTATCGCAGCAATCTACGTATTAAAACCCCTTCGGTAGCAACTAACGTCAATACGCTTTCTGGCGGAAATCAGCAAAAAGTAGTGTTGGCAAAATGGATGTTTACCGACTGTGACATTTTAATTCTTGATGAGCCAACACGTGGAGTGGATGTTGGTGCAAAGTTCGAAATCTATACCTTCATTCAAGCACTTGCCGATGAAGGAAAAGGAATCATCGTTATTTCTTCAGAACTACCCGAGCTGTTGGGAATAACCGACAGAATTTACACAATTTTTGAGGGTGAAGTTACCGGCGATATTCCAACAGCACATACCAATCAAGAAGAACTTATGCGATTGATGACATCATCAACCCACGACCCTGTTGACAGACAATAAAAAGGACAACTCTTGTGAATACAACAACTAACCAGAAAACGCGTAATTCGACACTCGATATTTTGCGCCAATTGGTAGGTGGTGACTTCCGTCAATTCGCGATGATTGGCGCACTCATCTTCCTTATTATTTTCTTCGAAATCAAAACTGGTGGAACTGTACTTAAACCCGGCAACTTGATGAACATTATTTCTGGTAACTCCTATGTGTTAATTTTAGCGCTAGGGATGCTGCTGGTGATTGTGTGTGCACAGATTGACCTTTCCGTTGGTTCGGTAGCTGCCTTTGTTGGCATCATTGTTGCTATTACAGCTCGAGCAGGCCTTCCACCAATACTAGCCCTTATCTTAGGGCTCCTTGTTGGTTTGCTGGTAGGCACGTGGCAAGGTTTTTGGGTTGCTTGGTGGGGTGTCCCAGGGTTTATTACCACACTTGCTGGCATGCTTTTGTTTAGGGGTGCTAACCAGTGGATAGGTGAATCAGAAACCGTGAGTGTACCCGAACTGTTCCGTTTCCTTGGAGCAGGCTATCTGCCAGATATTGCCCCCAATATGATTCCCTTTAATCTGCCAACAATGATTCTTGGAGCTGTTGCTGTTGGGGCGCTTGCCTGGTCTGCTGTTTCAAAGCGGCGACGTCAAAAACGTATCGGTGCCCACCTGCCACCACTGTGGATTCCAGTTAGCCAAGTCATTATTTTAGGTACGGTCATTATGGTGATTATGTGGCTGTTTGCCACAGGCGAAGAAGGAACTTCCTTCCCTATCCCCGGATTGATTTTGGCAGCACTCACATTGTTCTATTCCTTCTTGACGCAAAAAACAACACTTGGCCGTGCAGTCTATGCCGTTGGCGGTAATCCACATGCAGCATCGCTATCAGGCGTTAGTGTGAAGAAAACACTCTTTTTCGCTATGGCAAATATGTCGGTATTAGCTGCAGTATCAGGCATCCTTTTCATCGGTCGTTCTACCGCATCAGGTCCCAGCGATGGCGTGATGTGGGAACTGGATGCTATTGCAGCGGTGTTTATTGGCGGTGCCGCCGTTACCGGAGGAGTAGGAACCGTGATGGGAACAATCGTTGGCGGTTTAGTCATGGCTGTTCTTAACAACGGTTTGCAACTGCTAGGTGTTGGCGCGGCTATGACACAAGTAATCAAAGGCCTGGTTTTGCTGGCTGCAGTTGCCGTTGATGTGTGGTCAAAGAAACAGGGCAAACCCTCAATCATCGGCACTTTGCAAAGAGCATGGGGCCGCGACAAAAAGAAAACAACCGAGGTCACGGCTCACTAGCCCACCTCATCAACAAAGATAGTTGGAGAAACTATGAAAACATGGAAAAAGGTACTTACCCTTGGAACCGCATCCGCATTGGCGTTGACGATGTCGGCATGTGGTGCACGCGGAGGCGATGGCGCAAGTGAAGCAGCTGATGGCGCGATCAAAGTTGGTGTTGCATTGCCACAAAAGACCTCTGAGAATTGGGTGGAAGCCGAAGGGCTTTTCCAAAAGGATTGCGAAGAAGCAAAGCTTGATTGCCAAATCCAATTTGCTAACAGCGGTGTTCAAGAACAGCAAAGCCAGATCGACTCGATGATCACTAAGGGCGTGAAGGTCCTGATTATCGGAGCGATTGACGGTGGTCAGCTGTCTACACAGTTGGCGAAAGCCAAGAAGGAAGGCATTAAAGTTGTTGCCTATGACCGCTTGCTGACCAATACAAAAGATATCGACTACTACATTGCCTATGACAACTTTGGTGTTGGTAAACTCCAAGGCCAAGCACTGCTAGATGGTCTCAAAGAAAAGGGTGTTGCAAGTCCCGCTAAAGTTGAGTTGTTCGCTGGTTCGCCTGATGATGCTAACTCGATGAAGTTCTTTAACGGTGCTATGGATGTTCTTCAACCGAAGATTGATGCTGGTGAACTTCAAGTTGTCTCGGGTCAGACAGAGTTCACGCAGGCTTCAACGCAGGGGTGGAAAGCAGAAAATGCTCAAAAACGTATGGATGCCATTTTGCAGCAGCACTATTCAGGTGACAATGCCCCCGATGGTGTCTTGTCGCCAAATGATACTCTTGCCCGCGCTATTTTGACATCCATCGAGCAGGCAAATAAGCCTGCTCCTGTAGTGACTGGTCAAGATTCCGAAAATGAGTCGGTGAAACTTGTTGCTGAAGGTAAACAGTATTCAACAATTTTCAAGGATACCCGCGCACTGGTGAAGCAGTCTGTGAGCTTGGCGAAGGCTATTGCTGGCACCGATGAGGTACCTACACTTGACGGTGTTGCCATGGATGACAAACAGTATGAATCAGTTGAAGGTAATCCCGTCAAGGCATTCTTGCTGACACCTCAGATTGTGACAAAGTCCAATATTAAAGAGGTTTATCAAGATGACGAGAACCGTTCGAAGATTGTTGCCGAAGTTCTGAAGTAAAACTTCTTGTTCCCCTTTGTGAGTAAAAGTGAAGGCAGGTCCGCTGGGTACCTGCCTTCACTGCTATAAAAAGTAATCTCATAACTATTTGTTTTTACCATCTATGTCAGATATGTGAACTGCTTCTGTGAGCGCTTCATCATTGTCAGTTTCACGAATTGTTGGTAACGCCTGGGTGGGTTCGTGGCTGTCAGATGGCACATCCTTCAAAGACTTCCTGTTATCGGGGTAGGATGTGGCCTCTTGTTCCAAAGTATTGTTGAGCTCGGTCATCATTGTGGCAGCATCGTTGATAATCTCTGCATCTTTACATTCAAGACCATGAAGAAGCCACCGTAAAATTGCCAGTTCAGCCATCAATTCAACGCGTGATTCAAGGCCACCATCTACACCTGAGCGACGCTGAAGGCGATACACACGATAAAACTCTTTACTAAACTTAGGAGTTGCCCCCGACAATACGGCAGCAAGATCCACTGCTGGGTCGCCAAATTGTGCTTCCCCCCAGTCACAGATGCCGACAATCCCATCTGCAGAGCCAAAAACACAGGTAGGTGCAATGTTTGAGTGGATAAGCACAGACGAAAAACGCCATAGTGACGGGTTATCTAGACGTTGTTGCCAGCGTTTCGATACAGTCTGCGGAATGTGACCTGATGCCTTGCCCTGCGCTAATGCATGATGAAGTTCCTGACGAATCGATGCGGCATCATTGATGGGAAGGCTGGCTGAAGCGACATCTTGGAGTTCAGTGCGATGCAACGAAGCCAGTGCAATAGCCAAAGGCTTTGCCCACGCTTGGATGGGAAAAAGGGAACCAGAGTTTGTATCGGGAGTATTGTTGCCCTCTGAAAAAGAAAAAGATGTACCAACCGTGGTTGTGCCTGTGGCAATTGACTCTAAAAGCGGAGCATCAAACCCTTTGGCCACCATAGCCTTTTGGCCTGTTCGCAGACGCGTAAAACCAATAGGAACAGGTACATCGAATGATAGAAGGGAACGTCGATAAAGGGAATGCAGGGCGTTGAGCAGAGGTTCTTGCGTCTGTAAATCCGTTGACGCATCATTACCCAGTGGGCAGGTGACTAAATACTTTTCCCCATTATCGGTGGTCACACCCTGCAGGGCAATATCGTCATCACGGTATGTTGGTTCACAGGTGGCATTAATGCGTTCACGGGGTAAAACGGCGGAAGCCACTGCGGCCAGTTGAAGGTTAGTCAGAGGTTTTTTCATTGATGTACCTTTTCGATTCTTCACTTTGCCTTCGCGTTTAGTAGTCTAGAGGTGTGAGTAGTGACTACGACCAAGACATTGAGCATCTGTCCGATACTTTATCATCTATTACGGCAGTAATTAATCCGGACAAGCTGCGTGAACGGATTGCCGATTTATCGCAACAGGCTGGGGCGCCCGACCTGTGGGATGACGGCGACAATGCGCAGGCGGTAACATCGAAACTTTCCCATGCCCAATCGCAGCTTGAGACATTGGAAACTATTACCCAAGATCTTGACGATGTAAGGACAATGATCGAAATCGCCGCAGAGGAAGATGGAGAGGATGCCGATGAAATTTTTTCAGAGGTTGCACAGGAGGTTAAACGTCTTTCTACGGAGATCTCTGAACTTGAAATTCAGACTCTTCTGTCAGGTGAATATGACGAACGCTATGCGGTAGTTACTATTCGTGCCGGTGCTGGCGGTGTTGATGCAGCTGACTGGGCACAAATGCTGTTAAGAATGTATTTGCGCTGGGCTGAACAACACGGCTATTCCGTTGATATTATGGATACCTCCTACGCTGAAGAGGCTGGACTGAAATCGGCTACATTCCAGGTGAACGCACCTTACTCATATGGTTTTTTAAGTGTAGAGGGCGGAACACACCGACTTGTTCGTATCAGCCCCTTTGACAATGCGGCTAGACGTCACACGTCTTTTGCAGCAGTGGAAGTTATACCTCTTATTGAAACAACAGATAAGATTGAGATTCCTGATTCTGAGATCAAGGTTGAAGTATTTCGTTCCTCGGGGCCAGGTGGCCAATCAGTGAACACAACCGATTCCGCAGTTCGTATGACTCATATTCCCACTGGAATTGTGGTGAGTATGCAAAATGAAAAGTCGCAGATACAAAACCGTGCGGCAGCACTTCGAGTTTTGAAGTCGCGCCTGCTGTTGGTACGGCAAGAGGAAGAACACGCTAAAAAACGTGAACTTGCTGGAGACGCGAAAGCCTCGTGGGGTGACCAGATGCGATCCTATGTTACGCATCCGTATCAAAAAGTAAAAGATCTGCGAAGCGGATACGAAGTGGGAAATATTGACGCTGTTTTCGATGGTGATATTGATGGATTTCTTCACGAAGGCATCCGCTGGCGTAAGCAGCAAGAACAGCAGGCTGCTGCGGATAATGCCTAACACTGTGATTTGTCTTCCTTCCTTTTAGCATGAGTGATGCTGTGACACAGGTGTGGAGTATGCCGACTATGATGACAACGCCACTGATACTGTTACGTCAAGGAAGAAAGAATCGACGTGTGTGCATTCCAGCAATAGCATGTGACGCGTTGGCAGGGAAGTGCCGAACAAGCCATTAATCGCAATATCAATCACAGTATTTTTTCTCAGCTCTCGGCGTGTTGACAGTCATATTACCAGCACCATTATACGGTTAGAGTAATCTTTCACCCTGAAAGGCTTGGCTGCATGTACCCTTTGTGCACGTATACAGGGCAGCAGGATGAAACACTGACACCAACCAATGGATAGAAATATATGATCACATTTGAAAATGTTACAAAGGTCTATCAACGTGGGGTTCGTCCTGCGCTTGATGATGTCACCGTAACGATTGAGCAGGGCGAGTTTGCCTTCCTTGTGGGGAAATCTGGTTCAGGTAAGTCAACTTTTCTTGATCTGATTTTACGTCAGATTCGTCCGACCTCTGGAACTGTTCACGTTTTAGGCAAAGATGTCAGCCGACTGTCACGCTGGAAGGTACCTCAGCTGCGCCAAGAAATTGGCATGGTTTTTCAAGATTTCCAACTTTTGGAATCAAAAACCGTATTCGATAATGTTGCACTGGCCTTACAGGTAATTGGTAAATCAAAAAAACAAATTCGTCAAGCAGTTCCGGAAGTATTGGAACTGGTGGGGCTTAGCGGTAAAGAAAAAAGACTTCCAGGCTCACTTTCCGGTGGGGAACAGCAGCGTGTCGGTATTGCCCGAGCAGTGATTAATGAACCAAAAATCTTGCTGGCCGACGAACCAACTGGTGAACTTGATCCCGAGATAGCCGGTGACATTATGGGCCTTTTATTTGACATTAACAAAAGTGGGACCACCGTGATGATGGCTACCCATGACCGTGAAATTGTTGATGCGTTTCGCCAGCGCGTTATTGAACTTGTTGATGGACGCATTGTTCGCGACCAAACACGCGGTAGCTATGGTTTGAAGTAGGGGGACATGATGCGTTTTCGTTTTATTATGGGTAGAGCTTTCACAGGATTCTTTTCGAATTTTGCGATGACCTTTGCCGTTATTCTTGTGACTTTTGTGTCCTTCCTTTTTGTTGGCATCGGGTTGCTGTCACAGGTACAAATCAATAATATGCAACAGCATTGGTACGCAAAGGTTGAGGTAAGCATCTATATGTGTGCCACGGAAGATACCTCTGCGAATTGTCACGAACAGGCAGCAACACAAGCTCAGATTGATGCTATAGATCAGCAGTTGAATTCCTCTGAGTTGGCTGACTATGTTGCAAAGGTTCATTTTCAAAGTAATCAGGAAGCCTATGAAGAATTCCAAAAGCAGTATGCTGGTACACCGCTGGCAGAAGGAACAACGCCGGAAATGTTGCCCAAAGCATTTCGTGTCAAGCTGAAGGATCCTTCGCAGTATCAGGTGATTGCAGCAGCTGTTGAGGGGAAGCCTGGTGTTGAATCAGTGCAGGATCAGCGTGAAATTGTCGAACCTCTTTTCAATCTGTTAACTAAACTGTCGCTTTTGGCGTTTTCTCTTGCGGCAATTCAGATCGTAGCTGCGGTTTTACTAATGATGACAACTATCCGTTTGTCGGCAATGGTCCGTTCCAAAGAAACTCGTATTATGCGGTTTGTGGGGGCATCGAATCTGTTTATCCAGATGCCATTTATGATTGAAACAACCGTTGCTGCACTTATTGGTGCATTGCTTTCTATCGGTACGTTAGCGTTGGGTATGCATTTTGGTATTGAAAACTGGATTCGCGAGCATATTCGTGTTCTTGGGGTTATCGGTCTTGCCGATGTATGGAAGATATCACCAATCATTATTGGTGTTTCCGTTATTTTTGCGGTGATTGCTTCGGCAATCGCCTTGACTAAGTACGCAAAAGCGTAGGGGAGGGCTGCGGCGGTGCACGCGAAAGGGTGACACCAAAAGCATGGCAATTAAGGTGTTAACGAAACGAAGAGGGCAAAGCAGAAGGAGCATAGTGGTGCAAACAAGATCTCTTACGAAACGACTTAGCATTGTTGGCGTAATGCTTGCCGTGGTGCTTGCTTTGACGTTAACGGGGCACACAGCGGCTAGCTTTGGCGCCGACCGTGATGATCAGGTTCATAAACGTGACCAAGCTCGGCTTGAAAAGGAGAAAGCACAGTCATCACTTGAAGGGGTAAATCAAGAGCTTGCTGACACAGTTTTAAAACTTACACAGGTCAAAGATGATCTTGATCGCGCAAAAACAGAATTGGCTTCAGCTGAGGAAGATTTGCAGGCTCATGAACGAAAACATGACCAGTTGAAAAATGAACTTGAAGCTGCTCAACGTGAGCTGAAAGAAATCTCTGATTCTTTAGCGAAAAAGGCGTCCGACCGTCAAGAAACTGAGCGCCGAATCGGTACGATTGTTCGTAAACGCTATCGAGACTCCACGTTATCTTCTCCGTTGGCTTTAATGATATCGTCGACAACAACAACGGATATTACAACGGCAGCTCATTCAGCTTCAACGGCGGCTCGTCTGCAAAATAATGATCTTGAACGACTTGAAATTGAGTTGGCGGATAAACGTAACCAGGAGGATCGGCAAACAGCCCTGCGCGACAGGGTAGCTGATTTAGAGGCTCAAGAGGCCGCTGAAGTTGATGCTGCTCAGAAGATTCGTCAACAAAAAGAATCAGCTGTTCACACCTATAACGATCTGAAAGCTCAGCATGAGCAAGCTGAAGCTAATCTTGAAAATCAAAAGTCTTCGTTACAAGATGATATTGCTGAACAGGAAAAACTTCAGCGTGATGCTGAAGCCGAAATTGCCAAGATTGATGAGCAGAATCGGCGAAAAGCTGAGGAAGAACGAAAAAAACAGCAGGCTTTACAAGCAAAGAATGCTGCCGCTGCGCCCTCTGCTGGCTCTGGTGGCATGTTTATACACCCGATCGCTGGACCTCTGTGGGTGACATCGCCCTATGGATACCGTATCCACCCGGTGATTGGTGGACGTATTCTTCATGCGGGAGTGGATATTTCCTCGCCTACTGGTCAACAGCAGTTTGCGACAGCCAGCGGGACAGTATTTTTTGTTGGATATGAAGGTACGGGTGGTAATACCGTGAAGATCAATCATGGATATGTGAATGGTCATTCATGGGTGACAGTTCACCGTCATCTGTCTCATTTTTCTGTTCGTTCAGGTCAGCGGGTGAGTCAAGGCCAAACTATTGGACTGACTGGAGCAACAGGTCGCGTGACAGGACCTCACGTTCACTACGAAGTGTGGCGTGATGGTACAACAATTAATCCTATGGGGTTGCCAGGGTTCTAGATGTCGCGTAAAATGACCACGTCGCCGCCCAAATAGTAACGCTTAAGCACCCTGTTCGTGCTTAAGGTTCTTCCAAACGCGGGCATTCAAAGGAGGAGACAAATTGGGTACTGAAAGACACGGCGGGTAACAACAGCTTTCGCAAGGAGACGTACTTTGGCACAAAAGAAGGGAAAAATAAACAACCCCGATGGTGTTGAGATGATTGCACGTAACCGCCGTGCGACTCACGATTATTTTATTGAAGACAGGGTAGAGGCCGGTCTTGTTCTTATGGGAACCGAAGTAAAGGCATTAAGAATGGGGCGGGCATCGTTGCAGGAAGCCTGGATAGAAATAGATGACAACCTAGAGGCGTGGCTGCACCAAGCGCATATCCCCGCCTATATTCACGGCTCGTGGACAAACCACACCCCACTGCGTAAACGAAAATTACTTTTACATCGAAAAGAGATTGTGAAACTATCACGAAAAATACAGGCAAAGGGCTACACGATTGTGCCCTTAGAACTGTATTTTAGGTTAGGACGCGTCAAGATTCTTATAGGAGTGGGCCGAGGAAAACAGGAATATGATAAACGCCATGCTCTGCGTGAAGCTCAAGACAAGCGTGAAGCTCGCAGAGCCATTCATCGTTACGCAAAGGGCTACCGCGAATAGAGCCCTGCTAGCGGTATTCAAAGAGGACGGACAATACAATGTGTGGGCGATATGCTCTGAGGGCCGACACTACACAGTTAGCCACATTATTTGATGCAGTCCCGGCACCCGAAATCCCCATAAGATGGAACAATACCAATATTTCGCCCTCTGAAAATATTGTGATAGTAACGCAAACGCGCGAACCGATTACTGAGCAGCTACGAAGGAACCTGAGGCTAGCGCAATGGGGTTTTTTGCCACAGTGGGTTTATGCGGATCTTACTCCAGTTATCAATGCACGTAGTGAAACGTGCAGTACAAAACCATTTTTTCGACATGCGCTTAGCCATGCGCGCTGCCTTATTCCCTTTAGCTGGTATTACGAATGGGAAATAGTGGGATCGACAAGAAAACAGCCGTGGATGTTTTGTCTTATCGGTAAAGAAGGGCAGCAGCAATGTGGACAGAAGGTTTCCCCAAGATACGAGTGTCCACAAAACAAGGATTCCACCAGGGGACATATTTGCACGCAAGAAGCTGACTACCTTTTACAAAAAGCACAGGTGGCAGCTTTTGCAGGTCTTTATTCAATCATGCCTGATGGTAGATTAACGGCAGTCATCTTGACCACGGCAGCAAATAAGCACGTGTCATTTGTTCATCATCGGATGCCAGTTATCCTTATGCAAGACCAGTGGGATATCTGGTTGGAAACCTCGTGGACTAACCGTGAAGAGATACACGAAATGCTTACGTACTATAGGTCGCCGCGTTTATCTATGGCGCATTGCCAGCCCACAAGTCACGTTCATTCAACGGCCTCGGATATAAAAATGGCCGGTCAACAGCCCCTATTCGGATAGCGATACGATGATATGTGAATGGTTTTAATAGTCTTTCATCATATCTAAAGGATTAATTGTCTGGTCTCCTGTATTCCAGTCAGCGATACAGAACTGATTCGTTTGCAAAGCTTCGATTTGGCGAAGAATCTCGGGTATGGAGCGACCAACATTCGTTGCCGTCACTGAAACAAATTTGATGACGTTTTCTGGATCAAGAATAAATGTAGCCCGATCGCATACTCCGTTTTTTCCCATTGCCCCACATGCTAGTGACAGTGAATGATCCATATCGCAGGCCAAAGGGAAAGGAACAGAATTAAGTTCGCTATTAGTGCGGCGCCACGCAAATGTGGAGTATTCATTATCTGTTGATATGCCAATAATGCGAGTATTAAGTTTTTCGAATTCATTGTAATGTTTAGCGAAGGAAGTGATCTCGGTTGGACACACAATCGAGAAGTTTTTGGGCCAAAAAAAGACGACTGTCCACTGGTTTGATTTAGTTGGCTCGTGGGTAATATTTTCAAAATAATCTAAATGTTCATAGGCATCAATCAGAGTAAGTTTTCCCGGTTTAACGGCAACAAGGTTAAACTCGGGGAAGGTGTCACCGATACTGAGTAGCGCCATTATGGCCTCCTTGACGTAAAGAAACAGGGAGAGAGTAGCCTTTTGTAAGATCACTTTTATTAGTTAGCCTACCAAATCTTAGGGAAAAAAGAGACACTCCACTTTTAAAGGTGATTATCGTCTTTAAAAGGTAAAGCGAAGCCTTTAGATGCGGATGGTCTGTCTCTTCCTGAACCGTGGTCCCATCCTCCAACTCCTTCAAATGGTTTTCCATCAATAAATACACCTGCGCTCCCCGAACGTACGTGGCCGATAGGATGAAAACACGAAGGAATCGTCTGTGCAAAAGTTGCCAGAAAACTGTGATCCTCCCCGCCAGTTAACACAAAATCCGTGCACATAGTGCGGTCTTGAAAAATAGGCATCAGCGCATCAACGTGTTGTGTGAGCAGGGCAGTATCCAGATGTATCTGCACAGAAGATGCTGAAGCCATACGCTGCGCATCCAATACCAATCCATCGGAAACATCCATCATGGCATTCCACGATGACATATCACTACTTGTCAATGCTTGTAAAACATCATGAAGTGGCGGCTGGGGGCTACGATAGATACGTTGACAGGCCTCAGCACCTAGACGAGTAGTTGTAGTCAAATTATCGGCTACTATTATGCTCTTTGCGTGTATGGGAACACTTGGGGTGACAACCCTATTATCACCAGATAGGTAGCAGTCCTGTTGGTAGAGTTCGAGGCCCGCTCGCGAAAGACCAAGACTACCTGCAAGAGCCACAACGTCGCCAGGTTGGGCTTGATTGCGCAATGTGAGTTTATCATTAAGGGGGATACCGGTTGCGGTGATAGAAATAACGATCGGTGAAGAATTATCCCCATGGGTTGTCATATCACCGCCTACTACTTCGCAGTTATAGTTTTGACAATACTGGGCAATACCATAGGCACATTCAGTTACCCAATTAGCGCTCAGGTTGCGTGGCAAAGCAAGCGCGACAACCAGCCCGTGTGGAGTCGCACCCATTGCAACAACGTCAGCAAGATTTTGTGCCGCTGCACGTGAACCTATGTCATAGGCAGTCGACCAGTCACAGCGAAAATGTGAGTGTTCTACCAACATATCGGTTGTGATCACATAGCGTTGCAAAGGTGCAGCCAATACTGCAGCATCATCACCTGAAGGAATGATAGTTGCACTTCCCGCAGAAAAAAATGGTAGGCATGCTCCAATAATCTGTCCTTCGGATAGGCAGTCGATCGTTATGCTTTTCTCAAAGGGATGAGCCTGGGCAAGCTCGTCCTCCATCATCCTGATCATCGTTATGAAGATTCACCAGCTTCAGTCTTGTCAGTGGAATTTATGTAGGTTTCCTGGGTGCATCCATGAGTGGCGTTGTCAACAAAATGTTCATGAACGTAGTGCTGCCAGCCGTCGTGAGGTTCAACACTAAAGTGGGCAACTTGTTCAGCTACTTCTAAACATTTATCGGAGGAAGGACCTTCTCCCTGGGGAAATAAAACTGCACGGTAGTAGCGAAGTTCGCGAATTGATTCTTTAATGTCGGCTAGTGCGCGATGATCGGTAGCCTTATCGGGGGCCTTAAAATAGGCTCGTGGAATCCAGCGTTTTGCCAGTTCTTTGACAGAAGACACATCAATGAGGCGATAATGCAGATGGTCAACGACGCGTGGCATTTCAATGTCAAGAAATAGTTTGTCCGTTCCTACAGAGTTGCCAGCTAGTAATGCTTTATTTGGTTGAGGAATAAAACGCTTTATGTAGTCTAATACTTGTTGTTCGGCCTGTTCAACGCTACAGCCGTTGTCAAGTTCTTCTAGAAGCCCCGAGCGCGTATGCATAGCTCGCACAAAGTCCCCCATATGATCCATCGCTTTATCGGGTGGTCGAATCACAATGCTAAAACCTGAATCAAGGACGTTGAGCTGAGCGTCGGTAGGAACAACAGCCACTTCAATAAGACAATCTTTATGGGGAATAAGGCCTGTCATTTCGCAGTCAATCCACACCAAAATATCGTGAGCAGTCATAGTTGTCATCCTATCGCGAAAATGGGTGAGCGTGTATTTATGAAGGCGGTGTGTGAGGGCTGGAGCCTACGATAGCGGTGAGTTGAGGAATGCTTGTAGGTGGCATTCGTTGAGTGTTGTTATGTATATGACGCGATGCTGTGTGTGGCCAAGGTCAGTAGGTAGGCGACCGACAGCGACACGTACTTGGTAAAGGGCAAATAACAGGTAAGGGACGTATTGGCGCGGGGGCGATACGTCTGCGTTGGGGCTTGACACGACTCTTTTTCACCCTATTGCTGCACGTTGGGGCGTTGGCTAGTGGTTGTGTCCCTTTTTATGGACAATTGTCACGATGGGCCGGCAAACGTGATGCAATTAGGTAGTCCGGCAAGAACCACTGGATATTTACAGCATAATGAACACCATCTACGGATAGGACAAGGAGGAAAAATGGCATTTCGTATTGAGGCCAGTGACGTTGATAAAGCGGCCCGCACACTAGAAGGTGTCACACGAATTACCCCGTTTAATCCTTCTGAGCGCCTAAGTGAAGAAATTGGGCAACCTGTCTACTTAAAGCGTGAAGACCTGCAGGTTTGTCGTTCTTTTAAAGTCCGCGGTGCCTATAACAAAATGTCCCAGATGAGCCATGACGCCCAAAAACAGGGCGTAGTATGTGCCTCGGCTGGTAATCATGCCCAAGGTGTTGCCTATGCGTGTGCGGCGTTGGGGATTCAAGGCACGATTTATCTGCCGGCTTCAACTCCGCGCCAAAAGCGCAAGCGTATCGCTGCTATCGGTAAGCAGTGGGTGCATCAAGTGATTGTGGCCGGAAATTTTGATGATGCGAATCGGCAGGCGCAAGAAGCCGCGGCGCGTATGGGGTGTACCTATGTTCACCCCTATGACGATCCTTTTACTATTGCAGGTCAAGGTACAATTGCCGTGGATATGGCCAAACAGATGCCCGATAATACCGATATGGTGTTGATTCCTGTTGGCGGGGGAGGGCTTTTGGCTGGAATGGCGACGTGGTTGAAACAGAATAAACCTGGTGTGCGAGTTATTGGTGTTGAATCAGCAGGAGCGGCATCCATGTATGCGGCAATGCGTCGTAAAACTCCCGTGACACTTGATTCTGTTGATTCCTTTGTTGACGGTACTGCCGTTGGTCGCGCAGGGGACTTGACCTTCGATATTATCCGTGAGCTTGTTGATGACGTTGTGGTAGTTCCCGAAGGTGCCGTGTGTTCAGAAATGCTGGATCTTTACCATACAGAAGGTGTTATTGCAGAGCCTGCAGGTGCCCTGGCATCGGCAGCGGCAAAGAACTATTTGCCCCAGATTCCTAACGGCCCCGTTGTGTGCGTTGTTTCGGGGGGTAACAATGACTTGTCGCGCTATGCCGAGGTTTTGGAACGCTCTGCGCGCCACGAGGGCCTGCGCCACTACTTCCTGGTGACATTTAACCAAGAACCTGGTTCTTTGCGAGGCTTTTTGCATGAAGTATTGACCGAAGGCGAAGACATTGTTCACTTTCAATATACGAAGAAAAATAACCGCGACACTGGTCCCGCACTTGTTGGAATTGAGCTTCAAGACCCAACCGATATTAAGGGTCTGCGCAAACGAATGGCAAAAAGTCCGCTAAGAGTGGAAGAAATCCCATGGGATTCCGAGATCTTTAATTTACTTATTTAAGAGGGCGTTTTGCGCCCCTCTGTGTGCTGGCTAGGTGCTTGCTGAGCGATACGTACGAAATGTGGTTTTTTCAAGGGGTAGAGTCTGCCAAGTGGGAATAATAATAATGAAAACTGCTGCATTATAAGCAGGACGTTATGTGTGGAGAGTAAGCGGAGTGGCAATTTTATTTCTGGGGCCTATACCAGTTACACTGTCCTTTGGATCGGTTGACTGATCTACTGCACTGCCCCCGTAGCTCAGAGGATAGAGCATCGGACTTCTAATCCGCAGGTCGCACGTTCGAATCGTGTCGGGGGCGCTTTCCGCCTTGTAACGAGTGTTAGCGCAAAAACAAGAATGCCATCAATGTTTCCAGATAAGCGGTTCTTTCTTTGTCATATTGACTATGGGGCGGGATGCTGCCTTGCCACCGGCAAACATAAAGACTGTGGTGAAAAAGAGCCTTATCGTTGGTAGTGTAATCTGTTCTTAGCCGTGCGAAGGAGGACTTCATGGATATATTTTCCGATAGTGCAGCACAGTTAGAGCAACCGTTACAGTTATCCCGTTTGGAAGAGCCTGTTGTGGACTTCCCCACAACAGGTACGGTCAAGTCTAGGCTCTTGCCGGCAGGCCCATGGACGCACATGCTGTGGAACTTATCGGGGGCCGTTGTCAAGGAGATGTTGAATCTGGAGTTTATCAAACAGCTTCAACAGGGTACCCTTTCACAGCAGTACTACTGGGCATTTCAACGCCAGGATGTCCTGTATTTACGCTCATTCGCGCAGGTATTACGCACGCTGAGTATTCAGGCAACGTCGCGGGAAGACAATCTTTACTGGAGAAAATCTTCTGTTGAGGTTGAGCAATCCTACAGGCAGCTTCATATTGACGTGACAAACAACTGTGCCTCGCCAGCACTGCGCGGTATCGCCACAATGCCCATGTCGTCGGTAACAAAAGGCTATACCGACTACCTGTTAGAACAAGCCCCCAAAGGGTATTTAATGGGAGTAGCTGCGGCCTTGCCATGCGGATGGCTTTACTGCGAGCTGGGGTGGGCAATGGCAAGCTACGTCCACACTCACCACCCCTACCACAACTGGCTTACGATGTACACAGGTGATGAATGGGATAGTTCTACCAAGCAGTTTATCTGTATTGTCGAACAGCAATTTGCCATGGCGGATCCCCTCAAACGTGCACAGGCGGCACGTGTCTATTTGGAATCTGCACTATGGGAAAAACGCTTTTTTCAGCAGGTTCTCAATCTTGTGTAATGCTTGAGGCTTCACACACGGTAGCAGACAATCGCAGATGTTACAGGCAATAGTGAAGGGCCGCTCTACCCTTCGATTGAGATGATGCGGCCCTTCACTATCGTTTTGATTGTGCGAACTGTGGAAACTACCTTACTGTTCAGCGACCTCGATATGTGCCGATACCTTGACGTGAACGAAGGATGATGGCTCCGCCGATAACAAACAGTACACAAAGTAGTGCCATAGCTATTGAACTAGTCCCCGTTCTTGCCAATGGAATATATTGTCCAGAGGACGCCGAACCGCCTGGCACAGTTGGTTCCACGGTTTTTTCGGTGTCAGTTACCTTTGGTGGTGTAACCGAAGGATCGGTGGGATCATCGTGTGGCTGGTCGGGCTTGGCTGGATCGATAGGTTCGTCGGGATTAACTGTTTCATCGGGTGTCTCAGGGGGTGTGGGATCACTCGGCTTATCGTCTGGTTGAGAAGGTTCTGGCGTCTTGCTTGGACCCACGCTTGGTGTGTCGTTTTGATTCTAGCATGGATTCAACCATTGATTCTAGCTTTGATAAAAGCATTGATAAACCCATTG
>JAUNVQ010000026.1 GCA_030540715.1 Actinomycetaceae bacterium | reverse complement strand
TGTGACAGTTTTAGAGGAAACCACGATCCATATATCTGGGGCGATATCTTCTTACTGAGTGGGCGCCACGTTTAAGTCCAGGATAAAATTCGTTCTTCCGAATTGGGAACATCTTAGAGGAACATATATTTTTCCTCTCGAATCACTGCGTCTTTCTACCCCATAACTTCTCCATCAATCCATTCATCATTAGGCGAGAGTGGCAAATGATCAAGTATATATTGATTTTTCCATTCTAAAATCTTTATTTCATACGCGTAGACTAGAATACATTGATCCAAAATAAATATCTATTCAATTGCTTGTTGCTTGCTGAATAAATAGAGACCACGAAATTCATCAGGATCCCTCTCAAAAAGTTTATACGAAGAGAGCGGAAGAGAAAACTTCCTGAACACATTCCATTTCGACTCGTCCGATCCCTTTATGCTTACTGTTTGTGGCGAAGAAATCTAATCAAGCCACCGATCTTGAAAATGAGTCCACTAGGTATCCATGCCACGCGCCAAATCGATGCCCTTGCCGAGGAGTAAAATACTCTCTTCTTTAAGTTATCATTTTAATCAATTACCCATCGCTAATGCTACCGTCCCGAAGTATCTTTCCTAATAAAAGTTATACCTCCGACAAGTTAAATTGATTTGCTTGACAATTGCTAGATTTCTCAACCGAGAATTTCCCAGACTTATCGGTACACTTCAACTAGTTCCTACTTGAATACTGTCACACTAACAAATATACAAGATTGCCTTTCCATTTGGGTGGAAAGGCATTAGTTTAAAAACAAGTACGGAAGTTCTTATATTTTGGTGAGTCTATATGGTTCTTTATTTATTACTGCAACAAATTGACGAACAAGGCGAATCTCCTCATTTTTTAGACCCTCAGTATGATTCTGTTTGTCCCAAAATTCTGTATGCCGAAACTTAAAATAATATTTTTCACTTTTTAAGATGTCGTCGCCCCTCCCACTTAGAATCTTTAAAGGGCTAAGATGCCATTCAAAAAACCAATAGAAACATCCCGCTGCGATACTCCAAACGATAGGTATAACATTTATCAATCCGCCATCGATGTAGGCAGCTATCAATGCCAGAAGAATCCAAGGTACTAAACCTAACATGAGAAGAACACAAATTCCGCGATACTCTTGAGACTGTTTACCTTTCGATAAAAATCTGGAATCAGTATATAAAATTCTGTATTCAGCAAGATAAATAAGTACGACATAAAACGCGCCCAAAGCATAAGCTATAAACTGCAGATTTTCCCTTTCTGAAGAGGAATTCGAAAAAAATAAGTACACCGCCAAAGGAAGAAATCCTATAACAAACAGGACTAACTTAGGGCAAACCAATCTAGCATAATACTGACAACAATTGATTCTACGTGTAGATGTGGCAATAAGCTTAGGCACTTCTTCTTTCGATATTGTGATTCGCATTTCCGACAATTTTTTGTCCAGATCTTTTGCACCTTCATTTACAACCAAATCTTTATATTCCTCATTAGTAAAAGGAGCATCTTCGTTATATTTGTTAATCTGCCGAACAACATCCACTATGAGCAGAAAAACCACAAACAACAGGATAAGACTTAGCCCAGGGCTCCCGCTACCTTGAGGGCCTGGCGCTGAAGCGTAAAAATCCCACCCAAAACCGATGCCAGAAAAAACTAATACTGTACCCCCTAAACCGAAGCGTGCCCTCACAAGTGTCTCAGCGGTCTGAAAGGCCCTGAAGTGTTTAGCCAGTGAATAAGCCGCATCACTCGATAACGCACCTTTAGAATAATTCGGCTCCCTTTGAAGAGCAATTAACTGCTGAGTTCTTTCAGTTTCGAAAGCCTGTGCAAACGCTATCAAAATAGCAGCGATCGTAAGCAACTCAAACCTTTTATCAGCTATTGAAAACAACACGCTACCTTCACAAACAACGGTAATCACGCTGTCAAAAAGGCTACCAAAAGCTACATCAGATGATAATCTGGCATACGCATGAACACCCACCATTAAAGCGTATATAAATACCACTAAAATAATGATTCCGATTATCGGAAACCAACGATATGCTCTTCCGGATCGCCATCGCTCTATATCTTTTAACGATTCTTTCACAAGTCTTTTAACAAGCTGTTCAAAAAATGCTATATTATCTTGACTACTCTCGATGGACTTTGCGTCATTCGCACTTTGCACATTTTCACAACTACCATTATTACTGTTCTCCATGTTTATATCTCCTGTCTAATAAACAATTAAGTTAATATAAAATGAATTATAGATTAGATTTATTTACATTTTAATTCTTTTTTCGATAAATTTTAAAAAATATAGCTCCACTTAAAACCGACATTTTACGTAAACGTTAATATAAAAATGGGTTACTACACCACTCGAAACCTTAGGTAATGCCAACAGCAGAAGAAATGTTTGAAAGCTATGTCCCTCTTTTGTCCCAGACCTTTCGATCTTCAAGAAGTTAATCTAGAATTGATATTGACAGATTCGACAATAGAAAGGCAGTACGATGACAGGAAACAATAAATCAACCGGACAAGCTGTAAAAACTGCAGTTACAGTGGCTCAAATTGCCACGACCATTGCAACATCACCCATTGGACTTCCCCACGATTCAACCAAGCAAATGGGCGACTATCAGCGCTCGACTCTTCCAAATTACTCCCTTCAAACCAGAGCCACACGATCAACAACGACTACTAGTGGTAAAAAATAAACGAGATATAGAAAGGACACGGGTACTCCACATACTTAATTTTCTCACGATTTTCTAACTACCGCGATGCCGG
The DNA here is from genome assembly GCA_030540715.1 of Actinomycetaceae bacterium. GTDB lineage: Bacteria > Actinomycetota > Actinomycetes > Actinomycetales > Actinomycetaceae > JAUNVQ01. Next base: position 34,659 of record JAUNVQ010000026.1, on the reverse strand, counting down.
ATTATTCTCTATCCAATCAGTTTCCTCAAAGCCCTGATGAATTGGGGGATGCGTTGCGGCGCCTTCGGTTGCCAAAAAGTTTACGTCATCTTGCCTCGGAGCAGCCTCAATGTGGGTTCATATCTAAATCACAGTTGCATAGATATGAAAGCGGAGTGTTACCTCCTGTTGAACTTGCGGATTATTTGTCGAAACTCTACGGTGGCGAAGGCTGGGTTGGGACAGCTATTCGTAATCTATGGCAAAGCACATGGGATCCATGGGAATCTGATATTCCTACTGAAGTACACTGTATCAAATGGCCTTCAAAGCTATCGGGCTTAGTGTGGATAAAATTCTGGCCTACTCCCGCTACCCTAGGCAAAAAACACACAATTCTGTTGCAATGGGGGCCCTGGGAGTGCATATTGACAAGGGAACTACCAGAGTGTGGCATTACCTTGAGCACAGGAAAAGCCATCGACGAAGTAGCCGTCGTCTGTATGATTACCACAAATTATAAAGTCCATCTTCTTCATGGCTCTGGAACAGTTGAGGACGCTATTGACATTCGCGGTATATGGAGTAAAAATCCACGAAGAAACCAAATTAAGAACTGATCGTCAAACTCCTATTTTTCGGTCTGTTCTCGAACCTTTTTCACCCCCAAATCGTCTACGCCCACATTAGCCATAGATTTTAACAGCACCGCCAAACAAAGTCCTGATCCCTTCCTATATCAAATCCACCATGTGACGTAACAGTAGGTTTTTTGGTGGGGCAATATGCCCGTCCCCCCAGTCACCTTTCACAAGTGTCAACTTATTGGGGTCCACAACCTCTAAAAATGGGGTCATGTGTTTAACAACGTGATGACCGTCGTTTTGGTTTTGAAAATAAACGATCTTGTTGGGAGTCCCCTCCCGATAAAGTGGTAATAGGTTGTGCACCACATGATTCGGAATCTCTTCCAAACTTGCCTTTTTCCAAGCGATTCGCGTGTATGCGTCCACTGAAGGCTGGAAATACTCCCCTATTGACGTCTGCGGGTTCATTACTACCGCTGTGGATCCCTTGAAGTGGTACGAGCAAAGTAAGCTGGCAAAGCCACCTGCTGATGCCCCTAAAAATAAGAGCTTCGAAGCGCCGGTATATTCATAGATTCGCCGGACGATACGAATCAGGTCGTCTTGTAAATGGGGTTGCAGACAGTTTCCAGCATGCCAACCCACATTTAAATCAGAATCAATGTAGAGGCTCGGATCAGAAATAGATAATCTGCTTGCGTTCAGTTTCCCTACAAGTCCTCTCCCCGAAAACCATGGCAAAGTAATATCTCCCGACTTTGCGGCATGAAAAACAACGATAAGAGCCTTGCTTCGTCTGTGTTTAAACTGTATGTCCAACGGAAAGTCATCATATAATATCGAGTGTCGTCCCGACCGAAATCCCTCGTTCTCGTGGAACTTCTCAATGCTGCCGTGAACTCTTACGGGCACAAGACGGTTCTCTATCTTGGTTACAAATTCACGGATTTCCATAAAATAAGGCTAACAGATAAACGCGATCCTCATCGACTTACATTAATTTTAGCTACTACACAAACAAAACACGGTAAAGTAAAGACAGAACATTTCATAAGCACAGAAAGCTGATTAATGAAATACCAACGATTAGTCATTCTCGAAACTCCAGAGGACTTCTCAGGAATTAATGTCTCTCGTTCACTTGATAAAACAGTCTTTGCAACTCCTGAAACACTAGATTTACTACCTAAAGACATTGATTTTGAAGAAGGATATCCAATAATTACGTCCTTAGCCTGCTTACAGAGTTCTCCAGATAAACTGTTTTCTCATTCAAACGCCTCATATATTGAGATTCCAATTTACTTTAATGAGGACGCATTGACGGCACTTGTTCAGGCATGCTCACAATTTAATCACAGCTTTGCGATTGTTGAAAACAATGGGCGCGTTGGTCGGATCCGAATCATCAATAATCAAAAAGAGCTCGAACTAACGGATATCTCTCCATTTTTACTTAATTCACCTTTCGCCTCGTCCTTAAAGGCTGAACACGAATTCACACAAAATGACGATGACCAAACATTCACAGATAGCGATACAAGTTCTGCGGCTTCTATGCAAGCTCGTATTAACGATTTAGAGGACGAAAAAAGGGTACTGATAAAAGAGCTACAACGTTATCAAGGCAAGCTCAAAACATGGGTTCGATTGTATCGACGAGTGAAGGACTCGCCTGTAGGTCCCTATATCGTTCCACCAATAAAGAAAGTGCGCGACTTCGTCAGAAGGGCTTCAATCAGATGAAAATTACTGATGTGTGTAGCCCCACTGGCGCACAGACATTCCCCTTTGACGTTTCAGTGATCGTTCCGACATACGGCGATAGACCTTTTCTAAAACGCTGCCTGGCATCTCTTGCTGCGCAGAGTTTTGATATTCAACGATTTGAGGTGCTTCTCGTTGTTAATGGTCAAAGACCTTTCAACAAGGCACCTCTTGACGAAATATTCTCTACTTATCCAGATCTGAATGTAAGAATTTTTCGCTCAACAATCCCCTCTGCAAGCATTGCAAGGAATATAGGTATGCAAGCAAGTTTAGGTGAATATATTACATTCGTTGACGATGACGACGAGGTCGAGCATGATTTTCTCTCGAATCTTTTTTCTGAAGTATCACCTGATACTGTAACTGTCGCAGGAATCATGGACGTTGAACACGACGGTAAAAGTGCGAAGCCATTCTATTCTAGTGATCTAGGATTGAAAATTCGAGAACTTTCCCAAGACGAAGCAATTAATCCAGAACAAGCAGTCTTTCTTGCAAGGTTCAATTCCTGCAAGCTAGTTCATCGTAATATTTTACTTAAACACCGGTTTGATCCCGATCTTTTATCGGGTGAAGATGTTGTTTTTTGGGTTTCATTATTTGCAACAGAAAAGTTCAAACTGAAAGTACTTGCGGCTCAAGATAATACAAACTATATAAGGCATAAGGTTGCTTCTTCAGTATCGCGAAAAAATTTGAGTTTTGACTTCAACGTGGCACAAAGGATAGCAGTAATACGAAAGCTTCTGAGTATTCCTGCAAACAAACGCATCAAGGAATCTCTCGTTATTCCATCAGTAAAGGCACAAACTGGTTTTATTAACCGCTACATTGAGGAGTTTCCTACTGACTACAATGCTGCAATCAAGCTGCTGCTCAAAAACCAGATCGATCTTTCAGCGTTGCCATTAGTTGCGCCAGAAGACGCTGACACAATTGCCTTTCTTTATTGTTTTGCCCCCTTCGCTGATACCTCAGCAATTGTTGCAGGCAAAGTTCTCAATCAAAACAAACATAGTGTTGATGTTATTTCTTGTGATTTGTCAACCGTTCGGCAAAGAGATCCTTCCCTCTACCACGTAACATCATCGGTACTCCGTCATCACACAATTTTAAAAAATAAGCCATCTTTCGCTGATTGGATCCTCAATGAGAATTTCGCTCGATCAGCAGTTAAAGAAGCCACTAAATATCAAAGAATGAAGAATAAACCGTACAAGCATATGTACTCCCGCTCATTTTGGGTAGGGTCACATTTGGCTGCACTGCAATTCAAATTAAAAAATCCGAATGTTTTATGGAATGCAGAGTTTTCTGATCCTACAACTCGGTCTAGTACCGGAGAATTTAGAACGGCATCTTTAGGAAATGGACCACTCTGGAAGAGTCTCTTGAAAACAATCCGGAAAGTTCAAAAGAACTACCACCCTTACAACATGTTTGATGTTATCGAATATTCAACGGTAGTACTTGCTGATAAGTTATGTTTTACAAACGTAAACCAACTTAAATATATGGCTGGAGTTTGTCCCTTCCCCGCTATTCGCGATCTCATGATTCAAAAAGCCATTATTCGGGCACACCCTGTACCCGCTAAGTCGCTTTATTATATTAGTGATTCGGACTACTCACTTAATCCGAATAAAAAGCATATAGGGTACTTCGGTAATTTTTATAGCAATCGGTCACTATCGAAAGGTTTTTCCGCTCTCAAGCATTTAACGCCAGAAGAGCAATCACAGCTTGAATTTCACATTTTTACAAGCCAACCTGAAGAGCTGTCCGAAGAAATACGGACTGATGATTACCCACATATAACCATCAATGTTTCTCATTATATTCCCTACTTAGAAATGCTCAATCTATGCACCAGACTAGACTTGCTCATAGTTAACGATGTAACGATCAACGAAAATTTACCGATAAATCCTTTTCTTCCATCAAAACTTTCTGATTATTTAGGATCTAACACCCCGATCTGGGCCATAACAGAACCGAAGACGGCCTTGACGAAAAGAAATGATGTTCACTATCAGACAAGGAACGATTCACAGTCTGAAATACTTCGCCTGCTCCGTAAATTAATATAAACCGTATTCCAATTGCGTTGATAAAGGATTAATTTTGGGCCGTCATGCTAGACCTTACCTGCTGTCATAAAAACAGTATGATACGTCCATACCATATCGATACTTTTTCGCCATATCAAAACCAAGTCTGCTACCTTACAGTTCTTCACGCCCAGTAATTAAACCCTTTGCAGTAGTCAGATAAATCGTAGACTTTTACAGTTCGCGCGCATGTTTCTCAATCTTAGTTTATAAGACACAACTGTATATATGGAATACCCATTATGCCGTTCATGCCAACCCAGTCACAATCCTCAGTCGAAGATAGAGATGATAATAGCTGCCTAGAAACATAATACAATCGTTCAGAAAAATAGCCTGTATATTAAAAATACCCACAAACTGACGAGACGACGAGGAAACCGAACACACTTTTATCTATTGAGAAGATTCTATCTAGCGAGAGATAAAGCTGTTTTGAATCTCGCTAATCTGGTATCCCAAGTTGTATGAATTACCTCCGCTTGGAACGAAGCCTCCAGATCTTTCTTTGTAAGCTGCCAAGTTTTGATTGCTGTAACGCCTTATAATGTTCTGATATCTTTTCATAATAAGCAATCTGGTCTGCCATTTCCTTCATGCGACCTCGCATCTTCTTTTCGGAGATTAATAGATTCGTGATCTTTTCACGAAGCTCCATATGATTGAGTGTTTCTATATTTTTAATTGCATCCTTCCTACTAACTTTTCCGCTCTCATCTGAAAAACACAGCTGACTGTCATCATTCGAGCTTTCAAGAATTCTACTACTATACTCGGCTTGCCAAAATCTATACTTGCATTCTAGAAATGTCAGTAGCTCTCCTATCGTATGCGTACTATTTAAGTCGGGCTCAATAATTACCCAAATTCCCTCAAGTCTCACCCTTCCTTTACTGGAAAGGAAATCCTGTGAATATTTTTGTAATAAATTTGCCGAAAGTGGACAGTAGTTGTCTTTAGGAGTTGTTGATGATGGAACATTTCCAATATTTTTCATTAATGTTGGAAGGACTGATGAGTACCAATGATTCTTAGCAACATCGTAGGTCTTTCTTGCTGCAACTTCAACCTCCCGCTGCATCTGAGGAAGTGACTGAAACAGGTTCATTATTTCCTGCATTGTATTCGCATAAAGAGGGTAATCAACACCAAATATACGTTCATGCATTTTGGTCCTGTTGATGATTGTCGGTCGTCCTAAAGCTCCATACTCTAAGATTTTCGTAGACAGCTCGGTACTATTATCAAGACGATTTGATCTCCATCCAATACCAACATCGCTCCCTCTAATCAGATCTCTTGCTTGATGGCGCGGAATCCCACCATACCATTTAAGTCCTTCGGTATTGTTGAGAAGATATTTTACATTCTTAACAAAAAAAGGATCAGTTTTTGAATGCTTAAAATGGTCCCCCGCAATGGTCAAGCTTAAGGGTACAGAACTCATTCTTGCAGCCTTGAAAGCAGCTATAAACAGATCAGGATTCCAGTCCTCAAAAAACTTTCCTGTATATACAAGCTTTGACGGACATTTGGAATAATTAAAGACCTCCTCAAATGTTCCCTGGGAATCAGGGATGTGCGGTGGAAGAATAAAAACTTGAGATGCGTCATACTCGCTCAACGAATTAAGCAATAATTCCTTAATCTCTAAAGTCTGACACGCGAACTTCACGTTCCTATTAGCTAGCTGTGTCAGCATATAGTTTGTATCTTCATCCAAACCAATGTCTGTATTCGTAATATTCGTTACGTAGGCTATTGTTTTTGAAGCTACCTCTGGATAATCATTCACAAAGTTAAAAGCAACTTCATTATCTCTAATAAGGATAGCATCGAAATTACCCTTACTATATACGTTATACAAAACCGTTGCATATTGGGTACGGGTAAGAGAAGATGAATTTGCGCCAACGTCAGCAAGATTATGTAGATAGCCTCTGAATGGATCTATTATCGTTACATTTGGGTAATAAAGGATCTCGTTGACGACTTCCGTTTTGCGGATAGGGTTTGCCGTTACCAAGGTTATTTCGATATTGGGTTGTTGGGCGCACATCGCAGAGAGTCCAGCCATAAAAAATGCGGATCCATCTACGGCGTTAAGATTTATGTATCCGCCGAGCAATATACGAAACCGCTTCTCAATCAAACCTGTTTTCTCGTGCTGTGGCTTTAAATCAATTATACTTTTTTCCATTCTTCAACTTCCTTATTACTTTCATAGGAAATAACTTTAACTCGGCACCTATTTACGGCACGCAGGTCTTCAACCAGATATGAATTCAGTCGCTGGTAACCAGTAGAATGTACGAGTTTTGTATCACGGTAAACCTCGAAACAAAAACCAAGATTTGTTCCATCTGCAACACAGTAGATCAGTTTTCCATCTTCAATATCTTTAATTATAATTTTCCTGATCATTAATTTCGCTCCACCAGATTGTCGATCCCCAGCCTCAACAATCGTGGATAAATTCGTAACTAAGAATTCAAATTGTGTTTCCAAATAACGATAACGTGATTCCCAAATTATCTCTGATTGACTGCTCATCTTTGACCTATTCTTTCCCTAATAAGATTGATTTCTTCACCAATTGTCGCAGATCTTCCGCAATGATCATGCATCCATCTCGATCCTGCCTTAGATAATTTTAGGAACAGTTCAGGATTAAAATATAAGCGTTCAATATTATCTGCGATACTTACAGCACTTTCGGGATCTGATAAAAGACCGGTTTCTAAATGATGAACATACTCTGGAATTGCAGCAGTATTACTAGAAATTGCAACTAACCCCGAGCTCATAGCCTCACACATGGAAACTCCTTGTGAATCGAACCGAGTAGGGCACAAAAATACACCGTGCTCAGCATGCAACAATGACACTTCTTCTTGAGTAAAAAACTCACGTCTTATTTCAACATTCGAAAAACCATCAATCTCATTTGTTATATCTTCGAATAGTCTTCCTTCACCACAAATTGTAAACTCTAAATCTTCAAAATATGGGCGTTTTGCAAGTTCAAGAATCGCTTTGATAGATAGATCATTAGCATATTTTCTTGATGCGAAAGGCCGAATTGATAAGATTCGCTTCCTTTTTTCAGGATTTTTCGCGCGATAGGGAAATATAAATTCATCAACGAGATTCGGTATAACAGCTGCATTGTCTTCATGAAATACTGCACCCGTATCTGGCTCAACGATATAAGTTTGGAACCAATGCGAAACATTAACGAAAAATATGTTTAAATCTGTGGTAGTCGTCAGTCTTTTCAAAAACTCATTCTGGTTGGTGTAGTATAGATCCTTTTTTTTCAAAATATTTCTTAATTCATCAGGAGAATCAATGAAATTAAACCAGCGTCGATACCAAGCCTCCGCTTCAAAACCGTGAATCCAAACGATGATAGGTTCTCTAATCCTGCGTTGTATTAACGGTTCGACACGTGTGGGTTCTGGAAAATGCACAAGAAAAGCATCATATTTATGAGAGCCAAGATAATGATACAACGCAGTGCTATTTCCAACGGTAACGGAGACCCCATCATACACGTAACGATACGGTTCACTTGCAGGCTCGTGTTGATAAAAAATGTCTACAGCTAAGCCGTCTTCAATATAACCTCTGACTCTCCTATGAATAAAACCATTACGATACAAAGCATCATCAGATGGATAGGCATTACATATTACTAAGATTCTATTGCTCTGATTTTCGTCAGATTCAGAAATATTCTGTTGGAGTTGGATTAACTCTTGTTGACTCAAAACAAGTTCGAGCTCTTTTCCAACATTCATCACTACCAATTCATTCTCATTCAAATGACAGTCCTCAAAATCTAAGTCGCCGATACCACAATTTACAACGATATCTACATTTTTAAGCGATTTTACGGTAGAAAAGATCTGAACCGAAGCAATAGATGCAAACGATTCTTTACTTGGACTGTCGTCTTGCACTAAAACTTTGATATCACATTTCTTACATTCGTTAGCTGAGCGCACTACAAATTCGTAGAGCAGCTTCTCAAAATCACCTTCGACTTCAGAATTCTGCAAACTAGCCGCAAATAAAATTGAAGGAGCCCGAAATGCGGACGCTTTTTTCTTAATTTCACTTACAAGATCTTCTATACTTGGCGCAATATCTCGCTCTGGTTGAGCAGGTGCATGTTCAACGGCGGTGAGAACCTTCATTATCTGCATTGATGTTACTTCAAGGGTTCCGGTACAAAATGTCTGATACATCTCGTGTACAAGTTTTGTATCGTGTTTACTACTTCCAATTATCACCCTAGGCAATTCAAGAAATTCATCAAATGTTTGGTACTTGTTTTCATCGACCACTTGCAGAAGTTTGGTTTCATGTTGACTAGATTGTGATCCTTCCGTAAGTCCTGGCACATGCCGTTCTAATTGTTCTGCGAGCGCAGCAAAGACACTACTTCCTTTTACACCATCAAGAACGATTAAACTGTCTTTTTCCATAAGGGGGATAATAGAACGAGATAGTTTTTCAGCTAAAGATATTTTATTCACTTGCGTACCTGAAAGCACCATTGGAATAGGAACTATATAACAATCGGAATCCGTAGGTTTTTGAGTTATATTTATTTTATTGCGCGACAAAAACGATATGAGATTCCTTAGCTCTGGTCTTGAAAATGCCAAACCAGTTATATTTCCTGTGTTCTGGCTGAAGCGTTCTATATCAACTAGTTCAACGTCGAATGCGGCTTTGGTCATCGCAGAAGCAAGGTAAATTGCTCTGCTATTTATGCCGATTATTGATATTTTCTTCAGACTCATTAATCCTTTGGTCCTCTCAAAAGCCTAGCGATTCCGAATTACATTATTGCATAGGTCTGTCACGAATAAGAATATATACCTCAGAATACCGAAAATTTCGTGGTCTAGCTCCCTAAAGTTGAAACCTTTAAGCAGATTGAGTAAAGAACCGTGTACGTGCCAGTTTTTCACTAATCATTTCTCTCCCCATAGTTAGACTGATTATTCTCTGTCGTATTGTCGTAGTGGTTCTGACGTCTAATCGATATAAGATTTCATCGCAGAGAAACTAGGGCCACCTTATTGAACTTACTCATCAACTGAGGCAGTGTACGGTACGTGGTAGAATTTAGCAAAGAGTTTTTAATCCAAACCTGTTACACTTCAATTTATCTTTGACGCAGATACTAAGCTGCTGCTTCATTGATTCAAAAACTGCAACGAAACTTGCTGGATAAGCATATCAAGGTTAACCAACCTCTTGAGAACCGAATCACTAAAGGCGTGACCACCTTACTTCCTAACAACCGATCCTGTATCGATATTGACATCAGTCACCACTTCGAACCGAAGTATCGAAATAATGGAGTGGTACTCAAATACTGTATTATGAGGAGAGCTTTGAGACTCTTCGGGGAAAAATACCTAGATTTACAAACAGACTCTCTTGATATATTAAAGTTCTTGTTTCTTGCTTGTTTAATGGAAACTCTGCAAGCCTCCTAATAACATCCTTGATGCATCTCCATAAGTTTTGAAGTACCAACTTAGTATTTCTTGGGTGACTTACCGATAATCTCTGAATATTAAAAGAATTTCCGTAGTTCACCTGCAAGAAGTCTAGAAAAGTTCTCATGCCCTTTCCTATTTAAGTGCAAGTCGTCATAAAACCAACTAGGTTCACCGTTAGTCAACTCCTGGAAATCAACATAATTACATTTATATTCATCGCATTTTCTAACTATGGTTTCTCGAATCGAGTATCTATCACGCATACGCTTTTGAAAAAGCTCAAAGTCTCGACGGAAAAGGTTACGATATACTAAGTCCTCTTTGAAGTCTGCGTCTCGAAAGGGACTTATTGCCATCAATAAATTAATCCCGAGAATCCTAGATGTCTGAATAACGATCTCGACCATTTTTTCAACAGCTTCCACACTCTTAGGAACGTTAGAAGATGCTGGGCGACAATTTGGAACTATAGGTGACCATAATCGTTCGTTTGTCCAATAAGAACCTTGGCGATTAAGAATATCCGCATCGGATTGTCCGACAAAAAATACTAAATTTCCACCTTCACCAAATAGCGGATATACTTTACACAACATGACATTGAATAACTGTAGTGTTGTGGCCCCCGAATAGCCGCCGTTCAACAGTTTATATCCAGGCATTAACCGTTCGGCTCGATCAATAAAACGCTGCCCCTCATGGCAAAATGACGATTCAACAAACGAATCCCCTGTAAGAACGATGGGGATGCTATTTTCATGGTCCATATCATTTCCAGTCACAATAAATCCATTATTGTCTGTTCTCATAAGAAAGGGGCCACTTTCAAGAGTCTCATCAGCTCTTTCTATAAATTGTTGTGGCGGGGTTATTTCTCTGTTTAATTCAGGGCTCCGTTCTTTCAACCGTATATATCGTGTTTCGGACACTTTACTGCCACTTTCTATTCAATCCTCGTTTTTGGTCTGTTTACTAGCACCAATTGCGAGATATCACTAGGTACCGAAAGTAATTTATCATGGGACTTCCATGACTTTCATCCGATAGCCTATATGTGAGCTAATACGCAGTTATTTGCGGAATAACTCTTCGGTATTTTGGGCTTTTTTACGTTTGAATGTTGGTATGTTGGATTGTTTATAAGTCTTGTCTTGTTTTTAGGCGGCTTTCTTCTTGTTTTTATGGAAGCTTATTAGAATAGGTATCCAAGACTGGGATGAAATCTTAAGTATTGTAATAGGTGATCCATTTTTCGACTTGCTATGCGAGGAAAATAGCTTATGGGTAGACTGATGGGGCTAGAACTCGTGTTTAAGTGAAGTGCAAAATGATTCAGCAACCGCGTTGGCGTACCGAGTAGCTTTTTCTTCCCGTTAACGGCAGCACCCCTTGTTTTTATACCAGGTATCTAGCTCGTGTGACATGTATTGACACGCCTATCACGGTCAAGGATATTACCTTTGATTTTTCCACTGTTCTATGTATTCTCAAACGCATCAGTGATGAGGCTCGCGTGCGTGTTCTTGATTGACGACCCTAACACCATACATGGTCCACGATGAATGCCGGGAACGAATTAATAAAGATCTCGAGCTGTCTTCAGATAGATAATGTCACTTTCAAAAGCTCACTGACATTGCGAAAGCTTTGCGAATTACAAGGAAGAAGCGTTTAATAAACGTGGCTTTAAATCATCATAAGTTCCACGTTCTTTAATGATTTATCCAATTAGTTTCGTGGTTGTCTTATAGCCACAAAAGACCATCTCATCAATAGCGCCACTAACACCAAGCCGACCGCGCCCAGCAGTGAATATATCTATCACGACAGGGGGGTAACTCTTGGCATCTAATCTGATAACAGCTGGGGTGCTATATAGTTTCTTCCACTAGTCCTAAGAAGCCCGAGCAACTTTCATCCATTGACAGAAGCACTTGATAGGAAAAGAACCTCGTCCTCTTTCAATAAATGCAATTGGCACCTCTTGAATTGCTTGTTAGCAACCAATGCTGTAACTGTTAAAACACACTATTTTAATCGCAGCTTGGCGACCACTTTTCTATCAGCTCTCCTAAATGCTTCACACGACAACTCACACAACTCCAACACCTGAATTTATTAGCCCAGTACTACGATGTTGGCTCGTTGCCACCAAGCTCACGACCTACATAAACAACTCGCTGCATCATAATCAGTTACCGTCTTTATAGCGTTATTCCTGAAACTGTGACCATATAATGGACAAATGTATATACGAACTAGTACGTGTGTCCATGTCTTAATCCTTTCGAATTTCAACCTAAGACAGGAATACAAACCATTCATCCATCAAGATATTCTCGATAGCTTGAAGGCATATTTTAAGTATTTGAATTGACAAAGTGCGTTAGAGAAACTGTCAGAGCTGTTGACTAGGCGATTAAAAATCTTAAGATAATGCCATTCTCTTAGAGTATCTTATTTTCCGGTTCCTCCTTGCTACTGAAATACTTACTAACTTGAACGAATCCGGCATCTGATATTTGACGTTTTCTATCCAGACTTGTGCTCAGAGCGGTGAACATTTCACGTAAAACACTAGGAGAAATCGCGCGGTGTCCTGGTCCATCATCGTTGAATCGAACAAATACCCTAGGATTATCCTTTAGAGTATCCAGGAAGGGCATCGTTTGATGTGTGTAATTATGTGGTATCTGATATGTTCTGGTAGATGAGAAGATCGTGATTTAGCCCTTGTAAGGCTAAATCGGAAATACGCTCAACGACAAATTCATTACGAATTCGTCTCATTGGCGTTGCTGAGTGTGCATCGTGACAAACAGATAGATACTTGCTGATAGCAGCGGGTGGGTTACGTCTCATATCAAGTCTAGGATTCAACAGCAATGCAAAAGAATCAGGAAAATCCCAAGCAAAATTGGCGGCTGCGTAGCCTCCGCCCGAAACCCCGAACAATATTGTCTGTTTTGTCTCGAGTGAAGATAAAGCGTGTTGAATTATTGGTGAAAGTATCGGCCTGAGCTTGCCTTGACGCCTGTTACCAAGAAACCAAGCCAAATTAATATCGCCCAAACTTAGTGAGGGATCAGATACTGCAACTAAATTGATATTGGTATCTTTTGTGAATCTTTCTCCAGAGAAAAATGGGTAGGTTTTTATCTTCGCTGGTAATGCAGCATGAAAAACAACCGCTGTCGTTAAGGAACCGCGATCTCTTATCATAATATCTATATAATTATTATTGACTAAGATTGCATGTGCTCCAGAACGCCTCGGTTTAGAAACGTACTCTTCCATCGACTTATGATGCTGGCTATGCCAGATCAAATCGTTCCGTATTCTGAGTACCGGCTTCTCCAATAGTCCGCTCCTTCGAAGTTAGGATAACAAACAGAAGCAAGGCTTAAATTAATGTAACAAGTTTATCTTACCACTGGTATGCATTCAATCTGAGCATACTAGTCAATGAACACAGAAGATAATTGATAGATATTCCTCAAGAATATAACGCTATCTAGCCGTTTTAGAAACCAGTGCATTTCTCGACTTTGTCAGAATACTTGCTCTACATTCAGTTAGTTTAGTAATGTTGCCGACAATGTTGCCGGCTTGGCGAACAGGGGTTCGTACATTATCCGAGTTATCGACGAGATCGATTAAAAGACCTGTTCGTCTGTGACTACTACAAATTATTCAGTTTTTAGATGATAAATAATATTAGTGGTAAATCGGGCTTTATTTTTTTAAAAACCTGATTCTACAAAGCGTAACGCTGTACATCATCTAGATTGAGTAGGTGCATGCCAAGATCACCAGCGCTTGAAACTGGTATCACTTCTCTGGAAGATATAGCTAGAATAGTAGCCTGTTAAACATTGCTTTGTGGTATATTTACTTATATATTGGTCAGTTAATACAACACAGATTCGACATAATGTTGATTTGCTAACGCATTAGTTGACGAGAATTCAATTTTTGGAATTTACATGGAAAATAAGAATAATGGGCTAAATGATTTCAGTCAAGACCACCTTAAATTTAAAAAGGTTGAGCTCTCGGTTCTAATTCCTGTCCGCAATCGACCGCCAGAGCGTCTAGAAATGGCAATTCGTAGCCTGAAACATGCTGTCCAAAGCTGTTCAGCAGAAATTGTTGTTTCAGATTATGGTTCTGACAATGCAGACGTAAATCATTCGATTTGCAATGAAGAACGGGTCAAATATGTGTATACGGACGCTAATATTTGGAGTCGTAGTCGTTGTTTGAATGTTGTTTTAGAGAAGCTGAAGAGTCAATATTTTTTGTCTTCAGATATTGATATGATTTGGGAGCCAGGTTCGATTACGGAGGCCTTGGCTACAATCAAACGTAACCCAGGCTCTTTTTTCTTGTTCCAACATGGTGATCTTCCCGAACAGCTTACTGAAAGTATTCTAGATACACAGGATTTTTCTCAATTGGATTGGGCAGCAATTCTATCTTTGTCACATCTCCGCCCTCGATGGGGACACGGAATGCTACTCGCTGAGCGTGCAGCAGCTGAAAAAATTGGCTTTTATGACCATCGGATGATTATTTATGGTGCCGAAGATCTCGATATGACAAAAAGATTACGATTGTCAGGCCAAGTTTTACTCTGGTCTCATCCAGGTAGGCCAAACGGACATCATGTCTGGCATCCAAAAGAGACAATCGTTAGAAAAGACCAAGAAGAATTTAATGATGCCGTTAAACATAATCGTTCTATTTACAGGTATGACCGGTCGTTGATCCGTTCTATCAATGATGTATTTCGCGCTACTCCTCTGGTTTCTATCGTGATCAGAACCGCGGGTCGTCCAGAATATTTAAAGGAATGTCTGTATTCAATTTCATGGCAAACCTTCCCGTATTACGAGGTTATTGTTGTTGATGATGGGAATAATCCCGACACTGAAGAACTACTTAAAGAATATGGAGATGATCGATTTATATATGTCAAGGCACTTGGAAAAGGTATTTCTGCCGCAAGGAATCAAGCCTTTGAGCATTGCAAAGGTGAATTTATAGCTGTTATGGACGATGATGACATCATGCTTCCAACCAGTCTAGAAGAAAGCCTGAGAGCTTTCGAGCCAGGAATCGTTGGTGTCACTGGGTACGTTCTTAACTTTGACAATCAGACTGGTGAAACTGTTCCCCCTTGGACTGCGCAACCAGATCTAAAACTTGCGTTTAGGAATGAAAGCTTTCCAGCGCATACCCCATGTTTAATTCGTCGGAAAATACTTGAAGTTTTCCGGTACGATGAAGTATTCTCGTCAGCTGAAGATAATAATATTGCTTTGCGGATGCTTCGGAACTCAACTTGTTTTAAATCCACTAACACTATCCTTACGCTGAGACGTTTGCACCAGTCTTCGCTTTTAGAAACTAACTCTACAGAGATGGAAAATAATGTACAGAGGACACTGAACTTTTTTCTATTCAATGTGAGTGCAGAACAAAAAAAGAGCATTTTAGAGCAATCTTCTGAAACGCAGAATCTCCCTACTGTTGAAAGAAGTGAAGTCGAGAAAGCTATTTGTTATCTTCCAGATCATCTACAACCGCTTAGACCGCTACGAATCTACACCGACGAAGAAGATGCTAATCAAACCTTTACACGTTCATATTCTGATTATGAGCTGACAGTTATTTACGATAGACAGGGGAAGTTCGTATACTCTGTTGGTGTTCTTCCTACTGTTGAACTTGAGGATCTCAGATGGTTACGTGACAATGGTTTTCAGTGGGAATTTTTGTTGAAAACTGAACATTTAAAACTGAATACCCTGTCAGTTCCACAGGATGCACCAGCTTGGCTTTTCATTAATAGATCGGACCTTTGTGAAAAACTAGTTGATGTCACCAAAAAAGGCGTGCTCTACCCCAGTGCTGAATCCGATGCAAATTTCGTGTACAAAGTGCAAAATCCAAAACACAATATTAACGTTGCACTTTCTTTTGCACCTATGAGTGATTTTAATGATAACGTGCTTCCAGAGGGAGCGTTCATATTCGACATTGTCCGAAGAGGAGAGGCGTTATGAAAATTGAATGGCAAACCACTCCTTTTAATACTGTTGCTTTAGTCTGCCATGAAGAACCGCTAGATTCGCCTCCGTTATGGAAGCAAGTTCACTACAACCTACCAGCTACTCCAACTTTTAATCCCCATCGGGAGGCTCTTGCCGCAACTTTGTCTTTTATCAATTATTTTAACGGTAATCTTCGAGTTCCAGGTAAGTTGTTGTCTTCAACGTACAAAGTACTGAATGACTGGTTATCGGACAGAGAATTTACAGTTTCAAACATTCACTATTCCGCTGCGATATTTCCATCGTACGGTGAAAGTGAACTTAAAGTAATTACGAATCGTCATCCCAGCTTTAAACAAGCAAGAAATCTTAAAGATCCCAGAAAGGCATTACTTCAACTAGTCGATGGGAATTATTGGCACGGGTATATTCGTTCAACACATACCCTCACATTAACAAGTAACCACTTTTACATTGGAGCTTCTGGTAAACCCGGAGACTTATTTTTTAATTTACTCTCGACGGGCATACTGTTTTCCGAGTCACTGCTATGCGATATAATTGCTATTGATAGATTACATTCGGAATCTGTTAACCAACAAACTATTGAGATTTTGCGCTCTTTGCTAAACTCTGTCGGACTCAAGCTAAAATTAATCTGATCGTTATGAAAAACAAACAATGCACTTTAAGAGCTCTAGCGGACAGCAACGGTAAAATAGTTCTTCGTCTTACAACGAAGGCTAGCCCTTATGGCAAAGGTGATTATCTACTTAGCTTTCCAGGCGTAGTTCATCATCCAAGATTAATCTATTCAACTGTTTTGAAAAATGTATATAAATATGTTCCGAGTTACATGAGAAATAAGAAAGGAGATACGATTGTAATTGTTTTGAACTCATTCCCCCCATTGAGTATTCAAGAAATTGTTTTAATGCCGTGGAAGAAAAATGCAAAAGCTCTCAGTCAAGTATTTAGTACAGTCGAATGTCTTACTGAACTGAAAACTGCAGATGAAACTAAAATACTGTCTGTAGTGATGCCGAAAATGGTGCTGTAGCTTTCGATAAGCCGTTGACTCCTGAGCATTTCCTTAGTCCATACATGCGAAGAAATTAATTTGCCATCTTGTCATCGTTATATGCTTTGACAATTTAACATACAGCTCGTGGGGTTGCCTGCGATCTCCTAAGTTGCACAGTTTACGTAACACCATGTTTTCTAGTGGGGTTGCTCCGGTTTTGTGGGTACCTAGTTAAGCGATATTTATAATCCTGGTTGGAAAGGATGTTCTTATGGAACAGGGTAAGCAGAAGAAGAGGCTGCGGTCTTTTAGGGAGTAGTATCGCCGTGAGGCAGCGGCCTTGGTTATCGATACAGATCGCTCGATTGCTGCAGTGGCTAGGGATCTTGGTCTGGGTGAACAGTGTCTTGGCCATTGAATAGCAAAAGAGAGAGCACACCGTGGCAGGGACAATCAAGGAAGCCGCTCGAAGACTGAGAAGCTGAGAATAAGCGTTTGCGTCGAGAACTTAGTGAGGTAAGACGGAATAAGGAGTTTTGGAAAAAGCCGCTGCCTTGCTTTTCTTGACCCATCAAAACGAGAATGCTTCGAATTGATGGAAGCAAAGAATGCATATTTTAAGGTCATCCGTATGGCGCGCTTGTTGAAAATATCTCATTCTGGTTTTTACCAGTGGAAAGCCAGGTATCATAAGCCCAGGTAAACAGGTGGTGACGCGTGAGAAGCTTGATAAGCAGGTTAAACAGCTGTGGGCAGCTTCTGATCGTACTTATGTTCGCCTGGCCTCCATGGTGACCTGGCTGAAGCTGGGGTGAGAGTCAATGTTAAAACTGTGGCATCGTCAATGGTCAGGCAGAGTAGTTGTGGGGATAAGCCCGCGTAGTTTCAAGCCAGTAACTACAATACCTGGTACACCTACTCATCATGTGTCTGAGCGGGTAGAGTGCAGGTGAGATCGCGGTGAGATCAACAAGGTGTAGATCACCGATATTACATATCTTCCCACCCGGGAAGCAATCGCGTATTTATGTGTCATAACAGATGCTCACTCACACCGAGTCATTAGTTGGGGGATGGCTCAGCGCCAACGCACAGACCTGGTAACGCGTGCTTTACGCTTGGCAGTGGTCTTACGCGGCAAACTACCCGAGGATGTGGTGTTGCATTCGGATCGGGGCAGTCAATACACCAGTGGAACTTTCCATCAAACAGCGGTTGAAAACGGGGTGTGTCAATCCATGGAGCGCACTGGTGTGCTGGCGCAACGCAATGTTCCAATCATCTTGAGCACCACTAAAACCCGAGTTCTACAACCGATAGACCTGGCAAACACGCGCCCAAGCCAAAACCGCAGTCGGTAACTGGATTGTGACCAGATAGAACCGGGCAGGCCCTCACTCATAAATCAACATGTACACACCCATAGCATAGGAAGAAAAACACGCCATATAAACAAATCAACAGCAACGATTACAAGCCACACGAAACAAAACACATGCCCACAACCTGCAGGCAACCCCACCCTCAAGTATCACACTCCAGCCGAGGTGCTAAACCAGTACAATCAAAGTCGTGCTAAACAACTAGCACCCACATAAAAGAAGCGAAACAAAACCCAGTATGCTTCGTACACGTCCACAACATGTAGGGAACCCCAGATTCCACCAATGCCACACCGACCGCGTTGAGCACTAAATGTCTCTATCAAAATAGGAGCTAACTCCTGGCGTGTGAAGCTGATAACAGTTGGCTCTGTTGCGTAGTTTCTTCCACTTGAAATAAGTCACCCGACCAACTTTCATCCATTGACATATCTACTCGACACAAAAGAGCCTCCTACCTCTTTCAAAAAATGTATATATTTGCTCTAGCGTTGGTTGTTGGCAAGCCAGTCTACGGCTTTTTTAAAAACTCATTTTCATTCGTAACTTGGCAAGTTCTTTTCGAGCATCTTCCTAAGCACACCGCTTATTAGCATTAAGTGGAGGCTTCTTTATAAGATGTTCACGTCTGTACTTGTTATCCCAGCCCCCCCCCAATGGTCCCTCATTGATACCAAGATTTATGATCAACATAAGCAATAGGCTTATCCAAATCAAGAGCGATCTTTACAGCATTATCCTTAAAATCTTGACTATAACGCTTATAACCAGACAAACCAGTACGTGTATTTATGTCATCATCCTTTCACGCATCAAACCAAGATGCCAGTGTCATATCACGCAGGCCATATATTGACATCTGCGTGATGAGTCTCAAGGAACGAATGTGGTGATGTGTGAGTATACTGCTTGACGGTTGTCCTCCGATAACCAGTTATAGCCCTCTAGGGTAAGAAACGTGGGAAGAATGGGGAAAGTCTTGGCGTACCGGTTTTGATGATCTGCTTGTCCCTGTTGAGCGCTACGGTGTGACTTGCCACGATTTCACAAATGCTACTGAGAGGATTAACCAGGTATGGTTAACCTATATTACCGTACACCACACCAAAGTGGGGAAGCTCTACTTTTAAGGGCTCAAGGATACGTTTTCTAAGCGGATTGTTGGATACTCTTGGGCCCCTCACATGAGTGTGTCGTTGGCATTTAATACATCGAATACCTCGGTTGAACGCCGACAGATCCACGGGCATTATGTTGAGAGTTGTATTGTGAACTCAGAGCGAGGCTCACAATTCAGGTCAAACAAATACCGCCAGGCCCAAACCCACCACTGCTTAGCGGCATCGAACCAAAGAGTCGTTGCAGCCGGTGATAACGCCGCTATGGATCCCTTCTTCTCTTTGATGCAGCCCAATATACTCAACACAAAAACCTGGAACACTCGAGAAGATCTCACAATCGCGATTATCAGCCGGATCGAGCATCAGCACCAACACCACCACAGGCAAAAGTCTCTACCAGCTCACGCCAATCGTGTCTGAAACTGTCACCTAAACACGCAGCAGACCCCACTCACGGTTTCAGCGGTACTTTCGTTTCCTTTTCCCAGTTAGCAGTCAAGAATGCCGTTTGTTTACTATGCAGTAAATAGACAACCACTGAACACAGTACGGCCTTCTTCTGACACCTTATAAACTAAAAGTTCCATCCATTTAGAAGCTCCCCTGTAAGGTAAACCAATAAACCAGCATATTTAGGCAACTTTATACCATTTCATCCTCTGCTAATAGCACTTCATTAAGTTGGCGGCTAGCAGTCAATTTGCTCAACTGTCTTTCGGCTTCCACAACTCGGTTATTTGCAACATTCATTGCCCATTCGTTATATTCTTTTGCTACCGACTTCGCATCACCATCTGCAATAATCATTCCCGCATGTAGCCAGATTGCACGCGTGCACATTTCTTCAATGGTGCTCGCTGCATGTGAAACCAAGAAAACTGTGCCTGCAGACTCTCTCAGCTCTGTCATTGCCCGCTGGCTTCTCTTTCGAAAAGCGACATCTCCCGCGTTCAAAGCTTCATCAATCATTAGAATTTCAGGCTTCGCTGCAGTAGCAATCGCAAACCGCAACCGAGCGGCCATGCCCGATGAATACGTCTGCATTGGTAAATAAGTGGCTTCGCCAAGCCCCGCTAGTTCAATAATCCCCGGTATCGCTTCCTTTGCCTCGGCTAATTTCATTCCCATCGCTAAGCACCCTAACAATGCGTTCCTTTCACCAGTCATTGTTGGGACAAGAGCAGCTGATATACCAAGCAAAACAGGCTGGCTACGAGCATAAATTCTACCTGTAGTTGGTGTTTCCAATCCTCCGAGCATCCGCAATAAAGTCGATTTCCCCGAACCATTTCGGCCTAATATTCCAATAGACTCGCCAGTGCGGGCAACAAAACTGATATTCTTTAAGGCTCTTACTTTAACAATTGGTTTTTTACCTAAGAATTTCGACTGAAATTTTATCCATGGCGACGCATGTTCGTAGGCTTTCTTGTCAGAAGAACCAACATCATAACGTACCGATAATTGACTAACAGCAACCGAGGGTGCACCCAACGCAACTTCAGATTTTTTAGATATTTCTTTGACCATAACGCTCCTCGGACGACCAAAAGAATATAAACCCCAAACACATTAATGTCAGAGCCCAGCATGAAAAATATAGCCAGTGCCACATATCTGGAACCGTTCCATATATAAGAACCTGTCTATACATAGTTAAAACCACGTACGCAGGATTATAGTTCATAATGAGAAGCACTGTGTATTGCGTTGCAAATCTATCAATAGAGAAAAAAACGCCAGAACTGTAAAACCAAAATCGACTTAGCAAAGGCCAAATATGACGGAGATCCTTCACTAATACTGTAAGTTTTGTAATTACGAACATCAGTCCCATCGAAAAACAAAGCATTAATAAATGAATTGGGATAACTAAAATCCATGTCCATGTAGGTATGGCATGCGGAGGCATTGCAACGATGAAAATTAGTGTCGCACAGATTAGGGGAAGTGTATCTATTGCTCTCATGACAATGTCAGACACAATTAAAGTTGCCCTAGGAAAAGCAAAAGAGCGTATAATGTTAGCGTTTTGTCTTATCAATGTTCCCGAGCGAGACAAACTCTTTTGCATAAATGCAAAGAAAGACACACCAACCACTAAATACGCGACGAAATTCTCCACCCCCCTAGAAGTCTGCAAAAGAAGACCAAAAATAACATAGTACACCCCAGCAGATAAAAAAGGCTCCAAAATCAACCAGACCCGGCCCAAGGAAGAATTACGTGCTGTTGCGAAGGCTCTTGCCTGCGACTGAAATAAAATGAATGCACGATAGTCCCAGATGGAATGCAAGTATTCCTTCACAGGCTTTCTTGTTCCAATTCGCTGAAGTGCCCAAGTCGCTACAAACTTTGATTCGTCTTTATTCGAGGTATAAAGAACTGTAGAGAGCCAATCTTTGGTACTCATTGCCTCAGTTGAAGAGTTTTCAGTCTTGTCACCCATTGTCTCCGCTCCTGAGCGTCTTGCACAATCTTTCATATCTGTCCCCATTGTATGACCATGTCATTCTTCGAGAGAAATTATGTGTACATTTACATATTTGAATCGGATTGTGCAACCTCTTCTTTAATTCTATCACCAAATCAGATAACTCCTCAAAACTACCTGGTGTAAACAAAAATCCTGAAGCTCCTCTATGGAGTATCTCTCTGAGAGCAGGAAGGTCACTAGCAATTACCGGGCGTTTAAAAGCCACGGCGGTAAGCGGTTTGATCGGGGTAACAACACGACACACCGGCGTATCTTTGCGCGGAACAATAAAACAATCCAGTGCTTGGTACCATTGTGCTACATCCTCATAGGGTATTTTACCCGGCATAACAACATATTCATCTATCTGAAAATCTCGCACCAGCTTCTCTAAAGCTGGTTTGGCAGCGCCATCTCCTACAAGCAGACAACGAACGTCATGTCCTTCAGACCTCATTTGTGCCACAGCTTCGAGAAGAATATCGAACCCTTCATAATCAACTAATGATGATACAGCCCCAACCCAGAATCCCTGTTCAGGTAAGCCTAAATGTTTACGGGACTTCTTTGGAGATTGAAGTTCAACGGAAAAAATATCATCAGGAACTGCGTTTGGAATAACTGTAATTTTTTTAGCATCAACCCCACGCCTAACAAGTGATTGTTTTTGGACTTGGGACAAAACCACCACCATTGTGGCTTTTTTAGCCATGTCTACTTCACGTTCACGGATTGTTGAATAATACTCGCTGATCATTCTCTTTGTCTGCTGTTGCTTAGAGAATCTTGCCAACCAGGTGTTTTCAAGTTCCCCGCGCATTTCGTAAATCCACGGTAAGCCATACTTGTAAGCTAGTGATTCAACAATAATTGCGTTTTCGTAATTTGTTGTTGTGCAAAGAATATCAGGTCGAAATTTCTCGATGCTTTCTTCCATTCGCCGAGCTGAACAACGCAGTCTCTTTGATTTCAAACTTGGCATCCAGTAAGGGATGACACGTTGGTAAGTAATGCCATCAACTGTATCCATATCGCTTGAATGTCTCTTACCAATAATAGTTGGATATCCCAATCGGGTCACCGACATAGTATCCGCAAAGTGCGCTTGGCTCCGCAAAACTTCATGAGAACGAATTGAGTATCCGGATTGCGTATACGGCAATGAGTTTGTAAGAAGATGGAGTATTCTTGGCCGATCATTATTCTCCGGATAGTTATGTATGTAGCCCGTCTGTTTCAAACGCATATAACGGCCTGGTTGCATAAGCTTTAAATCATCAGTGTAATAGCGTTGTAGATAGCTGTTCTTGGGGGCCGTTTCAATTGCTGCCGCGCACTCCCCTATTTTCCATAAATATCTCGCCTGTACTCTGGATTTTGATGCGGCCCCTCCATTAACCAATGGTGGTATACCAAGATGCACTCGAATATTGTTATATAGCGAACGAGCTGGACACTTATCAAGTATCTCTAAAGCATCACTTGAGCGATCGAGGAGAAAAAAACCTACTACTCGCAAACGATACGGTAAAAATGACAGTTTGCTTTTTTCAAATCTGCATTTGAACTTGCTTGGTATTCGCCGAGATATCTGCAGAAAAAAATATAGCGGATCGAGGCGTATTTCTTGATACGCCATGCTGATAATAATACCGAAATCCGCCAGTCCTCTTCTCATGTCTAAAGGCTATCTTGAGTTATCATCATTGCAAAACCCATTAACATAGGCCACGAATCTACGGGCAGTATCATTTTTATTTACTCTATTCTCTATCCATTCCTTCCCCTGTTCACCGATGACCAAGCGTGACCTATCAACTGACGATTCCATAAAATGTTGGACTAGGCTCTCCGTGTCGTGCGGGGTGAAACAGTGACCAGCTTTCAAAGAACGGACAATTTTTGCTGATTCACCTTCCGCTATTAGAGTGATATGTCGGCTATTCTGCAATGCATCATACAATTTTGATGGAACAGTCCATTCCAGTGGTTTCCACGGTTCTAAATGAATGATCTCGGTGTCAGCCCACTGGTAGTATCTTGGCATGCGGAAGAAGGGAATTCGCGGAAAAAAAGTGATTGGTAAACTATTGCGTTTTGCGTACCTTTTAATCGTCCTTAAATGGGCCCCCCCACCGATAATTCTCATTTGAATATTCGCACCTTGCTTAACTGCCTGACGTATAGCTTGAATGGTTGGGTATAACCCCTGTGCCCTACCAACCGTTCCAGCATAGAGAATACGTAGTGGTCGTTTTTCGGCAAAATCGCTGCTACTATTTAGTTCGGATGGACTCACAGATGCAACATTCCGAATCGTGATGACGTTCTGACACCCTCGGTTCTCCAAAACTTTTCTAAATGTTGCTGTCGATGTTATCACACCATCTGCTGATACGAGAGTACGTGATAAGCATGTCTCTGTAACACGTGCTACCGCAAGCATTAGATATTTTTTGAGCCCTTTCCCGACCGATTGATCCGATGCTACGGCAGACTCTCCAGCAAGCATGTATTTTAGGAGATCTGGCCAAGCGTCACGCATATCAACAATTCTTGGAACACCTAAAATGCTAGCGATAAAGTGTTGCGTAAAAATTGTTGGTAAGGGTGGCGCAGTCGCAATAATGACATCTGGTCTCCTATGCTTTACCGCTTTGAGGGCGATTCTTAACGAGGAGAACATCTGTACAGTTTGATCTACGATTCGCGTCAACAACTGTGGTGTGTGTTCACTAAAATTAGTGCGATAAATTGCCAGATTACTAGACTGACGAGAAACGCTATACTTCCGGTGTTCAGGGCGAGTCGATGCTTCCTTGCCGCCAGGGTAATGAGGAGGCGGACAAATCACATCAACGGTATGCCCAGCATCCACAAGAGCCTGAGTTAACCACGCCCAGCGGCGTTGCGGTACACCTTCTTCAGGCTCCCACAACTGAGAGAGAATAAGTATGTGCATTTTCCAGCCTAATTTGATATCGGGATTCCTAGCCCATTATAAACCTTTGACCTACTAAGAATCTCCTCTATCTCTCCCCAATTTGTTGGGTGAAGCTACTTCACTGCCCAAGTTCCCCGGGTGTCAATGATAATTTGTGTCGGGCTAAACAAATCTTCAAGTACTTTGAACTGACCGTGGTTGACCAGCTGCACAATGACATCAGCAGATTGTGTAGCTGCTTCAGCGTCCATTAGCTTCACATTGGAAAAGTCAGCTAGTGCAGTAGGTAGCTCCGAAATATTCGGTTCAACCGCCAATATGCCAATATTTTTATTATCTTTTGCAATATCTTTGGCAATAGCAAGTGCTGGAGACTCTCTTAAATCATCAATATCAGGTTTGAATGCCAACCCCAATAGCGCAACTTGTGGGCATTCAACGCCCTCTTCAACCTTTTTTCGGATAGCCTGCGTAATTTTGCTCTTCACAAACTCTGGCTTTGAATCGTTGATTTTCCTTGCTGTTGCCACGATTCTGGAGTTTTCACGATCCGTTGCAACAATGAACCAGGGATCCACTGCAATGCAGTGTCCCCCAACCCCGGGACCTGGCTGCAATATGTTCACACGAGGGTGCTTATTCGCAAGCTCAATGAGTTCCCACACGTTAATACCTAGGCGCTCACAAATAATCGACAGCTCGTTAGCATAGGCAATGTTCACGTCACGGAAGGAATTTTCAGCTAGCTTTGATAGCTCGGCAGTTTTTGCGTCGGTAGTAAACACGTGACCCGCACAAAAACTCTCATATACCTCTTTGGCTCGCTCCGTTGCTTCGGGTGTTAAACCACCAATAATGCGATCGTTTGATGTCATCTCGATCATGATGCGCCCGGGAAGAACACGTTCTGGCGCATGTGCAAACAGAAGATCGGTTTCCTCACCATGGAATAAATCTGGACGTTCTTCTTTTATTATATCCGCCATAAACTGAGTTGCACCCACAGGAACCGTAGACTCTAAAACAACAAGCTCTCCCCCCTTGAGCTGCGGTGCCAGATTTCGCGATGCC
This sequence comes from Actinomycetaceae bacterium, assembly GCA_030540715.1. Classification (GTDB taxonomy): domain Bacteria; phylum Actinomycetota; class Actinomycetes; order Actinomycetales; family Actinomycetaceae; genus JAUNVQ01. The sequence continues at coordinate 8,610 of JAUNVQ010000026.1, read as the reverse complement.
AACTCTATATAGCTAAGGTCAGCTTCATGGTCATCTTTAAAAGGAGTCGGAACAGAAACAATGTAAACGTTCGATGGTGGTGTATCAATCTGTGCGGAAAGAGCGCCCTGCTGCACCACAGTCGATAAAGCAGCCTCTAAACCTTCTTCTGTAAAGGGAAGTTTCCCCTGATTTATTAGGTCGACAGCTTTCTGGTTAACATCAACGCCAATAACACGCCAACCATTTTGAGCAAAAACAACGGCAGTCGGAAGACCAATATAGCCCAGCCCAATCACTGTCAACGACTTATCAGCTTTTACATTCTTATTCATTCGTTCGCATACCTTCATATTCCGCTAGGGGCAGTTTTCATGTGAATAACTGCTATACATCATACCGACTTCATAGAGAGCTTCGAAAGCGTGTTAAACTCGAACAGACAAGAGATTACTCACACCTTTTACCGGAGTAGAAAATGAAAGTTGCAATTGTATATGGCACGCGTCCTGAGGCTGTTAAGGTAGCACCCCTAATTTTAGCTCTTGAAGATCATAAGGGGTTTGATCCTGTTGTTGTCTCTACCGGTCAACACAAAGAAATGATGAAGCAGGTGAATGACTGGTTTGAACTGAAGCCACACTATGAACTTGATGTGTTTCAATCGGGTCAATCACTTAACGAGCTCATCGGTAAAGTCATTCGTCAGGTTGAAGATTTTTTGCAGGAAGTTGAGCCTGATGCCCTTTTGATTCAGGGTGACACTACAACCGTGTTGGGTGCTGCCCTTGCTGCGTTCTATCACACAAATCAAAAGAAAATTCCAGTAATCCACCTTGAAGCGGGACTTCGGTCACACGATATCGACTCGCCCTACCCTGAGGAAGCGAACAGGCGACTAGTGACCCAGATTGCGGCGCTAAATCTGGCACCCACTGAAACTGCACGTATGAATCTTCTTGATGAAGGCAACGATGACGCCCTCATACAAATTACTGGAAACACCGTCATTGATGCACTTTATTACACTGTGAATAAACCTGTGACCTTTACCGATCCTCGCCTTACCCAACTTGTTGACGAAGATACGCCCTACATCCTGGTCACCTGCCACCGGCGCGAAAACTGGGGCAAACCGATGCATCGTATCGCAATAGCACTACGAAAGCTTACTGAAAAACTGCCTGACTACAATATTGTGCTACCACTTCACGGCAATCCAGATATACGGGAACTGTTCTACAAAGAGCTGGGAACAACGGATCGCGTAATCCTCACGGATTCCCTCCCCTACCCGCAGTTTTGTCATGCTATGAAACATGCAGACCTCATTATTTCTGATTCCGGTGGGGTTCAAGAAGAAGCACCATCCCTAGGAAAACCCGTGCTTGTTCTTCGTGAAAATACGGAACGCCCAGAAGCCGTCGCCGCTGGAACCGTGAAGCTAGTAGGCACCGATACCCAGCGTATTATTGATGAGGCTTATACACTGCTCACCGACAAAGATGCCTATGCTGCAATGGCACATAAAGAAAATCCCTTTGGCGACGGAAACGCAGCCGAAAAATGCATCCACGCCATCGAGAAGCTGTTGCTTTAGTTTTTAGCTGCTGGTTTTCTTAACCCAGAGCTTCTACAATCAAGTTCTCTAACAGACTTATGCTTACACAAACAGGGATTAATATTTTCTTCAAACTAAGCCCTAAAGAGTTTTGTTCGTGAAATAGACTTTGTTGGTTCAGTTCTTGAAGGCTTAAAGTAAGATGAATCAAGCTAATTTGGGGTTACCCTGGTTTTGTGGGCACCTTGTTAAGCGGGATTTATGATCCTGGTTTTTCGGACATTTTCTTGCGAGAGTGCATCCCTATATACCTTGTTGAGAAAATAGGAAGTACAATGCGTTAACACTATGGGCATACAACCAGATTATGAACGTGAAAGCTGTAAACAGTTAATGTCTTAGTGCTCCTATTAGCTCAGTTTCAATGGTCTTCGTTGCCTTAATCATGCGACCAGGCCCGTCCCAATTTAATGCACGGAAGAATCCGAAACGCTTCGAGTAATACTCGGCTAGACTGTCATTTTGTACATCCAGGACAAGAAACTTAGCACTTGAATGTGAGGCGGCTTCCAAATGTTGAGTGTACGCGCACAACATCAAAACTTCGCCGAAGCCCTGTCCTTGAGAATTCCGCTCAAGTGCGAACTTACCTAAAAGTGTTGCAGGGAAAGCTTGATCCAGATTGTTCACCCATGACTTATTGGACTTAACCTGTGCGCGGTGTGGTTTGGGAATAGAAGCAGGCGTTACTTGGTGGGAAGACAGGGTGAAAAAACCAATTGGATCGCCAGGTGTATTTCGGTTGGTAAGTACCCACACCTGGCACAAGTTCTCTGCTTGCCACTCGCGAGCGTGTTTAGATAGCCAAGCATCCATCAACGTATCTCTACCACAGCTAAACCAGTCAATCAAATGATCTTGATCCAATATACGCAGGTTGAGATTTCGTTTGCCAAGAAACTCCTCAAGCCTCCCTAAAATCATGCTGAATGCTGTTTCCTAATTACTTCGATGAATGGATGGTGAACTGACGAGACATGTTCAGCTTCCTCAAGTATTTCCCGCTTAGCCCTCGTCAACATGGCGGGTGGCAAATGTTGTACCTCTCCGGTCTTCGGCTCGCGTTCAAGGAAATAAGAAATGAGAGTGCCTTGTGGCATGTTAGCTCGTCTGGATCCCTCCGGCCTGCTATCCCAGGCATCTTTCCACACGGCTTCGTCGTGGGAATAATCAGCCAGAACAAATGCTTCCTTTTGACTGTACGTATCCCAAACAGAGTCGATAACTTCTTCAATGTATTCAGAGAGCTCTTGGCGTTGAGTGTCCCAGGCTTTAAACTGGACTTCAAGCATTTTTTGGTCAACTACCTTGCTTTTCGCATGAGCACTGAGGAGCTGACCGACGACCGGACCGAACTTCATGGCGTAAAACTGTTCACCAAAAAGGGGCTCACCCGTAAGGTGCGCATACCAGCCGAAAGCGTAAAAACAAAGCTTTTGCAGCTTAACGGCTTCTACTTCTCCACCTGCTCGTTTAACAAATTCTGACGCAATATCAAATACGCTTGCCATGATGCACCTCCTCTCTATAATAGTACACGGAAACAGGGCCTTGTCCAGATAGCTACACACTTTCTGGGGCTGCCCGTAGGTTACACACTTGTTAAGCCGTAATTGATCTGAGGAACGAGTTCGCGCTTCTTTTCACGTAAGTTGTGGATAGCCTCAACCTGTTGAGCTTTATTATTCCATGGAATCGCATGACGATATTCGTCCAGCTCAAGAGACAATTCTATGTAATCATCACGTTCATTTGGAAATTGGTTTACTAACGCAGCATAGACAGCCTGAAGAGCGGTGCACTCTTCAACAAATACATCGAAGACAACCGAAGGTTCAGTTTTCATCCATTGGTCACGAGAAAGCATAAAGTCGCGCCATCCTATCCAGATAAAAACCGCGGTTCGTCATTGAAGTATACCTTAAAGAAGCTCCTCATTCACTGACCGATATTCTCTCTCCCCCCCCCCGGAAACAGACACAGAGAGTGACTTCTTCCCTTTTCTGTTCCCGTTAAAATTTTTCTCTTTGTCATACCGATTCCAAGCAACACTACCTACATCACGCGGCTGACGTCGCGGGCTCCGCCTTTATCGGCTGATAATGCGCAGGCAGCATATAGCTTCAGTGCCGCCGACACCTCGCGCTCGCGCTTAAGTGGCTTCCACGGGTTCTCCCGTGCTTCCATGGCTTCACGGCGGCGCTGAAGTTCGTCCTCAGAAACATCTAATGTTAGCTCTTCACGGTTGACATCAATAATGATGCGATCTCCGTCCTCTATCAAACCAATTACACCACCATTAGCAGCTTCAGGGGAAATATGTCCGACTGAAATCCCCGATGTCCCACCAGAAAAACGCCCATCGGTAATCAAGGCACACTTTTTCCCCAAGCCACGGCCTTTCAAAAACGATGTCGGATACAACATCTCTTGCATACCAGGACCGCCAGCTGGACCTTCATAGCGGATCACAACAATATGACCTGCTTGCACAGTTTTATTCAAGATCTTTTCAATAGCCTCTTCCTGGGACTCCATCACAATCGCTGTCCCCTCAAAATGGAAAAGCTCCGGATCAATTCCAGCGGCTTTCACAATCGCCCCATCAGGTGCAATATTCCCCCTAAGCACCGTCAAACCACCCGATTTAGTGTAGGCGTTACGAACATCCTTAATACAGCCATCAATCGGATCCGTATCAAGTGTCTTCCACTGATTCGATGTTGAAAACGGCTGGGTTGTACGAACATTACCCGGAGCCGCCGAAAACAACTCAACAGCCTCATCCGTGGCATGTCCCCCACGAATATCCCAATCACCCAACCATTGCGACAAAGTCGCGGTGTGAATTGATGTCACATCGTGGTTCAGCATACCTTCACGATCAAGCTCGCCTAAAATAGCGGGAATACCACCAGCACGATGCACATCTTCCATATGATAGTCATTATGATTAGGCGCAGCCTTACACAAATTAGGAACCGTCGCACCTAAACGCGCAATATCATCAATAGTAAAATCAACACCCGCCTCATAAGCAACAGCAAGAATATGCAACACAGTATTCGACGAACCACCCATCGCCATATCCAAAGTCATCGCATTTTCGAATGCAGGTTTCGTGGCAATATTGAGAGGCAACACCGATTCATCTTCATCACGGTAATACCGCCGACACAACTCAACAACAAGCTCACCAGCCTGTTCAAACAACCCCTTACGTGCACTATGCGTTGCCAACGTCGAACCATTACCAGGCAACGACAACCCCAGGGCCTCCGTCAAACAATTCATAGAGTTCGCCGTAAACATACCTGAACACGACCCACACGTCGGGCAGGCCAGTTTTTCAATGGCCGTAAGCGTCTCATCCGAAACAGAATCATCAGCGGTAGCATTCATCACCGTAATCAAGTTGCCATGCCCCGTAGTGGCCGGCCCAACAATGGCATCAACAGGAATATCTTTACCAGCCTCCATCGGCCCACCCGACACAAACACAGTAGGAATATTCAACCGCATCGCAGCAATCAACATACCCGGAGTAATCTTGTCACAATTACTAATACACACCATCGCATCAGCACAATGCGCATTGACCATGTATTCCACACTGTCGGCAATGATTTCTCGGCTAGGTAAGGAATAGAGCATCCCAGAATGGCCCATGGCAATGCCGTCATCAATGGCGATGGTGTTGAACTCTTTGGACACACCGCCGGCTTCAGCAATGGCGTCGGCAACAATGCCCGATACTTTGTCAAGGTGTACGTGACCGGGTACAAACTGGGTAAACGAGTTGGCAATAGCAATAATTGGTTTGCCAAAATCATCATCTGTCATGCCTGTTGCACGCCACAGACTGCGCGCACCAGCCATATTACGACCCATTGTCGAGGTAGCCGAGCGCAAAGGTATCGACATTGTTGCTCCTTCGTTACCTGGTCACGAATGTGTATGACATCTTATATCGTGGAAGGTAATTGTCCGAATCTTGTATGTGTTTGTTCTTCTTACTTCTGCTTCTTGTGTTCAGTGTAGTGACACCTGTGCCAGAATAATCGCCGAGGGCCGATATGTGAAACACGGGGGCGCGAGACCTGAACACGGAGGGCACGGGATCTGAACACGGGGGCGCGCGGAATGTGGGATTGGGCCGCAGGACGCAATCCATTGAGTGTGGGGCTACTATGCCGCGCACTCAGCACGAGGGTCTCGACGGTCGCCGAGCCGAAGCTCGTGGACGGCAAGTTGCACGGTAAGCTACCCCAGGCGTCCGTACAGGAATGGCCGGGGAGGGCGTTGTGTGTATAGACGCCAAGGACGTGGCAGACAGCGCATAGGGCACTGCTAAACGGTGGCGTTGATGTGTGTCAGTCTATGGTTCGAAGGAATACGAGAACGCGTTAAACAAGAATACTTTGGTGGATTCCCAGACGCAGAAGCATTAACACTGAGCCGCAAGCCACGGCCAAAGTGCTACCCAACATATTCACTATCGCAGAGGACGTCGCATGCCCCTGTAACAACATCTAATTGTGCGAGCTTGCTTTAATATCGGCAAAGTCTGCCTCTGTCAGGGCTGCTAGATCAGACACGGCCAACTCAACGTCAAGACCGCGGCGCCCTCCAGAAATATTAATCCGGCTCAACTCCTTAGCCGAGACGTCAATCACCGTAGGAAACTTCTTCTTTTGCCCCAACGGACTAATACCACCCACAATATAGCCGGTCAGGCGCTGAGCATCATCGGGGCTAATCATGCGGGCATTTTTTGCCGAGCATGCGCGGGCAAGGTTTTTTAGGCTCACGCGCGAATCGACGGGCACGATAACCACCGTAGGCTGGCCATCTACCGCCACCATAAGGGTTTTAAAAATCGTTGACGGATCCATATGTAGAGCCTGAGCGGCCTCGCGCCCATACCCCAAAGGACTGGACGGGTCATGAACATAGCGGCGGATGATGTAGTCAATCCCCGCTTTGTCAAGGACTTTCAACGCAGCCGTTGCCCCGGATTTCTTTGCCATATCTTTATCGTATCGTCAAGATTTTTAGGGACAGTCACACACGCGGGTGGGCTGCGACTTGCGACCCGATGAAAACCTCCTTCGTTTGCTTTCATTTCAAAAGAAGCAATACAGGAATTCTATTCTCACCATCCCGTGTGTGCGTAGTGCCCCAAACAAGGCTTCTTCACACCTTCGCTCAGTTCAGTCTTTTCTTTAAACCACGCAACTCTGCTACGCATGCGTCATATTCTTCTATCGAATGGGGATGCCTTAACACCCTGTTCAGGGTATGCAACTCACAAAGATAACTATGTGCTTCACCATGCTCAATTATTCCAGCTACCTCAGCATAGGCAATAATCTTTCCCGTACCGATGACCTTTATGCTATTCCTTGAAGCCGATCTTGCAGCTCCATGATCATCGGTCAAAAACAGTGCCGAAAAATTCCTCTTACAGATTATAGCGATAGTTTCAGCCTCACCAAGATGCGCCGTATTTTTATCCCCTGGTTTACGCATTGAGTCAACAATAATTGCCACATCGATCAATTCCGCCCTATCTGGGATAAAAGGATCGCCAAATACTGAACTCCAATGCGTCATTCTTTCCAAACCATCGACGCGACTACTTTGCTCACATTCACGTCGAACACTTTGCGTCCAGCGTCCTCGTTCCTTGACAAACCACTCCAGAAGATCATGCCTTTGAAGATAAGTGAAGTTAATTAACACGGTGTTGTCTGGAAAAAAGAAATAACGTGTCATACAAAAAGTCCTTTAAGGATATCCAGCTCAACTTCGACATCAGGCTCAGCCATCGCAAAAAGTTCAATCTCATCAGGCGAAGTATCAAGAAGATATGCCAGAGACTCCTTGGGGGCATCCCCTTTCATGACCGCAGCTTCCACTGCTTCCAGTAAAGATGTTGGAATAAAGCGTTCGGAGGCACTGCCATACCTGCTTGCCACAGAAAATGGATCACTGCCCCCATTCTTCTTAAGATATTTCCTCAAAAGCGCGAAAGTAGCCAGTTCAAGTGAAGCTTGCACCTTGGAAGACGTGGCAATCTTCAACGAATTGAGCCGGACTTTTAACGCCTGAGTCGACACCCTATATTGCCACACCAGATTCGCAAGCTCCCCCTCACTCATATTTTGCCAGTCTTCGGCCCCAAGTAGCCGCTTTGGCATCAGCAGTTCGGCGGCAAACGCATTGGCAGCCCTTTCTTGGCCATTTTTTGAACAATGCTCACCATCGTCAAAATCGTCAGCCGCGATATGCCCAAGTTCATGAGCAATTGAAAAGTTTTGACGAAACCATCGGGCTGTCCGCTTCACGATAATCACATACCTGCCCGCAACGCGCAGTGTATACGAAGGGCCAACAATATCGAGCACTAAAACATCAATACGAGGTAAAGAATTAACACTGCGAACCATATCGGTAGCAAAATCCAAGGGAAGTAACCCCCGCAGTTCATCCACTGTCGTGAACGCCCGTACAGGTGTGGGAACATCTTGTTCAGCACTTGCATATGCCTGCCGATAGATAAGCGCAATATCCTCAATCAGTTGCTTATCAGCTTCCATTCCCTCCAATGAGTAACTCTTGTCATCATCATGAAAATCATGTCGAGCAGCCAGTTTATGCCCTCTGGGGTCTTCTTCTCCAGTGACAAGCCAATAAAATGAGACCCCAAACAAATCTGCCAACTCGGCGTATTCAACCGCCGAAAACCGACGTAGCCCATTGACAGATTTTGAAAATTTCGATTCAGATATACCAAGAATACTGGCAACTTCCGCCTGAGACTTACCAGACTGTTTTAAACACCGACGAACACGCTCACTCTCTTTTTCCTCCATGATGCAAGCCTAACAATAAATTTCGATTTTCGAAAGAAAATGTGAGATAACTTTCGGTACATTAATGCACCTCAAAACAAACTCACGCCTAGCCGCCGCAGACCGACCGCACTTCACCCCACCACAAGTCGA
>JAUNVQ010000025.1:29008-37643 GCA_030540715.1 Actinomycetaceae bacterium | reverse complement strand
TTTTTCCAAGAAGGCATCAAGAGCGCGGTAAAAATCTTGCGGATTATCACGACGCACGCAATGCGATGCCGAAGAGATAAGCACAGTTTCAAGCTGAGGATTTCCGATTTTTTTAATCCCTTCAAAACCACGTGCACCAATGATGCAAGGCTTCGTATCACCAGTAACAATAAGTGTAGGCGTGTGAAGTCTCGCCAGAATCTTTTTTCGTGACATTTTCTCGTGAAAAACAGGATGCTTTAAAAATGGCTGTTCAACCAACATTTGACCTAGGCTCCAGCCAGCAATCTCCAGATTCGACCACTTCGACTGCTCCTGGCGAAGCTCCTCAAGCGCTGCCACAATATCCTGCTGATTCGTTGACACACGTCCAGCAAGCCGAGTCACAAGCATATGCAAAAAACCTCTTTGCGTAATCGATAATAACGCAGGCTCTTCCAATACCAATGCGCGAACATAGTCAGGGCATCGCTGCGTTGCGGCTACAGCAACAGCCCCTCCCATCGAATGCCCGTGAATAATCACTGGCTTACCTGACTGTTCCACCTCTTCCACAATCAATTGACATGCGTCCTCTACCATCGTTTCAAAAGGCGCCTTCAGCTGCTCTTTGCTAAACCGTGGCGACAAGCCATGACCTCGTGCATCTGGCAAAACAACCGTATAGTCTGACCGTAAATGAACTGCAAGATCCGCGTTGGACGCACCGCAGTCAGTAATTCCATGAAAACTAATGAATATATCGTTGCCGTTGCCACCAGGCACACGCATACGGCTCAGATCACTGGACAATCCTGTATCTCCTTGAGGTATCATCCGTGAATCCTTGCAAGGGTTGACGGAAATGAACGAGGAAAAGAAAGTTCTCTACATCAACTATACAAAAGTCCTGCCCTGTAACACTTATTACACGGCAGGACTTCCCACAATTTGATGCCTATTTGCCACAGACTTCCCTCCCTGGCTGGCATCGAATTACGGCGGTATCAATTGATTATTCACGGGGAATACACCAAGCAGTCGCAAGTAAAAGACTATTTAGCTTCGTCACCAATACGCTGATCGATAGCATCTCGGGCGCTTTCGATTTTATCGTCGAATTTACCACCGGTAACTTTCGAAGCAACGCCTTCAACTTTATCCAATACGGCATCAGTTTGTTCTTCGTTGCCAAGCATCCCTGCCGCTTTGTCTTTTATGCTGCCAAAATCCATGGGCAGCTCCTTTCAATTCGTTTTTTAAGGGTCTCTTACAGTTTACACGCGCTCAGTACAGGACTAAAGACCTTAGTGAATATCAGGCGTTTCTCTTTATCAATCAACCATTTTAGATAAGTGAATTAACTTTTCGAATGACGGCTTTTCACTCCACAAAGACTGCGTATTTAGTTTTGATTGACATTGTTGAAAGAACCAGTAGGCCACGGCCTGAACGTTATGCGTTCGTCGATAAGGCATTACGAGGGAGGGCTACGCAATTTGGACTCATCACTGCGTGGTCACCTTTTTGAATCGATACCTTAAAAGTGAGGTGCCTTCCCTGCTTCAATAGCCATAGTCTAGTAACTATAATTCTATTGTCCCCAAAGGAGGCAATGATGACTCTTGACCCGCACCTGAACCAACTTGATCTGCAAAAACTGGCTGCTGAACGCCCCGATTTGCATGGTCAAATTCTTCAACATTCTCAATGCTATCCCGATCTTGCTCAATGGATTCAATCGGTTAACCCGCAGGCCGCTCCATCTAACATCACCGTTGCGGATGCAATGTGGCCATCTGCCTCCACAACTCCTGTGTTAAAGGCAAGAAAATCGAAAACCATTATCATTGCTTTGGTTATTTTCATCCTCGTCGCAGGATCGACAATAGCTTTTATTTCGCTCTTGTACTCCAGCAGCCCTTCAGGTTCTCAAGGATTAAGCGGATTAGGGTCAAAACTTTTTTCATCTGAAGTACCAAAAACCCGAACATATGAAAAAATTCTAGGCGAGTTTACATTGCCTGAGGGGCATTTAATCAGTGTTACTGACGATGAAAATCCGCGGATTGCCACAACAAATGCTGGGGCAGATGAAAATAACTTTGACACCCATTTCTACGATATTTCTGCTGATGGCCTAGAACTGGTGGCAGAGTTTGAACGCATGTATGTTCTGGCACTATCTGGCGATCATGCTGTCGCTAGAGATGCAATAACGAAGGACTACTTCGTCCTTGACCTCACAGCCCAGGAGCGAAAAAGACTTGATGTTCCATTTGAATCACCGTTCATATCAAGTAGCGGATGGCAAATCTGTAAAGATACTGTTCTTTCTGTAGATTCCCCCGAAACAATCTTTGGTTTTGAGCTTTCAACTGGCAAAATACGATGGTACAAGGATTCATATTTTGAAAATTTACGCTTTGAGCAACCGTGCTCATACCCCTTGGCAGTTGCAAAAAGCCTTGAAGAAAAGGATGTGCTTATCGGCGTCGATGATGGGTTCACTACACAAAAAACAAGTACTTACCTATTTGAAGATGGACTAATGTCAACCATTTTCTGTAATGCTGTTTTTTATTCAAAAGAAGACGGCGAATTCGAGTCGATTGAACGCGAACCTACCGATAACTGTGAGGCAATACGTGTGAATGCGAAAAGTGTTTACAAGGCATCCGACATTCTTGAAAAAATGACTCCTAAACTACCACAAAGTTGGAATTTCCTGGATATTTATGATGGACATTGGGTCGGAGTTTCCACTGATAATGTTTTCCAACTAGATGGCAAAGAGTATCCATCTGCAGCTGACTTGAAGTGTAGTATTGAAAGCGCAATCTGCGTTGTCTATGACGGCGGCAACATCAGTAACATTAGTGGATTTTACGCTGACAATCCCGATGAGATTTTGTGGAGTATCGAAGGATACGGCACGAACGAGGCAGGTCCGTATCTGTTGATTAATAATGCCGAAGACGCCCCCGGTGAAGTCGCAAACTCCTATACCATTGTTGGTTCAGACTAGCTTCAAGGGTTAATCAACCGATTCGTATTGCAACTTCGTAATTCGAGCGCAAGGAGTCCTGCAAGAAAAATGAATAAGATGTACCCTGGGGAAGTTACTGAGCAGCTACACCCAAGATATTTATATTGCCATCGTATGGAACATTAATAACTGTGCCCCTTTCTTTTGATATGTGAAAGCGTAGTCATCGGTGATCAGAAAGAGCAGCTGCATAAGTGACACTTTGCCACGCAATCTAACTGCTTCAGCAGCGTAGCGAATTATTACTCCATTAACATCTTCCTAATTGAACAATTTCGCGCCAATTGACACATTATTGTTAAATTAGCAATGCCCTAATCTCACAAGATTCCAGCAATTTCCGAATTATTGTTAAATTAGCAATACCTTAATCTCACAAATTGTTACTGATCGACAATAAATTGCTCAATTAGCACCAGTGAATCTTCTTCAATAAACAAAATCGCGCACATGCCCCCCCCCCAATGGAAATCTGTGTGCGGTTTCGTGGTATTTACTACCAGGTAGGCAACTCAGCGGCAACGCGCCAACGCCCTATACCGTAGACCACAGGGCGAGCTAGACACGTTTTAAAAAATACAGCCGCATCGTCACCAAACAGACAATCACCCTTAGCGAGTCAGTCCAGCTTTGTCGAAGTGTTTGCGAGCAACTTTAGTTCCAAGCCAGCCACCGGCAAGACCTAAAACCACAATACAGACTGCCCATATACTGATAGTTGTTGGTGTAAATATTGCCTTCATCCCTTCAAGATAGTCAGGAGTAACTTGTTCACCTAGATGCTCGAAGTATGAGTCTGAAGCATAAAATATCGGTAATAACGGAGTCGCGAACCACAGACTTAAAATTGCATAAGCAATAATGGCACGCTTTGGCTGAAGCTCTTCTGCAAACCCGCGTTCGGAGGCAACAATATCTGCAATAAATCCAAACACAGGCGTAAGAAGTACAAGAGATGGATGGCCTGTAAGCATCATAAGCAGAGCGACAAATAGGCCAAGAAGGGTAAGAACCCCCATTTTAGGGCTTCGTGCAAGCAGGAAAACAATAACAATACCGTCCAAAATGATTCCGACTACCCATCCAAGAAAAATTGCTCCTGGAGAAATAAGGCCAAACATACCAGCAACAAAGAAAACGACGAAATAGAGAACGGTAAAAACACCGATATTAATATAGTCGCGGGTTGTGAGTGAGAATTTCATTGCATTCCTTTCGAAAACGCTACTGAGATATTGATGGAGATCGAGAGTAGGCCCCACCTTCTTTCGTTTCAGAAAACGAAAACAGAATAAGTATATCTTATTTCTGACGGACTATCATTTATCAATTAGTTTTGCCTTATCTTTTCTTTACCTTCTTTTGCTACCTATTTTTTATTTCCGAGGGCGACGCTTGCCTATTTAGCCAAAGAACACCAAAAGGTGCACCGCATAGGCGGCGCACCTTCAATGAAATTCTCAGTGATAGAAAAGCTTTAATATGTGGGATCTTAGCTAGAACTGCGCACTGTGCACCTTCACAGGCAAACTATCAGCTAACAATGTCTACTATGTGCAAAGCAACAGCTCCGGCTCAACAGACACCCTCGAGCCTCTTCACACGTCGATACAACTAACGCATCAACCCAGCTTTATCGAAATGTTTGCGAGTCACTTTTATAACGGCTCAGCCTTACCTCTGCCCCAGTTCAATCGCCTTGGTCACGACTTCGTTTTGGGAAAAGGTAGGAGGGCATCCCGTGGCTGGCTTCCAGGGGCGATTATATCGTTCATCAGCCATGATGCACCACTATTTTCCCAAAGAATCAATAATAAACGAAACCTTATCGTGGTACCAGAGCCTGCCCTGTTCACCCTTTTCAGGAACGAAACCCACGCGCAGATCATCTTTGTGTTCTTCTAGGCGCTGCTGCATTTTTTCATACATTGTCACGCCATTTTTATCTTTGCGCCTCATATTTTCTTCAATCGCGTAAATCTGGGTCACAATATCTCCAAGGATTTTCAACGCAAAAATAGCGCGTTTCTTCCCGCCAGGAATACCCGCATTGACTAAGTTATTAACGGTGAACTCAAGGCTATCTTGCCAATACAGATGCGGTGCGGGATAAATATAAAGAACAGTGGCAAACCCGGGATATTTTTCGCATAGGGCCCAAAATTGTTCACACATATCATAAAGCTGATCCTGCCAAGTATCGTCAGGATTTGTGCGCGGTGTGTCCACACCGATTCGCTGCAGACACTTCGCTAAAATATCGTCACGTGACGGAAATAAACGATAAAGTGCAGACGGAACAACACCTAACTGTTTTGCAATACCGGCCATCGTAAAATTATCGAGTCCAATCTCAAGAGCCTTATCAACAACTTCATCGCAAGAAAACGACGGTTTGCGCCCTACAGCCGGCCTCCACGGTCTGCGCATCAAAACCAACGTCCTTTCCACCAAATAATCACGCTCATGCAACATCACCCATAAGGCACACCCAGCCGCCCCGCAAAGCGACGTACCAGCAAAAGCGATTGCCCACCAATGCAAGCTCGCCCGCAAGGGACTCCACTGAGCTTTGATTTTTAAAGTTTCTTTGTCTTAAATGTATCATCCGTCTATCTTTCGGGATACCCCCAAACCGCACCGCCAGTCAAGCACATGTCCCCGATGCTCGCCGCAGGCCGAACGCACACCCAACACCAGCAGCCCCAAGCACACCCAACACGAACCTCATAATGCACATCCCCGTGATCTCGCTGTACAGCAACTCGTCATCTCAACGCTCACGTCAAAGAACCACTCCCAGCATCCACCCCCACCATCAAGCACACCACACCTGACATATCAAGCATCCTTATGCCAGTTCCCTTGTCCTCCCCAAACCTTCTTTCTCAAGTTTCTCCAACACGTACATATACTCCCCACATTCAGCTATCAACTCTGGGTCATGAGTAACCACAATAACTACCGCCCCAGCTGCTGCCAGCTTCTTCAACTCACAAGCAATGCGGTGAAGATGACGCAAATCAACACCCGAAGTCGGTTCATCAAAAATGACAACGCGCTTATGAGCAGCTAAGGTCGATGCAATCACCAAGCGTTGCTGTTGACCACCCGACAGTGAAATAGGGTGTCGCTGACAAAACTCCTGAAGCTCCATCGTATTCAGTAAAGCATCCACATCAACCTTCGCTGCGTCCTCTTTACTTAAACCCAAGGTAACCTCGGCCTCAACCGACTCCGAAAATAACTGCCTGCGCACGTCTTGCATCACCATGCCGCAGGTTCGATTGCGCCGCCGTGGCGACATGTTCTTCCCATCAAACTGGAACGTCGCCTCCGAGTTTGCTTCCAGCAGCCCACATATCAGCATCGCTAACGTGGTTTTTCCAGCACCATTTTCGCCAGCCAAAATAGTTACTGCACCTTCAGGGAAAATTAGATTTTCAATATCCAACACAGGTGCAGAGCCATAACCAAAGCGCAGATTCTTTATACATAATCCCTCACCCGACGGCTCTGGCAAAGCAATCTCAGGCACCGTGAGCGCCCTCAAACCACGTTCAAGACGTTGGGTGTTGTTCAGTGCAAAAAAATCCTCACCGCTGATATGCTCCACAATCTTTCCGCCCTCTAGGCGGTAAACCGTATCGATCAGCCCTTTCAAAAAATGAATACGATGTTCAGCAATAACTATGGTGTAGCCGCGTTGCTTCAGGTTTTTCAAAAGGTCGCGGAAATTTTCAATACCCTGCGGCGATAGGTTCGAGGTTGGCTCGTCAAACAGCAGTACTGCCACATCCGCACACAGCGCACACGCGCAGGCCACACGTTGAAGTTCCCCACCAGAGAGCGCATCGAGTTGACGGTCAAGAAACTTCTCAATTCCTGTATCCCGGGCAGCCTTTTCCATAGCCTGAAGAATTGCATGTGGCTCATCACCATAGTTTTCCCTTGTAAAAGCCATCTCTGATTTCACAGTAGAGGTAAAAAATTGGGTGCGTGGATTCTGGAAAACTGTGGAGGAAATGTGCCCCATATCATGGAGTTCCACCTCAGCCAGGTTTGTTCCACCCACTGTCACAGTCCCACTTAATTCGCCCTCATAAAATAAAGGAACGAGTCCGTTCATAGCCCGAAGAAGCGTTGATTTTCCAGAGCCACTTGCCCCGCATAAAAGCACTACCTGACCAGGCTCGATATCCAGGTTAATATCGTGTAAGTGCTCAACCAGTGTTCCGGCGTTGCGCTCCCACACTGGGCGTGGATAATTGTAGGTAACGCCACGAAGGCTGATGCGGGCTGCATCGTCAGGTTGCCCGTGCGCTGGTGACGCCACGTTATTATTGAAGAGGTCGCCGCGTGCCGCGGACTGGTCGATGGGCTGGTCGCAGTGATCGGGTGTGTGGGCGCGGCTCATAGAAACACCTCTGAAATTCGCATCGCAATCAAACAGATAATAACAACCAAAACCAGTGCATCGCCCCAGAAAAATGCTGTATGAACAATGGTGGTGGTTTGTTTGCGCGCACCCAGACCTTTAATAATGGAGGCTGCCGCTAACTCGTCGGCAATACGTGCTGCAGATGCCAAAAATGGTATCAATACGTATTCGCCAACACGGATTGGGTGGCGCATCATGCCCCATCCCCCAGGCTTGAGGTCACGTAAAATCATTGCATTGTTAATGGCGCGTAACTCCGCGATAGCCACAGGAAAGAAGCGAATAATGACAAGTGTTGGAACATAGAACCAGGCGGGGGCCTTCATTCGTGTCAAAACTGCCGAGACCTTTTGAACATCAAGGACACTAAATACGGCGATGGCAATGCCCATGGAGATAGAAAAACGGAAAAACCAAAAAGCAATAAATGTAATAGCAAAGACGAAGCCATTGGGCCACAGTCCCGGTAGAACATAGAAGATTCCGATATTGATAAGCACAAAAGTGAACCACCCGATAAACATTTTCATCTTGACACTGACCAGCATGAATACTGCAGTGATGACCAGACATAGCATCACTAGGAGCTGGGAGGATTGACCAAGCCCAAAAATGTTGAGGGTAAGCATGAGGGCAAAGAGTGTTCGCGGATCGAGCCTGCGTGCCCAGCGTGTACGCCAAGAGGACGTTCCAACGGCTGACTGGTCGAATATCGCAGGAATACCAAGATCCTTGTGTCTTCGCTGTTGTTGTGTGATTTCCTGGGCCACCTTGTTCCCTTTTATTCAATGAAGTCAGTGCATCCTTAGCATATCATGAACATAGTTCATTAAGGATGGACTTACACGTTAGTCAGGATATTAAGACAAGAAGCAAGCCAGCGCACACGCAAATAGCCTGCGCACACCTTGCACGCAGGCTATAAGCAGGAGTAAATGGTGTGTAAAGTCTGGGAACGTTACCACAATAGCTTAGACAGATGCGTTACATCGGGCTAAGCACGTGAAAAACATCCGAATGATTTGCATAAACGGTCATCTTGATGGGCATATCTTATGAACAACACTATCGACTACTTGACCACTGCCAGTTCAGAGCCGAACCTGAGCCCCGCAGTTACCAACACTCAAGTATCCAAGAGTATCCAAGATACAGGGCCCAATCAT
>JAUNVQ010000025.1:0-28908 GCA_030540715.1 Actinomycetaceae bacterium | reverse complement strand
AGGTTTAAAATGCCAGCTATCAAGAATACAATTATTTGAGTATTCTGGGCTGCTTGAGCTGCTTGCAGCATCTTATCTGCATTTTCTAATGTGACATCGTCAAAATTGAGACCAGAGACTGAAACGTAGCTGCCTATAAGCATAATCAAGCAGCAAACAATACAAAGGGCAAGAGCAATCATCGATAGTTTGCTTTTCGTTTCTGGCGGCTGCACTGGCTGCCCCATTGGCATTCCTGGTTGCGGCTGCATCGGTTGTGGCTGCATTGGCACTTGATTAGTCATTTCATTCTCACTTTCTTGCACTTAACGGGCACTTATGTTTTCACGATATGACACATAGCACACCCTGAGGCACCTCCTTTTGGTATAAAAATCCTGCTTTCTTGCAGCCATATGGTACAAACCAGAGGGCAAATAATACCCAAAACTCTATGAATACCCACCAGGAACCTTTTACCACGCCAAGATGAGCAGCATTGGCCGCGTGCCGGCTTGCTCTTCCAGGCCGCACCCCCTGACCATATACCAACCTGACACAGAATCAACTATCTGTGCAGACTGTCTTGACAAACAACAACCACTCCCTTGGGCGACAACATTCCTCACCCCAATAAGTTGCACACTATCCATACCGAATGCCTTCCCAAAAATCCCGACGACCATAGACGCCCTCCTTACCCTCACACCCTCACGGCGGCAGAAATAGATCCAAACCAAAAAACCACCCACACACTACCCAAAAAAACACCCCACCACACCTCCACCGCCACCACACCACAACCAACCAACCACAGACAGCACAGCCCCAACCCCAAAGCACCACAACCTACAGACAGCAACCCCACGAACACAACACCGCCCACAAGCACGTGTCTTACCCTATCTCAGGCTCCCACGCCCCCGAGCTAATACCCCAACTGCATCATTTTTCTTGCAATAACTCTTGGTAACCCGGTGCATCCGTGAGAAAATAGACGTATGACAACTACAAAAAAACGCATTTCTGACCGTATTGGATCGATCGCTCCTTCAGCCACACTGGCTGTTGACAGCAAAGCAAAGGCGCTAAAAGCCGAAGGTAAACCCGTTATCGGTTTCGGTGCTGGCGAACCTGATTTCCCAACCGCTGACTACATTGTTGAAGCTGCCGTTGAAGCAGCACGCGACCCCAAGAATCATCGCTACACACCTGGCAAAGGGCTTCCTGAATTCCGTCAAGCCATTGCCGATAAAATGCTTCGCGACAGCGGATACGAAGTTGACCCCAATACTATCGTGGTAACAAATGGCGGTAAACAGGCTGTCTATCAAGCATTTGCAACGATTCTTGATCCGGGCGATGAGCTCATTCTTCCCACCCCCTACTGGACAACCTACCCCGAAGTTACCCAGCTTGCCGGTGCGAAGCCCGTGGAAGTTTTTGCCGGTGCTGATGCCAACTACAAAGTATCTGTCGATCAGCTAGAAGAAGCCCGCACCGATGCCACAAAGGCGATGCTGCTGTGTTCGCCCTCTAACCCAACGGGGTCGGTGTACACCCCACCGGAGATTACTGCCATTGGCGAATGGGCCCTTGAACACGGCATTTGGGTGATTACGGACGAAATCTATGAGCATCTCCTCTATGATGACGCTGAAAAAACTCATATCGTAAAACTTGTTCCCGATCTTGCCGATCAAACTATTGTTTTGAATGGCGTCGCTAAAACCTATGCCATGACGGGTTGGCGCGTGGGCTGGATGGTTGGCCCGATGGACGTAATCAAGGCCGCCACCAACCTGCAATCTCACTTATCGTCAAATGTCTGCAATGTAGCTCAACGTGCGGCTATGACGGCTGTATCCGGTGATTTAGCTGTTGTCGAGCACATGCGTCAGGCGTTTGACCGCCGCCGCAAGACCATGGTGTCGATGCTTCGCGAAATCCCCGGCCTGCAAGTTCCCACACCCAAGGGCGCATTTTACGTGTATGCTTCGGTTGAAGAACTTTTAGGCAAAGAAATCAGAGGGCGACGCCCAGCCACATCCGGTGAGCTGGCTGACCTCATTTTGGACGAAGTAGAAGTTGCCGTTGTTCCAGGTGAAGCATTTGGCCCCTCAGGTTTTATTCGTTTGAGCTATGCCTTGGGTGATGATGATTTGAAAGAAGGCGTTGAACGCATCCAGAATCTACTGGGCGAAGCCACATAGCCCTCAACAATTCTCATCTTTATTTTTCAGGGGCACCTCACTCTTTGGAGTGGTGCCCCTGTTGTATTGTAAACGTACAGAGCTACTTTTCATAGGACTGGCTTGCCAAATACACACCATTAAACCGTTTTCTTTTCAGCTCTACTATTGGCCACCTGCACATTGTAAAATTATTCATTATCGCGCAAATTATGCTTAAAAGACTGAAAATAATTTGCGAGCATGCTATTTTGGTACATACGTAACCTGCACCGATGGAGATTATCATGGACGCGCAACGCCAACCGCCCATTAAAATTATGGGCGCGACGCTACTGGGTACAGCGATTGAATGGTACGACTACGGCATCTATATTTTTGCTGCTGCCGTAGTTTTTCCAAAAGTTTTCTTCCCCACTTTCGACGATGCCACCGGCGTGTTAGTTTCCTACATCACCTTGGCCATTGCTGGCATTACCCGCCCGCTGGGAGCGGTTTTGTTTGGCCATATTGGTGATCGTTTAGGACGCCGACGCGCACTTATTATTTCACTTGTCACTATGACCATAGCCACAACATCAATTGGGATGCTCCCTGGCTTTGCCACCGCTGGGTGGATATCGGTTATCTTATTGTTTACAGCTCGCATTGTGCAGTCATTAGCGGTCGGTGGCGAATGGGGCGGTGCTACGCTGTATGCCGTCGAGGCTGCCCCTCCCGGCTTACGCGCGCTTTATGGCTCTTTCCCGCAGATCGGCAATGGCTTGGGTCTACTTGGTTCAACAGGCATGTTTACGCTCATTACTATGCCAAGATGGGATCATTTGCTGGTTGAATGGACATGGCGTATTCCATTCCTGATTGCAGGTGTCCTTGGTATTTTTGGAATCTGGCTACGTATTCGACTTGAAGAATCCCCGATTTTCCAGGCTGCTGTAGCCGAAGAAGCCTCTGAAGAAGATCAAAAACTTCCCATTGTTGAATTGATGCGTACCGATTGGCGAACAGTGTTAAAAGCTACTGGCGCATTCCTTATTACCATTGCTGGCCTGTACGTTATTAGCGCTTATGTCAATGCCCGCGGTACCACAGTATTGAGTTTTAATGAACACGATGTCAGCCAGTCAGGCATGATGGTTTCTATTACAATCATTGTGGTTGTTCCTTTGGCGGCCTGGGCTGCTGATGTGTGGTCAACGCGACTTGTCACCCTCGTTGGGCTCATCATGCACATGGTCGTTGCCTTCCCCATGCTCTACTTTGTTGAGTTTGATACCATCTGGGGATTGTGGCTGGGCCAATTCCTTGGAACTGTCGCTTCCTCTATTGCTTACGCAGTGATTGGCACCTATGTGTCGGGCTGGTTTCAGGCACGCACACGCCAATCTGGTATTTCGCTTGCCTACCAGTTAGCTGGGCTTTTCTCGATGGCAGTTCCAGCGTTCTCGCAGTATCTTGACACCGCTTCTGGCCATCACTGGCAGCCAGTTGCTGGACTCTTCTTCGTCATGGCAGCTATCTCAACGCTGTGCGTCTTTATTCACTCAAAGGCCGACCTGATCGATGCCGATATTGCAGCACGTGAAAAGCAAAAGGCTACAGATAAGGCGAAAGCCGCGGCAAAGGCTGCTGCCGCTAAAGCCAAAGCGACAGCTGGTGCAGCCGCCCACAAAGCAAAAGCAGTTGCCAGCAAGGCAAAACCCAAGGCGAAAGACGGCGACAATTCCTCTGCCTTGTCATAATTGTTACGAGGAAGGCAATCGCCCCACGTCACACATAATAAGGAGGATTGCTATGCGCGAGTTCAGCGTTGATTCATCAAGGATTCATAACCTATCTCAGTCGGGAAAGGATTTTTTAGCCCTTCAAGCCGATGACATACAACCAGTTGAATTCACGGATCGCTTCCAAGGACTAGGCTCCCAAGAGCGCAGCCAACTTGATGAGCGCACCCAGCAGGTAAAAGATGACCTGATCGCTTTATCTCACGACCTATACCATCACCCCGAACTTGGTTTTGAAGAACATCGTTCCGTTGAAGCTGTTGCCACGCTTTTGCGCAAATACGGCTACCAGCCCACAGTTGGTATTCACGGCCTTGATACCGCTTTGCGCTGTGAAAGTAGTTCAGGCCCTCAAGCGGACACAACGACAGCGGACACATCACCGGACGTATCAGAAAACACTGGCGGTAGTGCGTCCTCTGAAAATAATAATTCACCTGGGCCGACGATTGCGATTATGGCCGAATATGACGCTTTGCCCGATATTGGTCACGCATGTGGCCATAACGTCATTTGTTCATCGGGTTTAGGGGCTTTCCTCATTGCAGCCCCCATTGTGCAGAGGCTTGGCGCACGCCTGGTGCTGCTGGGGACACCGGCCGAGGAAAATGGCACCGGTAAAGAAATCATGATTTCTCACGGCGCACTTGAAGGCATTGATGCGGCGATGATGGTGCATCCATACTCTGGTGTTTCACGCACCCATACTACAGACTACCTGGGCTTACGTGAACTATACGTGACTTTCCGCGGGCACACAGCCCACGCATCGGCCACACCATATATGGGCGTTAATGCCCTGGATGCAGCGGTAATGACGTATAACGGACTGAGTGTTTTACGCCAGCAGTTGCTGTTCACCGACAGGATCCACGCCATTATTACAGAGGGCGGTAAAGCACCCAATGTGATTCCAGAGATTTCAAAAATGCATCTCTATGTTCGCTCGGCTACAACAACGGGATTGAAAGAACTTTCAGATCGCCTGGAGGCCGTGATTGTGGCAGCAGCTCAGGCTACCGGTTGTGCGGCGGATTTGCGGTGGGACGACACTCCACCGTGTTTGCCATTGCGCAGTAACGAGGTAATGGCCGAGCGTTTTGCCCTGCATTTTAACGCCACGGGGCAAAAGATGATTGGGCCGCAGACATTGGTTTCAGGGGCTGGCTCAACCGATATGGGTAATGTGTCGGTGCGGGTTCCATCGATTCACCCAATGGTAGCGATTGCGCCGGCTGGGGTTTCGCTACATACTGCTCATTTTGCGGATTTTGCGGCCGAGCCACTGGCTGACGATGTGCTGATTGCTTCGGCCAGATCGCTAGCTGGCACGGCGGCTGATTTGTGTGCCGATGCGGAGTTAATGGATGCAGTTGTCAAAGAGTTTGACGAGGCCGGCGGGATTCCCCACGACGAGTTGGACGCACTGCTGTAGGTGCTGCTGTAGGGGCAGGAGGAAATGCAGCATTTGGATACCTGGTAATCCGATCAACAAAGAAACTGCTACAAACTCCGCCAGATAACTGGGAACACATTGATACCTGCGTTGATGAAACTGTCGATGTTGAGGTATTAGACGAAGCCACATCAGAACTTTACTAGCGTGGTGCACGACGCGTTATCATCTATTACTTTCTTTCCTTGAGTGGACAGATAACGTGTTACTTCGTATTGAGGCCCGACTATCGTACCGAGCTCAGCTTTGATGCTCCACAGACTCTGGAAGAAGTTTATGCGAGCTTTGGTTTCTTCTGAAGTAGTGAAAGAAACGGTAGTCCCTTTAAGCCACTGGCGTTTAGGGGTGCCACGGCGATGGCTACCATCGCGGTATTCCTTCTCTTACGATACCCACTTTAACACCAGGCAACACCCACTAGTTCATATCAATTCTTTTGCGATAGCTTCACCGTACGCGGGGAAGTAATGAATCTTTGTTACTATTATTGATGGTGACGTGATGACAGGTGCTCCAATGCGCCTTAAGACTGAATGGCAGGGCAATAGCATGGCAGCATCAGACAGAGTTGAACAGGCCATCACCCTTATTTTACAGGCAATTTTAGACAAAGATTTTGAGATCAACGCTCCACTGCCCCCTGAAACCCAGCTAGCATCGTGGCTCAACGTTGCTAGGCCAACAATGCGTGAAGCGGTGCGAACCCTCGCTGATCGCGGTGTTTTGAAAGTCACTCACGGCGTGGGAACATTTGTTGTTGACCCAAGCAAATGGACTGACCTATCCATGATTATTTGGTGGAATGCTCACACTTGCTCTGCGCAGGAACTTGGGATTTACCTGGTAGAGCTACGTCGCATGATAGAAGTAGGTGCCTGCGGACTTGCAGCAGAACGACGCAACGAAGACGATCTGAAAGCCTTGCGCGAGGCCCTTGAAGACTTCGATAAGGCGGCCGAAGCTGGCGATATGAAAGCAGTTGCCACCGCGGACCTTACTTTCCACCACAGAATTGTACGTGCGTCCAAAAACCCTTTCCTCATTGCCGTCATGGAACCATTGGAAGAAGCACTATTTACCTCTCGGGAGGATACCACCCGCATCGAAGATGTGCGCACACGTGCACGCCAACACCACTGGGCAATTTTTGAATGTATCAAGGCAGGTGATTCCACGGCCGCAAAGGAAACAATGCGATCACACATGACGCAAACTCGCGACGATATCATGCACCACCTCAACAGTGACTAACCCTGGAATTCCCCTGACTTAACCCTCAACTCATCATCTGCCACATACCTACCATCAACTGAGCATCGGCTACGTTTGTCGACACATCAGTTATCAAGGCGCTTCCAAGAAGGAAGCAACAACCTATCAACAATAATCGTCACATTGCGCACACCGTTCTAGCCCGCGACAGTCCCCCCCCCCACCCTCCCTTTCCCACCATCAGCGCAGACACCACGCGGCGCTAAAAGCTTGGACAAACGGAAAACCAACCCACAATCCACCCAAAAAACAGCCCAAGCATACTCCCACCGCCACCACCGACACACCCGTAAACAATCAGCTCAAGCCGTAGCCGCCTGAATCGAAGAAAGCTACAACTACAGACGCCACGCGGCGCTAAAAGTATGGACAAACGCAAATCCAACCCACAATCCACCCAAAAAACAGCCCAAGCATACTTCCACCGCCATACTTCATCCCGTTCCACTTTTTCCTAGTGCCTTAGCACTCAAACAACATCTATTGACTTCGTTGCACTGGGGCGCTATGCTCACAATATGACCTTAGAGGTCTGAGGTCTATAAAAGGTCTGTGAACGAAGGAGTTCTACAAAAATGGCACACACACTTGACGAACTGCTACAAGACTTCGCAACAGATGTCCCTGTTGAAGCATGCAGGGTCCGCGAAGAAAACAAGGAACTGCAAGCACCAATCCTCATGGTGCTTGACGATGACCCAACAGGCACGCAATCAGTTGCTGACCTACCAGTTTTAACCTCATGGGAAACCGAAGATATCCAATGGGCGCTCTCCACAGGGAAGCCAGCTGTCTATATCATGACAAACTCGCGTTCCCTCAATCCCGATGCCGCGGCAGCAATCAACCGCGATGTCGTTCGCGCAACCTATCGGGCACTTCGCGACTACCCCGACATAAAAGTGAGCTTCGTATCGCGCTCGGATTCAACACTGCGCGGCCACTTTCCGTTGGAACCAAATATCTTAGCCGACGAGGTCAAAGCAGCAACGGGAAACGATGTTGACGGGATCGTCGTCATCCCCGCATTTGCCGATGCTGGACGGATCACCATTGATGGCATTCACTATGCAGGCTCTATACAGACCGGATTTACGCCTGTAGCCGACACCGAGTTCGCGAAAGACGCAACATTTGGTTATAAAAATTCCTCCCTGGCGAAGTGGATCGAGGAGAAAACAGAGGGCGAAGTCACAGCCAAGGATGTTATTGCTATTGACCTTACAACGCTTCGTACCGATCCTGAAGGAACCGTAGAAAAACTGAAAGCAGCCACAAACCGGCAGCCAGTTATTTGCGATTCTGTAACAGAAGATGATTTACGCCTACTGGCATTGGCACTCAATAAAGCAGAATCGGCAGGTTCGCGATTCCTGTACAGGGTTGGCCCTCCATTTGTGCGAGCACGTATCGGCCAAGAGATTCACCCCCCATTAACAAAGACAGAGATTGATGCTGCACGAACAGGTAAAGCTGTTGCAAAAGGTGGACTTATTGTCATCGGCAGCCACGTAGATTTAACAACACGCCAGCTCAATCATCTCCGCGAGGATCGCAAACTTCAAGAATACGAAATTGATGTTGCACAGATCTTAGATACTGCTCAACGTGACGACCACTTGCGCGCCATTATTGACCAAGCAACTGCTGTTCTTGATAAAGAACATGTCATTATCCGCACGTCACGCAAACTCATCACTGGAAAAGATGCACAGTCATCGCTGGATATTTCCCGACAGGTTTCTGCCTCCGTTGTTGAAGTAGTCCAACAAATCACTAAGGCAATTCGACCTCGATTCGTTATTGCCAAAGGTGGTATCACATCTTCTGATGTTGCCTCAAAAGGCCTGGAAATCAAACACGCAACAGTTATTGGACCCATGCTAGAAGGCATAGTGTCACTGTGGCGAGGTGAAAATAAACCCAGTAAGGGTATTCCCTATATCGTTTTCGCAGGCAATGTTGGTGATGAAACATCGCTGTCAGCTGTTGTGGACAAACTGACCGCATAGCAAACACAGCCCTGGCACCAAGAAAAAACATTCACAACAAACATACCGACATCTGAAAAACAAAGAAGTTTTCTTTACAACAATACTCACCCGAAAGAAGTTACAAAGGAAAAATCATGACAAACACAATTGCTGTACTGGGCTTAGGCGCGATGGGCTTGCCCATGGCAACCAACTTTGCGAAAACATTTAGCGTACGCGGTTTCGATCCGAATCCCGAGCGCTCCTCATTGGCTAAAAGCAAAGGAATTGATAGTAAGCCAAGTGCTCGCGATGCCGCCAAAGGCGCAGACTGCGCCGTCTTAGCAGTACGAAACAAGGCGCAACTAGACAACGCGCTCTATGGCGATGACGGCATCGTTGAAGTGCTGGCCGAAGGTGCAACCATCATCTTGACATCAACTGTTGGAGTTGACGTTGCAGCCGAAGCCGAAGAACCCCTGAGTGAAGCCGGCATTGCCCTTATTGATGCCCCCGTTTCTGGCGGTCCCGTTCGCGCAGGCGAAGGCGATTTATTGGTAGTTGTTGGTGCTCGCGATGAGGCCTACACTAAAGCCAAAGATGTCCTTGATGCAATGTCGGGAACACTCGTACTTGTCGGCGATGCCCCTGGCAAGGGCCAAGCAATGAAAACAGTCAACCAACTGCTATGCGGTGTCCATATTGCAGCCGCTGGCGAAGCCCTCGCATTGGCACGCAAACTTGGATTAGATGTGAAACAAGCTCTTGACGCATTGATGGCAGGGGCTGCATCCTCCTTTATGCTTGGAGATCGTGGCGAACGCATGTTGGATGCCTATAGTGACGAAGACGTAGAAGTAAAATCCCGCCTAGATATTTTCGTTAAAGATATGGGAATCGTCACCGATGCCGCCAAGAGCGTCGGCCTGGCTGTACCCGTTGCCGCCGCAGCTCAGCAAGAATACTTGATTGGTGTTGCACAAGGTATGGCAGCCAAAGATGATTCCAGCGTGATCCGCGTTGTCGCCCCGAAGGAGTAATCATGAGTGCTGGAATCCTTCTACTTATCGCAGCAATCGCCGTTGCGCTTCTACTGTTTTTAGTTATCAAAGTCAAAATGTCCGCCTTTGTTGGGCTGCTCCTTGTCTCGTTCGGAACCGCACTAGCTGCTGGAATCTCGATTCAAGACGTTGTACCAACAATGGTGGAAGGCATGGGTAAAACCCTCGGCTCGGTCATGATAGTTGTTGGGCTTGGAGCGATGCTCGGCCGACTTATCGAAGTCGCTGGCGGAGCTGAATCTTTGGCTCATTACTTCACGAAGAAACTTGGTGTAGCCAAAGTGATTGGGGCCGTTACAATTGCGGCATTTATCCTGGGCATCCCCGTATTCTTTGACGTTGGTTTTATTATTTTGGCACCGATCATATTTGGCTTCGCAAAAGTAGCTAAACTTAATCCACTAAAAATTGGTCTTCCTGTAGCCGCAGTCATGCTCACAGTTCACGTTGCACTGCCACCCCATCCCGGGCCAGTTGCGGCCGCTGAAATTCTTGGCGTCAACGCTGGAACCATGATTTTGGTCGCCCTTCCCATCTGTGCACTCACCGCTGTTATCGGATTCTTCGCTGCACGCTGGATACGTACTGACTCCATTATTCTTGGTGAAAGTCCTGCGGCCGCATTTTTAGAAGGAACAGAAATAGGAGGTACCGCTGTTTCCTCTGAAAATAATGAAAGTCCAGGTACCGGAACCTTGCAAAAAATCGCCGCCCCCGGAGCGTTAACCGTATGCGTGCTGATTTTACTGCCGATTGTCCAAATCATGGTGGGAACCGTTGGCATGATGAGCGTTGAAAAAGAAACAACCGCGCACAATATTTTGTCAATGATAGGGGCCTCACCTATTGCATTGCTGGTGGCGGTGCTTGTTGCCTACCTTGTGATTGGTGGACAGCAAAAATGGAGCCTGGAACAACGCGGCTCAATTCTTGATTCGGCACTGCCAGCCGTTGCCGTGATTGTGTTCGTAACAGGTGCGGGCGGAGTGTTTGCAAATGTACTGGTAACATCCGGTATCGGCAAAGCATTGTCCGATGCGCTAGTTGCCACACACATTCCTTTGATTTTAATGGGTTTTGTTATTGCGGTGACATTGCGCGCTTCACAGGGATCTGCGACGGTGGCGATTTTGACTGCGGCCGGACTGCTGGCACAGCCGATGATTGATGCGGGATTCACACCGCTGCAAACCACCTTGGCAACTATCGCCATGTGCTTTGGCGGGCTTGGGTTCAGCCATATAAACGACTCTGGATTCTGGATTGTCACGAAGTATCTGGGGCTTTCAGTCAAAGACGGCCTGAAAACCTGGACTGTTCTGACAACGATATTCGGTATTGTTGGATTCTTGCTGACGTGGCTTGCGTTCCTGTTTGTGTAATAAGGTGAAATGCAGACCTGCTGACAATACCTCATAAGCGTTTTAACCAAAGTCGGGCGGTTCGGTCAATGCTGGCCGAGCTGCCCTTCATCGTAAGACGCCACATATGAAACGGCGGACGTGTGGGAAAACCAAGTTGAAACGGATACGTCGGGACTAGACACACTTGGAGATGGTTACTACTGGACACATCATGACCAAGGTGCAAGCAAAAAAGACAAGCCCGGCCAAGACAAACGCGATACTGCAGACACCACGCGGCGCTAAAAGCTTGGACAAACGGAAAACCAACCCACAATCCACCCAAAAAACAGCCCAAGCATACTCCCACCGCCACCAGTGATACACCCACAAACATCCACCCCTATCAACGCCGTACCAGATAATAGACGTTGTATCTACATAGCTCACTCCTTTACGCCTGAGGCAATATCGGCTGCAATACACCTTTAAAGCATAATGTACTTTATAGCTAACTTAGCGGTTTAAAGCCGAAAATAATAAGATAATCTGCCTTGTCTGAAATGATGCATCTTTTTCATATAACGACATGCAAAATATCCACAAAGCCGATGGGGCGACAGCATAAAGAAGAGATCGTTGCGGCAATCCTCAGTCCCATACGGACAGCTGCGGCGATGCAGTACTTATACAGCATTGTTGGGCAAGATGATCAGATACACCGCGTGCTATCACACAGAAAACACCACCTATAAAATTCTTTTTGTACATAGCATGTACGCTCTCACAAGTCCCAACCAACGCGAAGAGCGCCCCCCCACTATTAACAGGTTGACTACGTCGCAACAAAGTGACTGTAGTTCAAGCGACTACGCAAGTAATCATGACATGAAACACTCTGCACACAAACAGTGTGTGACCATATAGTCATGGGCCGCAATAAGATTTCTGAGAGGACGAAGGCGGCGGCGTTTTGGTTGAAATCTAAAACGAAACCTTGGGTGGTTGGGCAGCTCCTGCGTCAGCTTGATACATCGGCGAATCGAAAAAGCCGAACATCCTGGCAAAGAACATCGCCGGGAAACGTTGAATCGTCGTGTTGTAATTCATGACGACATCGTTATAGCTTTGACGCATATAACTAATTTTATCTTCCGTTTGCGACAATTCTTCTTGAAGTTGAAGATAATTCTGGTTTGCTTTTAGGTCTGGATACGCCTCAGCAAGGGCAAATAGCGACTTCAATGCGCCTGTAAGCATATTATTAGCTTCGATTTGCTGCTGCTGAGAACCGTTTTTACCAGCAGAAATCGCCATATTTCGGGCCGCAACAACTACCTGAAGCGTTTCGGCTTCATGCTTTGCATAGCCTTTCACCGTCTCAACGATATTCGGAATAAGATCGAGCCTGCGCTGAAGCTGCACATCGATTTGCGCCCACGCATTTTGCACACGGTTGCGCAAACCAATCATTTTGTTGTAAAGCATCAGGGCATACAGACCAAGCAGCACAGCAAAAGCTACTATTACTCCCACAATAACCAAAAACAGTGTTACGATTGTTGACATTTTTCTCCTCACATCGCGATACGCATACCGGGCAGACACCAAGAAAGCTCGAACCTTCTTTTAGACTACACCCCACCTGCACTCATTAGTTTAGGATAACTGGGCAAATATACTCTTATCCGACTGAACATTTGACATATCATTGACTGACAGACAATACGCAGCGCGTCCGCCCTCTGACATTTCATCCACGTCACCACTGCAGCTCAACACCCTAGCTAGCAAATGCGTTGGTAACGATAGAGCCAGGCAGATTACCCCCACACTGGCGGACCAACAAGCGCCCTCCTTGAAAAGCGAGACTAGGGAAGATCTCCCGGTAAGACCACGGCCAAGTTAGCGGGCACCACCCCCGCCACCGCCAAAGCCGCCACCGCCGCCACCGCTGAAACCACCTCCTCCACCACCGCTGTCGCTCGACGCTGCCCTCACTGCGCCCATTGAGGATGAAAATGTGTCACCAAAGGAGGAGATCGCGCTCATCCCTTGATGTTCAAACGTACCCAACGAGCGGTCATATCCCATCCAAGAGGTTGTAGAAGATAACTCTGGGGAATTAAGGACCTCAGGCGCGTAGGTTCGAAGACCTTCAAGTACATTTTCTGACATATCGAACATTACGGCATACATCATGAAATGCCCCCAGACCGTAACATCGGTAATTGGGCGTTCCTCAAGATTTGTGAAGTCCTCAAGCCAGTTTCGCAGAGCCTTAGTGTACGCATACAACTCGGCTCCAGCAGGGGTGCGACTCCTCGTCAACCATGCGAAAGGAATCATCAGCAGGCCAGTTGCACTCGTCACTAAAGGAAAAAACACTGACAGCCCTTCTTTCAAAGCAATGTAAGAGACTATTGCACCTGCGATAAAAACAAATAACGCAAACATCAGCATCCACGTTGAGATCGTGGATTTTCTTGAATCTATTAGTTTTACATCGGCAGCTTGTTTGCTCACTGCTTCGATCCACCGATCCCAGGTCTTTTCGAAACTGTTGGGATAGTTCCGGGCATATTCCTCTAGGTCAGCTAGGCGAAGAGTGTCTGATTTGTTGGCCACACGATCAAAAAGCAAGCTCATTGCTCTTTGATCTATAGGATCAGTGATAAGAGCATCAGGATTTCGATGGAGCTGATACTGATTTCCAGGTAGTTTTTCCAACGTCACATACTTCTTTTGAGCAAGATATAACATCTGTGCGGTGAAGTCGTCGGTACCAAGTGATTCATCGGAATAGTTGTAGGACACAACCATCGGATGAAGGTCATAGGGGATACCAAACGATGGACTCAAGAACGCCGTGGGAATATCACGCCAATACTTTTCCTTAAAGCGAGGCCGAGGATCACGTCCAATGATCAGGAAAATAAGAAGATAACTCACAACAGCTAACGCAAGCAAGCCCAGATACCCACGCATAAGCCAGCGCTGATTATTAGCTATTTTTGCCTGTTCCATCTCGTCGTTAAGAATGTTATCTAATGACGGTTGTTCCACATAGGCTGTGTCACCTTTTTTATCTCCGACATCCACTCAGACGGCATTATAATACGAACCTCGCCAAACTGATCGCCAGAAACATGAGGCATATGTGCAGACACCATCTGCTTGTCAGGATGAAACGTAAGGGTTCCCCCTAAGTCTCCATGACCCCACGCACGTACATTATCACCAGGAACAATCTTTTCACCACCTGGGACAGGCAGTTTTACGTTCACAGTGACATTCTCGCTGTCAGCAGTCCAACCGTCACTCACGAACTTCCAATACAGCTCCGAATATTCGTCATGGCGGGTTGCTATATTCTTGATCGAATAGTCAATGGTAAAGTCATACGTTTCATCGTAGGCTTTAAAGAAAACGTAAACATCCTCTTTTTCTTTATCAATCGAGAAATAGCCTGGACCTGCACCACCATGTTCACGCCAATGGTCTTTAAATTCAGCTTCGGAGCATTTTTGCATGGCAGTACCGTCGCCGCGAACACCATAGTAAACAGAGTTGACGGATACATCTGTACGTTTTGGAAAACCACCAAATTTCCACCACACTGCACTGAAGTCTCCGTGAAATTCAAAGGAGCGCGTTTCTCTAACATTAAGTGTTCCGTCAGCTAAAATAGATGCCTTAATAGTGGTTTGAGGCATCTCATAGTATTTTTCACCAGAACATCCAACGACAAAGACGCCCATTAATAAGACGACAAGCACAATTGAGATCTTCTTTTTCATTATTCACCTCTCGGAACTATGTTTCTTCCTTGTCAATTGGGTGAGCACAAAATTCGGCAGTTGGGGATCAAGGACTGAAGACAAGTAGTATGTGAATAATCTATTCCTCAAAACACTCGTAGCTTGCACTCACGTTATCATATTTTACGTGTGCCAATACAAGAATAACCGTGAAGTCATCCGTTTTCGATATATTAAAGTAAATATAAGTAGACTTATTTCTTTGATTGAGTTTTTTCTTCGCTCTCTTCAAGTACCTAATGTCGTCAAAGCGTTGCCGTTCGCGCAACACCGGTGATAGGGTCGCATTAACACCCCGCCCTACTCAAAGGAAACACGCCATGTCCTTGAAAAGAATTCTTGCCGTAAGTCTTACCGCATGCTTGTTTACATGTGGACTAAGCGGCTGCGATAAAGACGACACAGCAACCGAATCTCCAAAGAGGACACACACCAGCCAAGCCGATGCAAGCGAAAAGGTTACTATCGAAGAAACAGTCTTTGAGGCATATACAAAGATCCTGGACAACGCCAACAGCTACAGCCTTGAAACTCCAAGCTCCTTGAGTAAATATCTGTACGCGTTGGCGCACATGAGTGACGATGAAATTCCCGAGCTTCTTTTAGGATCGGATGACGCAGACGGCATCACAACACTTCGAGTGTTTTCATACTCCGAAAAAGAATCGGAAGTCATCGAGCCTGAAAAAACTTACAACATCGGTGTTGCAGGTGCTGGAGGATTTCGTGGCGGTCTTGTCGAAACGGTTGACGAGAACGCCATACTGTGGCAGACCTGGTCTGCTGGCACCGGTGAAGGACGAACAGAACGACTTGAGTTACATGGCGATACGATAGAAACCGCAGACAAGTGGGAACATCGCATTGACCAAACTCCAAAAGATTTAGAAGAACAACAGGGTGAGCCGATTGAGTTCACTCCCGTTGATGATCGATCACTACTGGAGGAAACCTTCGGTCAAAAAACTGAGGACGTCGATGACGAAGACGATGACGAAAATGACAAAAAAGCCTCGGAGCCGAAAGCACAGAAGGCAAACAAAGCAAAGAAAGGCCGCAAATCACATTCATCGTCACAAGCAGAGGCAATTGCGCAAGGCAGAAACGTATATTCCGGAACTGTTCGCCTCTTAACATGCGAGGAAATACTTGATTACCAGGGTGAAAACCAATTTAAGAAACACCTATGCCCCTACGAACCTGGGCCATTCTATATTTTTGTTTTTTCGCAACCGCAAACAATCACGACCAATAGCGGTGACGGAAGCCCTGACAAAACCACGCGCACATCCAATCTCTTCTTGATAGGGGGCGATTCAAAGCAGGCTGTGGAACAAAAATGGAACCCCTACGTTGATAAAACCATCACGATAAGCATTAACCAGGCAATAGGATCCTGGCCATCAGGTGTTACTGTGCCAGTTGGGGAACCCATCTTCTCTGATATTGAAATCATTGACTGAATGTTTGTTGGGCGGGCTGAGCCGCTGTTCGGCGTACTGACTGCCCGCGGCGAGTGCCGAGCGACTGTTCGGCATACTGGTTGCCGGACCGGCTGGCTATTGCGAGGGCCGATTGCTGGGCGGGCTGAGTGACTATTGAGCGGGCTGATCATTTGTTGAGCGGGCTGAACGTACGCGGTCACAACACCAGGGAGGAACAGCAAAAACATCGGGTGAAAACGATCTAAACGGCTCTGTGGCCCCAGCAATGGGGAGCAACAGGCTGCATGTGCACCAACTGAATGAATAGCAACTACCCGGGCAATTGAGGGACTTCCCTCTACACTTCCGCATTTCCATTCCTCCACGTTTCTAGGCTTCTGTACACAAAGTGCGATTGTCTGTACAGGCTTAGTGAAACCGGTGAGAGGCGCCACAAGAGGGAAACATCTGCAGCGCTGAAGCGAAAGTTTATCACCCAAGTATTGCCCGGCTAGTACTTACATAACTATCACACGCCCTCTTTCTTGCTGTACAGTGTAAAGATGTCCACAATAAAAGAGCGATTATATGGCCTACCTGCACTACTACCCGGTATCGTGTTATCCCTTGTCATTGCCACAATTGCATACGGTGTTCACTTTTACGCCTCACTTATTTCACCGCTTTTATTCGCTATCCTTGCTGGCGTATTCGTACGCAATGCTCAACTGATTCCCACCACAGCCGAACCCGGCGTCAAGTTTTCCTCTAAAACGATACTGAGATTCGGTGTTGTATTGCTAGGAATGAATCTATCGATACCAGAGGTCTTGGCTCTTGGCTGGGGCCCCGTTGTTGTCATCATCGCAACCGTCGCCTGCACCTACGCTGCCACCTTAGCTTTTGGCCGACTACTGCGCGTTGCTCACACCACACGTGTACTCACTGCAACAGGAACCGCCATCTGTGGCGCTGCAGCTGTCGCAGGTATGGCAGCAGTCGTTCGACGCCATAACGATGATGATGACGATGTTGAAGCAGCTGCAGCAACTGCCGTCGCTTCAGTCACGCTTTTTGGAACCGTCACTATGCTAGCAGTTCCCCCTCTTGCCACGTGGATGGGGTTAACTGTGCAGCAAACTGGCGTATGGATCGGTTCAGCAATTCACGAGGTCGGACAAGTCGTTGCCGCAGCTGGATTTATTAGCCCAGAGGTTGTTGACATCGCAACACTTACTAAACTAGGACGCGTTGTCATGCTTGCTCCACTTGTAGCCGTGGCTGGCTTCTTTGAAGCACGCTCCTACACCAAAATTCGCGAAGAACAAATCGAGGCAGAAGAAGTACACCGTGTCATCACGGGTGAACCTGTTGATCACGCTCCCGCCACAACTGTGAAACCACCAATCATGCCTTTATTTGTTGCAGGCTTTTTAATGCTCGTAGTTTTACGCTCAATTATTGGTTCATCCACATCCTTGGAATCATTTTACGGATGGGTTGATGTCGTAGCTAAAGTATTGCTGACCGTCGCAATGGGAGCGATGGGGGCAGGCGTGAATCTGCCTACGATTATCCGCACCGGCGGAAAAGCCATGCTTCTTGGCACAATAGCCTGCATTGCCGCCGGGCTGGTGTCACTGGGACTTACGCTTCTGTTGGTTTAGCCAGTCCTTCGTCCTCTTCAATTTTTCTGCCGCTTTTTGTGTGCTCGCAACGCAAAACTGCAGCTATCATTGCTTCTCACCTCAACATGCTTTCAGTTCCTCATTGACCAGGCAACCTTTACATATCACGCCACATATTGTGGCAAAGATGCAAAAATGTTGACACAGGATAGAAGCCTTGAGCATCGCCCTCTTCCCATACGCCACCCACCGAGGTAAGCACCATGACTTTACATTAATTAATCCCATACTTTCACCCATTCCTAGCGCAGAATATACCTGCCCACCCATTTTTTGGACTAATAAGAAACCTACTGCAACATCCCACAGCCTCGCATTAAGCTCCAATACGCTATCCATACGATCTGCTGCAACATACACCATAGTCCACCCCTGGCCTATGATAGATGCGTGACAAAAATCAGAACAGGGCAACATTCTCGCAATTTCCCCATCATCGCGCTGGTTGGAAGTTTTTTAGCATTTGGCCTTATCGGTGCCGTCCAGGCAGTTCACGGACCACTTATTCCTGACTATCGCAGCCAGTTCCAGATTTCACCGGCAACAGCGGGAACAGTGTTAACAACACATTTTTTAGGTGCGCTATTAGGCGTCATCATCTTCCACCAGCTTCGCCCACGTATTGCTTGTGATAGGCGACTAATCGTAGCCTCGTGCTGGCTGATGACCGCAGGAAGCATCATGCTTGCACTTTCACCCTCGTGGACAGTGATTGCCACCAGCGCATTTGTTGCTGGAATCGGCTTTGGCGGAATAGATTTTGGCTTGAACCAGCTTTTTTCTGAATACTTTGTTGGCAAAAAATCTACCGCGAGCCTTAACGCCTTGCACGGTTGCTTTGGAGCGGGCTCTGTTGCTGGCCCCCTGCTGGTAAGTGCCATGGGAGCATCCTACTCCTGGACTTTCTTAATCGTTACAGCATTCATTGTTGCCGCTGCCATCATGTGTTACTGGCTACCCG
This sequence comes from Actinomycetaceae bacterium, assembly GCA_030540715.1. GTDB lineage: Bacteria > Actinomycetota > Actinomycetes > Actinomycetales > Actinomycetaceae > JAUNVQ01. The sequence continues at coordinate 9,954 of JAUNVQ010000025.1, read as the reverse complement.
AGGTAAAGGTGGGCCATACATTACAACCAAAAGGGGCTGACACACAGTCCGTCATACTTTCAGACGGTCGAAGGGGTTGCCCAGGCAGTAAACAGAGTAATGAACAAGCTGCTCAACAGGTGGAAAAAGAAGACACCTCCCAGGCAACTACGCACCTTCACGAGCAACCTTGGGCAACACCCTCGCAAAGTTCACACGCACACATCGACCACCTCCAACGCAACAGCCAAGCAGGTAACCGACGTAACTGCCAATCCGCGACACCCCCCTCTCATGCCACCACTGCGCCCCACCACCGCGAATCACCTTCTGAGCGTCGCGCCGCCCTCCTAAAAAGAGGTGACACTGCTTCTTCTTCTACTTGGCTAAGCGCTATGTTGTCTGGCCTGGGAAAAATCACTCTAGCGTGCTTTATGGTCATTTACATCTTGCACGTTGGCATAGAAACTGGAGTTGGCGGTTGGGAGCAGACGCACCTTGAAGCCATCGGACATTCCGAACAGGCCGCCTATTTTTGGGTATCAACATTTTGGTTGGCTATGACGATTTCACGGTTCGCGGTAGCTCCGATCGCCCTGGTCGTTTCGGAGAAGAATATTGTCCTGGCATGCCTTCTTGGGATGACGCTGAGCCTTGGGGCGGGAATTGTTGACGACCTAGCTGTTATATCCTATATTTGCGTTGGTATTTTTATCGGCCCCATTTTCCCAACCTGTATTCCATGGCTTGTACGGATGTTTCCCCAGCTCCAGGGCGCCACCGCCTATGTCATTGCACTGTCGATGGTTGGCGGCGTCGCGTTTCCACCAGCATTAGGGGCGGCTATTTCTTCCTTTGGAATCACTGCTTTGCCACTCACACTGACCGTACTGTCGGGGGTATGCGTTGTGGCATTTGCGATCATCGTAAAATCTGAAAAACGGCTGGCGCCATCAATACACCCCTAAGAACATTCCTCCTGTGACATTTTCTTGGCGGGTGTCCCGATCATGGTGGGAGCCTACGCGCTTGAGTATCCACGCTGCTTGTTTTGGTGGCGGTAGAAGTCTACACAAGCGACATTTCCACCCAAAAACACCCCACAAATCCACCCAACCATACTTCCCCCGCCAACACTGACCCACGTGCCGAACATCCTCAATGGCAGGAAATCCACCCAACCCGCCACAGCAAAAACACACGCCGCCAACAGTCAAGCGAAAGCGGATACTATTGCGAAAAAAATCCTTTTGCAGTCACGACATGCAGAAAAGCATATTTATATAACTATGATATAGTTCACATAACAACTTGCTGGGCAAACACTACATATAGTTGATTTAACCCTTTAAACCTACTATATATTGTGTCTAGACCTTTCAAGAAGAAATAAGGGAGTACGAATAATGGAACCTGTCATGACTGGCTCATCCACCCGCGAACACAGCAACACTAATATCGCACGCCAGCAAAGCCTCTTCACCACCAACCGTGTTTCCACCCCCGCATTGTGGGTTATCAAGCGCGGTGGCAACAAAGTAGCATTCGACAAATCCAAAATCGTTCTCGCTATCGAAAAAGCCATGCACTCATCTGCTGGTGTCTTTGAACCAGGACTTGCCCAAACCATTGCCGATGAAATCGAAGAATTCGCTGTCCTCATCGGCGAACCAATGACGATTTATGGTATTGAAGAACAGGTCTATTACAAACTCGTCAAATACGGTAACCCCGCCACCGCCCGCGCCTACGAAGCATACCGCTCGATTCAGGAATACAAGCGTCACCTCAATACGATTGACACCGACATCCAAGGCATCCTCTCCTACTCCAACGTTGGCGTTATTGACGAAAACTCCAACAAAGATGCCCGCGTAGTTTCCACTCAGCGCGACCTGATTGCTGGCGAAGTCTCTAAGGACTTGGCTCGCCGCACCATTATGCCTACCGATATTGTGCTTGCTCATGATTCGGGTGCCATCCATTTTCACGACATGGACTACATCATTCAGCCCATGTTCAACTGTTGCCTTATCAATCTGGAAGATATGCTCACCAACGGTACCTGCATCAATGGTAAAAAAATCGATACACCAAAGAGCTTCCAAGTTGCCTGCACCGTTACCACACAGATTATCGCCCAGGTCGCCTCGGGCCAGTACGGCGGGCAGTCAATCAATGGCATCGACCGGATATTAGCACCCTTCGTGCGCAAATCTTTCACAAAGTATCTTGAGGCTGTTGTTGAAGAACAGCGCGATGTCTACGGTATCGAACCCGATATGAACAAGGCCCGCGAAATCGCCTGGAAGCGCACCGCTAAAGAAGTCAAAGACGGCATCCAAACTATTCAGTATCAAATCAACACGCTGATGACAACCAATGGTCAGGCACCATTTGTTACATTATTTATGCACTTCGCACCGGATTTTGAATACGCCAAAGAAGCCGCACTCATCCAGCAGGAAATCCTTAAGCAACGCCTGGAAGGCATCAAGAATGAAGCCGATGTCTACGTCACCCCGGCTTTCCCCAAGCTCATTTACGTCTTGGATGAGCACAATGTCCACCCAGATTCGCCCTACTACTATCTAACCGAACTGGCTGCCAAGTGCACCGCCAAACGCATGTATCCCGATTACATTAGCGCAAAAGCCATGAAGCAATACTACGAAGGCAACGTCTTTTCTCCTATGGGATGCCGTTCCTTCCTGGCTCCATGGAAAAATGAAGAGGGCGAATATGTGTTTGATGGCCGCTTTAACATGGGCGTTGTCAGCTTGAACCTCCCCCAAATCGGTATCCTTTCTGGAGGAGATGAAAACAAATTCTTCGAAATCTTTGAAAAACGCCTTGAGCTTGTGAAAAAAGCGCTCATGTTCCGTTACGAATTGCTGAAGAATGTTACCTCGGATGTATCGCCTATTCACTGGCAGCACGGTGCGATTGCACGCCTGAATCCAGGTGAATCTGTTGGACATTTGATGGAAAAAGGCTACGCCAGTATTTCTATGGGGTACATCGGCCTGTATGAAGCAACTAAGCTGGTACGCGGTGTTTCCCACACAGATCCCAAAGGCAAAGACTTTGCCCTGCAAGTAATGGATAAGATGCGTGACGCGATCATGACATGGAGGCAAGAGACTGGCCTGGGCTTCGCTCTCTACGGGACTCCTGCTGAAAGCCTTACACACCGTTTCGCGCAAATTGATCTGAAGCGCTTCGGCGAAATCGAAGACGTTACCGACAAGGGATACTACACAAACTCCTACCATGTTGACGTTCGCGAACCTATCAGCGTCTTCGACAAGTTTGACTTTGAGGCCGAATTCCAGAAACGTTCTACCGGTGGGATGATTTCCTATGCCGAAATTCCCAATATGACGAATAATCCCGAGGCCATCGAGACATTGGTGCGCTACATTTACGACCATATTACCTACGCAGAGTTCAACACGAAGTCTGATTATTGCCACGAATGCGGCTTTGACGGCGAGATTAAAGTCAATGACGATAATGAATGGCAGTGCCCACAGTGTAAGAACTCAGACCGGTCGCGCCTCACTGTTATCCGTCGCACCTGCGGTTATTTGGGTGAAAACTTCTGGAATGAAGGCCGCACCAAGGAAATCGCTTCCAGAGTGACACACCTGTAGGATGAGCGGCCATGCGTTACAGAAACTATGCTCAGATCCGCCCCTTTGACATTGCTAATGGGGAAGGTATCCGTGTATCGATTTTTGTGACAGGCTGTACCCATGCCTGCCCAGAGTGCTTTAACGAGTGCTATCAGGACTTCAACTTTGGTGAACAATGGACGGATGAAACCACTGATGAAGTTATTGAATACCTGAAGAATCCGAATGTTGCCGGGTTGACTTTACTGGGAGGTGAGCCAATGCAAAACCTTTGGCTCACCGATGTGGTACGAAAAATCAAACAGGAAGTCAACAAGAATATATGGGTGTACTCGGGCTACACCTGGGAACAAATCGTGTCACACACCGGGCGGCGCAAACTCCTTGACGAGTGTGATATTTTGGTCGACGGTCTTTTTGTGAACACGCTATTGGATTTGAAGTTGAAATTCCGCGGCTCGTCGAACCAACGCATTATTGACATCAAACAGTCTCGCGATGCACATGACGTTGTGTTGCATGAACCCAAATAGTTTTGGGCGCACACGCAAGACTAGTGAAACTTCTTTTGCTTGGGAAAGCTCTCCTTCAAGGTCTAAGCTGTGCTCCGCTTTAGCACCCAAATACACCGGGCCCCACTAAACTGATAGTCATCCACGTCTTCCACTCGCGCACCATCTACCATAGACTAAAAATATGACTACTTCACATATCCACCAAGGTCAAACACCATACCGCCACCAACATCGACACTTCCCTGCCTTCATAGCACTCTTTTTCGCCACTACCCTGGCAATACTCATGCTCACCGGCTGCACTCACGACGAAGCTGACGACATCACTTACCCCACTGACAATCACCTTGACTCGGCACATAAGCTCGGCAGCAATATTACCTACACACCGGCGAAAAACACCGATCCCGAAGATTCCGACACACAAGCATTTACAAAGGCCAGCAATGCTTTAGGTACCGATGTTGCAAGTGCTATCAGCAAAGAAAGCGACCCCGATGCAAACGTGGCATTCTCACCTTATGCACTGTCGATGGCACTGACAACGCTCAGCGAGGGAGCTTCTGGTCAACTTGCAAAAACCGTTGATGAACGATACTCCTTGCCGGCCGGCAAGCGCGCCGAAACAGCGAATCGTCTGATAACGATAATGAAGGAGCATGAACCAAAAGATGTGAAATCTGTCGATCTTTCAACATTGCCAAGAAAACCTATCTTCCACAGTGCAAATCACCTGGTACTTTTGAATAATTTTGATCCCCAACCTGCATATATTACGTCAATCCGTAAAAACTTGGATGCAGAGATAACACTGACAAACGCTCACGACGCATCAAAGATTCTGGATAGTTGGGCCTTGGTGCACAGCGGAAAAATGATAGAGAAAAGTGCCATTCGCACTACCCCCGATACGCGGTTTATCATCCAAAATGGAACTTTTTTTGCGTCACAATGGTCCGATCCGTTCGATGAAAATGACACGCATCCCGGTTATTTCACAACCGCTTCACAACAAAAGATAACAACTGATTTCATGAAATCAGACCAGTTCACTACCTATATCCTTAATGATGACTGGGTTGGGGTGAATCTTCCCTATAGCGGAAACGACTTTGAGGCAACTGTCATGATGAGCCGCCACAAAAAGGCTTCACACATAACGTCCTCTGAAATTGAAGAACTGCTACCCAGTTTCGAAGACATCACAGAGGTTGAAGTCTACATGCCAATTATTCATGTACGCCAAAGCCACGATGTTTTAGATGCTTTGAGCGCCGCAGGAATCGATGTGAAAGAAGCAAACTGCCTTGACGGTATTAAAAAAGACTTAATGATTGCGCAAAGTCGACAGCAAGTTGCCATCGACATCACCGAGGAAGGCACACGAGCTGCGGCAGTCCAGGAGTTTGAAGGCGAAGCGATGGCACCTCCCCCGGAAGAAAAGCCGGTTGTACGTTTCGATCATCCCTATATTTTTCAGGTGCGACACATTCCCACTGGTGCACTACTGTTTCACCTGATAGTAAACAATCCGAACATGTCACAATGAAATCACCACGCCCCAACCTCTCAGAGTTTATTGCACGATTCTTCTTTGCTGGAAGGCTTGAAGCAGTAAATTAATAGTAGTGCAGTTTTCACCAATAACCATAAGGATTCATTATGTTTAGGTTTGGAACAGGCGGCTGGCGAGCAATCATAGGCGATGAATACACCAGGCGAAATTTGCGGGCTCTGGCAGCAGCAATGGCAATCAAGATGAAAAACGAGGGCGTCGCACAAAAGGGCCTGGTAATGGGCTACGACCGGCGCTTCCTTTCCAAAGAATCATGCTTTTGGCTGTGCGAAGTCCTGGCCGCGCACAATATTCCCGTGAAGTTTATCGACAGCGCAAACCCCACACCTCTTCTGATGTTCTACGTCATGAAACATAAATATCCTTATGGAATGATGGTAACGGCTTCCCATAACCCGGCCATTTATAACGGTGTTAAAGTGATGACGGCAGGTGGACGCGACGCAGATGTGACCCACACCCAGGAACTCGAACGCATCGGTGAAACCCTCGATTTCGACAATATTGACTCCATACCCTACGCAAAGGCCGTCGAGACTGGCATTGTTGAAACAATCAATCCACTCAACGAATACCTGGACGCGATTTTGGAGCTGATTGATGTCCAATCCATTCACAATGCGGGCCTCAAAATTGCACTTGACCCCATGTATGGTGTGTCGCAGCGTTCAATCCGCACCATTTTGTTGACAGCGCGCTGCCAACTGGAAGTCATTAACGAAAACCATGACACCCTGTTTGGGGGACGCATGCCCAGCCCCAGTCAGGCATTTTTGCGTAATCTCACCACCTACGTCATCGACCACGGATTTGACCTGGGCATCGCCACCGATGGTGATGCCGACCGCCTGGGTGTCATTGACGATAAAGGCCGCTACCTGCACGCCAACCAGGTACTCACCCTGCTGTACTATTACCTGCTGGAATACAAGGGCTGGAAAGGGCCAGTTGTTCGCAACCTTGCTACCACGCACACGCTTGACCGCATTGCGAAAGCCTACGGCGAACAGTGCTATGAGGTTCCTGTAGGCTTCAAACATATCAGCGCAAAAATGGAGGAAACTGACGCACTTATCGGCGGTGAATCCTCGGGGGGTTTAACTGTGCGCGGCCACATTCACGGCAAAGATGGCGTGTATGCGGCTTCGCTTCTTGTCGAGATGCGCGCGGTCACCGGTATGCCATTATCACAGCTCATGGATAAAATTTCAGAGCGCTTCGGGGCAACATTTATGGAAGAACAGTCCTACGAATTTGACCCAGCACGCAAATCCGACCTCTTACAACAAATTTACGACGACCACGATATTCCCACGCTCGACAAGCCGATTGCACGTATTTCGGATATGGACGGCCTCAAAATTTATTTCGAGGACGGCGGCTGGCTTATTGCGCGTTTTTCCGGGACCGAACCGGTATTGCGTATTTTTTGCGAACAGGAATCAGAGGACGAAGCCCGGGCGCTGGTCACAACCTTTGCTGAGTATTACAAGCTCATGTAGTCTGATGGTTCGCCTGATAAGTTACCTGCGCATTGTTTCCTAAACAGACCCTTAAGGGTAGACGGCACACCCCAGCGACTTCCAATAAATATTGCCTGAAACGTATTGCTGATGAGCGAAAACGATACCTGACCGGCAGCTGAATTCTATCCGCTATTCACACTGTACATGTGGGCAGATTTATACAGCTAAGGGGTGGAAATAGTAAAGAGATCTTTACATCCGTGTTTGGACCTGCGTACATACGTTACACTTTTATTGAAAAGCTATTCCACCCTGGGAGTCCCCCATGTCCGACAAACTTGTTGTTGCTTTTATTTGTCAATGGAACAATAACCGTAGTCAAGTTGCCGAGGCTATTGCGAAAGAGATTGCCGCGGATGCTTTTGAGGCTTATTCAGCTGGAACTCATGTTGCTCATCATTTGAATCGAGACACTGTTCGACTAATGAAAATCTTGTATTCCATTGATTTGACGCAAACGCAGCATCCGAAACTGTTGAATGAGATACCGCGGCCTCACATCATTATTACTATTGGGTCCGTTGTGCAATATCCTCCGATTCCTTGCCTTTTGCACGAACATTGGATTATTCCGAATCCAGCGGGCAGCTCGGATAACGTATTTGTGGATACGATTATTTCTATACGCATGCACGTGATTAAACTACGTGCACGTGTACTTGCTAAAGACTTCGCGCCTGTGGCTCCATCAGAAGCTGAACGTGACAAACAACTGGCTTCGACCTTTACTGGAAACACGGGGGCGACTTCCGAGGACGCTTTGGATTTTGCCATTTTTAAGCACATACGTGGTCAGACTTTTCATAAATTTGACTATCTTCATCGTTCACATTCTAAAAACAGGAAGAATCGCTGCTAGGACCAAAGCGTCATGGTTTCTGCGATGTTGTGGCGGCGTAAGTATGCTCAGGCACGATTCCAACCTAAAAATCGACAAAAAAGTTACCCGTACAGACTTCCCCCGCCACACATGCAACCCCATCACAGTGATTTCTTCCGCACTACAACCACCCACTGTACAAACCCACTGAATACAACTAACAGCCACACACCCACCGCGATACATTCACCATCGAACCGCCACCACCACATCAGTCCACACAACAAGTACAACTCCCCATCAGTCTCACAAACCTATTTCCTTGAGAAATTTTGGGCAAAACCCCAACGACAACCACACTCACCAGAACGCGGACCAAGATTTCAAATAATGCCACACAGGTGGCGGCGTAAGTATGCTCAGGCACGATTCCAACCTAAAAATCGACAAAAAAGTTACCCGTACAGACTTCCCCCGCCACACATGCAACCCCATCACAGTGATTTCTTCCGCACTACAACCACCCACTGTACAAACCCACTGAATACAACTAACAGCCACACACCCACCGCGATACATTCACCATCGAACCGCCACCACCACACGTTGGCCCAGTGAAAGCAATTATCTTATGTTGCTAGAGATTTTCAACAGGTAAATACAAACTTTGCGTATTCTTATTACGCTGATGAATCCCACCTAATCCACAGCTTTTTCGCTGCGTGGTGGTCAGCGACATTATTTAAGAACTTTGTGTTTCAAGAAATTTGGCCCACCTGTATCAAATCCGATAGGACCTTCTAGGTGGTGTTGAATATTGCGTGAAAGATGGCTAACGATTTGTTTAACTGGCATGGATGAAATCGAGCAATCGTACATGCAGTGCCTCATAACCAGCACTCCTATTAGTTCGGCAACAATAAATTGTGCTCGAACATGCGGGTCAGGCCCTGGAAGCACATCAATGAGTTTCGCTTCCACCTCGGCTTGCAACCATGAATCAAAGGCGGGAAGATCTTCAAGGTCTTTACCTGCAGCGCGCAGTAGCGCAGGAAAATATGGCATTGCTAAGGTGTGCTCCCAGATATTAAGACTCCAGCGCGCAATTCTTTCGCCAGCACCAGGGATGCCTGGTTCCAAAAGTTGACGAACCTTTCCTATTGGATCTGGCGGAAGCGAGAATGCTTCGCGAAAGAGTGCTTGTTTGCTGCCAAATAGTCGCCGAATATTTGAAATTGATACTCCTGAGTCATCAGCGATTTCATGAATTTTCACTTCGGTGTAGGGTCTTCTTGTGAAATGGCGGCGTGCATAAATGAGCACTTGGTGCCGAGCGGCTATTTTTTGCGATACAGATGAGGAATTTCGGGGCATAAACGTTCCTTGACTTCATTGTTCACGAGCGTATCCCTTATACACGATGGTGACCTATATTATATGTCATTTATCGCATTTTTATGATTGAAGAGGGCGAAGAAGCGAAGGAACTCTCAATTTTGCGTAGTAATGTGCATCATTTTTCGCATGCTTACCAACCTAAGTTAATCGTGATATAACCACACATGAACAGTGGCAATACAAGAATTCATCAGCAAAATATGTTCAATATAATACTTCCTGTGAAGCGAGTAGGTCCACATGACAGGTCACAATTGTCACTTACAAACAGAACTAACACACAAATCTATCAACTAGTTCTTTCCTCTTGCCATCGTGTTGCGCAGGAAGAAAGAAAAAATCTACCATATTTGTACCATATTTTTTGTCACTTGATGGCACAATGTGACATTATTTGACACTAGATACCCCCCATCGAAAAAACACATCAACGCAGGTTAGAACAATAAAAACCAGGTAAACAAATGTTTACCTGGTTCCTATCGCGGAGATGGAGGGATTC
>JAUNVQ010000046.1 GCA_030540715.1 Actinomycetaceae bacterium | reverse complement strand
CAAGCTGATCCTGTATGGTCTCTAAAGCGTGCCGGCTTTTTTCTTCTTCCTTTACCAGGGTGGCGTTCTGTTTTTTGAGTGACCGTAAAATCAGGCCAATAAGCAATACTAACGGTAACGTTACTAATAGACTTAATAGTTCAGTTTGTAAATCTTTCTCAAAAATAGCATGAGCTGAATGTGTAAAAAGAAGAAGAATAGCAACCGATGCGAACAACGAGTGGTATAGCCAATAAACAGCTATTACATAGATCCCTAGCAAGAAAATTCCTGTGAAATCACCGTTGAAAAAGAGCAAACCACTAGAGAATATACATGCAAAAATCCAACCTCCGACATAAGGGTATCTTCCGACAAAGGTTAAAGCCCCAACTAAAAGAAAGACAAAACTAATTTTCAGCCCACTCGCGTTCGACTTGAAAGCTAAATCCAGTTCAAAGTACAGAAGAATCAATGACAAAACTAGGAATAATAGTGTCCGTCGTGTGTCATTATGAAAACGGGGGAAAGAAAATATCATAAATTTCAACATAGCATGGGATACCAACTACTATCTTTATTTGTTTGTTCGACATGACGCAATATGAGGGAAGAATATGCATATAAAAGACTTCGTAGGAAAATAATCTTTTGTGCCTATGTGTTGAACGGCGCTATTACTAGAGATGTGATTGCTTAAATTGTTATTTGTGCCTGTCTCTAAATTGCAGGTATTACAAGTAACCCCGATACTGCACGAAATGATAAGAGCTAAAATTGAAGTTAATGTTTTTGTTAGCATGATATTGTCTTTCATGTGAAAAGATAGTTTATTAGGGTCTGAAACTATGCTCTGAATGGCGAAGCGATTTCATTAGCATAGTGTTTATTTAAAAAAGCTTTATAATCCCACTATAATCTTATCGCTGTGAATACAAACGTTATTAAATTTTTTTACCAGGTTTTAGGGGAAGTCTAATAAATTTACGTAGTGTCACTTTGTTGCAATACTTAACTACGCACTGGCCTCATGGTGATGCTCGTGCGTAGTTAAGCGATAGATCCGGGAAGAAAATATGGGTAGGTAGTTTTACTAAGGTAACAGACTAGCTAAACCTGAGTGTGCTGCTTTTTCTTTCTCAAGATGACAGCGGTCCACAGTCCGACCGTGACGATAAGAAGCAAGGGTAGCAGCATGAAGAGGATTCCTGCCCCAATATTGGCTCCGTTACCATGAGGAGCACTAAAATAGCCTACTGCAACGATGGCTGCTACCACCACGGTGACGACGGTGACCAGCCAAGCTGCAATCTGTAATGTTTTCATTGTCTTCTTCTTTCCTCGTTAATTTTATTTTTCCCAAGGGTGCAAAAAATTTGTTATCACCGATGAGGTTTATCGTTCTGGCAAAAAATCCTTTCAAAGATTCGTGATTGTTCACTTTATTGTAGTGCAGGATGAGGTCAGAACTATACCGACAAATGTCTATATTTTCATGCTATTTCGGGTAAAGAATGTGCGGCCGTTTTCATTATCTTCTCCCTCGGGGTGGGGTGGCACTGCTCACTGTTGACGCATATAGCGGGATCTATTTTTGACCGTAAGAGTTTTCTCGATACACTAAATCAAGCAAAGGCAATGACCCAGCCGGAAAGAAACTTCTGGATATCACTGGTGAGCTGTGGAAAGAACCCGGAAGCGCGTAGACCAACGACCGTCCCGCCCTCCGAAATTAGAATCCACCGGGTAAGCCCGTCACAGCAGTTAATGAGCGGCGAAATTTTCGCAAGCGAGGTGGTACCGCGCCACAGGCGTCCTCGTACACCTGAGCAGATAAACGTAAATCGTGTTTTGCCGCATTGAAACTCAATGTCGCACATGCGCATCGTACAGTCTGAACTCAGGAACCCAATGAAACTCCAGGTCGAACCTGGTCGAGACAAGCGAGGACATATGGCCAAGCACTATCCACTGCACCGCGACGGTGATGTTGAAGCATCAGTCAACTTTCCGGATCTTGAAAACGAGGTCTTGGCATATTGGAAAGAAAACGATACCTTCCAAAAATCCATCGACAACCGCGAGGCCGGCGATAAAGGCTCCAATGAATACGTCTTTTATGATGGGCCACCTTTTGCTAATGGTCTGCCACACTATGGACACCTTCTGACCGGCTACGTCAAAGATATTGTTGCTCGCTATCAAACGCAGCAGGGCCGCCGAGTCGAGCGTCGCTTCGGGTGGGACACCCACGGTCTGCCAGCTGAACTTGAGGCAGAACGCATTTTGGGTATTGAAGACAAGTCCGAGATTGAAGGCTCCATCGGCATTGACAAATTCAACTCATGCTGCCGTTCATCAGTGCTGACCTACACCAAAGAGTGGGAAGAATATGTTACCCGTCAGGCTCGCTGGGTTGACTTTGAAAATGACTATAAAACCATGGATATCGACTATATGGAGTCGGTGATTTGGGCCTTCAAAACGCTCTATGACAAGGGTCTTGCTTACGAAGGCTATCGCGTATTGCCCTATTGCTGGAATGATCAGACGCCACTGTCAAACCATGAGCTGCGTATGGATGACGATGTCTACCAAGACCGTCAAGACCAAACAGTCACTGTTGGTCTGCGCCTGGAAACTGGTGAGTTAGCACTGATTTGGACCACGACTCCGTGGACATTACCATCAAACCTTTCAGTTGCTGTCGGCCCAGATATTGACTATGTCAGTGTGCTTGTCGGCGAGGATGGTGACCGTGACCTTGTAGGTGAAAAAGTTATTTTAGCTGAAGCTCGTATGGGTGATTATGCCCGCGAACTTGGTGAAAAACACGAAGTCGTTGAACGCCTCAAAGGCAGTGACCTGGCTGGGCGTCGCTATGCACCAATCTTTGATTACTTTGAAGGTCGTGGTGATGATGAAGCCCCCGGCCCCAATGCGTGGACGGTGATTGAGGCTGATTTTGTTTCGACTGAAGATGGTACAGGCCTGGTTCATATGGCTCCGGCCTTTGGTGAAGACGATATGAATGTCTGCCTTGAATACGATATTCGCGCTGTTGTTCCCGTTGATGAAGGTGGACGTTTCACCGAAGAAGTCAGCGACTATGCAGGTATGCAGGTCTTTGACGCCAATTCAGAGATTATTCGCGATATGCGCTATCAAACTGGCCCAATGGAGCGTATTGACAAAGAACGTCGTGCAGTTCTTGTGCGCGTGGCAAGCTATGTGCACTCTTATCCGCATTGCTGGCGCTGCCGTGAACCGCTGATCTATAAGGCAGTAGGGTCATGGTTTGTAAAAGTCACTGATTTTCGTGACCGCATGGTTGAGCTCAACCAGCAGATTACCTGGGTACCGGATTATATTAAAGACGGTATTTTCGGTAAATGGCTACAGGGCGCTCGCGACTGGTCAATTTCGCGTAATCGCTATTGGGGTTCACCCATTCCCGTATGGAAGTCAGATAATCCCGACTACCCTCGCATTGATGTTTACGGTTCATTGGAAGAAATGAAGCGTGATTTCGGTGTTGATGTGATCGATCTGCACCGCCCAGCTATTGATGAACTTGTGCGTCCGAACCCAGATGATCCAACGGGTAAGTCGATGATGCGCCGGATTCCTGATGTCCTAGACTGCTGGTTCGATTCTGGTTCCATGCCATTTGCTCAGGTACACTATCCTTTTGAAAACCAAGACTGGTTTGAACATCACTATCCCGGTGACTTTATTGTTGAATATATCGGGCAAACCCGCGGCTGGTTCTACACGCTGCATGTCTTGGCAACTGCGCTCTTTGATCGCCCAGCATTTACGCACTGTATCTCTCACGGTATTGTTCTGGGTGATGACGGACGGAAGATGTCGAAGTCGTTGCGGAACTATCCCGATGTCAATCACGTGTTTGATGAATACGGCTCGGACGCGATGCGTTGGTTCCTCATGGCTGCCCCCGTTGTTCGCGGCGGAAACCTGCTGGTGACTGAACAGGGCATTCGCGATACCGTTCGTCAAGTGTTGCTGCCGCTATGGAATATCTACTATTTCTTTTCGCTGTATGCTTCGACGTGTAACAACGGCGAAGGATACCAAGCTCGTACCTTCGAATTTTTAACAAAAGAGGGCGATACGACGCTGGTCAATCTGGGTACTGGCGAGGCCAATAAAACATCACTCAGCCAGTTAGACACCATTGATCGTTATGCGCTGGCAAGAACAGCTCAGTTTGTTGATCGCGTTCGTGAATGTATGGACGAGATGGATATTCCAGGTGTCTGTGCCGCAACGACTGACCATATCGATATGTTGACAAACTGGTATATCCGCACCTCACGTCAAAGGTTCTGGGATGAAGACCATAACGCTTTCGATGTGTTGTACTCAATTCTTGATGCAACCATGCGTGCAGTGGCACCATTTGCGCCTTTAATTACCGAAGAAATTTGGCGCGGTATTACCGGTGGCGAATCGGTTCATTTGACTGATTTTCCGCGTATTCCAGCCGAAATCAATGACAATGACTTGGTAGAGACGATGGACGAGATTCGCGCTGTTGTCTCTGCCGGACATTCACTTCGTAAAGCAAACTCGCTTCGTGTGCGCCAACCACTGCGGAAACTGACGATCGTTTCGCCAGACAAAACCGCCTTTGCACCATTTACACACATGATTGAAGAAGAAGTCAATGTCAAAGCAATTGGCCTGCTGGATCCAGCTGAATCGGGTCTGACCGTTGTTGAAGAACTCAAGCTCAACCCGAAAGAGTTTAGCCCTGAAGTTCGCAAACTCACTTCGCAGCTGTTCAAGGCCCAAAAGACAAAGGCGTGGAACGTTGATGGCAATGACGTTGTGTTCCCAGAGGTTATTCTTAATGGAACACCGGTGCGCTTAAACGGTCACCAGTATTCGTTGACTACAAAAGTTGAGGCCGAAGAGGGCCAAGTGGCAACAGTGTTATCATCAGGCGCTTTTGTTGTGCTAGATACCGAGCTTGACGATGATTTACTTGCAGAGGGCGTTGCCCGTGACCTGGTGCGTTCCATTCAGGATCATCGTAAGAAAGTTGGTCTGCACGTTGCCGACCGCATTTGCCTACAGCTTGGAGTGCCAGCAGATAAAGTCGCAGCCGCCAAACAATTTGAATCAATGATTGCAGAGGAAACCTTAGCCACCTCGATTCAGATTAGTGAGGCTGACAAGCTGAGCATTGATGTCAAGAAAGCTGAATGAGTAGTACTTAAAGGCACGCCAT
>JAUNVQ010000024.1 GCA_030540715.1 Actinomycetaceae bacterium | reverse complement strand
CTTCATCAGCGTAAGCTAATTTTCGCCGGAAAAAGGAGGAAATTATGTTAATTTCAAGCGATAAACAAGAACTATTTTGCGATTATTACGCTAGATGGATTGATGTTTATAAACATGGAGCTGTTCGCCAAGTAACTATGGACAAGTACCGGATGACACATCGTTGGCTTAAAGAACTCGTACCGGAGTTGAGGGTGAGTCAAATGAATAGGATTGTTTATCAACAGTTACTGAACGATTATGCGAAAACTCATGAAAAACAAACCGTTATGGACTTCCATCATCAGTTAAAGGGTGCAATATTAGATGCGCTTGATGAGGGAATGATTCAAAGGGATCCGACTAGAAAGGCCATCATTAAAGGAAAAACTCCTGCAAGCAAGAAGCCGAAGTATCTTAACCAGTTTGAGCTTCAAACCCTTTTAGCTTCATTGGAGCTAAAAGAATCAATTAATTGGGATTATTTCATATCTTTAGTTGCCAAAACTGGGATGAGGTTTTCAGAGGCCTTGGCGCTCACACCTGCTGATTTCGATTTTAGACATCAATCAGTATCAATTAGCAGGACATGGGATTACAAGGGAAAAGGAGGATTTCTACCGACGAAAAATCGTTCATCGATCCGTAAGATCCAAATTGATTGGCAAACAGTTATTCAATTTTCAGAACTGCTGAAAGAATGTCCAGAGGATGAACCGTTTTTTGTTACTGGACGTGTTTACAATTCAACAGTCAATGATAGGTTGGCGCGACTATGTAGACAGTGTGAAATACCTGTAATTTCAGTACATGGATTGCGGCACACCCATGCATCTTTGCTTTTATTCACCGGTGTTTCAACAGCAAGCGTCGCCCGACGACTTGGACATTCAAGTATGACAACCACACAAAAAACCTATCTTCACATTATTCAGGAACTTGAAAATAAAGACGTTGACCTTGTTATGCGACTCTTAGCAGGACTCTCATGAACTCATTCGCTTCTTCGTGTTGAGTTGTTTTGCGTAAAGTGGTGCAAACCGATGTGGTTCTGTTTGCGCCACTACATGAGTATTCACGGTAAGGGAACACGGTTAGAATATTTCGTTTTTGACTGGTGTGTAAGCCCTCAACGTCCAACGAGGCCGATTAATCTGATATTTCACTAACTATTGAAACTGTTCATCAAATCAGCAAAAAATCATTGGAAGAATTCTAACGTTTTGTATTTGGTTCATTTGCTAGTTGCTAAGCTTCTAGCATTGCAGCAATAGTGATGGCGTTTGGCGTATTGATGTGAAGTGTGAACGGCAGCCTTCCTTCACTTAATTTATTCCTGCAGGATAAAAGTAGGGTTTGTGCGATGGTGCGAGAGCAGAAAAAGGATAAGCGGGAATGCACTCTCGCGAGCTGGTAAAATACTGAAAAATCAAAATTTAATCTAGTCAATTTCCAATTGTCCCTCCAAAATTCAATCCGTGCTTCCAAAGGCGCAATTACAATAAAGTACCCGTTTTATATGCGGACAAAAACCATATATACCACCTACCAACCCGCATGCCAGATCCTATTCCCGCATGTGTATTAAGCAACAACTGATAATTATTTTTGTTATATTTGCATGTCTATCTGTTACGATATTTTCTCGCACACATGAAACGACATAATAAACGAGGAGGCTCTGCTATGCAGACACTCATCAAACGACAACCCGTTGTGGCCGCATTCGTCTTCGGCATTATCGGCCTTGGAATCTTGCGCGGATCGGGGTGGCTTTTTGGCAATCCAGTACCACCCACCGCGAAACTTGCGGTGACCTACGTGGTGATTATTGCCTTGACCGTAGCTCTTCTATTCATCTTTGGTCTGGGGAAACACCTCAATCCCAAGGTTGAATCTGCATCCAACGTCCTGGCAAGCCAACAAACCACAAAGGCCGGCTTTATGATGGGCTGGCCCATGCTTGTTATCTCCATTTTGCTGCTGACGCTTAGCGTCATGCTTTCCGGTGATATTAAACTAAGCCTTCCATCAGTAACAACACTCGTACTTTACATCCTGTTCTGCCTGGGAACCGGTATCTTTGAAGAACTGTGGTGCCGCGCGGGCGTGCAAAACCTTTGCTCGATGGCTTTGTCCCCCGTGAAAGCGGTTTTGGTTGCAAGTGTTTTCTTTGGTCTTATTCACTTGGTCAACCTGATCGACAGCCCGCACATGGTTATCGGTACCATCACCCAGATCCTGTATGCTTTTGGTATTGGAGTCTACCTGGGCTACCTGTACATGAAGACTGGCAATATCTATGCAGCTGGTATCTGGCACGCCATCTTTGACTTCTTTGGCCTGGCCATGATTGTTTTGGCTCCGCCAGCCGATCCGTCACTGCCCGCCCAAGATTTACCGCTGTTTGTTGCGGTACTTCAGTTGATTATTATCTCGCCACTACTGGTGATTGGTTTGCGCGGCCTGAAGAAAATCGAGGCCGGTAAGTAACTTCATGCAGTGCGAGAAAACGACCTAAGAAAGCTTGATGCCAGGCACGTGTACGGCACCTAAATGTGCATCACGGCCATGCGCACACAATAGTTTTGAGCCCCGCGGATGCAGCCGAACCTAGAAATTCGTCTAGGAAAGGCCGAGCATCCGCGGGGTTTTGAAGTATTTAACGGGTGTAATTTAGCGGCAGTCAACAATATCGGTCACAAATACCAAGGTGTCTCCGCCCTTAATGCCGGCTTGGGGGACACCTCGGTCACCATATCCCAGGTGGGCAGGAATCGACAGAAGCACGCGAGTGCCGACGGTGCGGTTCACAAGGCCCTGATCCCATCCCTTAATGACCTGCCCAACTCCCACAACGAAGTCAAGTGGGGCGCCACGGTCAAATGAGTTATCAAATACTTGACCGTCCCACACTTGGCCCAGGTAGTGTGCGCTAATTGTGTCGCCGGCGGTAACAATGCGGCCAGTACCTTCGCGAAGGACTTCGACCACCAGTCCATCTGGTGCAGGGGTGCCAGGGAAAGTAAGAGTGGGCTTTTTGCCAAATTCAGAATCAACTGTAGGTAATGTATTCATAACTATTAGTCTATGGCATGTTGACCACTTACCGCGGCTAAAAGGCTGTGAAATCGCATGGAGGACGAAAGCCTGTTTTCAAATGTTACGGTGACAATCCTAAGAAGATGCGTAGAGCGTAAAATTCTGTTGGCACGTATTGCGGATGAAATTCCGTAAAGGGAGGACGTTCCCCGTGAAAATATGCAGAGGGCGAAAGACCGTGAGAATACTCTGAAGTAAAAATTGAGTATATCAATGCTGCTTTTCTGCGTTTGGGTTCTTTATTTCTCTTTAGGGAATCGGCAACGAGATGCAGAATCGATGCATAGGTATGACTTGAGACAATAGCCATCATCCACAATCGGAATCATAATTTGATGGCTATCGCTCAGTTATCTATGTAGCATCTATCGGGTGAGGGTTGTAACGAGTTCGAACCTGAAGAATTGGCGAAGTGTGAAACACTGAAGTTTCCCTCGTAAAGTTACATTTCCTAGGTAGCAACTTCTCAAAAGCGTGAAGGCCAGTTCGTGACATTAGCCTAGCAATGCTCTATATTGGCACTATTACCCGTCAATAAGCATGTAAGGACAATGATTCGTAGATGGTGAGCAGCGTGTGGACATATTTTATTATTATGGTGATTATTCAGGTGATATGCGCATTTGTTTTCGGCTACGCCTGGGGGAGTAATCTGACCAACCTCACCGAGTCAAAACGTATGGCCTTTTTCTGGATACCAGCAATCGTTGTTTTCGGTCTGTTTATTGTGATTACTCAACTATCTGACCAGTTCACTCTTGGTATAAGAGGGGCTGTCTTTGCGATGCTCGTCCTCGTGACTCTTATCGGTTACACTGAGGCTCGGCGTCGTCATCGTTGATGTTCCCCGTTATCGTCCTCGGCTGTTCCCGTCATTGTTTATCCAGTCAAATATGTCTTTGTAGATTCCATTTTGTTAGTTTTCTGAGTGAAATGCGTGCCAGCATTGAACGAAAAGCGTCTAGGCGTTCGTACACCCTTGCGCTGCCTATACTCCGGATATCCCCAGAAGGTGTCCAATAGCCCAGGTTGCAGCCATGGCAATAGCTCCGCCAGCAACGATACGAATAATTGCACGCATGACGGGTGCCTTTCCCAGTTTTGCTGACCCCCAGCCAGTCAGCCCCAACGCGACAATTACGGAAACAAATGTCAGCGGGATACGTACACTTGGCGGTGTGAGCACGATGGTCAGCACCGGCAACAACGCCCCGATGGTAAAAGCAATAAACGAGCTGATGGCCGCATGCCACGGGTTTGTCAGATCGTCAGCATCAATGCCTTCGTCGATAGCCAAGTGCGCTCCCAAGGCGTCGTGGTCAGTAAGCTCGGCGGCAACACGGCGGGCTGTTACTCGCGACAGTCCATTGCGTCGCCAATTATCAGCAAGGCGGTCCAGTTGACCATCCGGATCGGTATCTAATAGGTGTATTTGTTTGGCAACAGCGGCTTTTTCGGTGTCTCGCTGGGTTGATACTGAAACATATTCACCTACCGACATTGAAAATGCTCCCGCCAGCAGTCCCGCGATACCTGCCAGCATAATCGTTGCAGTGTCATGCGGATTAACTGCGGCAACACCAATCACCATCCCGGCAACCGAGACGATCCCGTCATTTGCGCCAAGGACGCCGGCGCGCAGCCAGTTCAAACGAGACGCCAAAGACCTGCGTGGACGCTCAGCTTCGTCAGGTAGGGCAGTGGATTCCTTCGTTTTTTCATTGCAGAGGGCGTTGCCGCGGCTTGGCGTCTCCGTCACCACATACGTCTGAGAGCTGTTTGTACTGGACAACTCTTTCTTTTGTTCTGTGCACGTGTTGTGGGCAGCATCCTGGTGGTGTGTAGAAACCTGGTGGTGTGTAGAAACCTGGTTGTTGCCAGTTTCCGCGTGATGGTCATTTTCATTGCCACGGCTCATTTCCTTGTGGCAGCGAGTATTGTGCCATTGGCGGCTCCCTACGTGGGGGATATTTTTCTGGCCGTTCTTAGGTCCCTGATAGTTGTCACCTGCCGAGTCGTGGTTCATGTGTTTGCCATCGCACCCGTCTGTGACACTCTGGCGGGGTAAAGTATCTTGTATGAGTGAAGTGTGCGCATTTGTCATAGTCTTACGTTATCGCAGGTAGGGTGGCGTTTCTAGGAAGATAGGGCTGTCCAGAGGTGGGTGTGGGTAAACCTCGTTAGATATGGGTGACTTACCTTGGCTAAGGCAATAATGTTAAGTATGGTTGCCATAAGTAGTAATATGTGTTGTTGGATAGCAACGCCAAGATCTTATGCTGAGTGTTTATCTAGATCAACAAAAATGTCAGTTACCTTCAAATGGCAGCAGCCGACGTGTCGCCCTCTAAAAAATCGCAATATCACAACACAGGCCTTGTGAAAACTGTTCCCATTTGCAAATGAAAAGGGACGCAGGTGAGCCGTCGCCCAGATGTTGCTTACTGTCATGGTGAGCGACGTTTTTAAGAACGCGCAAAACAATAACCGTTTTAGTTTCGCGCACAGGGCGGGCATGAGTCTGTTTGACGTCACTTTCCTTCTAGGCACTCGGTGGGCTATGCCCGACACGTCTTTTCAAGTACTGGGTTGATGTACAAGTTGATGGAAGGGGATAGGTAGGTGCAGAAAATGTCCGTCTTATGCCTCACATATATGCTCAGGCTTTCTGCCGTGAAATGCAGCTTTGGTAAGCAACCAGCGAGTTTATATGTTCGCTAGTATGCCTGGGCTTATGAGAGTGCGAGTCGCTGCTAGTCCGTTAAGCACCATCTATTGATTCCAATTAGTCCTTCAGTGGCCGGGGTGGCTGCCAGTTGCCGTCAAAGTCCTGGCGAACAATGTGGGTAAAGCCTTGTTCGACAAGTCCTTGTAAGAATGTTGCTTTTACTTTGCGAGGTTGGGGAACAAGTGCAACCACCTCAATAGCATCGGCACTGCCGGGAGCTGGTGAATCCGGTGCATCTGCGTCAGGGAAGACACCTGATTGCAGGGCTGCGCGTTGACGCATGACATCGGCAATGTCAGCGTCCTTTGGATAAGCCACAGCGATGCGCATTCCGGTGACCGGTGCAAAATCATCAGGCAGAAGATCGATGATGCGTTCAAACCCAATGGAAAAACCGCAGGCAGGAACGTCGCGACCAAGCCATTTACCGATTACGCCATCATAGCGCCCACCTCCGGCAACAGAAGAGGCAAAATCGCGGTGCTCGATCTCGAAAATAGTGCCGGTATAGTATCCCATTCCGCGCACCATTGTTGGATCAAAAACAATCTCAATATCGGCATTAACGGCGCGAACAGCATTGACGATAGCGGGAATGTCATAGAGGTCAAGTTCAGTCGTACCCACCGTAAAAGACCCCGTGGCTACAGGATCGTTGTCAGGGTCATCACTACCTAATGAGTCGAGCAAGGCATGAGCCTGATCGGTGTTGCACAGTTGGGCCGATATGAGTTCTTCCACCACCGCATCGCGGCCAATTTTGTGGAGTTTATCCAAAATAATAAAAGTCTTGGTTCCGGCCTCGGGCGCAATTCCGACGGCAGCAAGCATGTCGGTGAGGATCCGCCGGTCGTTAATAAGGAGGCGAATCGAATCTTTCATACCAAGTGCAGTCAGTGCAGCAATAGTGGAAAGCAACAGGTCAACTTCGGCCACTGGCGTGGCATCGCCAATAATGTCAATGTCGCATTGAGTGAATTGGCGGTAGCGGCCTTTTTGAGGACGTTCGGCTCGCCATACTGGGCCGGTTTGTAAAGCGCGAAAAACCGGAGGAAGCTGCGCTTGATTTGTTGCATAAAAACGTGTTAGTGGAAGCGTAAGATCGTAGCGGAGTCCAAGGTCGCAGGCTTCTTGAGGGGAAAGAGGAGTTTTAGGATCAAGCCCGCGGCGAAGAATCTCGAAAAGCATTGATTCATTTTCGCCGCCCTGATTAGAGCGCAGACGTTTCAACTGTTCAACAGCGGGTGTTTCAATGGCGGTGAATCCATGAGCGCGGTAGGTATCAAGGATTGTATTTAGCACATAGTCACGCTTGCGCTTGTCTGCTGGGGTGATGTCGCGCATCCCGCGAGGAGGTGAAATCTGTTTGCTCATAACTCTTAAAATACACGTTTTCTTTCCCCTGGGCACAATCGCAGTAAATGGGTGTTTAACGATTCGGTCAGGTGGCATCGCAGATGAATCCTGCAGAGCAGAGCCTATGGTAAGAAGTCTGGTGCAAGTACTGCTGGGCGCAGTGGGATCGTTGTGTTGTTTGTGGTGTTTGTGGTGGTGTGGGAGTTTGGGTGTGTGGGGGTGGAGGTGTGGTTGGGGGTGAATTTGTGGGGTTTTTTGTAAGGAATTGGTGTGTTGTCGGCCTGTGCCCCCGCGTGGTTGTGGTGGTGAGGATCGGTTACCCACTTGTTGCCAGATTCTGTGGTGTGCCCCCGCATGGAGGTGGCGATGGTTTCGCGCTCGGTGTGGCCGATAGTTGGTTTCATCGCGGCTTTGCATGAACGTCGCGGCACCCTGCAGCGGCTGCAGGCCCCACAGCCCTGTCGCTTCCACCAACGCGGTTGCTCCCGCAAGCGTGCGAGCAATAGCTATCGAGGCTTTCACCATATCTGGGTGGAAGTGGAGCATGGATACATATATTGACTACACTGGGCGTATGACGATTTCCCTTTATGACACAGCTACCCAAAAAGTCCGTCCTCTTGAACCTGTGCGCGAAGGCCATGTTGGCATCTACGTATGCGGCGCAACCGTTCAAGGATCCCCACATATCGGCCACATGCGCTGTTCCGTGGCCTTTGACGTTTTGCGACGCTGGTTGGAACGCAGCGGATATGACGTGACACTGGTACGCAATGTTACCGATATTGATGACAAGATCCTTAATAAGTCTGCCGAAGCAAACCAACCATACTGGGCGTGGGCGGCTCACTTTGAACGTGAGTTTAGTGCGGCCTACGATGCTTTAGGGATCTTGCCAGTTACTTACGAACCTCGAGCAACCGGGCATATTCCCGACCAGATAGATCTTATTCAACGTCTTGTTGACGCTGGTCACGCGTATGCTGATGGGAAAGGGAATGTCTATTTTGATGTTCATTCGCTTCCCGACTACGGCTCATTGACTCATCAAAAGCTTGAAGACATGTCGACCACTGAAGATGAATCGCAAATCGATGCCGCCATTGAAGCTGGTAAACGTGATCCACGTGATTTCGCCCTGTGGAAAGCCACTAAGCCCACCGAACCTGACACAGCCGCGTGGGATTCACCGTGGGGTAGAGGTCGCCCGGGCTGGCATCTGGAATGTTCTGCCATGTCACGGCGTTATCTTGGCGACGAGTTTGATATTCACGGTGGCGGGATAGACTTGCGTTTTCCCCACCACGAAAATGAACAGGCGCAGTCCCACGGTGCAGGTTGGGGCTTTGCTCGCACGTGGATGCACAATGCTTGGGTAACCATTAAGGGCGAAAAAATGTCGAAGTCTCTTGGGAACTCACTGGTAGTAGCAGAAATTCTTAAACATACTCCCGCACATGTGTTGCGTGTTGCTCTGGGGTGTACACATTACCGTTCAACAGTTGAGTATTCTGAGGATACTCTTGCGCAAGCGGCAAAAATGTGGGATAAGTTTGATGCGTTTTTACATCGCGTAGCACAGGTTGAGCCTTCCGTGCTGTCAGCTGATATTGCCACGGTTGAACTACCTGATAGATTCTGTGCAGCACTTGACGACGACCTTAATGTGGCTGGGGCTATAGCGTGTGTCCATGCCGAAATTAAAACTGGTCAGAGGGCATTGAAGGCGCAAGATGTTTCTGAAGCAGTGGAGTGTGCACTGCGTGTGCGAGCAATGCTCGATATTTTAGGAATTGACCCGTTAAGTCCGCACTGGAATGCAGCAACTAGCACTTCCGATGTGAGAATGTGTACTGGTGAGGGTGCACAAGGTGGCGGTGCAATGAAGGCTTTGGACGTGTTAATTCACGATCTTTTAGAGCAGCGAAGTAAGGCGCGTCAAGAAAAAGATTGGGCAAGTGCTGACGCAATTCGCGACAAGTTAGCCACAGCGGGTATCGTTGTGGAAGATTCAGCAGATGGGCCAACCTGGCATATCAGTTGATGCAGTGTAGGTATCGTAACCGATGCGCGCTGAAGGGGGACTACCCCAACCGGCTTACAGGTATAGTGGAAGCACGTATCAACGGGTGTGGCGCATAAGGAGGAACAATGGTGAAGCGTGACGGGTTTGGAGCTCAAAAGCGGCCCAAGAAAAAAGGACCCACAAAAGGGTCAGGTGGGAAAGGTCGGCGCGCACTTGAAGGACGCGGCGCTACACCAAAGGCAGAAAACCGACCCTACCATGTAAAACATCGGCAACGCGTTGAACGTGAACAGCGAGAAGCGACAAGATTAGGTCAGGAACGCTCGCGTAAAGCAGCAAGCCTTGTCAAGGTTAGGCGCGATAGCGAACTCATTGTTGGGCGTAATCCAGTTCTTGAGGTCGCGCGATCGCATATGCCTATGAAAACCATCTATGTGGCCGGGAATCTTGCCCAAGATGAACGCCTATCTGAGGTGGTGCGTCTTGCCACTGAACGGGGTACACCTGTGATCGAGGTTCCACGCAGAGACCTTGACGACGCGGCTGATGGTCAAACGCATCAGGGGATTGCTGTTGAAGTAGGTCGCTACGAGTACTGCGATCTTGATGATATTTTTGATCATGCCTCACGTGTGGGAACGCCGCCCTTGGTTGTGATGCTAGATAGTGTAACTGACCCGCATAATTTGGGCGCAGTTTTGCGTTCAGCTGCTGCCTTTGGAGCACATGGCGTAGTGATTCCAGCTCGCAGAAGTGCGCAAATGAATGCTACCGCATGGAAAGTATCGGCGGGTGCAGCTGCCCATGTCAAAGTTGCGCAAGTTCCGAACTTAGTCTCAGCAATACGAGCGTGCCAAGATAAAGGGTGCTTTGCTTTAGGGCTTGATGGCGGTGGTGGGCACAGTGTGAAAACATCGAATCTTGCCGATGGCCCACTGGTGTTGGTAACTGGTGCGGAAGGGGCAGGCTTGTCGCGGCTTGTGCGTCACACCTGTGATGTGATTGTGTCAATCCCTATAGACCCAGCTATGGAAAGCCTGAATGCTGCTGTGGCTACGGGTATTGCCCTCTATGAAGTATCGCAGGTGCGTAAAAGCTATTAAACATCTTTTCGTTTGGCCCACTGGTGTTGGTAACTGGTGCGGAAGGGGCAGGCTTGTCGCGGCTTGTGCGTCACACCTGTGATGTGATTGTGTCAATCCCTATAGACCCAGCTATGGAAAGCCTGAATGCTGCTGTGGCTACGGGTATTGCCCTCTATGAAGTATCGCAGGTGCGCAAAAGCTATTAAACATCTTTTCGTTATGAAGCACCTTGTGGTAACAAGATGGTAGATGATATTTCACTATCTTTGGCTATGAACTGTCCCATGAAACAAGGTGACAATAATTCACAAAAATTAGTGACAAAGGAAATTAGCTAATTACTTTTAAAAACTTAAAAGGACTATAGTCCCAGTTCGCGGTTTATCTTCTAAGGTCACAGGTAGTTGTATTGGGGGAAAAAATAACTGTGACGTATTTACAGCTCTAGCATATGTTGGTATGTTTAGGGCATGTATCAAGAAGCAGCATACTGAATCAACGGTTCTTTTTCTTTTCGTTACCAACATGTATCTGAACAGATGAAACTGTGTTGAGCCAAGTATGTTTACCAACCGAAGTGAACAGTGCAACGGATGCTTTGAGGTGCTTCTGTGATGACATACCCCATCGGGGGAGCATGATGCGTGATTGGCTTTGGCTATGCGTTAAAACGCTTTATCGACGCACATGTTAGATTTTGACCCTTCAAAAAAGGAGAAGACAATGGATTTTGAACTCAATGGTCAAGCCATTGCCATGATTATTTATTTTGTAGCGATGATTATAATTGGAATTTATGGCTACATGCGTACCTCTAACCTTGATGATTATATGTTGGGTGGACGTTCGCTGCCACCTGCGGTAGCAGCACTATCTGCCGGAGCGGCTGATATGTCGGGCTGGCTGCTTATGGGGCTGCCCGGTACGTTGTACTTAGTGGGCGTCGTTGAAATCTGGATTGCTGTTGGCCTGACATTAGGTGCGTGGCTGAACTGGAAAATAGTTGCGCCACGGCTTCGTGTCTATACGGCGGTTAGTGGTAACTCGATTACTGTTCCTTCGTATTTTTCTCATCGTCTCAAAGACCCGTCGAACTTTATTCGTGTTATAGCGGGAATCATTATTTTGATTTTCTTTACATTCTATGTGTCATCAGGCATGGTTGCCGGGGGTACATTCTTTGAATCAACTTTTGGAATGAATTATCACGTTGGCATGGTGCTAGTTGCTGGTATCGTTATTTTGTATACACTGATCGGCGGCTTCCTGGCAGTATCCTGGACCGATACCGTGCAGGGTATTATGATGCTTTTAGCGTTGGTGATGGTGCCAATCTTTGGTTTATATGCCATTGGTGGGTGGTCAGAAATGACTTCGACACTTAATGCTATTGACCCCAACTTATTAAGCTTAACTGGTGGGGATACAAGCCTAAAGAATTTTGTTAACGTATTGAATGGTTTTGTGTGGGGGCTGGGCTACTTTGGTATGCCCCATATTATTGTTCGCTTTATGGCAATTCGTACACCGCATGAGGCAACAAATGCACGTCGTATCGGCATTGGCTGGATGGTTTTAAGTGTATTTGGTGCTGTCTTTACAGCGTTGGTGGGTCGCGTTGCCACACACAAGGGGTTGATTGAAGATTTAACCGCGGGCAATGGTTTACAAGAAGCAGTCTTTTTAAAGATGGGGCAACATTTGTTCTCGCCTATTATTGCAGGATTCATGTTAGCTGCAATTTTGGCCGCAATCATGTCAACAATATCTTCTCAGCTGATTGTGACATCGTCGGCGTTGGTTGAGGATGTTTACCGTGCTTTCACAGTCAAAGATATTTCGGGTAAAGAGGGCGTTTTGCTGGGCCGCATCGCAGTGCTGGCCGTGTCGGTGGTGGCAGCTTTGCTAGCATGGCCTCGTTCTGACACGGTATTAGGCCTGGTGGCATTCGCATGGGCAGGATTTGGAGCTGCCTTCGGTCCGATTGTCATTATGAGCCTGTATTCACGCAGACTTACCTGGCAAGGCGCTGTCACGGGCATGGTTGCTGGTGCAGTGATGGTTCCTGTGTGGAAGTATTTACTTGCGGGATACTTCTTTGGTTTGTATGAACTATTACCTGGTTTCTTGATTAACTTCTTGCTTGCATGGATTGTCTCGAAAACAACATATCGCCCCAACGAGCAGATAGATTCTGAAATGGATGAGATGTTACGTCGAGTTGCGATGTCGTCAGATGAATTCAAAGCTGAAGAAGCCAAGGATCCGAAGGGTGAAATGGAGGAGGCTATCCCGGTTCCCGAAACGCCGTGGAAACAAGATAATCAAACATAATACAAGTGAGGACGTCAGTTTGATAACTGGCGTCCTCCCTCATCTTTGTTTTAGAGGCCGAAGGCCCTCTACTGCTCGATGTTTCAATGAAGAAACGGTGAGCTCAACAGGGGGAGCTATCGCAGCAAATGTTGATAAGTACCTGTAAGACGAGGTTGTCAAAAAGATAGCAAACTTAGGACTTTATTCAATGAATGGTAAATCAAAAACCAAGTAGACTTGAATAATGTTCATGGAAATGTTCATAAAATGTGCAGATAAGAAGGAGATATCATGCGTGTCCCGAATAACGCGCCCGAAGATATAGATTTTGGCAAGCTCGGTCAAGATAGTGTTGCCCGAGCTCACAAATGGATTGAAGAATCAAAGAAATATCCAGAAGATTCTGCTGCAAAGCTGCTGGCAAAAATATTGGAACATCCCAAAGGTCTTGACTTTACTGTGGCTTTTGTTGACGAGATTATTCGACCCGAAGATATGGATGTTGCAGCAGCAAACATGAAAAAGCTATCCGATGGCGATATTAGCTTCCTTCCTAAAGCTTTGCGTGCACCATTTAAAGCAGGGGGGAAACTGGCTCCCACAATGCCCGCTGTTGCTGTGCCCGCAGTGCGCAAGGTGTTTGCGCAGATGGTTGGCGACTTGGTGCTTGATGTGAGCGATAAGAAGCTTGGTCCTGCTATTAAACGCCTGAAGGCAAATGGTGCACGGCTAAATATGAACCTGCTAGGCGAAGCAGTTCTGGGAGATAAAGAAGCCGATAAACGTTTGAGTGACACGATGCAACTGTTGAAACGTCCCGATGTTGATTATGTATCACTCAAGGTATCAGCAGTAACAGGCCCCCACAACCCATGGGCTTATGATGCCATGGTGGATAAAGCAGTGGAGGCCCTGTTGCCGCTGTACCAAACCGCTAATGAGTATTCGCCAAAGAAATTCGTCAATCTGGATATGGAAGAATACAAAGACCTTCACATGACGATTGACGTATTCAAACGGATATTAGAGCGGCCTGAGATGAAAAATCTCAAAGCCGGAATTGTGTTGCAAACCTATTTGCCCGATGCTTTAGAAGCTATGAAAGACCTGCAAAAGTGGGCAGCGGCACGTGTAGCCGATGGCGGTGCCCCCATTAAAGTTCGTGTCGTCAAAGGCGCCAACCTTGCAATGGAGCACGTCCAAGCGGTAATGCATGACTGGGCTATGACACTGCTACCAGATAAAGAAACGACTGACGCAAACTATCTGCGTGTCTTGGAATATGCTCTGCGCCCCGACAATATTAAGAATGTGAACATCGGTGTTGCCGGGATGAACCTCTTTACTGTTGCCTACGCCTATGAACTGGTAAAAGCACGTGGAATGACTATCAAAGATGGCGTAGAGTTCGAGATGCTCTCGGGTATGGCTTCACCTCAGTCAAAGGCTGTATCTGAAGATGTCGGACCATTGTTGTTCTATGTTCCCGTGGTGAATCCCGAGGAATACGACGTGGCAATCGCCTATCTGGTTCGCCGCCTTGAGGAAAACTCTGCACCGCAAAACTTTATGTCCGATATTTTTGATTTAGACAAGCAAGATGTTGTTGATAAAGAAACACAGCGCTTTGTCAATGCTTTTGAACGCATGTTTGATGTGCCAACCGAGCCTAACCGCAAGCAAAATCGTTTGACCGAAACTGCAGAAGATGTTGTTGCCCACAATAAGGATCCGCGCGGTCAATGGAAGTTCAATAACATTGCCGACTCCGATCCGTCACTTCCTGCAAATATTGAATGGTCAAAGCAGATTATTGCTGATATTCCCGGATGTACACTGGGTGAAAAGACGGTTGCCAACAATACGCTCAACACTTTTGATGAAGTCAACAAGGTGGTTGCTACAGCCAAGAAAGGCTCTGAAGAATGGCTGCGTCGCAGTCCAGAAGAACGTGCTGAAATCTTGCATAATGTGGGGCGCGTACTGGCCCAACATCGTAAAGAACTCATGACGGTTGCTGCTTTAGAATGTTACAAACCACTTGATCAAGGAGATGTTGAAGTATCAGAAGCTGTTGATTTTTGCCACTACTATGCCGAACAGTCTTTACAAGTATTTAACGAGCCAGGTGCAAAGTATAAGCCCGCAAAGGTTATAGCGGTAACACCACCGTGGAACTTCCCGATGGCTATTCCCTGCGGTTCGTCAGTAGCGGCTTTGGCGGCTGGCTCAGCAGTGATCTTTAAGCCCGCTACGCAGGCTTCTCGCACGGGTGCGCTGCTGGCAGAACTTATCTGGAAAGCCGGCGTACCAAAGAATGTTTTCCAGTTTGTGAAGCTCACTGACCATTCACTTGGTCAACACCTTATTTCGAACAAGGTGATTGAGCGCGTTATCCTCACCGGTTCTTCAGCCACAGCTGAACGTTTCCGTTCATGGCGCCCCGAACTGGGGCTTCTTGCGGAAACATCGGGTAAAAACTCGATTATTGTCACGCCCTCTGCCGACCTTGACCTGGCGGTTCGCGATGTTGTGTACTCGGCATTTGGGCATGCAGGCCAAAAATGTTCAGCATCGTCACTGGTGATTTTGGTGGGTTCGGTTGGACGTTCAAAGCGCTTTAAGAATCAGCTTATTGACGCTGTAAAGTCACTGGTGGTGGATTATCCAACAAATCTTGCCACAGAAATGAGCCCCATCGTATTGGCTGATGACAAGAAGCTTCAGCGTGGTCTAACAACGCTTGGTGAAGGCGAGAAATGGATTATCAAGCCACGTAAACTCGACGATTCGGGTCATTTGTGGTCACCCGGTGTACGTGTTGATGTTCAACCGGGATGCGAGTATCACCTCACAGAATACTTTGGTCCAATTCTTGGTATTATGCGCACCGATTCATTCGAAGAAGCAATGGAATGGCAAAACGCTACCGAATACGGATTGACGGCGGGCCTTCATTCGCTTGATGCCGATGAGATTAATCAGTGGCTTGACACGGTTGAAGCTGGAAACATCTACATCAACCGTGGTATTACAGGTGCTATTGTGCGTCGCCAACCCTTCGGTGGCTGGAAACGCTCCAATATCGGAGCCGGTTCCAAGGCCGGTGGGCCATCGTATTTATATGGATTCGGTGAATGGGAACCACAGGGCGATCCAGTGCTTATTGCACACGGTAGTGCTCAGGCTCAAGAAGCATCACCCCTGTATCAAGCTGCCTTTGATATTGCTAACAAACTACCTGGTGAAGACGGTATAAAGGCAAAAGCCTTGCTGTCATCGATCTATCACGCGGTCAATAATGAGTTCGGTGAATGCCATGATCCGTCAGATCTGGGTGTTGAAGTCAATATCTTACGTTACATGGCGCTTCCCACCAAGATTCGTTGTGCCAAGGGCGAGGCACAGTGGCAACTTCTGGGTGTGGCAGTTGCAGGTCTTGCCGTTGGTGCACCACTTGAGATTTCGGTTGATGATGATCTGGATCCAATGCTGGAAGAACTCTTTACCCGAAACGGTGTGAAGGTGTTGCGTGAAAGTGACGAACAGTTCTATCGGCGCATTGGCCAGTGGGCGCCACACACTGAAAACTTAGATGGTCGCCTGCGCCTGATCGGTGGCGATTACAAGGCAACCTGCGAGGCGATGGACGGGGCCATTGATGTTGCTGTATGGCATCATCCAGTGACCTATTCGGGTCGTGTTGAAGTGCTACCATTTGTCCACGAACAAGCGGTATCCATCACGAACCATCGCTTCGGTAATCACACACCGCTCAGCGATGCAGTTCACGTAAAATCATTGAAAGAATACATGGACTAATTGATACGCTAGTTCTAGGCTAAAGGCCGGCCGGCACACGGGATACATTATTTCCTGTGCCAGCCGGCCTTTTCCCTTACCCTCAAGCCTCTCTCCCGTACAGGGGGTATCTATTTTTTCGCTGCGTCCAGTTGATTATTAGCTCCTCTTCGTACAGGGGGGCGGGCCTCAGTGGTGTGTGTGGGATGCGGTTGTGTTTCGGGGGACTTTAGTGAGCCTTTTAACTCACAGCCCCTTCTTTGTACGGGCCTTTCCCCACGCTCCTGTGGCAGGGTCATCGTTTCCCCCCTATGCTAGAGGGAACTGTTTGTAAGGAAGTAGTGCTAATCTGATATGGGGAGCTTACTGCCTTATAGGGAAAGAGGACAACGATGACACTCGATCCGTCGCTTACTTCCGAACAGTTATATGCGCTTGCAATGCAGCGCACAGACTTATTGAGTGAAATAAAAGAGCACCCAAATTGCTATCCTGAACTGCGTGAATGGGCAGAAACACACGAAGTGCAATTGTTGGAACAAACGCCACAAACGAACGCAGATACCAGAGCCTACAAGACGGGGTATCCGGGCGCACAATCACTTGCAACACCAGACGTGCCAGTACCGACGCCTTCCAAGACAGTCCAGTTGCCACATAATGCTCCCAAAGAGCCGCGAAGTAAAATAGTGACTGCTCTGGTGGTTAGTGTTGTTATTGCTTCCCTTATAGCAACTGGTCTGTGGGTGACTGTTTTTATTAACAAAGGGAAAGCCTCCTATGGATACGGCGCGTTGGTTGCCAACGTGCGACCTATTCCCGAAGATGGAGCCGTCATAGCATCGGCTGCAGCAAAAGATACAACATATTCAATTGTGTTGGTCAATAATGATGACTCCGAAAAACCAATACCGCAAGCGCATATTATTGAAATGCGCGAAGGTAAAAAAGAAGCTGCTATTAAAGCAAAACTTGCCAAACCAATGCCACAGATTCTTGCCAACCCATACCGGGTATTGTGTGACAGTGTGGATGGCTTGGCCTGCCCTCACGCTCAGACACCAAAGAAAAAACACCTTAGTATTCAATTCGATCACGACACTCAGTTCACCTGGAACGGGAAGAACAACCACTGGGTGTGTAACGGTCAAACCTTTGAAGCCCGATATTTATTCGGGGTGATAGAAGGGTATGTGATTGCAAGCTCATCTGATGGTACCGTTGTTAACGTTACATCAGAGGGCGAAGATGATGATGCCACCGGTGACACCCAACCCCCAAGTATCGAAACCCCCGTAGACTCCATTAGTGCATTTGAGTTGGGGACTGGAAAAGTAGCGTGGAAACAGGAGCTGGATAGATCCGGTTTTGTGACAGTTACCGATAGCTCAATTACTGTTATCGATGCAGCGACGACAAATGGCGATAGCCAAAGCCAAGGCGATGATACGACAGATGTATTCACTCAACAGCAATTGGGTACGGATGAACTTACTCAGGAACAAGCTCTTGCTCGGGCTGAAGCACTTATTGAAAATGCTGATGATGGACAAATTTATGAGCTTGTTCCTGCGAAGAAGGAGCAGGCCAATAACCAGTCTGCCTCCCCATCAACACGCGAAGTATCAGAAGATGAATCGCCACAGCAGGAAACAGATGCTATTCGACGTTTTGACTTCAGGAACGCGGAATTTGTGATTCATCACTTCGAGCAAGGTGATAATATTCCAGTCCAACTACAAGATGGTGTAGCATCCACCCCGGACAATAACTATGGTGAAGACGATGTCAGAATAGATGTGACAAATCTTAACAATCGTGACGCACCGGAGGGCGAAGATATCCTCTATGGAGATCTTAACGGAGACGGATATGAAGATGCGTTGGTAGCATTGCAAGTTTTATGGGGAAATAACTATTCCATCAGCTATTATGCCTGGATGTGGGATCCTTCCACCGGCGAACCACATCAAGTGCCAAACAGCGCATTTGGTTCGTTGCGCTGTAATACATGGATGATCAATCCACAGATTGAAGAGGACGGATCTGTCACGTTTGAAGAAAAAGAAATGCAAGAAGGTGACTACTGTGCAGTAGGCCCCTCTGGAAGTCAGATGAAACGTATCATCTACGATGAACAAACTGATTCGTTTTTCCCCGCTGACTATTAAGCCACTTTTGGGGACATACTGATGCGGTGCCAACGCATGATGTGGTTCATACAGAAATGTGGTCGCTGAGCCACACAAACAAGCCGATACCACAAAAGAACATAGTTAACACCACATGTGGGGTAGCGATTACTTCTCTGGTGGCAGGTCGTGTGGTTTAAGGTTGTGCTTTGGGTGATTGACATGCTTGAGTGGTTTTTCTGGGTAGCAGGTGGTGTGGGATGCGGTTGTGTTTCGGGGGACTTTGGTGAACCTTTTAACTCACAGCCCCTTCTTTGCACGGGCCTTTCCCCCTGTGGCAGGGTCATCGTTTCTTACATGTCTAAAGCCCGTAATCATGGGGGAGCGGCTAGTTATCTGGTGCAGGACCATTTTTCCCACAGGTAAGAACCACCTGTTGATGAAGGAGCGCGACAGATGCGTGTTATCGGATATCTTTTATCTTTGCGCGATAATTGAGTGCACAATAATTGCTCAACGCTTTCCATGTGCCGAGGAAAACGGGTAGACTGTCATGCGGTGGTTATCAAGGAAACCCGCGAAGTTAGTGTGCAAAAACGATGCAAAAAGCAGCGGATATGCGCCACTGACAAGTGACGGTGAGCCTGAAAGGTTCGTCAATCCGCCACGCCAAACGCCTGCGAAGCTGCAAGCCGAAAGGCCCGCAAGTCACAGGTGGCGCACGCGGGCGAACCCCGATACCACCAGGAATAATCAAGATAAAGGACTGACACATGAGTGCGATAGTTGTTGTAGGTGCCCAATGGGGAGACGAAGGCAAAGGCAAAGTAACGGATGTTATTGGCCAGGACGTTGATTGGGTTGTCAAGTTTAATGGTGGTAACAATGCAGGTCACACCGTTGTTGTGGATGGCCAGAAGTTTGCCCTCCACCTGATTCCAGCGGGCATTATTTCGCAGCAGGCTACATGTGTGATCGGTAACGGTGTAGTGGTTGATCCTAAAGTTCTGTTCGAAGAAATCGACGAACTCAAAGCCGCCAATATTAACTGCGACCATCTGAAAGTTTCTGGTCAGGCGCATATGATTTTGTCTTATAACAAGATTGCCGACGGCCTGGCAGAAAGGGTTCTTGGCGAAGGTAAAATTGGTACAACCGGCCGAGGTATTGGCCCCACATATGCCGACAAAATGAATCGTGTTGGCTTACGCATCAATTACTTGCGACACCCCGACCTCTTAAAAGAAAAAATCGAAACAATCGTTGCACAAAAGAATGTTATTTTCCGTGCACTTGGCGTAGAAGAACTCAGCGCCAAAAAGGTCTATGAAGAAGCTATGTCCTATGCGCCACGGCTGCTTCCCATGATTATTGATAGCGCACCTATGCTAAACGAGGCCCTGCGACTTGGTCAACATATGCTCTTTGAGGCAGGTCAAGCTACAATGCTTGACATCGACCACGGAACATATCCCTATGTGACCTCTTCAAGCTGTACCGCCGGTGGTGCCTGTACAGGCACCGGTGTTGGCCCTACACATATTGACCGTGTAATTGGAATCGCCAAGGCATACACCACACGAGTTGGAGAAGGGCCTTTCCCGACCGAGCTTTCAGGTCCACAGGGCGATAAGCTGCGTGAACTCGGTGGCGAATACGGTGTGACCACGGGTCGGCCACGACGCACTGGATGGTTTGATGCGGTGGTTGCTGCCTACGCAGTCGATATTAACGGTTTAACAGACTTGGCAATTACGAAACTGGATGTTCTTGATGACTACGATGAAATTCCCGTATGTACTGGATACAAGTTGCCCGATGGTCAGGTGATGACCACCATGCCAAGTGACCAGGTAGATTTTGCCCAGGCCGAACCAATCTATACGATGCACCCGGGATGGAAATGCGATATTTCCAAGGCGCGAACCTTTGACGATCTGCCCAAGGCTGCCCAAGACTATATCCATGCACTTGAAGATTATTCACGATGTCGAATTTCGGTGATAGGTGTTGGCCCCGGCCGCGAGGAAACTATCGTCCGAAACGACCTACTGGCCAAACAGTAGAACACAAAGGCAGATGCGCACACGGGTATCCGGGAAAAAATCCTGAACCTTGGCGGTTGGTTGGGTTGCATTGATAGATGGGTTGTCCGTAGTCAGATAACTGGTTTACCCAGGCAGAAGTTGTGGTAAACAGGGGTAGTTACGCGGATCGGTTCCGGAGGTAGGCCCACTTGACCTGGTGGGTTTCCTGGCACGCGTTGGTGCAAGAAAATATCGGGTAGCGCGCCAGATCCCTACCAAGCCGACACACAGTATCAGATCGATAGGAAAGTATATGCACGGCGAATATAAAGTTCCAGGTGGAAAACTTGTTGTTGTTGATGTTGAGCTAGACGATGACGCTGTGGCAACGCCCTCTGAAAGAAAAATCCCCTATGCGGATACTCAAACGAATACGCCCCACGGGGCAAGTGCGGATGTCGTGACACACACGGCCACCAACGATGAAAATCGCCCGGCGCGAATAGAATCAATCAGTATTTCTGGCGACTTCTTCCTTGACCCAGATGATGCCTTAAACAGGATAAATGCTGCTCTTGTGGGGATGGCTTCCAATGCGACCGCGCAGGAGATGACTGAAGCGCTTAACAGCGCAATGGATCCGGGCGACCAGCTTTTCGGTGTGGATACGCATTCGATTGCCGTTGCGGTGCGCCGAACCCTGGGATATGCGGTGGATTGGGATGACCTTACCTTCGACGTAATTCATGGGCCGGTGGTGCATCCGGTGGTTAATATGGCTTTGGATCAGGTGTTGAGTGAGGAAATGGGGGCAGGTCGGCGCGGTCCGATGTTTCGAGTGTGGGAATGGGATAAACCGCTGCTGGTGATGGGGTCCTTTCAATCTTATGAAAACGAGATAAATCCGGAAGGTATTGCCCGCCACGGTATTGTAGCCTCACGGCGGATCACCGGTGGTGGTACCATGTTTATGGAGGCCGGGAACTGTATTACCTACTCGCTGTATGTTCCACAGTCGTTGGTCGAAGGCCTTAGTTTTGTGGAATCTTACGAGTTCTTAGACCGCTGGGTGATGGAAGCCCTGGAGGTAATCGGTGTGAAAGCCCATTATGTGCCGCTTAATGATATAGCTTCCGACCAGGGAAAAATCGGAGGAGCTGCCCAAAAACGGTTTTCGTCGGGTGTCTTATTGCATCATGTGACAATGGCCTATGACATTGATGCGCAAAAGATGTTGGAATGTATGCGTATCGGACAAGAAAAGTTGCGCGACAAGGGCCATCGATCTGCGATAAAGCGCGTTGATCCTATGCGCTCGCAAACGGGTATGGCCCGCGAACAGATTATTCAAGTGTTCTTGGACCACTTTAGACGCACATACAACTGCACGGCTTCTGCTGTTCGTCCCCAGGAATTGGAGCGAGCACGCAAGTTGGTAGAGACAAAGTTCCTCACCGACGAATGGGTTCACCGTATTCCGTAGAGGGCGTTGGGTGGGCACACGCGATGAACAGTAATATGTTTTGCTTATACGTGCGTATATTCCCCAATTGTTAGGTGAACCTAGTGTGATGCGTCGTGGCTACAGTGCAGGCACGCACTGTAAAATGTTGCTATGAATCACGGGCCCTACAGCAGTAACAAATAACTTCACAGACAGCGGTTCACATATGTATCGGAATGAATAAGGATGGCAGGACATGACGGATACTGAAATATTGGCACACTTAGACCAACTTTACGATCCCGTTTTCGATGCGCCGGTATCACGGTGGGGAACATGGTCAGAAAAATGGGAAGACGTCCCTAAAAGCTACCGTCACGATGCCATAGTGCTGTCGGTAGCCGATATGGAGTTTACTACAGCTCCAGTAGTAAAACAGGCGGTCGTGCGCGCAGCGGAACACGGAATCTATGGATATACCCGATTGGATAATCACTACAAAAAGTCGGCTGCACAGTGGTTTCACACTCGACATAACTGGCGGGTAGATAGTGATGACATCGTGTTTTTTCCGAAAGTCATCGAGTTCTTTAGCGCCTATATCAACCATATCAGTCCGGGGGAAGTCGTTGCTGTTGTTCGACCAAGCTATTCTCCGATCATAAAAATTCTCCAGGCTGGAGGTGCGCAGATAATTGATGTTGAATTGATCAAAGAATCTGATTCTTACCGCATTGACTGGCAGGCTATGGAAGAAGCATTTACCAAAGCTGATAGTCTTTTATGGTATTCACCGCATAACCCAACGGGCCGAGTATGGACTCAAGACGAGCTGCAATGCCTTGCAGACCTGGCTAGGCAGTACCATATTCGAATTCTGAGCGACGATATTCATGCCGACATTGTTCGCCATCAACAATACGCGCAGAGTGCAATATGTGAAGCTGTCCAAGTGGATCGATCTCTAGGTGCAAATGATACGGGTATTAAGAGTTGGCAACATACTGATACCCAGGCAGCCCCCACTTATATTCCACTGTCGGTGATAGCGCCTGATCTTTATGCCAGCGGACAAATTATTATTGTTTACTCGCCAGGAAAAACATTTAATATGGCGGGAATCGAGTCGGCAACAGTGTTTGTTGGTAATAAGACATTGCGTGATGCAATAAAGGCCAGTACGCGAAAAATAGGTTTTTTGAATCCCAGTTATTTTACGCTGCCAGCCGTATGTGCTGCTTACGATCATGGGGCATCGTGGGTGGACACTATTCGAACAATTATTGATCGAAATCTTGCTTATGCTTTTGCTCGTATTCGTGACGAGGCCCCGCAACTAATGACCTATATTCCCGAGGGCACCTATCTTATGTGGATCAAAGTCAATGATGATATAGCCTTTGATGTTGAGGATATGATGGAAAAAACACATGTTATCGTTAGTCCAGGGCCCAATTTTGGCGCAAAGTACAGTCACTACTTTCGGATCAACATTGCTTGCCCTCTTCCTGTTTTACAAACAGCACTTCATCGGATCGTGACCTATTTCAACAGTGATGCGATCACTGACAGATAGGCAAAGCTGAGGCCATGACAGCTAAATATCAGTATCTATGCTTTTAACGACTGTACGGCGGCAGGCCTAAGTTCGGTCTAAGAATTACTCTTCGGCAAAATATGGATAGGGGGTAAACAACAATACGGTGTGCCACGGATTAGCTACACCGTAAATGTCGTTCCTCTAGTGCTTTCGCATGGTAAACAAAACATAAAAATAGTCAATAACCGCGTAGTAGGTGTTGTGAAGTCGGTGAAGTGAGCGTTTCAGGGGGCTTCCTACGGCATCATCATATTGACCAGCCCATGTGCGGATATTTCGCATAGTGTGTGTACGTCGCAAAAGATACATTAACAGCGTCATCGTGATCATCGCGATAAGTGTCATATAGACTCCGCGAAGCCAAATTGGTGGCCCAGAATAGGCTTTACCTTCAGCAGTAAAACCTTTATAAAGGACAGAGGGTGTTTTCCAGGTGACTGTGTTGCCTTTAATTATGGCAGCCTTACCGCCCGAGGCTCCCAACACGGGGCCTGGGAAAACTACCATTAACGTGAAATCAATATCGTCATTTGCCAGCATTTTCAGGTCATCAATGGGGGCAAGCTGCAAACGGAAAACATCACCTTTACGGCTGATAGTCGCAAAGGGTGCTTTTGTTAATGAGATTGGCTGAGGCTGCGCAAATGCAAGTGTACAGGCAATTCGGTCTTTTGTTGATTTATCGCCAATACGAAGCTGCGAAGTATCGGAGGTTTGTCCCAGAATACGGCGAAATTCATCGCAAGAATAGGTAGGCCGTTTTTCGCGGGGAAAAGAAAAATCTACATTGAAGTTATAAGTATCATTTTGAAAGATCTCAAGTTTGACTGTGCTTTGGCAACCGCTCAGTACAAAAACAAGGCAGACAACAAGGCCAACTAGCCCCCTGTGTCGATATGTTGTCATAGTGTGCCTCATTGATTGTGAAAAATGGTGAACCTAGGTGTGCGCCAGTGATAGCCCTTTGAAATTGTACATGAAAAGACAATGATATGCGTGCAGAGAATCGCTATCGCTTCACCACGCATGATTACCAGTTACGCCCATCAGAATACCCATCTTTTTTCTGATTTTGGCGTGTAGATCCCTGGGGGCGGTGATTCTTCGAATTGAGCTGACGCTGTCGTGCCTCTTCGGAAGGATCCTCTGGAGGGGGCTGTTTGTCATGAGGCTTATCGCCGTGCGAAGGTGCCTGAGGGGAGGTAGGAGGTGGCGGATCATCCTTTTTCTTAGGGGCACTTGTATCTTTCGACGTTTCTTTACCACGTCCTGCCTTTTTCATTAACTCGTCGTATTTATCTTTCGCATTTTTTGCCTGTTCACTGCGATCTTTGGGATAATCTTGTTCTTCTCCCGTAAGATCTTCCATCGGATCTACAGGTTTACCTGATGCACATGGTTCCAGATAGTCGCCAGCCTGTGAATAAAGCTGTTGAGCCTGAGCGGTTCTCCCTTCCTCCTTGTGTTTGTGTGCCTGCTGGGCCAACACCTCACTTAGGTTGTTACGAACACTGCACTCCGGAGAGGACGCATCTGCTTTGCCCTCGCTATTACGGTAGGCAGCCGGAACCTGTTCAAGAGCTTGTTTAAGTTCATCTTCAGCTTCTTCCCAACGCTTTTGGCCTGCATAAACAGTTCCTATATTGTAGGAAGTTCGCCATGGTTCCAACCAGGGAATAACATCGCGTTGTAGCTCAAAATGTCGTTCGGCTTGCTGTAGATGACCTTGATGTTCAGCTCGCGCGCCAAAGGCTGACCATCCCCACACCCCGATAATCATTAAAGCTAGTGCTACAAGAAGAGCGGCAACGGGAAACCCTATCCATAGCATCCAGCGATGGCGTTGATAAACTTTGAAGCGCTGCGTTTGTTCCCCACGGAGGTGCGGGTCAACTGGTAGTGGTAGGGAAACCTGGGGGTGGTAGGTATTATCGGTAGAGGACGATACCCCAGCTGCTTTGTCACCTTGGCTGCTGGAGGTGGGGCCTCCTGTGAAAGCTGGGTTATTGTGTGGCGAGGAAGGCAGTGGGGCTTTAGTGTTTTCCGATGACATGATCCCTCCGCATACGCTCGTAGAAACGCAAATATGATCCTGCTTCACAACCAACTAAAATCACCAAGATACCAACAAAGGGAAGGATGAAGTCTCGGTATTCAATCACTGGGCGTTCACTAAGTAGATTCTTCCCGTCTTCACCGTGCTGTGACAGTACCCTGTCCAAAGATGCGCCATCGTTTTGATCAAAAAACTCAATCTGCAGTTCTTCAGCAATTTTTTGCAGATTCTTCGGATCAGCACGAGAAATAGCTGGTTTGCCCGTTTCGGGGTCCTCAATAAATTGAGGAAGTGAGGCACTATCGTCACTGAGGAAATGCGCGTGATAAGGCATCTTTGCGCCCTCTTGTGTTCCGTACTGGAAAACGGCACCTCCCTTGATGAATTGAGCTAAAGAAGCCCAGTCGGCGGGTTTTTTTAATGTGTGAGGGTCAACGGTTTCCTCGCCATCAGAAAAGACAAAAAGAAGGCGTGTAGCATCGCGTTGAGCTTTATAAGAATGACGTAAAACATTCAGCAGATTCTTATAGCCTCGTTCCAGTGAAGATCCTGCGGACTGGCTAGGGTCTTCAACGTTACCGTAGTCAATCCACGTCTCAACAGCATGATTATCCGTGGTGAGTGGAATTTCGATAACACCTTTATCAGCCGTGGTGATCACACAAAAACGGACAGGGCCGGCTTTGTCAATCAATTCGTGAATGTCTTTACGTACACCATCATAGCGAGGCTGCTGGCCTTTTTGATATGTCGGTGCTAAAGGAGTTCCATCTTCCTTCAGACCAGCCTGGGATACTCCCTGGCCGTGATAATCTAAAGCACCCATCGATCCAGTTGTGTCAACCAGTAAATATATTTCTGTTGCGCTTACCTTTGTTGAACTTTCAGTTGCTATCTGAGGTGTGAATGCAATAATGACCATCATTGCGATCATCAATAAATGTCGTACAAGTGCCCAATGTATTTGACGAAAGGCCTGTTTGGGGGCACGCACCAGGCGTAGCTTCTTTTTTCGTTTCCACGCTGTAAACAGTACCAACAGGGTAAAACATAGTGCCCACACCACTGTCAATGGGGGCGATATAAGGTAGGAAAAAGTCATCGTCGGCTTACCCCCGCGCTGATAAATAAAATACTGAGCAGGGTCATCAACACTACCGCATATACCAGATTATTATCACTGACAGTGGTAATAAGGCGTCCCTTTTTTTGTTTATTGCTTGTTTGGCGGTCAATATCTTCAAGAATTGTTTGTATACCTTGAGCATCAGAGACATCAAAAATCTTTCCGCCAGTTTTCTTTACTGATTGCGCCAATTCAGTTTTTTGCTTTTGGGCCTCACTTTCGGAATAAAAGTCTGGCATGCCATACAGTGACGAATCATGACTGTACAGGCCGAATATCTTGACATGGCGTTGTTTTGCCAAATCTGTTGCCTGGTCAAGAGTATAGACGGAGGAGCCTTGGGGCTCGTTATCTGTTGCAACAATCATCGTACGGCTTCTGCCGTTAGGTGCTTGAGGAAATGCCAATACACAGGATGCTACCCCGTCGGCTACAAGACTGGTTCCTTCAGCCCCCATCGGCATGGTGAGTTCTAAAAAGTCATAGAGTTCATCACTGACAAGCGCCGAACCGAAGTTGTCAACATCAGCTTGTTTCAAGAGGTTCTCAAGTTTTCGCAGCTCAAATAATGCCATGTCATAGTCATCTGTCAGTGGGAAAACGGTGGCGTCAGTTGAGTTCCAGACATGAAGGGCAACGCGTTCGCCCTCAAAATGCTCAATGATTTCACGGAAGGACTGTGTGACTTTACGGTCAGTGTTCAACATAGACCCTGAGACATCAAGACAGAGGACGATATCGCGTGAAATATCGGATTGACGGTGAGTATGAGAGGTAACAGGTCCACCAGCCATCAGCGAGATTACTAATATCAACGCGCATACTGTGGCACCTTGAATAATAACTGTTCGTCGTAAACTGGCAACGAGTGCACGGAAGCGCGGTCCCTTCGCATAGTGCGCAGAATAGGCTATCCAATTAATTTTTGCTGGTTGAGGGCGGCGGACAAGTGCATAAATTATGAGGGCAATGCCAATCATGATCATCGCGGCGGCTGCAATACTCCAGGGGTAGTCCATTATTGCTCCCTTGGCCTGACACGCATCAACGTGAGTAGCCTTATTGCAAGGCCAATATGATGACAAGCGGTGGCATAGTCATTGGCGCTGGGCACAGCGTCAGGCGTGTTCATTGTTGTAGGAGTGCTGTTGTGAATAACGGTGGTGTTGATGGCAGCCGAGGTATCGCTGGGATCGGGCAAAGTGCCACCTTCATCAACAAAATCGCCGTTAGTGGCAGCTTGTATGGTATCTGTGCTGTTTGTGACAGGCCGCGAAAAAGAATGACTTTCAAGGTAGTAGATGACATCGGCAAGGCCTGGCCATGAAGGAAACGCAGCAGCAATTTCTTTAAGACTCATTACTTCTACATTACGTTCAGAGGCCAGTGTCACTGCCGCGCGAACAATGGCGGCAGCCTGTAAATACAGGTCG
Organism: Actinomycetaceae bacterium; assembly: GCA_030540715.1. Taxonomy (GTDB): domain Bacteria; phylum Actinomycetota; class Actinomycetes; order Actinomycetales; family Actinomycetaceae; genus JAUNVQ01. The sequence goes on along the minus strand of JAUNVQ010000024.1, from coordinate 10,520 downwards.
TGTTGGCTAAGTATTCCCCTGCTGTAGGCATGCATAATTTTTTCGAGCTCGGCCCTGTACCGCAGATAGGATTTCTCTTCAAGAGTTAGCTCAATTTCTTCGGTGGCAAGTTGTGCGGGTCGCACCACTGTTCGTTGATAAATAAGCAACCATCCGCATAAACCAAGCCCTAAAATTGCCAAACCTAAGCCTGAGGCCAGCACATACATACTAAAAGCAGAAGTTGGCTGCAGCGCGGGTTCAGAGGTGTTTTTACTAGCCGTGACGCAAGCGTAGTATATTGTTGAAATAATACGTTGCGGTATTATATTTCCCGCGGCAAGTGCTGCCATACAAGATATCATCGACCACCACCTGTATATGTGGCACAGTGGCCCTTCGCAAAAGAGCGTTCTAAAACATTGGGCAATGTTGCCTGAGTAGCAAGGGGGATATGGTGTATCTTTGCCTGCTTGTACGCAGCCATCATTGATTGAACGGTGTCACGTTGAGTGTGCGCGATTTCTTCAACAAGATGCCTATCCAAGGCAAAATGCTGAAAGGGAGTATTACCACGACATACATCAGGGGTGATCTGCGTAGTGGGGTCAGCGTGGGGGATAGTCGCAGGGTTAGCGTCAAGGATTGTTCCCACAGCCACCCAGTGTTTAACAGTGAGTTTTTTCAGTTCGTCAAGTACCTGCGGCTTGGGTACGGCCGTATCGGTAAGCACGATCATGATGGAAGGGCGTGTAGTAACAATGCGGGCGCGATGCACTAAAGCTGCTAAATCGCCCGGTGGGGAGTGGGGGCTCATCAGCCGCTGAACATCAGCGCTCATACGGCGAATATGTTCTTTTCCATGCCGCGCAACATGCGTTGTGATATGCCCTCTGTGACCGGCAACAATACCTACTTTATCACCACGTAAAAGGGCTAAATATGAAAACAGTTCCAGTAGCTCAATCCCAATATGATCTTTGGATGTTTGCGGCGCACCACGTTCAACCTCATCATCATGCCACGGTGCAGCTAGGGCCGCCATATGCTGACCGCAATCAACAATAATGATCATTGTTGCGAGTGTGTGGCGTTCAAAACGCTTAATAATGGGGTATCCCTGACGAGCTGAGGACTTCCAGTCAATCATTGATACGTCATCACCAATGGAATAAGGCACCAAGTCTAAAAAGTCTTGAGACTGCCCAGCACCTGAAGATACATGCAAGCCTTCAACGATACCGGTAACGTGATGCAAAATTGGCATGCTCAGGCGCGAATTTAGCCGGTGAAGCATTGATGATGAACGCACTTAGGGGACCACCACCTGTGCAAAAACAGTATCAATCAGATTTTCAGGGGTAATGTCATCAGCTAAAGCATCATAGGTGCGCACAATGCGGTGTCTTAATACGCGGTGACGTATATCTTTCACATCATCAGGAATCACATGTTTACGTCCTCGTATTAACGCGAGAGCTTGCGCGCAAAGTGCTAAGGCTAAACTGGCCCTAGGTGAGCCCCCCACACGTACCTGACGTGACCACCCTGCTATCGGCGCTGGACCAAAACCGCGTGTAGTGTTAACAATGTCAACAATATAGGCGCGAATCGCGGGATGAATATACACATTACGTCGCTGTTGACGCAGTAGGTGAACATCATCCAATGTTGCTACGGGGGCATTGTTGAAAGTCTGCTCATAGTCGCCTGATAATGTGTTGTCGATAATGGAGAGCTCCTCCACAGGTGATGGATATGTAAGTATCTCTTTCAGTAAAAAGCGGTCCATTTGAGCCTCAGGCAGTACGTATGTGCCCTCTTCCTCTATCGGGTTTTGTGTTGCCATTACCATAAATGGTTGCGGCACAGGATAAATCTTTCCTCCAATGGAGGTTTGGCGTTCCTGCATCGCTTCAAGCATGGCTGACTGGGTCTTAGCTGACGACCTATTAATCTCATCAAGGAGGACGAAGTTAGCGTGAACTGGTCCAAGTTGGGTTGACATTTCGCCGGTGTGCATATTGTAGATTTGAGTTCCCACAATATCGTTTGGCATAAGGTCAGGGGTACATTGGATACGATGAAAGGAGCCTTGTACAGCATCAGCAAGAGTATGAGCAGCCGTTGTTTTTGCCAGACCTGGTACGGATTCCAACAGGATGTGGCCACCGGCGATTAAAGAAATCAGTAATGATTCACACAGATTATCTTGGCCAACAATACGTGCGTGAAATGCATTGGTGATGTTATTGACGATGGTGGTAATACGGCCCATCACATGGTCATCAATTGAGCCTGAGGCTGCGGGGGGAGGTTGGGGAGTGTCAACAGGAATGTCAGGGGAATGTGTTGTTGCAGCGCCAGCTGGTTCTTCCCGATCCGTATTTTCTTGTGGGTATTCCAACATGATGTGTCCCATACCATTTCGTTTTCTTGACGTTTACTAACAATAATAGCCATTGAGGGTGAGTTCGCTCTACACTGGTATCATGAATATCCTACTCATTGGGAGCGGAGGACGCGAACATGCGCTTGCGGTAGCGCTTTCACGTGATCCTTCAACTGATGCCCTCTTTACAATTCCAGGTAATCCAGGAACCGCCCAACTAGGAACAAATCTTCACCTTGATGTAAGTGATAGCTCTGTGATCGCATTAGCTGCTAAATCACATGCTGTTGAGTTGGCGATTATTGGGCCAGAGGCACCCCTGGTAGACGGTCTTGCTGATGCTATGCAAGATGCTGGTATTCCTGTTTTTGGGCCTTCAAAAGCTGCAGCACAACTGGAAGGGTCAAAAGCATTCGCAAAAGATGTGATGCGCAGCGCCGGTGTACCAACAGCGCAGTCGCGATTGTGTCAGACTATGTCTGATATTGAGACAGCACTGGATGACTTTGCAGTTGATTGCGAAAACAATCCAGTGCCATGGGTAGTGAAAGATGATGGTTTAGCGGCAGGTAAAGGTGTGTTGGTGACGCGCTCTCGCGAAGAAGCCCTTGCCCATGCTGACTACTGTATTAGTGAGCTTGGACACCACGTTATTGTGGAAGAATACTTAGATGGTCCAGAAGTCTCATTATTTTGTCTCAGCGATGGCGCAACTGTGGTTCCTTTGGAACCTGCACAAGATTTTAAACGTGTAGGCGAAGGACAAACCGGCCCAAATACAGGGGGCATGGGGGCCTACTCCCCGCTGCCATGGGCACCGAAGGATCTCATCGACACGGTGGTCTCAAGGGTTGCTCAGCCAACAGTTAACGAAATGGCTGCTAGAGGATGCCCATTTGTGGGGCTTTTGTATTGCGGGCTAGCTTTGACTAGTAAAGGAATCAAAGTTGTTGAGTTTAATGTTCGCTTTGGTGACCCCGAAACACAGGTAGTGCTGCCACGACTAGAAACACCGCTAGCCCAGTTGTTGTTGGCCGCTGCACGCGGTGAACTTGATAGTTTTGGTCCACTATCGTGGAGTAGCGATGCGGCAGTGGGAGTAATAGTTGCTAATGAGGGGTATCCGGGCAAGGTGGTAGGTAAAGGACGCCCTATCGCAGGTGTCACACGCGCTCAATCGACGCCTGATGTCGATTTGATTCACTGTGGTACACAAGCTCAAGGTAATACCCTGACTGCTACGGGTGGGCGCGTATTATGTGTTGTTGGTAAAGGCAAAAGTGTCGCTGATGCGCGTATGCGAGCTTACGAGGCAGTACGCTATATCGACTTAGAGGGATCGCATTATCGCCGTGACATTGCACAGGGAGTCTAGATAGCTGAATGTGCTGTGTTTTGAAGCTCTTGACTGACGATTTTTAGCGGAGCTTCTTAACGGTGAAGGAAGACGGATAGCTGCTTCCAAGATCAATTTGTTGGGCGTGAAGTGTTGCACCATTGACAACCAGGGGATGACGCAGATCAACGATATAAGCATCCTCTGGTTCTAGCAGGGCATGAGTGTCAACTAGAACACAAACCTTGGCTTGACGTGCTGAAGTAGACATAGAGCGTAAGACAGCGTCGGGTAGTTCTGGCTGGTAGGTAAGTAATCCGTAGGTGCGACGTAAAATCCTTGCCTCAATAAGGTGAAACACGTCATCGTTATGTGAGGTCGAGGTGAGTTGCCATAGTTCGCCGTCAACTGTTAATGAAAAAATTGATGAATTCTTCAATGAGGCAAGTGGCTTCAATAACTGCATTAACTGTGTCATAGTGCTGTGTGAACCTTACCTTCCGGGATAGCTGTGGCAAGCTCTGTGCCCACTGTCGAGCTACTTGATGCACACTATGGTACTGATTAATTCGGGCGAATGTACGATGAATTAGCACGCCATAACGATTATGGGAAGCCTTTGAGAGGGCGTTGGGCTGTGTGCATACAAATTTTATATCGAAAAAATTGAAAATGTGATGAATGACACAGAAATCTCCAATTGGGGTGATGAGCATAATTCTTGGGTCTTTCATCCTAACTTTTTTCTATGTGAAAGAATTTGGGTTGCAGAAAGGGTGTTGGTGTGAGAGGGCGTGGGTGGTAGAAGGGTGGGTGGTATTCGTTTCCAAAAAGCCTGTTCAGCGGTGACGTTTTAAGGTGTTCAGTGAAAGTTGTTATGCGACTATGAGTGCATAGTTTATTTACCAGATGGTAGAAAATATAATTGGAGGGTTCTCACAATAGTTAAAAAGATAGGCATATATGCATGTAGTTAAAGTTTGTTAAACATTGGAGTGGTGTAATCTAAGTTTTTTTGAACTTTCTTTTTGAAAAATATACCGTATAGTAGAAAACATAAGCGAGGGAATTGGATATGGCTTCGGAAGGATTTCTGACCGAAGAGAAAAGACCCCATGCTTTCCTCAGGGATTGGTCAGTATCCTTACCCCGCCACCGCTTAGTTATCACAACCAAATATGTGAAGGAGACCAGGTAGCGTGCCTGGTCTCTTTTTTGTGTCACGCCGCACTAAGGAGGCAGTGGGAGTTACAGGCTAAGAGGTGAAGCGTGCTCATCGATGTGTAGGGGCTATGGTGAGATGTGGTAACTATGAACAGGGAGGAAGAAAACGAAGGCAGCCCACAAGTCAAAGCAGCAATAAGACAGTATAAAAACAGCATGAAAGGGGTGGGTGCATGAATTCATGCACCCACCCCTTTAAAAGCCGATGACTACCCGTGTTGAAGCTACAGCATTAACACGGATAAAAGATGCTGCTAGGCGCGAGCCTCTTTCACAGCCTCAACCATCTTGTTGTGGGCATCCCAAATCTCCTGTGGGAGTGAGGGGAACTGCTTAAGATGCTCTTCGCGCATCTCAAGTTCTTGTGCCCAGCGGTCCAAATCAACTTCCAGAACCTTCTTCACGTCATCGATGTCACCATCGAAGCCGTCCAAGTTCAGTTCTTCCAGTGTTGGAACGACGCCAACAGCGGTTTCATTACCCTTTACGCGGCCTGCTTTGAAGTCAAGCAGCCACAGAAGAGCGCGCAAGTTATCGCGGTAGCCTGGCCACAAGAAGCGACCATCTTCACCGCGCTGGAACCAGTTGACGTGTGCAAAGATCGGTAGTTCTTTGGCTTCGCCAAGCACCTTCAACCAGTGTGCAGCGTAGTCGCCCTCTGGGTAGCTCATGAATGGACGCATTGACATGGGGTCGTAGCGCAAAACACCTTGCTTGCCTTCGGCAGCAAATGTTGCTTCAGCTCCCAGTGTCAAACCGTCATACACGCCATTTGGCAGATCGGTGAGTGCGCGAACCAATGGCTCGCGGTCTTTACAACGACCACCAAAGATAATGGCGTCGATCTTCACACCCTCAGGTGCTTCATAGTTAGGAGCAATGTTAGGTACAACAGACAGCGAAGCGGTAAAGCGTGAGTTGGGGTGTGCCCACTCGTCACCCTTTTCACCCGAACGCTGGCGTTCCTTAGGACGATCCGAAATCTTTTCGCCCTTCCAGTCATACCAACCTTCAACGTCAACTGGTGGTTCAGGGTCTTTACCTTCCCACCACAGTTCTTGAGTATCGGGGTTGTAAGCAACGTTAGTAAACAGTGTTTCGTTGCCTTCTTCGATAGCCTTCATAGCGGTTGGGTTGGTCTTCCAGTTGGTGTCTTTAGCAACACCAAATGTGCCGTATTCTGGGTTCATGCCATAGACTTCACCGTCTTCATTGACCCACAGCCACACAATGTCATCACCATAGAAGTACACATCGTAGCGGTCACCAAGAGCATCTGGTGGAAGCATCATAGCAAGGTTTGTTTTACCCGAAGCAGAGGGGAAGCCACCTGCAATGTGGTATTCCTTGTCGGTTTCTTTATCCTTGATACCAATAAGCATGAACTGTTCGCCAAGGAAGTTATTCTTCCAGCCGTCATAGGCTGCTTGGCGCAGGCCGTGAGCAATCTTGTTCAACAAGCAGTTGCCACCATAGCTTGAACCGAAGTGCAAAATTGTGCGTTCATCAGCAACTGTGGCAAACAGACGCTGGTCATCTTCGGTGCCTTGGCCAAGATTTGGCAGGTCGCCTGTGACGTGGACTGAACGCTCGAAGTAATCGGGATCATCTACATCCACGAAATACTGAGCACCAACGCGTGCCATGCGAATAATATGCAAGCATACGGTGAGGTTGTCAGTGAGCTGAACACCACGAGCATACTTTTCCATTGGGGAGCCCTGCGGAGCCATCAGGTAGGGAATTACGTACATTGTCTTCCCTTTGGCAGAGCCGGTCATGCGCTTCTTCTGGATGTCTTTGACCTCGTCAGAAGGCTTCCAGTTGTTATATACACCCTTGTCCGATTCTGTGGCAGTGGCAACAACAGTGCGTTCCTCACTGCGAGCGGTATCTTTGTAATAGGAGCGTGAATAGTACCTGCCTTTGCCAGCCGGTGCGATTTCACCTGTTTCCAAACCTTCTTTGATCAGACGAGCGTCATCGTCAGCGCTAATCACCTCAATTTTTTCCGGTTGTGTGATCTCGGCCCATTCCTTCACATAGTCAATTACGTGTGGATTGGTAAGACCGGCATCTGTTAGTACCTTGTCAACGTCGAGCATGTATGTCCTCCTGTCGGTACATATATCAATAAAATTCGGCATTCCGAACCTACATCAAGGATATGCGGAAAAAGTCTGAGAACCAAGAGGAATAAAGGAACGAATGATTTTATCTGCGAGACGTAGATCATATTTGGGTAAGAAGTGGGACTGTTGCACCAATGAACATGACTTTGCGCTGACCTTGCGCACAGGTATCCTGGAAGCAGTGAACCTTATAAATAAGAGTTCCATCATATTTTCGATGTAAAATCTGCGTTGAAAACGACCCCACTATCGGAGGTAAACAGATGGAGTCAAAAGATATGTCGCATATCCCATCTGACCAGGCATTAGAGCAGCTTTTGGCGCAAACGCGTGCACAGTTTAGCGAACAGGTTGATGACGAAGCTGAACGACTGAACCGCGATCTGGATGCCCTGCTTTATCGAGTGCGTGGTTCGCGGCGAGCATCTCGCAGTGCGGCACTTCGAGCAAAGGCGCAGAGCTTTCTTGAACAGCAACGCGAAGAACAGTCGAATTCTTATGGACATCTCCGTGGTGGCAATAACGACCAAGATGGCACAGCGCCACAGAAATCAGCCCCACCAGTGGCTACACATACACCAACATCGCAGGTAGAGTCCCACACTACGCCCTCTGAAAAAGAAAGACTCGTGTTGCAAGCCGATCTGAAATCGATTGGAATCCCAGACTCATATACGGCTATGCACCCAAAGACGCTTACCAAACTGTGCTCGTATATTCCGCAACCTGTTCGCCCCCAAGCCGTCACGGGAAAACAGGCTGTAGCGGTACTTGGGCACATGGATGATGCTCAACAGACGATCTCTACTGCGCGACATCTGGCTATGCGAACACCGGGTGAAGCTCATGTGATTTTGTGTGGCGCTAAAACACTTCTTCCAGGTCAAGGTCTTCGCGCACGAAACACTGATGACCTTCAAAAACTTCTTCAAGACCACAGTCAGGCTACCTGTTACGTAGTGTTTATTGATGCGGCCGCACCAGCGCACGCTCGCATGACGCTGAAAATGATTGAAGAAACAGATATTGCATCTACCTGGGTTGTTGTCAACGCATTAGAGGAACCTAAGACCTTGTACAAATGGTTGTTAAATCTTCCAGGACATCTATCAGTGCAGGCACTTGCATTTTTCAATGTCTGGGAAGCTCAGATGCCTGGTCACATGCTTGAACAATCTGTGCCAGTGAGCCTGCTTGAAGGAGCTCCCGCAACAGCAAAGCAATGGGAATTGGTATTTGAAGAACGACTAACTGACCTATAATGTAAGTAAGTGTTACCGACGAGCATCTTGAACCTGTAGAAGGAACTAGATAGCCTTGGAAATGCGTAGTCGAAACAGGTAGTATGGGAACTTCCAGCCTGCGTTAACAACCGGTGCAAACGAAAGTGTCGACTCCCATTTTCGATAACAATTCGCTAGACACGTATTAGGGAAGAAGAATATGTTAGTGCTCACCCGCCGCGATGGCGAGACCATTATGATCGGCGATGATGTTGAAATTACCGTTGTGGAATGTCACCGAGATGCTGTTCGTATTGGTATAGATGCGCCGCGTTCAACGAAGATTCGCCGCGGAGAGCTGCTAGATCCCGCGCGTATTCGTGAACCAAAAGACTTTAAGAAAGCACGTTTAGAGGCAGCAAAAAAGGAACGCGAACAGCAACAGACTGACAAACAGAAGCCTGTAAAGACTGTACGGGTATCCAAGGGTACACCTACAGCAAAGTCGACGAAGAATCCACGACCGTCAAAGCCCTAAACCAATGGCAACTATGAGACGTGATACCGATATTGCCGCCTCCAAATTGTCTGCGGTTTCTTGCGTATCGGCTTACCCTTCCAGCGCCGTCACATATCATGCCACCAACTGTGACCTGCCAGGATGGAAACATGTTCGTTCAGGCAAGGTTCGTGACCTTTACATTCCCGAAGATGACACCGTCGATTCAGCAAAACGGCTACTATTGGTGGCTTCTGACAGGATCTCGGCTTATGACTTTATTCTTCCCACGCCGATTCCCGATAAAGGCGCGATTCTAACGCAAATGAGCAGATGGTGGTTTCAGCAGTTAGCGCCACTGGTTGATAGTCATATAATGTCAGAGGCCGATGCTGCTATTCCTCAAGTTGTACGTGATCGTGCTGTCATCTGCCACAACTTGCAGATGTATCCCATTGAGTGTGTGGTGCGCGGATATCTTACGGGATCAGGGCTGGTTGATTACCAAGAGACCGGACAGGTCTGTGGACATCGACTACCTGCTGGACTGGTTGAGGCCTCGCGACTGGAACAACCGATTTTCACCCCAGCAGCGAAAGCCAACGTTGGTGAACACGATGAAAATATTACATTCGACCAGGTAGCACAACGTATTGGCCGAAGTGATGCCGAACGGCTGCGCGATGTATCGATAGCTGTATATGAGCGTGCTCGCGATATTGCCGCTAGGTGCGGCATTATCTTGGCTGACACCAAGTTTGAGTTCGGATACCTGCCGGATTCGGCGGGGGATGTGCTGGCGACATTGGTGTTAGGTGATGAAGTGTTGACACCTGATTCATCGCGTTTTTGGCCTGCTGACCAGTGGGTTGAGGGGCGCGTGACGCCATCATTTGATAAACAGTACGTACGTGATTGGCTCACATCTGCCGAATCTGGGTGGGATCGTCACAGTGGTGAAGAACCTCCTGAACTACCCGATGAGGTTGTGGAACAAACACGTGCTCGATATATTGAAGCCTTTGAGATGCTCGCAGGAACAAAGTTCCAGACAGCAGGCAGCTCTGTATCTACAAATAACCCAACTTCTGCCAAGACTGCCACACCTGCGAAGCAGGCCGACCAGTCTATGGAGCCGGTGGAGACACTTACGCCCTTCGAAAACACAAATTCCCAGCTGAAAGGATAGTTATGGGACGCATCATTGTTGAAATCATGCCAAAGCCGGAAATTCTTGACCCTCAAGGCAAGGCTATTGCGGCAGCACTTGACCGTATGGGCTTTGCTGGTTTTTCTGGGGCGCGCCAAGGAAAACGCTTCCAGCTGGATGTTGAGGGCGAGGTTACTGAAGCTCATCTTGAAGCTGCACGTAAAGCCGCAGATGAGTTGCTTTCGAACCCAATCATTGAAGACGTTGTTAGTGTTCATGCTGATGAGGAGGCATAATGGCTTCCATTGGTGTTGTAACATTTCCTGGAACACTTGATGATCATGATGCTCAGCGGGCAGTAAAACTTGCCGGTGCTGATGCAGTCGAACTGTGGCATAAGGATTCTGACCTGCGCGGGGTTGATGCAATCGTTTTACCCGGCGGGTTCTCCTATGGCGATTATTTACGCTGCGGAGCAATTGCGTCGCTTGCACCTGTGATGAGTGAAGTTATTGAGGCTGCGCGCGGCGGTATGCCTGTGCTTGGTATTTGTAATGGCTTCCAAGTGCTGTGTGAGGCGAAGTT
>JAUNVQ010000023.1 GCA_030540715.1 Actinomycetaceae bacterium | reverse complement strand
CAGAGCAGCTGACTCTTAATCAGCGGGTTCGGGGTTCGAGTCCCCGGCGGTGTACTAAAGAAGGTATTCCTTCTTTTCTATCTCGTTGATGTGGAGTGCGGGACCGCAACAATGACTGTTGTAGTGGGGGCCTATCCTCGTGTTGGAGCAAAAGGAATTGTGAAAATGACGGATTTTTCTGTGATTTTTCATCGTGAGCCCATGTCGCAAGGTGACAGTATCGAAGCTTTGTTAAGCCGATTGCGTTACGAACTTACGCGAAATAATTGTGCTGTGAGTGATGAACAGCAAGATGAGATTATTTCCTTCACTCTTAGTGTTGCCACTGCCATGCCCGGACTGACCACCAGCGTTGGGCCGGTTTGCACTACTCCCGAGATTTCTCAATGGTTTGGAATTTCACGTCAAGCTATCCATAATGCCCTACGTTTAGGACGCCTCATTGCAGTACGCTCGGGACGATACTGGCATTTTCCTACATGGCAGCTTACACGTGACCGTGTAATAGACCCGCGTATTGCGGTGCTCATTGACGAGTTTTTACCGTCTCGGCACCATCCCCACGATCGGCTTGCTCAATGGATGTGGACACCGTGTTCGGTGCTCAATGATTGTCGTCCTTGCGATTGGCTGCGCGACGGTTTAGGTGACGAAAAACTGTTTCAAGTACTGCGCGCGCATGCTTGCTGACGTGTTAATTCATTTTTTATTTTTGGCACCATGGTTGGCCTCATACAGTAAGAACACTCTATCTAGTAGTCACCCACGGACACCAATCCTCTAAAGGATGGGGTGAACAAGCCCTAGCACACTATAGGGCAGATTCTGATACAACTTCTGCCATTGATTCTTTCTTGGCACGTCTTTGGGCAACCCAACGCACAATGAACATGCCAGAAAATGCCACGAGGAAAACCGCGCCTTCTACCAGACTCATCATCGGCGAGGTTGAAATCTTCAGCTGATAGGCAATCTCGAATCCCAAATAGGCGGCAAATAGTGACGATCCCACAGTAACAGCAACCATTTGCCACATAGTTTTGCTCACCAGCACACCTATTGCTGCGGGAACAATCAAAAACGCGATAACAAGCACGGAACCTGCTGCTTTAAACGCGGCAACAATTGTCAGAGCCACCAGTGCCATTAACCCGTAATGCAAAATACCTGTTTTAATGCCAATAGTTTGGGCATGTTCGCGATCAAATGTGGACATCACAAGCTCACGCCAAAATAGTGCCAGATAGGCAATATTGATCAGCAGTACCACAATCATCACCCACATATACTGTGGGCCAAGGTCATAGTTTTCTGTTTCCCAGTGGATGAATGCTGCAAAGTTTAAGTCACCTGTTAACACAGATCGTTGCGACAAGTGCGAGCCTTTATAGTAGACCGACAGTAAAATCACACCTAAAGAAAACAGTGCAGGAAACAGCAGGCCCTGTGCACCGTCCTCTGTCACTAAACCTGAACGATCTAGATATTCTGCTCCTAAAACTACCAGCAGACCAGTCAATGCAGCACCGACAATTAATAGCGGAGAATTGACCTTTCCCGTGATGATCGCGCCAAGGACGATACCTGGAAGCACGGCGTGGCTAATCGCATCGGTAATCATTGATTGTTTACGTAAAACAATAAATATGCCAGGTAATGCGCAGCACAGTGCTGTTACCAGCGCAAGAAGTAAAACACCATCTCTGATAGACATTAGATGTGGCCTCCTTGTGAAGCATTCACGTGATGAGTGATTTCGTCAAGAATTGCCTTGCGTTTGCGCCTTCGCACCACTTGGCGCATCACAACGGAACGTCCTGGGGCAAACAGCAGCGAAAAGAAAAAGATTCCACTCAATGTAATAACAATCATTGGGCCAGTAGGGATGTTTCCAATAGATACCGAAAGGTAGGAGCCAAGAACTGACCCAAAGGCACCAATCACACCAGAAACAACCATCATGGTACTGAGTCGATTTGTCCATTGACGCGCGGCAGCTGGGGGAATAATTGCGAAGGCAACCATTAATACCAACCCTGCAGCTTTCAGGCCAACCACAATGGCCAGTACCACAATCGCTGAGACAAGCGGGTTCAACACTTTCATGGGGAAGCCTTGTGATTCACAATAGGCCACATCGAAGCTAAAAAGTTTAATTTCTTTCCACAACGCCACCATGACGATGACAATGATAATACCGAATCCGTAAATTGTTTGAATATCAAGCCATGTCATCGTTGATGCGTTACCAAATAGATATTCGCTCAAACCACCGCGATTGGGGATAGTGGAGTTGAGAATATAGGAAAACAGGCTCATTCCCCCACCAAAGAAAAAAGCCAACACAATTGCCATTGCCGCATCAATACGCACTGGGGAATGATGGGATATGAAGTTCGCTAACACCATTGCAAGGCCACCAGCAACCAGTGAGCCTATCACCAGTACAATCATTGAACGTCCATCTATACCAAACATGGTTGACGCAATAATGAAGCCCGCCATTACACCAAATATTGCGGAGTGGCCCACAACGTCAGACATGAGTGACTGTTTTCGAACATAAATGATGGAACCAAGCGATCCTGACACCAGTCCAATCATAAAGGTTCCGATAGTCATTGTTCGGTAAATATAGTTACCGAAAAAATCGAAAATATTTATCATCTCAAACATTGCGTGTCCATTCACTCCGGAAGTTTGACAACTGAATAAGCCTTGTCAATAACATCTTGTTTTAACGTATCTTTTAAGGGCCCCCAGGCAAGAACCGACTTATTGAGGATCAGCAGATCTGAACAGAATTTATCCACAGTGGTAAGGTCATGGTGAACAACAACAATCGTCTTTCCTTCACTTTGCATACGTAAAAGAACATCACGGATCGCTTCTTCGCTACGTGCGTCCACACCAGCAAAGGGTTCATCCATAAAGCAGAGGTCGGGATTTTGAGCAAGTGTGCGGGCCAGGAATGTTCGTTGGCGCTGCCCCCCAGATAATTGGCCAATCTGGCGATGAGCAAGGTCAGCGATTCCGCAAAATTCTAGTGCCTGTTCCACTGCTTCCTTTTGTTTGCGTCCTGGCCTGCGAAGCCAACCTAATGATGCGTAGGTTCCCATTTTGACAACATCGGCAACGGTTGCTGGAAAATCCCAGTCTACCGATGCTGCTTGAGGCATATACCCAACGCTTTTGCGTACTTTATCCAGGGGCTGGTCAAAAAAGCTGACCTTTCCTGTCAGGCGTGGAACAATACCCAATGCTGCTTTAATAAGGGTTGATTTTCCTGCACCATTAGGGCCAATAATACCCATAATGACACCGGCAGGAATGTCAACGTTAATATCACGCAAAACAACCATATCGTGATAGGCCACGTTGACTTCTTTCATGGAACAGACAATCTTTTCGTTATTCATTAACATTACTCTTTACTTCAAACACCTATATCGATCATGACAATCACTCTTAACAAGCTCTTTATATCGAAGAAGTGCCGCACTCCATAGGAGCACGACACTTCTTAGTGACACTTAAGCGCAGTGACACATTACGTGAAAGTAACAAAGCTTACTTCGACAAAGCTTCGCTGATTGCATTGGCATTATGCTCAAAAACACCCAGGTAGGTATCAACTGGAGCTTCATCGCCCAAAGAGTCGGCAAAGAGTTTCTGATCTGAGACTTCAACATTTCCTCCCTTTGCTCCAACAGCTTCTTTCAAAGAGTTAATCGCCTGAGGGTTCTTCAGATTATCCTGGAACACAACTTTGATCTTGTGCTCAACGATCTTTTCAGCCAACTTGTTGATTTCTTCGGCTGACATATTTGCTTCTGAAGTCACGAAGTCGGTAGCTTCAATATCAAGGCCGAAGGTGTGACCCAGATAGTTAAAGGCATCATGTCCAGTTACCAGGTAACGCTTTTCTTCGGGAATAGAATCAAATTTCTTCTTGGCTTCTTCTTTAGCAGCGGCAATCTTCTTGTTGAATTCCTCTGCATTCTTCTTATAGGCGTCGGCGTTAGCTGAATCAGTTTCACCCAGTTTTTCAGCAATAACTGTGACAACTTTTTGCCAGTTGTCTGGCGAGTTCCAAATATGAGGATCATGGAGGTCTTCACCGTTAGGTCCTTTTTCGGGCCATGGCAGCAAGTCGGCCTCGCTCAGCGCTTTTTCACCAACAGCCAGGTGCTTGTCGCCAAGGGCTGCAAGCTGGTCAAGCATAAGCGCTTCCATATGCAAACCATTGGAAAGCACAACATCAGCCGAAGCCATCTTTTCGGTGTCTTCAGTTGATGGTTCATAGGTGTGGGGGTCACCACCAGGCTTTACCATAGTGTAAACATCGGCATCTGGGGCAATATTCTTGACGGCATCAGCAATATAACCGGTGGTAGCAAAAACTTCCAGACCACCTTTAGCATCATTAGCTTTTTCTTCAGTTTTCGTGTCTTTGTTGTCTTGTCCAGCTTTTGATTCATCTTTTGCACAGCCAGACATTCCCAGTGCAAGGGCTGGGATTGCAGCAACGGCAAGTGCTTTTCCAAAAAGGGTACGAATTCGCATATTTCTCCTTGAGAATCGTTACGATTATTGTTTTACACTCCAACATTAGCCAAGCCTTCACTTAAAGTAAACGTACTGAAAGTAAGACTTACACCAATTGCATATAAAGAAAAGGTCACAAAATATCATATTCTCAAAAGAATAATACAGGTGGTAATGTACTATATTTTACACACCTTACTCTAGACCTGCACGAACAGACGTACCTCTTATTAATAAGCCCAACCTTAGAACTTTAACAAAAATGATTATCATAACGCGCTGTCATGAAAGCTGTGAGTAACGAAACATTAATGGTAAAGGTTCCGATTAGCATTAAATATCTTTTCTACTTTTCTTACTCGTATCTCGTAACAAGACGGAACAAAAAGCCGGCTGAGTATTTGAACACGACATTCACGTACCCCTCAACGTCTTTTGACGCCCCCCCCCCGACATGCCTGTTCACAGTTGATTGCGCGAAATTAGTTCTCAAGAAGTTTCACTACGCGATCAACATGGCCTTTTGCGCGCACATTGTATAGAGCATGAACGATAACGCCCTCTTTGTTGATGACAAAGGTAGAGCGTCTGATACCAAGGAAAACTCGACCATAATTCTTCTTCTCACCCCACGCACCATAGGCAGTAGCCACATTCTTTTCGGGATCAGATCCAAGAATAAAGTCAAGTTTTTGCTTATCAACGAACTTTTGTAATGAAGTAACTGTATCAGGGCTCACACCAATCACACTGTAGCCAAGTGCGCTCAGTCTGGCAAGATTATCACGAAAATCGCAGGCTTGTGTGGTACATCCTGGTGTAGAGGCTCGTGGATAAAAATAAACGATCACACCGCTAGTGGATTCAGATAACTCGCGACTGAGTGTGAAGGTGGAGCCAGTAGATGTTGTCACACTAAAATCAGGAGCGTTATCGCCGGGAACAAGTTTGGTTTCTTTTGTCATATCACCATCATATCAAGTGATTATTTAGCAGATAGTCGCCATACTGTGCGCGAGGGGGGACTTGAACCCCCACGTCCTTAGACACTAGAACCTAAATCTAGCGCGTCTACCAATTCCGCCACTCGCGCGTGGTTGCTCAAACATTGTACGCCATAAGGAAGGCTTTACACCAAATTGTGTTTCAACGTTACTCATATACGCACGTCAACTGCTTCAACCATCAGTTTATTGACGATAAGCTCGTGTAATCGTTGCCTGCCCCAGAACATGCGTTCCATCATAAACAACCAGTGACTGTCCTGAAGCAACGGCCCGTGTATCACGCAAGAGCGACACGTCGAACCCTCCCTCACGGTAGGTTACCTGAGCGGGCACTTCCTGTCCGTGGGCACGGTATTGGATAGTCACTTCTTTACCCGCCAGCCCTGGATGGTCATTTTCTACCAATAGAACCGCATTATCACATTCAATATGATTAACCGACAATAGTTCCTGCGCACCGACGATCACAGTATTGGTAGCCATATCGGTACCCAACACATAACGTGGACGACCATCTGCAGCTGGACGTTCTATACGTAACCCTTTACGCTGCCCAACGGTGAATGCGTAGGCTCCCTGATGGGTTCCTAACACCTTGCCTTCCACATCAACAATATGTCCTTCTTCGCTGCCCAACCTCGACCGCAAAAACCCAGAGGTGTCACCATCGGCAATAAAACAGATATCGTAGGAATCGGGTTTTTCTGACATAGGAAGGCCCCGGCGTTCAGCTTCTGCACGCACATCGGCCTTTGTCATAGCATCCCCCAGCGGGAACAGCACATGATCAAGAGCATCGCGCCCCATCACAGCCAATACGTAAGATTGATCTTTGTCGTAACATTCACCGCGATGAAGCTCTGGCCCATTGACACCGTCAATCATTTTTGCATAGTGCCCGGTAGCTACGGCATCAAAACCTAACATGAGGCCACGTTCCAATAGTTCACGAAACTTCACAAACTCATTGCAGCGCACACAGGGGTTGGGGGTACGCCCAGCACGGTACTCAGCCAAAAAATCATCAACAACGGTTTTTTCGAATGTGTCAGCCAAATCCCATACGTAAAACGGAATGCCTAGCATAGCAGCTGCACGAGCCGCATCGGATTTATCTTCAATAGTGCAGCATCCACGTGAACCGCAGCGCGATTCTTGACTTGATGATGACAGTGCCATATGCACCGCGGTAACATCGTGTCCAGCCTCAACGGCGCGAGCTGCTGCAACTGCTGAATCTACGCCACCCGATAAAGCCGCTAATACCTTCATTGTGTCACCTCATCAGATACCACTGATTTTTCAGAAACATCAGCTAAACCCTCTGTGGTGTTGCTACCCACTTGTGATCCGCTCGACACTGCAAAAGTCTCACTAGCTTTCATACCTACGGTCTTCGCCACTTTGCGGCTAACAAGTTTTCGCGATACTTCAACAGCGCGCGGTAATATCTGCAAGAAGCGTTCAATATCTTCATCACTGCTTCCCCACCCGATTGACACACGTAAACCGCCCATAGCGTGATCGCTGTCGTATCCTTGAGCAATCAGTACCGGAGAAGGTCGTGCTACACCTGATCGGCAGGCCGACCCTGCCGACACACACATATTTTCCTGATCAAAAACAAAGAGGACGGATTCTGCTTCGCACCCTTGCAATACGAACTGAGTAATGTCGGGGACTGTGTTTGCCTGCGTAGCAACTACCACTCCTGGAATGGTACATGCGCCCGCAACCAGTTTTTCACGTAATCTGTGCAAGCGTTTTGCTTCGGCTTCCCTCTGGGATTCTGCGCGTTCACATGTTGCAGCAAGCGCTGCCGCAAGCACAACATCTTGAGTACCTGGCCGTATTCCTCGTTCTTGACCAGCACCACGCCCTGGCAAATCAACAGCGCATTGGCGGGTAATAATAAGAGCTCCCGAATTTGGGAGTCCCCCAATTTTATGCGCGGCAATGCTCATGGCATCAATACCCATTTGCTGAAATCTTAACGGCAGCCGCCCCAGTGCCTGTACGGCATCAACAATAATTGGTACATGGGTGGCACCTGCTGACGCTGTGGCGGTGCGATCCCATTGAGCGTTTTCTTCAGCCCATCGAACGGTGTGGACAACCTGTTCAATGGGCTGTATCACTCCATTTTCATTACAGACGGCCATCACTGCCACAAGGGCTGGTTCTTGCTGTTGAAGAATCTGAGAAAGAGCAGCTGTATCGACCACTGCCTGCGAATCAACGAAGATACGCGTTGTTGTCATTCCTAGTTGGCCAGCATAGGTGGCGGCGTGGACAACGGCATCATGTTCTAACGCCGAGATCACTATGTCACTCAAAAGTGAACATGCCCGATACCGTTGCGTGGCTACTCCTAGAACGGCAAGGGTATCGGCTTCGGTTCCACCGCCAGTAAAAACTACTTCCTGCGGATCGGCTCCCACCACTTCCGCAACGCGGGCGCGTGACTGTTCAAGGAATTCTTTTGCTTTACGTCCTGCAGCGTGAAGTGAGGACGGGTTTGCCCCGACTCCTTGAAGAGTTCGTATGGCATCGGTAATTGCCAATGCTATTTCGGGATGTAAAGGAGCATCGGCAGCGTAGTCAAGATATATCACGAATATTCGCCTTCTTTATCTATGGTTGTCACAGCGCACGATTATACGCCTGACTGAGTACCCGACTAATTATGTGGAGGAAGGTGAACACCAGTTTGTTGACCAGACTGACGTGCGTGCTGTGCATCATGGTGGACGAATGGCACGCCAGGCTGGCCCTGCACATAGTCCTGGCTACTCGGATAACTGCCTTGGTAGCTTCCAGGTTGTCCTCCCAGTCCCGAAATCTTATGTGGCGGTGTATTTGTTCTTTTCGCCGATTGAGATTTCTTCCGATCTTTATAGTCATCATATAGTTCTTCAAGTTCAATCTCACCACCGTAACCTTCTGGAAGCACTTCTGCAAGAAAATGCTCTGCGTTGTCTGCTGCATGCCTTGTGACTGTGTCACTTGTTACCTGGTAGAGCGAGCGTGACTCACAGGGCCCATCTTCACCCTTTGCCTGAATTTGTCCAGCGCTGTCTTTTATGGCATTGCGACCATCCTGAGCTGCCTTTTTTCGCGCCCGTTTGTCGCGACGCTTTGAGCCCCAGCTATCTGGCAAAAACCCCGACACAATGTCGATAACAAGGTCGAAGAGAAAATCAAACATGCCAAGCTCCTTCGTAGGCCTTTTCGCACTCCGTGAAAGCAGTCTTGTACCGCATATAAGAGCGACGTGGTTCCTTGCCTCTATAGAACTGCGTTGCACAGGCCTATGAGTGTGGGCACTCTGAAACAAACCTACGGAACATGCAGCTTATTCGCTGCCACCTAGTTCATCAAGAACCTGCGGAATCACGGTATTCATATCTCCAATAATACCCAGATCAACCAGGTCAAAGATAGGTGCATCAGGATCGGTATTAATGGCAACAATTGTTTCTGCTCCGCGAATACCTGAAACATGGTGAATGTCACCAGAGATACCAGCGCCGATATATAGCTGCGGAGATATTGACACACCCGATAATCCAACCTGTGTGGAGCGGTCAATCCAGCCTTGGTCAGTACACACACGGGTGGCACCAACGGCAGCACCTAAACGTTCAGCCAGGGCGTTTACCAGTGTGAAGTCACCTTGTGTTGCGGCTCCCCCACACACAACTATTGCAGCATCGGTAAGACTTTGCGCTATCGCGCAATCACGTTTGGAACTTATCACTTTGATTGCAGTTGCTGCCTGACGAAATTCCACATCAATAATTTCGTGAACAGCATCGCCAGGTGATTCAGCTTGTATCATGGGCATACCCGCCGTTTTTACCGCAATAATAGGTGAGCCTTTGGTGACATGAAATCTTGTTTCCCATGTACCAGACAGCACTGCCTTACCGGCGATCAGCTGTCCGCCATCAATAGTAAGCTCGGTAACATCGACAGCTACACCAGCACTTTGAAGTGTTGCCACACCTGCAGAAACTTCACGGCCACGCGCATTTGATACACACAAAACCACTGCGGGGTGATAATGGTTAACACATGCGTTGACAGCATCGGCCACAACAGCTGAAACCCTGGGCGAATTCCCCTGTAACCGAGGTATAGCAATAATATCGGCACCGTAGTGACTCAGTGGTATGTCTTCTGGTGCTGGGTTAAGTGCTAAAGCGATCACGGTGCCCGTGGTCAGGCTGCGCGCAAGGGTTAACAACTGTTTTGAATGGTCAGTTAATACATAACCATCAAGATCGTTACCAGTGTGGTCGGTCATGACCAGGATTGAGGTATCAAGTTTTTCGTTACTCATTTATGTGCTCCTGCCCAGCTGCAAACCCATTATCCTTCAAGAATTGCGCCAAAACTTTACCAGCTTCACCAGAATCAGTAATAATGTTGTGTTCTGATTGACGTGGCGGACGTTCATGTGCTTCCAGCACTTGGGTGAAAGCACAGTCACCATCAGCTAGTTGTTGCCCCTGGGGCAGGTTGGCAAGATCCCAGGTTTCAATCTGTTTTTTCTTTGCCGCCATCATCTGTTTGAACCCGGGATATCGGGGCTGATTTACCTCATCATTAACACTTGCTACCAGCGGGAATGGCGCGGACAGAATGTCTTGGAATCCGTCGTTGAACTTCGACACTGTTACCCCGTCTTCCTCAATCCCAAAGGTTGAGGCACCACCCAGGCACGGCCACTCCAGAACTGTTGCCAGCGCAGTAGGAAGCATGGAGGTCATTCCATCAAGCGAAGCAACCCCACATAAGACCAAGTCAACGGCTTCGCCCTCTGAACTAATTTTTTCAATAGCTTGAGCAAGCACTCGCGCTGTTTTGATGACGTCAGAGCCCGCCAAAGCATCATCGGTTACCATGATGGCGCGGTCGGCTCCCATTTGGAGGGCGCGACGAACACTGCCTTGAGCGCCGGCAGGGCCCATGGAAAGAGCAATGACCTCGCCACCGTGATTTTCTTTTGCACTGATGGCAGCTTCAATAGCATTTTCATCAACGTCATTAATACTGTCTTCTTCTCCACGAACAACAGTTCCAGATTCAATACGACGGTGCGACTGCACATCGGGGACATATTTCACACAGACAACGATTCTCATATCTCAAAAGTGCCACAATTTAGGTAAAATTGCGATTCTAAATGGCACCTTTTCCTTCAGGCGTAAGCAACTACACGTTTATGAGAACGTATGAAAGCCCCATTCGATTCGTTTAGCGCCGTGAAACATGTCAAGATGAAACAAGTTCAAGAATTTCTGATAGCGACATTAAGGTGAAGTCTCAGGAGCCCTCGTCATGACGAATGCGAATACGACCACAGGTGACATCGACGAACAGAAGAATCGTCATTGTGATTCCACTGTGGCCCCCACAGATACAGACACAGTATTACAACAGCACTCTTCACCTCATACCACGGAAAAGTCTTCCAACGTTGATGCCGACGTGGCTCATACTCAACTTAGTGAGGTGTTGGTCAACACTACTTCAGCGTGGAATGGCGATACACAAACACAATTTTCCCAGGCCACACCCGCTAGTCCTTTTGCACCGTCACGTGCAATATGGCCAACACGACTTGGAGTTCATTTAGAGGGTGATGGTGTGGATGTTGCTGTTGCTTCTGTCCACGCAACTGCAGTTGAAGTCTGTTTTTTCGATTCACTGTCCCCTGATGCAAAGGAAACACGCTACCAGTTATTTGGCCCTCACGATGGCTTGTGGCATGGGCATGTTCCTGGGATTGCCCTTGGCACGCCCTACGGTTTTCGCGTCTGGGGGCCATGGCATCCTGACCAGGGGCATCGGTTCAATCCTCATAAACTTCTTCTTGATCCTTATGCACGTTCCATCAGTGGCACTATCGAACTGTGTTCCGCTATTCATGCCCACGCCACAGACGAACAACTTTACCCAATTCAACCGATTCAACCCGATCTGCACAACTCCGCCCCCTATACGGTACGTGGCATCGTAGCTTCCAGTAGTTTTGGCATTGCGCCACGCCCGCGCGTACCGTGGAATGACACAATAGTGTACGAGACGCATGTACGTGGTTTAACGGAAGATTTAGAGGAAGTTCCCAATCATTTGCGGGGAACCTATGCGGGATTGGCTCACCCGGTCACAGTCGCCTATTTGAAACGTCTAGGTGTCACTACTATTGAGCTTCTGCCCGTTCACGCAAAGATGGATGAAGCATTTTTGACTGACCGAGGGCTATCAAACTACTGGGGTTATTCAACGCTGTCTTATTTTGCCCCTGAACCTTCCTATGCCACAAAGGCTGCCCAAGATTCGGGGCCACTAGCTGTCCTTGATGAGTTTCGTGGAATGGTGTCGATCCTTCACCAAGCTGGCCTGGAAGTTATCCTTGACGTTGTCTACAATCATACTTGCGAAGGATCGTTAGCTGGACAATGCTTGTCGTGGCGCGGGCTGGACAATCGCATGTACTACCGTTTAAACGCTGAGCATCCCAGCATTGATGTAGACTTTACAGGCTGTGGAAACACACTTGATTTTTCACATCCACGCGTCATCCAAATGACACTGGATTCACTGCGTTATTGGGTGGAAGAAATGGGGATTGATGGTTTCCGCTATGACCTGGGAGTGACTTTAGGGAGGATGCATGACGGCTTCACGCCCGACCACCCTTTCTTTGCAGCTCTTCTACAAGATCCAGTTCTCAAAGATGTCAAACATATTGCCGAGCCCTGGGATATCGGGCCTTTCGGGTGGCGCACAGGTGAGTTTCCCATCCCGTTTTCACAATGGAACGATAAGTTCCGTGACGCAGTACGAAGATTTTGGCTTGTTGACGCTGCACTTCAGGCAAAAGGCCTTGGGGAAGGTTCAGGACCAAACGAGCTAGCCACCCGTCTTTCAGGTTCACAAGATATCTTGGATACAGGTAGTGTCCCCGGAAAGAAACGTCCCTATGCTTCGGTGAATCTTGTCACTGCACATGACGGATTTACCTTAGCAGACCTTGTCTGTTACGACCATAAACATAATGAAGCCAATCTGGAGGATAACCGTGATGGCTCCAACAATAACCTGTCGTGGAATCACGGTATGGAAGGACGTACCGGTTTTGACACAGAACGCCGACCACACCCCTACCAGCCAGAAAACAGACCCTACCTGGCTGATTTAGCGCCGGCGCGCCAGCGCTCGATCCGTAATCTCATGGCCACAATGCTTATTTCAGCTGGAACACCCATGATTGTTGCCGGTGATGAATTTGGTCGCACTCAATACGGCAATAACAATGCGTATTGTCAAGACAACGAAATCTCGTGGGTTGACTGGGATCTTGATGAATGGCAGTGGGAACTGTTCGAAACAACCCAGCATTTGATTGCTTTACGCAAAAAATATCCGGCAATTCGCCCTCCAAAATTTCTGTCGGGCGACTGCCTTAACAAGGATATTATCCCTGAACTTGGCTGGTTCAACAGGTTTGGAGCCCCCATCAATGTTCATGCCTGGCATGATCCCTTCAACCGCGTGCTTCAAATGTCGCGTTCTGGTTTTGCCTTTCACAGTGCTGATTTACTTGTGGTATTCAACGGAACGCTCAGCCCAGCTGACGTAAAACTTGCACCGGGCCGCGGTCTTCCCTACGGCCTTGCATGGGATTCATCGTGGGATAGCCCCAGCGATTCCGGTGTTCCCAGCCCGGGGGTGCAACAACCCTGCCCCGATAGCCATTTAGCGGGCTCCGTGCAAGTCATCGAACCAATGTCGATGCGGATTTATCTAACTGAAGGGTTACAATAATTTCCATGACAACTACTGATAACACCACCGCAACTTCTGCTTCTAACGCTACACAGGTTGAGCAGCGTCTGGCTGAGGCTACAAATGAGGCCTCTTTGAAACGTTCTATCGCTCGTTCAGCACAGCTGGAAGAAGAAATCGATAAAGACCCTTCACGTTTTCGAATCCTCACTGGTGACCGCCCCACAGGAAATCTACACTTGGGCCACTACTTCGGTACTTTACACAATCGCGTTATCCTTCAAAATCGCGGTATTGACACGTGGATCGTGATTGCGGACTATCAGGTAATCACCGACCGCGAGGGGGTTGGCCCCATACGCGACCGTGTGTTTTCTCTGTTAGCCGACTATATGGCTTGCGGTATTGACCCGAAGCGTTCCACGATTTTCACCCACTCGGCTATACCGGCTCTTAACCAGTTGATGCTTCCTTTCCTTTCTCTTGTTACAGAGGCCGAATTGCATCGTAATCCCACAGTGAAAGCTGAATTGGACGCTTCGGAACGTCCAATGTCAGGTTTGTTGTTGACCTACCCCGTTCATCAGGCTGCCGACATTTTATTTTGCCAGGCAAATCTGGTACCTGTTGGTAAGGATCAGCTACCTCATTTGGAGCAGGCCCGTGTTATTGCTGATCGTTTCGAGAAACGTTATCGCCGTAAATCAGACCTGAAACACCCCGTGTTTCGCCGTCCAGAGGCTTTATTATCCCAAGCGAACTATGTTTTGGGTTTGGATGGACAGAAGATGTCGAAGTCCAAAGGTAATACTGTAGAGCTTGGTATGAGCGCCGACCAGGTAGCCAAAGCAGTGAAACGCGCAAAGACTGATGCTGACCGTCATATTACTTATGATCCTGATAACCGCCCTGAGGTTGCTAATCTTTTACAGTTGACCTGTTATGCGGGTGGCGCGTCAAGCCCACAGACTTTGGCCGAAGAAATCGGTGATGGTGGTGCCGGAGTGTTGAAGGCTCGCCTGACAGAAGCACTCAACGAGATGCTTGAACCGATTCGTACCCGACGCCAAGAGCTTCTGGAGTCAAAGGATTATCTACAACAGGTACTTCGTGAAGGAAACCAGGCTGCTAACGAAGTTGGTAATGCCACCTTGGAAGATGTACGTCACGCCATGAATATGATTTATGAGGCACACGAGGCCTAATGCGCAAAGTGTGAGATGCAGACTGTGGTGTATTAAGGATGCGTGTTTACATACTACATTGAGCCTACAGCGTGGAAAGCATACATTGAAAAACCGTGTGGGATAAAGACTTTTTACACCGCATCTTTTTTGCGCGCAAGATGCTGGCCTGCTAAGTGCACTACTTCACGTTCCATACGTGAAGCGGGAATGATCTATGTGCTAAGCATAACGTGTGATTCGCTGTGGCCTTTGGCGGTTCCTATGAATTCTTCCTGCTTTTATGAAAAAATTGGAGCACAATACGCTCCATCTACCTCTTAAGGAGACTACTGTCATGGCTGCATCATCAAAGAGTTCTGCATCTTCACGCTCAACAAGAACGCGTGGGGCAAGCAGTTCAACTGGGGCTTCACAAGCATCCACAGCTTCGGAAACCTCCAGGGCTTCGACAACTGCTGAGGCTTTAGATACTTCTTCATCAAAAAGCACCAGCACTTCGAAGACAGCTTCACCCTCTGAAGTAAAGAAAACAGATAGCGCTACGGCAGCAAAAACCGCTTCACCTGAAAAGACGACGCGGGCACGAGCCACGAAGAAGACCACCGCTCAAAAAACTACAGCTCAAAAGGTGGCTGCACAAAAAACCACGTCTGCAACTACCAAGAAAGCAGCCACACGTGCAGCTACCTCTAAGAAAACATCCGCAACACGTTCAACGGCAAAACGGACAAGCGCCGCACAGAAAACGGCTGCCAAAAAACCCGCGCAACAAGCTACCGCACAAAGTAGCGATCCCAGCGTGTCCGAAGCTAGCCAATCCACCCCAGGCACACCAGCTTCGGGAGCCTCCGCAACAAATGTGTCTGAAGCAAAGGCTGCGCCCACACGCCAAGAAACGACTACTGTTCCTGCTGCTCCCGCAGTATCAACGCCCGATGGCTCACCTGCACAGCAAGCAAATACTGCTCGCAATGATGCACCGATAGGTATGCAGGTGACTACTGAAGGAAAGGAGGCTCCGGCTCCCGCCGCCACCACCAAACGTTCACTTCGCCAAAACAAGAAAAACCCGTGGGATATTTCAGAGGTCGAACGCCTGACCCGTATTCCCATCACCGAGATCTTCCCTGTTATTGAAGACGGCCTGTGGCCAGCAAAAGCTGTTGAAGGTGAATCTTTTCCTGTTCGCGCCACTGTATTTCGGGAAGGACACGACGCTTTTGCCGCCGAAGTTGTCCTGCTTGACCCTCAGGGCCAGGAAGTTCAGCGTTCACGGATGAAAGAAGTCCTTATTGGTTTAGATCGCTGCGAAGCATGGGTAAAACCTGTGGCTACGGGATTGTGGTCATTTAGGATTGACAGCTGGTCTGACCCTTACGAAACATGGGCACATTCCGCCAGTGTCAAAGTTGCGGCTCAAACAGATGTTGAATTAGTACTTGAAGAGGGCGCTTTACTAATGGAGCGTGCAGCACAAGGCAAGGCTCACAATAACCCTCAACAAAAAGCTCCCTCAAAAGAGGCTTCCGCCTTGTTGCACAAGGCAGCACAGGAACTGCGTGACACAACAAAGTCATCCCAGGCGCGACTTTCAGCGGGGCTTCATTCCAATATTCGCCATATTTTCCGTACTCATCCCTTGCGCGACCTCCTTCAAAGTTCACGCGACTACCCCGTGCAGGTAGACCGTGAACGTGCACTTTATGGTTCATGGTACGAGATTTTCCCGCGCTCACACGGCGCTTATCAAGATGAGGACGGCACCTGGCACACGGGCACACTGCGCACTGCCGCAGATTCTTTGCCACGTATTGCACGAATGGGATTCGACGTTATCTATGTCACCCCAATTCATCCCATTGGCACAACCTTTAGAAAGGGGAAAAACAACTCGCTTGTTTCTGCCCCACAAGATCCTGGTTCCCCCTACGGAATCGGCTCTGATCAAGGCGGACATGAAGCTATTCATCCTGATCTTGGCACTTTTGATGATTTTGATGCTTTTGTACAACGCGCTAAAGGCCTAGGTATGGAAGTTGCGCTTGACATTGCGTTGCAATGTTCACCCGACCATCCTTGGGTAAAAGACCATCCTGACTGGTTTAGTCAACGTGCCGACGGCTCAATTGCCTACGCGGAAAATCCGCCGAAAAAGTATCAAGATATTTACCCGTTGAACTTTGATAATGATCCCGAGGGAATCTATCAAGCAATATGGGATGTGTTAGAGCTTTGGATTAACCACGGTGTGACGATTTTCCGTGTTGATAATCCGCATACAAAACCTGTAGCTTTTTGGCAACGTCTGCTCAAAGAAATGCGCTACAAGCATCCAAACGTGCTGTTCCTGGCCGAAGCCTTTACCCGACCAGCCATGATGCGTACCCTTGGCGCTGTAGGCTTCCATCAAAGTTACACCTATTTTGCCTGGCGCAACACCAAAGAAGAACTCGAGGAATACTTCCAAGAGGTCGCCCATGACACCGCCCACGTCATGCGCCCAACATTTTGGCCAACTACTCACGATATTTTGACTGAAATTATGGTACGAGGTGGCTTTGCAGCACACGTATTACGTGCCGTATTGGCGGCAACAGGTGCACCCTCATGGGGGATCTATTCAGGCTATGAACTGATTGAAAATGTTCAGCGTCCCGGTTTTGAAGAAGGCATCGACAACGAGAAATACGAGTTCAAGCCACGTGATTTTTCAACACCCACTGCTGTTGCCATGGAGACTGTGCTAACACGGTTGAACTCTGCGCGCAGAAAGCATCCTGCACTTCAACGCCTGCGCAATATCACGATTCATCCAACAACAAATCCCAATATTATCTGCTATTCACGTCACGTTGAGGCTTGGGAATCTGCCAGTGGCAACAGCGATACGGTAATTGTTGTCGTCAACCTAGATCCCAATAACTTCCAGTCAGGCCTTGTCAACCTCGATATATCTGAACTAGGGTTAAGCTGGTCAGTAAGCGGTGACGGGCCTGTAATGCGGGTGCGTGATGAGCTTGATGGTCATGATTACGCATGGGGTTTAAGCAATTATGTTGAGTTTGCCCCCTACGCGCGTATGGCCCACGTCTTTGCAGTAGAGCCACTCTAAACCAGAGGTCTGACTCCATCCACACAGTATGCAAACATTATTATCACAAGTCACTATGAACAGGCTGGCAGCTGTTGGCTGATGCCAACAGCTGCTTCATGCGACTTCGGTACAAGCCTTCTTGCATCAATCGGTGCAACATTACGCAGCCTTGTTTTACGAAGCAGCTTTACGGAGTTTCTTGCTGGCTTGCCCCAATCCAGCAATCTGGTAGGCTAGGCAGATACTTCGCCCTCTGAAAAATAAAGGAGAATGAGTGAACACCATTTCGTCCTCACTGATTACTGGCACATTTGACACCGATACCTGCCCAGTTCCCTCACCTGAAGAAGATCCATTGTGGTATCGTCACGCCGTGTTTTACGAGGTTCTTCTTGGTTCTTTCGCAGATTCCAATGGTGATGCTATCGGTGATTTTAAGGGCCTGGAATCACGCCTGGACTATTTGGCGTGGCTTGGCATTGACTGCCTGTGGTTGCCACCGTTTTATCCCTCTCCTCTTCAAGACGGCGGCTATGACGTTGCCGACTATATGGGTGTCGACCCGCAGTATGGCACAATGGATGATTTTACAGACCTTGTGGAAGCAGCCCATGAACGCGGTATCCGGATCATTATTGACATGGTACTTAATCATACCTCTGACCAGCACCCATGGTTTCAGGCTTCGCGCAGTGACCCGCAAGGCCCTTACGGTGATTTTTATGTGTGGCGTGATACTCCCGATGATTACCCCGATGCCCGCATTATTTTTATTGATACCGAAAAATCGAACTGGAGCTACGACAAACAGCGCGGCCAGTATTTTTGGCATCGTTTCTTTAGCCACCAACCCGATCTTAACTTTGACAATCCTTCGGTGCGTGAAGCCGTAAAAAACGTGGTGCGCTACTGGTGTCGTACCGGTGTCGATGGTTTTCGCTTAGACGCGATCCCCTACCTGTTTGAAGAAAACGGTACAAATTGTGAAAATCTGTCGCCTACTCACGATTTTATTGCGGAGTTGCGCGCGATGGTTGACGACGAATTCCCTGGAACACTCATGGTGGCTGAAGCCAATCAGCCTCCGCGTGAAGTCGTTGACTATTTTGGCACCGATGCGCGCCCCGAGTGCCACATCTGTTTTCATTTTCCCATCATGCCGCGCCTTTTCGCGGCTTTGCGCGAAGAGTCGGGCCAGGGAATGCGCCAGATTTTAGCAGAGCTTCCGCCACTTCCTACTGGTGCACAGTGGGGAACTTTCTTACGGAACCATGACGAGCTCACCCTTGAGATGGTCACCGATGAAGAACGCGCAAAAATGTATCAGTGGTATGCGCCAGAATCGCGGATGCGGGCCAATATTGGTATTCGTCGCCGGCTTGCACCTTTGCTGAATGGATCGCGCCGAAAAATCGAACTGGCCCACGCGTTGTTACTGGCACTGCCAGGTTCACCGTTTTTATATTACGGCGACGAAATTGGTATGGGCGACAACATTTGGCTCAAAGATCGCGACGGGGTTCGCACGCCGATGCAGTGGGATCCTTCGCCAAGTGCTGGTTTTTCTACCGCTGACCCCAAAGATTTCCGCCTGCCGCTGATCGATGCTCCTAACTGGGACCAGCGGGCGGTCAATGTTCAAGAATCCATGGGCCGTGAAACTTCACTATTGAACTGGCTGCGCGAGGCTCTCCACATTCGCCGTCGCTACCCGGCATTTGGTTCCGGCCATATGAACCTCCTTTCTACCAGTAATGATGCGGTAATGGCGTTTTTGCGACGCGATGCGCAACACACAATTTTGTGCGTTTATAATCTGGCGGGTACACCACGTTGCGTGGATGTGACTCTACCGGGAATGGCCGGATGGACATCGCGCGAACTCGCCCACAATTCGCCGTTTCCTACGGTGAAAGATGACGACACTATGCAGATAACGTTGACCCGACACGGCTTCTTTTGGATTGAGCTGCTTGCCCCCGACTACTAAACGACGCGTACACGCCAGTATTGAAGCTCTTTTTACAGCTACTTTTACTGCACCACGTATCGTGAAAGGATAGGACATGATGGAAATTTTTTTGTGGCCCTCACGTACCGACATTATTACCCGCATCACTCCGTGGTTACTTAAGCAGCGCTGGTTTCCAGGCAACCAGCTTGACGGGGAACCTCGCGTCGTCTTTTATTCGAGCCTGGGCGATGACCCGCGCATACGCCTTCTTATCCTTGAGCTGCACGATTCCACTTTGATTCACATCCCACTGGTGATCGATAAGGGGAGCCCCAGCACACCTGGCTTCATCAGTTTGTTGGATTCAGATGACGTTCCTATACCTGCTGGGGAACGTTCAACCGAGCAGCTCCATCACCCCCACGACAATGCTGTAAACAGCTTAGATAATTTAGAAGATCCAAGCATTTTACCCATGAAGGAAACTGCAAGTAGGAACAGTGGTACGGCTAAACTTAGACCGCAATTCGACCAGCCAGGCGCTTCGCCCTCTGAAATTTCTTCCGAAATGTCCAAGTCACAGATCTTGATTGATGGCACAGCCTCTCCCGTTTTCCTTCATGCCTGGATTACCGATATGGAACAACGGGGCCAGATCTCTTCAACCGACCACTACGATGCCGCAGCAATTGCTGATAGTCTGCATCGCGCTGCAAACACGGCTTTACCGCTGGGTGGTGAACAGTCGAATACGACCGTGATTTTTCACGATTCCTTCCCACCGGTTGCAGCGAAGTTTTTCCGCGTGCTTACCACTGGTGACCAACCTGAAGTTGATGTACCAATGGGACTTGCTCGCGTTGGTTGGGCCCATATGCCTCACCCGATAGCAGCAAGCTATATCACTATCGCCAATGAGGACGGCCCCATGCGCTGCTGTACTGCCTCGGTGTGTGAGTTTATTGACCACGCTGATGACGGTTTTGACTATATTTGCCGGCTTGCCTCGCGAAAAGAACCTGCCATTGACGAGCTTCGCGTACTTGGTCATACGACGGCTTCGCTTCACGATCATTTGATGAAAGCCTTTGGCCCCGGCGATTTTATGTCGGGTATCCTTATTGCGCAACGCATTATGGAACAGCGTGATTTAGCTGTGGCGGCCTATCCGCTGCTGTCGTCTGAACAGGCAATCCTTGAAGCACTTGACTTGCTGATGACTTCGATGAATGAGCTTGGGCAGCTGCCAAGTACCCAACGTGTCCACGGCGATTTTCACCTGGGGCAATGTTTGCACACAAGTGAGCGTTGGTACATTTTAGATTTTGAGGGCGAACCGCTACGACCTGCCTACGAGCGCTCCCTACCCGATCAACCTGCCCGCGATATTGCGGGATTGCTACGTTCCATTGACTATGCGGCGGCTACCTCGGGAGCCTCAATTCAGTGGTGTCAAAAGGCACGTCAAGCATTTTTGGACGGCTATTTTTCCTACAGTGACGCCAGCGAGGCCTCCAGCGCGCAGATGCTGGTGATTACTGCTTTAGAGGTCGAAAAAGCCCTGTATGAGGTTCGCTATGAAGCATTGCATCGCCCTGATTGGATTCATATCCCACTGGATGCTTTGCGCAGACTTCTTGTTGAAGACGTAGCCTAGTGTTGGTTTAGAGTCCCTCGCACTTGTAAATGTCTTCGTGCTTCGGCTCGCTGACCTGCAATGTGCTTCCAGAACCTGTGAATTTCCACGCTAAGCCAACGCACCCATTATTTGTCACTGCTTGGAGCTCACCGTCTGTGAACTGAAGGTTACCTCCAAAAACGTCTGTTCCTTGGCCACCAACCACAATAGAGGGAGTGTCGGGTTTTTCCGGATTATATATCCACACGAAGGTTGTTGGCCCAATCGTCACCGTGGAGTTGTCGGCATTCACCATGACAGCAACATCATCATAGCCATCATCATTGAAATCACCATATAGGAGGGTATCCGTCCGTAAAGTAATTTTTTCATTCCAGTCTGAAAACTTTGAAACACCGCTTCCATTTTGCAACTGCACCCAGCAGTTCTGTTCTTCATTCGGTATTTCATGCGGTTGCATAAATTTCTCTACTGAACATTGCGGATCCGCCCCGATAAGCTCCCCCGGTACGATGGAGTTGGTGATGTCGATGCTCCTCATTCCTTCGGGATCAGCGCCGCTATCTTCCTCTTCTGGTTCATCCAGGTCTTCTTCTGGAAGTTCATTTCCATAAGGCTTTTCAAGATTTTCTTTACCATTATCGGCTATCAGCTCGTAGGTGTGTCGACGTTTATTATTGTCAATAATGTTAATGATTTGTTCAACAGGGTCATTGCCTTCTTCGCTCAGCGCGGGGTCACCTTCCCACACGCTTATCACGTCATCTATCACAACCACGTATGATGGCCGCTCAAAAACCTTTCGCCACAGTGGCTCACATGTTGTGGCATCAAACAGTGTGATCGAGGGTACCAACGCTGAATAGTAGCGTGTATTGCCCGCATATTGGGGTGCCTCCTGCGTGCCGATCAGATACCCGTCTTGCACACCGAATAGCGTATGTGCATGACAGTTCGCTTTTCCGTTTTTCCATACGTGTGTGTTTTCATCCCAGTGGTAGTCATAGTCTTTAAACTTTAGTCGCGCTTTCTTCGCTTTCAATGCTTTTTTGCATGACAGTGCTTTGACGGCTGAACACAGCGTGCTATCTGGATCATCAAGGGCCGTTTTCACATCTTTATCGAGCTTCTTTTTATTGACCTTCGGTTTTTCGCCCTCTTTTTTAGAGATGATGGCGGTATAGGGGGTGTCATCCCCACGAAATATTGCAAGCGAATAGATGGTTTGTGTTGCATCGTCTGCTGCCGAGGCTACCACCACGCCATCATCGGGAAGCAGCTGTTCATTGACTTTTTTCACTCCGTCAGCCAGGGAGGGGTTTTTCGTGAAAATCCATACAACCAGTCCACCCAGGACAAGTGCCATGATAACGACCATCGAAACAAGCACGGTTATCACCGGTGACTTCTTCTTTCGTTTTTTCTTTCCAGAGGGCGTTGCGCCACCCCCTGTTGTAGTGCCCCCCTGCGGGGGTTGCGGCATGTTCTGCGAAGCCCCCGTGCTTGCCATGCTTGGTGCTCCAGGCGCTGCTGACTGGATGTGAGGTAGTACACCGCCTGCTGGCTCACCTTGTGCGCTGATATGTTGACGAAGCCACCCTGCCAACTGTGGTGGGCACTGTGGATGCTGAGCAATCAGCGGATACAGATCTGGGCGCGTAGCCGCCAACTGCTGCAACTGCTCGGGTGTCAAATGGGGATCAAGCATAAGAATCTCCTTGCAAGAATCCAATTGTCTGGGTGGCCTACTCCACCTATGGTATCTGAGGAGAGGAAAAAGTACTTCAGTTATGGGCAGCCACTGCCAAAAGCACGCTATGCTTCGTAAACGATCTTCCCATCGCGCACGGTCACCCACACCTGTGTATTCAAAAGGTTGCGGGCTATTTCTTGGGCACAGGCATCACCTGTTTCACCGTCTGCCTTGTCATGGCAGTACGCCAACGGGTCACGATCTACGATCACTACGTCACCGGGATCACCATCACGCAGTCGGTTGCCATTGGTGGAGGCCTCTAACGCAGTCTGTAGCGATAACCTTTGCGATGGTTCCCACTCCCACGGTGATTCATCACCCGAAGTACTATCGCCCAAAGCACTTCCACCTGAAAGCGCAGGAACATCGCCACCCACGGTTCCCGGCCTGCCGCCACCAACGGGACCACGATACACCGCTGCTGCCATTGCCAGCCACGGATTCATGGGGGCTACCGGAGCGTCAGAACCCATCATTAGATGAACTCCAGCTTTTTCCAAATCGGCAAACGCGTAGCAGCGCTCCATACGGTCGGGCCATATCACCTGCGCTAATGGATAATCGTCCAACAGATGAGCAGGCTGTATAGATGCTGATATTCCCAGTGATGCCAACCGCGATGCCTGCCCCGAACCCAGTAGCTGTACATGTTCAAGCGAGCCTTTTAATGGTTTACCAGCCGCTTCAAACGCCTCGCATACACTGAGCACGTCATCCATTGCGGCATCACCGATAGCATGAATCGCGATCTCAAAGCCATGTGCTTGAGCCAGCCCCATATAGTGACGTATCTGGTCGCGGTCAAAATTTTGCACGCCGTGCCCACCATCATCATAGGGCTGACAGCAATACGCCGTGCGTGTGCCTAAGGAACCATCTGAAATCATTTTCAGTGGCCCCTGATAAATATCTACGCCTTTACCGGCCCCTGGATATACTGCTCCCGTAAATAACCCCTGGTCGATACGCTCTTGTAGCTGTTCAGGATAGCAGCTTACCGCCACGTGAAGCCGCCCTGTCATCGATGTGGGCCACGTTGTCCACATGGCGTCGCTAAAAGACATATCGCGAAGTCCTACCACACCAAGCGATCCTGCACGCTGAATAAATGCTTCCATCCCCTGATGAAGGCGCGGAAGGTAGTCGGGGGTTTCGGTAATGCGGTTCATTAAACAGAACCATTCATTTTCCCTGATAAGCCCGTCATAGTGGTCAAGTCCAAAGAGTTGTTGCGCCGCGCTGTTAAGCCATCCGCTGTGAGCGTCACCAGAAATCATGAGGACAGGATAGTCACCCGTGACATTATCTAATTCGGATACTTTCGCCGGATCTTTCCATATTGAGGGTCGAAATCCGCTGGCTTGAATCATTATTGGCACGTTAGAGTCTGCTACCTGTGGTGCAGCTTTCCCACTGCGAAGGTCACGCACATAGGTACCAACACGTTCTAAAACATCATGTGGGCTTGAGGTGTCTCGCAGATCAATGCGTGTGTGTTCTTGGGCTTCAAGATCGACGTGAACATGCTGATCCCAAAGTCCAGGAAGAAGAAATCCACCTTGAGCGTCTATTGTGGTGTCAGCTGGGCCGCATGGGTGCGATGTGATTTTCCCATGATAAATCCATATTTCTTGGAGGTCGCACCTGCCTGATATTTTTGCATTGTAAATGTGTGTAGTTGTCATGATAGATCATTTTTGTTTGTTAAATACCACAATGTCGTGTGTATTATGTGTGGAGTGTACTGTGTCACTGAACTATGTTTCGTTATATGGTTTATCGCAGTTGAGGAGTGACAGCTCTGCCAGGACGTCTGTGACATTTTGGCATACGTCGCGACCTTCAGAGATCGCTGCTACGGCGGCTCCGTCAACGACGGCGATGATAAGGCGCGCTGGCATATTCCAGTCAATAAGTTCAAGGATTTCTTGTACTGCACCATCAAGGCGTTGTCGGCCTTCGCGATACGCGTCGGTGACTTCAGAGGAGTTTGAGGCAGCTATCAGTTGAGAATAGTGTGATGAGTAGCCTGCTGTTTCGTCATGTGGAAGGCATGCGTTCATAATAATTTCGATGCGATGTTTTTTTATCTTTTCGGGTGCCATTGTTCGCGCATCTGCAACAGTTTCTTCGGCTCGCTGGGCCCACTGTTCAATATTGTGTTTACCTGCTTCATGCAGCAGATCTGAAATAGAATTAAAGTAGTATCCCGCTGATGATGACGACAATCCCGCTACTTTGGCTACGTAGCGATATGTGACAGCTTCGGGCCCCTGCTCCCGTAAAATACCTGCAGCCGCAATAATAAGAGAAGCCTTTGTTATTTGCGCTTTAATTGATTTTGGTTCTCTTACGGCCATGCGTTGCCCGTCCTCTTTCATACTTGTAGGTATCTCAGTAAAGAATTTCGGTGGGGATATAAACCGTTACAGATAACACAATCTGTCAGTTCGTCCTATCTTCCCAATTTTCGATTAGGTTTAATAGTACTCCTTTCTTAAAGATAATGGTATTGAGTGTAAGGCATGAGCAGCATAACAACACTTAGGATTGTTATGCTGCTCATTCATAGACACCTAAATCGTTCCCAGGTCTTTATTGGAGTGGTCCTTACTTGCCATCATTGCACCAAGTGCAAAGGCAGCAACCAGCATAAGATAGAAGGCTGGTGTAAGGTCACTTCCGGTCACCCTAATCAACCACGTTGAGATCATTGGTGCTGTCCCACCGAAAACAACATTGGCCATATTGAAGCTAAAGGCAAAGCCTGAATAGCGGACTTCCGTTGGGAAGGTTTCTGTCAGGAACGACGAGAGTGTTCCATCGTTGATTGTGAGTGTTGCACAGAAGATGAGTTCAACAATAAGAATCACAACGATACTCTTAGTTCCTAACAGCATGAATCCGGGGATCGCTAATACGATAAAGCCAACTGAGGCTGCAATCAGCATTTTCTTTCGACCAAATGTGTCTGATAAGTGCCCCATATAGAAGATGCACGCAATATAGAATACGAGTGTTGCCGCTGTGATAATTGATGCGGTATCGGAACTGATTTTAACTTCTTCGTTCAAGTAGGTTGGCATATACACCAAGACCATGTAGAATCCAACAGCGTTAAGAGCTGAAACGCCGAAACCTATCAATGTTTCACGCCAGTGGTTCACAAACAGGTCACGAATTGGTCGTGCTGTTTCACCAGCTTTCATCTTCTTTTCGATTTGTTCTTGAAGCTTCGCATATGTTGGCGAGTCTTCCAAATGCATCCACAGGTAGAGCGCGATAAGCCCTAATGGTAGTGACATGGCAAATGGCACGCGCCATCCCCATGAAATTACTTGTTCCGTGGTAAGAAGGTGCTCAAACGACGCGTTGATAACCGCGGCTAAAAGCAGGCCTGATGCTGTTGAGGCCGGAACCAATGAGCAGTAGATGCCGCGACGTTCCATCGGGGCGTATTCTGCCAAGAATGTTGCAGCACCGGCATATTCTCCTGATGCAGAGAATCCCTGTACCGAACGAAGTAAAAGCAGCAACAATGGTGCAAATATACCAATTGTTGCGTAACCAGGGATGAAAGCAATAAAGAATGTTGCACCTGTCATCAGCATAATCGATGCTGCAAGTGACCATTTGCGTCCTTTTTTGTCGCCCATATGACCCCAAAAAATGGCACCAACTGGACGCAAAAGGAACGAAATGGCAAATACTGCAAATGTTTCAATGAGAGCAACTTGTTTGTCTTCGGTTGCAAAAAATACTTCAGAGATAGCTATAGCGAAATAGCCGTATGAACCATAGTCAAACCATTCCACAAAGTTTCCTAAGAATGATGCTGTGGCGGCTCTTTTTACTGTAGAACGCTCTTCTTCGGATAATTCGTTCCACGTGCTATGTTGTTCAGTGACTACGTCTTTGTTGTCATGTGTTGCCATGGTATTCCTTCGTCTAAATGAGAATTGGGACAGTAGTAATCGATCTATCACGCTCCTTTACATGACCGATCTTATCAGGTTATGTGTGACTTAAACCTCTATACGTGTAAGCAGCTCTCTAAAAGGAAAATAAATGAGGGCCACCCACAGGTGGCCCTCATATTGTATTTAGCTTGTAACAGCTTTATCCGGTTCGTCTTTCGTCAAATCAGATTGTACTTGTTGTTCGTTTGCTAGTTCCTGTTTGGCTTTCTTTTTATCGGCAAGCATTGTCTTAATCGAGGGAACAGCCCCGCCTCCGATAATTAACACCAGCGCAATGAAGGTGTTAAAGGTAAAGGGATCTTTAAAGATAACAATCCCAACAAACAGCGCAACGGGTACTTCCCAATAAGCAATCGTACCGTAATCAGCGGCAGGAAGATTTTTACCTGCAACTAGCAAGAAGCCGAGGGCAATTGGGCCACAAATGATCCATAAAAGAACAGCACCGATCAGGTTGAATGTTGTCAGATGTAAGTTCAATGACCAGTTTTCGTATCCCTCGATTGTCCCCATAAAGTGCAAAACTATAGTGATAGAGCCTGCACCAATAACGGCAAAGATAAAGTTCCAAACACCACGTGCTGTTGTGTCTGCATCTTTTCTGTATCCATTGAAGAACATTGAAGAACCATAGAAGAAGCCTGAGGCTATACCAAAGAGGTCTCCTAAGCCTTTCAAACGAAGATCGTCGGTAGAAGCCTGGAAATCAAGTTGAGCGGAGAACTTGAATGTCGTGGGATCAAAGGAGATGATCTCATTGCCAAAGAGCATACCCACAAATACGACAAACAAGCAGACCCAGCTTAGCCAGCTCATTGGTTCTTTACGAAAGATTCGTGCAAGAACTACACAAATAACTGGGCCAATATAAATGAACAGTATAGCATTTGCGATTGTTGTCAGAAGTGTGGCTGTAACATAGCAAGCCAGCGACATACCGATCATTAAGCCACCCATCGCGATGGCTGGGGATAATTTGAGTTCTTTAAATACCTGTACCTTTTTGGTTGCAAAGAGAAGTACAACAAAAAATAGTACGCCCATGCCCATACGTCCAACGGCCATGAGTGCACCTACAGAATCTCCGGCATTTAACGCAGAATCTGCTTCAAAAAATTCTGTTCGGGTTCCCCAACGGCTGAAAAGGGGAACTAGCCCCATACCAGTAGCGGAGATGAACATGGCAACAACGCCCCACTTCCTATTCATAGGTTCGCCTGTGGGGTTGCCAGCTGAAGTAGCAGTCTTAGTTTGGGGAGTTTTAGACATTCTTAAGTCCTTTTTTCAGAAGTAATATTAATACTTTTCTCGACGGGTCAAATAACTGTACATTGATTTGCTCTTCAAAAATCTCCTTTGAAAACTACTGGAAAAGGCACAGCAGCCTTACCGCACCTACTATAAATAAACTCAATCGGCACAGAAAGGCCGTTTATAAAAAGGTGTTAGCACACTGTGTAGGTGTGCTAACACCTCTATGGTCACGAAAACAGTGACTTTAGACGAGTGTGGGGTCTTCAACCTGGTTGGGGAAGTAGTCCTCACAGCCGCCTTCACGGTAAACGTCTGCTGTAGCACAGTGCAGAGCGCCACCGAATGGATATGCATCACGGAACGGTACTGGGATAACGTTCATGCCCAGCTTGTCCATCTGTTCGAGCTGGTTAACCTCGGAGGCTTCGCAGATAACTGTCTTGTGGTCAAGAACCAGGCAGTTCATTGACAGCCACACTGAGGAGTAGCACAGTGGCGGTGGCTCTTTGTGAGCCGGCATTGCTGCATCTACAATCTCCCAATCGTTTGCTTCGAAGATCTTACGCTGTTCTTCAGGCAGGTGACGATGTGGGTTGTTGATAATCAGACCCGGACGCAGCGGTACGAATGTTGCGTCGATGTGGATCGGGTAGGGGTCACCTGGGAAGTTCACTGCGTGTACCCTGTGCTCAGGATAGTAGCGCTTGAACCATTCCATAGCAGCACGGTTTGTTGTCAAGCCATGCTGGATGAACAGGTCTTTACCAAGACGAAGCACGTCAGCTGCATCCCACATTGGCTCAACTTCAGTGGTGACGAAGTCTTTATTGGCGGTACGCTCAAGGCGTTCCTCAATCGAAATCTTCTCGTCATAGTAGTTGTGCTTGTAGGAAGCATCGGTCAAACGAGGACGTGGTGCCTGTGTCCACAAGAAGTCGGGATCCTCGTCGAAGTACTGCTTCATCAAAGGCCAATATGCCAAATACTCGAAGTAGCGGCAACGGAATGAGTTGGCCGAAGCCATGATTTCGTTACCAACGGTGAGCAGGATGTCACGTGGTGGCATACAGGTCATCATTGAGTCTGTGCGGAAATCAGGGGTGATTACCGGCTGGTTCCACTGCAAAGGAGTTGGGCGGTCGACCTTGACGCCATTTTCCTCAAGTGTCTTAGCCAGGAAGTCCAGCTGAGCATTTGCTTTTTCAACAGTTTCAGTAGGACGAGGGCCCCACATACCACGCATCTCTGAATCTACGGGTACTTTTTCTGATGTTGCGGGTTCTTCGGGCGGGATGACCGAGTTGTCAGCGCGACCGACAATGACACGCTTCAACGGGTCGAAGTCGTTCCATGAATTAACAATTTTTGCCATGGGTTATGTCTCCTTTGATCTTGTTTCGACTTACTTAACTTGCTTCTACTTTGGGTCGTATTGACCATCAGTAGTGAT
Source organism: Actinomycetaceae bacterium (assembly GCA_030540715.1). Lineage (GTDB taxonomy): Bacteria > Actinomycetota > Actinomycetes > Actinomycetales > Actinomycetaceae > JAUNVQ01. The sequence continues at coordinate 9,309 of JAUNVQ010000023.1, read as the reverse complement.
AATTGTTCCGGCTGTGCCTGCGATGATTTGTTGAGCATCAGCCAAACGTCCAATGGCTGCAACCCCACCAGTACGTTCGACAAATTGGCAGGCAGCTTCCACCTTGGGTCCCATCGAACCAGCGGCAAAGCCTTTGTCGCGCAGTTCAGCGGGAGTAGCCCGGTTGATTTCGCATTCATCCTGCGTGCCGTAGTTGTCAAGCACTGCGGGCACGTCCGTGAGAATCATGAACATGTCAGCTTTGAGTTCTTCTGACAACACAGCTCCTGAGCGATCTTTGTCGATAACCGCTTCAAGTCCTACATATTTACCATCTTTTTGTGCAACGGGAATTCCGCCTCCACCCGAGCAGATAACAGTTGTTCCGTTATCTACCAGCGTTTTGATGGTTTCAATTTCGACAATCCCAACGGGGATTGGCGAGCCTACAACGCGACGGAAGTATTTACCATCGGCTTTCATTACCCAGCCGCGTTCCTTTTCAAACTGCTTTGCCTGTTCTTCGTTATAGACTTCTCCAACAAACTTTGTGGGATCATCAAACGCTGGGTCATTAGCATCAACCAATGTCTGGTTGACTGTACAGACTACCTCACGTTCAGGCAATGCGTTCTTAAACGCATGCTGCAGCCAATAGCCAATCATACCCTGGGTCATAGCACCCAGTGTGTCAAATGGGTAGGGTTCGCTGAGTTTAGGATCGTTGGCGGATTGCAAAGCAATAACACCAACCTGGGGCCCATTTCCATGGGTAACCACCAGTTCATGTTCCTTAGCTACAGGTGCCAGTGCATCGACCGCAATATTGACATTGTCGATCTGCGGGGCAGCGTCTGGCTTTTGACCACGCTGCAACAAGGCGTTGCCACCCAGTGCAATAACTATTCTCATAGTCCTTCTCCCAACGTTGCTACCATAACGGCCTTGATGGTGTGCATACGGTTTTCAGCCTGATCAAAGACTATCGATGCTTCCGATTCAAATACTTCGTTGGTAACTTCCATCGATTCCATGCCGGTCTTTTGGTAGATATCTTCGCCAACTGTGGTATTGCGGTCGTGGAATGCAGGCAGGCAGTGCAGGAACTTCACGTCGGGGTTTCCTGTTGCTTCCATCAGTTCTTTGTTGATCTGATAGTCCTTAAGTAGTTTGATACGTGCATCCCATACTTCTTTAGGCTCACCCATTGATACCCACACATCTGCATAAAGGAAGTCGCAACCTTTCACACCTTCTTGTGGATCATCAGTGTGGGTAATCTTTGCACCTGTTTCTTTGGCAATTTCATTTGCCTTATCGATCCAGCGCTGTTCGTTCCACAGGTCTTTGGGGCCAACAATACGAACATCCATGCCCAGCATTGCACCTGAAATCATCAGGGAGTTCGACATATTGTTGCGTGCATCACCAAGATAGGCAAAGGAAATATCTTTGTAATCCTTGCCCGAGTGTTCCTTCATTGTCAGCATGTCACACAACATTTGCGTTGGATGCCAGTCATCAGTTAGACCATTCCACACGGGAACGCCAGACAGTTCGGCGAGGATTTCAACGTGTTCTTGCTTCTTGCCACGGAATTCAATACCGTCATAGAAACGGCCCAGAACGCGAGCGGTATCTTCAACCGATTCCTTGTGGCCCATCTGTGAGGAGCCTGGATCAAGGAAGGTAACTTGGGCGCCCTGGTCATAGGCGGCAACTTCGAATGAGCAGCGTGTGCGAGTTGAAGTCTTTTCAAAGATCAACGCGATATTCTTACCTTTAAGGTACTGCTTTTCGCGCTTCTCTTTTTTAGCGGCTTTCAGCTCGGCACTCAGGTCTAGAAGTTCACGCCATTCAGCAGGTGTGAAATCTAGTTCTTTGAGGAAGTGCCGTCCGTGAAAATCAGTCATGATATTCCTTTCAAATCAATCTGTTTAAGTGTTATATGGTGCTGGGGGCATCATCGCTTCCCAACAGTCGGTTGTTATTTCAGGAGTTCCCGTTCAATGGGACATGACATACAGCGTGGGCCCCCACGACCGCGGCCAAGTTCAGCGCCAGGGGTGACAACAACCTCAACACCCTCTGAACGCAAGTATTCAATTGCATCCACGTTACGGTCATAAGCGCTAACAACATTAGGACGAATCGTCAAAACGTTACATGCGTCATTCCACTGACCACGTTCAGCCGAAAGATTATCTTCTGGTGTGGTCAATACGCGGATCTCTGGAAGGTCAAGCGCTTGCGCAATAACCTTGTGCATATCTTCACCTGGATGCTGCTCAATTTCTAGCTCACCATTCTTTGCTGTCATGGTGACCGATGGAAGCATACCCATATGCTTGTACTTCAAGAAAGTATTTTCGTTCACCATTGTCATGATGGTGTCAAGGTGCATCTGTGCACGTTCTTCAACAAGCATCAGACCAACCATGGTTTTCACACCCGAATCCGTGGTGAGCAAACGACGTGCAAGGCGTTCGAAACCAGCAACAGTTGTACGTTCTGAGATACCAACTAGGACAGCACCATTACCAATAACTTCAACGTCGCCACCTTCCAGTGTAGCTGGGCCGTCATCAAGGCCACCAGCCCAGTGTTCAAACTTTTCATCTTTGAACATCGGATGCCAACGATAAATTGCTTGATAGTTAACTGTTTCACGCTGACGCGCAACCTTTTGCATGGAGTTAACCGCTACACCATTTTGAATCCAGCACGAAGTGTCACGGGTAAATAAGTGGTTAGGCAAGCAGCGTAACAACATAAAGTCATCGCTTACACGCGCAAAATAAGCGGCAGTTTGTTTGCCCGCAATGTCAAAAAACTCCCGCTTTGTAATGCCTACAACCAAAAGGTCTGCTAGTTCCTTTGGACTTAGACTATCTGCGTATTCACGCATTATTTGGTTGCCGGTAATGCCATAAAACTTTTCTTCGAATGTTTCATCGCTCACGTACTTGCGAGCTTCCGGATTTTCCAGAGCTTCAGCCAACAGGTCTTGAAGATAAAATACTTCTACACCGTTATCACGCAGTCCCTGCGCAAACGCATCATGTTCTTCTTGGCCGCGTTCAAGCCACAGTACGTCATCGAATAAAAGTTCGTCTTTATTTGACGGAGTGAGGCGGTTCATCTCTTTACCTGGGCGATGTAAAATCACCCTGTTAAGCTGACCAACCTCAGAAGCAATGTGAAATACCATCAGTTATTTCTCCTAGTTCGTCACGTCTTCGTGTCAGTACTAATACTATCCTCTTTTTTTGGACAATTGCAATAGGACTAACGTCTTTAATTCTCATTAACCCAGGTAAATATGTATTAGATTTTGTACATCTGCACAAAAATAACTCTCTTATAAGACAGGTTGTAGCAAAAACAGACTACCTTAAAGATAGCTAATAGTTATACAGCTCATATTCTTGACGTTCATCAAATCATGACAAAGCACTCATGAATATCGGTGCAGCCCTTTCCAGACATTTCAGCAATAACGACACTTCGTCATGCTCTTGTGGTCACACCAGTCTGTTCCGGTGCCCTCTGAGGGTATTCCTCTTCCCCTGTAAGGCATTTTCTGCCCATAGCTCAACCACCAACATTTATTTTACTCTACAACAAAAATCCTGACTATAGGTGAGCATGGCAAACTGCATCTATATTCTGATAGCCGAGGTTCTATACTGAAAACGGGAAAGGATAACCCTCTACTGTGTCATCAGGGGGCATCCCCCACACCCTTTTCTGCTATCTAACTAGGCGTTGGTTGGGTATGAATATCTATCCAGTTAGCTTCCTCAAAGCTCAAGGCCTTCACAAAACGAATCAACCGCTCAGCAGCATCATCTTGAATGGTAAACGGATCCATGACATCAACAGGCGTCTTGGGTGGGGCATCTAGTCGCATAGTTGTCCACGTCACCGCATGGTCAGCATTTTTTTCTAAACAAGCCTCAACAAAACGACTACGTATTGCAGCGCGCGTCGTTGATGGAGCTTTCTCAAGTGACCAGTCAAGAGCATCATCCATCCCCGGCATTTGCGACAGCACCTGTAAATCTTTCACAATATCCTGCGCTCGTAATGCGTCTACAAGACCGCTCTTACGGCAGATATCATGGTAAGCAAGATCGATTCGCTGCGCGTGGGCACAGGCGACTTCTGCAGAAATTCTTTCACCACACCGCTCCTGGAAGCGTTTAAGTGCCTGGGTGGTAAGCTCTTTTTTGATAGCCCAATCCAATAGGCCACTCAGCAGGTGTGTTTCACCTTTATCAACGGTATCAAGGATGAATTCCGCCTGGTCAAGAAAGGCCGCGGTGGCACTACCCATTACCGATACTTCGCCCAGCAGACGGATACGTTCAATGAAACCGCGCATAATATCGATAGCGCTGGCAGTTCCACCATAGCGCAGCTGAAGTGGCGCATGAGCATCATAGTTAACAATAGCCATGGCTGCGATAGGATCAGTAAGTTCTAACTCGCAACAATCAATGTCGCTGTCAATAACATCTAAAACACCCGCAGTCAGGCCAAACTTCAACGCTGTTTGAAACACTGACATATTGGAGTCGCCGCAAATCACATGCAGGCGCCGGTAATCATTTTTATCGGCGTGCGGTTCATCGCGCGTATTAATAAGAGAACGGTCCTTGGTGGGATCCCACGATGACGTTGCTTTCATAAACGGCTGGCGTGAACTATACCCCCAGGTAAGACCCAAACTATCGGATATATCCTGCGCCATATCAGGATCATCTTGCGTGGCGTTACCATCGGCCACGCCCGCGTGTACTACCCCGGCTCCAGTGAGCATGAGACGCGTCACCAAAAACGATCCCAGCACGCTGGTCAGGCGCTCATCATCGGTGTGGCGTGAAATCAAATAGTTTTCGTGACACCCAAAGGTGTTGCCCACCGAATCAACATTATTGCGAAACAGGTGCAGCTGGCGTGACGGTTCCATTGAAGCAAAATCTGTGGCGGCCGCATCTGCCATATCCTGTAACAGGATGATACTGGACTGGTCGTTGGCAATGAGTTCGGCTACAGTAGAACATTCTGCACTGGCAAACTCCGGGTGTGCCCCGATGTCTAAGTACAGCCGCCCGCCGTTGCGTAAAAACATGTTGTCGTTGCGGTAACCTTTTGGCCGGTGGCGAAAAAGTATTCGGGCCGCTTTTTCAGGCTCTAGCGCATCGGCTGAAAAAGCTGTTCCCGAGGTTGCCAGGACGCCATACTCAGTTTCAATCCCAATAACTCTGCGCACTTACTGCCCACCCTTTTGGACGAATGCCTGAACAAAATCCTGGGTGTTTTCCTGCAAGATTCCATCTATCTGATCCAAAATATCGTCCATGGGAGCAACTTGTGGAGCTGCCGGAGCAATATCGGGTTCGGGAGTATCGTCACTGGGGGTGCGATTTTTTTGCTGAATAATGCGTTCCGCCATAGCGGTTCCTTTCTGTTGTCTCAATAAGATAGATTACCGTATCGAATGCCTTTTGATTCACGTGGGGCCAACGTGAGTTTCTCCACGACAAGTTGTGTACCAACGGTATGAGTGACTTGCGCGCTGGCGGCCTTGGAGCCAAGCTGGTCACGTAATTCACCACTATCTTGCCCAAGTTCCTGTGCGTCCTTTAGTTCGTTTATTGAAGAGGACGTTGCACTGGCAGGTGTCTTTGCTGCGTGCAGTTCACCCTTCGGTTGTGTGGCCCGGTGTTTTTCTGAGGCTTCTTCTACGACATCGCCAACCAGTCGCTGCGTCCACTGCAGCGGGTCTGCAAGACAAATGCGTTTACAGTATTCGTCACCGTGGTCGATGACAATGGAATGCCATGACGCTGCCGGTATCAACCCAGGGAAGTGCCGGATAAGTTCACCGCGGAAATAGGCCCGTGTTGTTGGTGGCGCATAATAGCGGGCATCTTCAACCAGTGCATCAAAATGGCGGTCTGCGTCAAGGACGCTGTCAACAAAGACCTCGTCCAGTAGCGGTATCAGATTCATGTCATAGGTGCGTCCTGCTTTAATAAGAGCAGCCGCTAACCCTTGGCCCTCTGTCAGGTCACACCATCGTAAATCCAACTGTTTAGCAAGGTCAGAGTTCCAGTCTTTATCGTTTCGCATCAGATAGGTTGAAATCAGTTGATGACGTGCCACCCATTCCACACGGTCGGCTAGCTCTGCCGGTGGCTCACATTTATCGGCTTCGCGAGCATTGCATAGTGTGTGAATAATTTGTTGCCACTGCTGCAGGGCAAAGAGTTCTTCTTGGTTCCAGTGCTGACAGTTGGCAACTTCGTGAATATACTCTAGCTGAATCTGGGTGGCATAGAGTTTTCGCCCATCTTCCAGCTCAAGTTTTTCGCGTCCACACAGGTCGCGTGAGACTGTACGACATGCTTCAACGGGGTCAGCCAAACGCAGTTTACGCCACCGGTTGGGCATTCCGCGTTCGTCAACAAGTCGCAATACCATTGATGTCACGCATAGCCGCAACCATGTGGCAAATGGGAAGCATGTGGCGTCGCCACCAATATAGTGGAAGCGCCGGTATTTATCGGGGCTTGAATGCGGTTCGTCGCGGGTGTTAATGATGGGGCGATTTACTGTGGTATGAAGACCACGGATGATTTCAACAAAATCTGCTCGCTGAGAGATCTGGAATCCGCCCTCTTGACTGTGTGTGCCGATCCCCACCCGACCTGCACCGGCAAAAAGCGGCCTGGTCACAAAAAATGGAACAACGCTGTCAATCAGGTCATCAATAGTTGTTTTACGTGACAGCAAGTAGTTTTCGTGGCACCCGTATGCTTGCCCCTGCCCGTCGGTGTTATTTTTGAAGACGCGAATATCGTTGGGACTTGCGCCAGCTAGTGCCGCGGCTTCGGCAACGATGCGTTCCCCGGCAACGTCACAGGCCGTTGCATACAGTGCAGACGTGGTTTCCGGGCAGGCATATTCTGGATGTGAATGATCCACATAAAATCGCGCCCCGTTAGGCAGTGCCAGGTTGTGGGCGCGCTGAAACTTTTCTTCCTGCTGTGACAAGCGCACCACTTCTAGGGGCATGACGGGAAGTTGTTTTCGCGTCACGGGATCAATGTCGGCTGCCACTTCTTCGGGGCGCAAATCATCGGCCGCATTGGTATCAAGTGGGCGCTCTCCCGAATAGTCCCACCGTATCCCGCCTGGCATCCCGTTTTTGTGTGCTATCTGTTCGTAGGCATCTACAACTACTTCTGACGCCTTTTGTACGTCTAATGGTGATTTCGTCGCCAAAATACCGTACTCGGTTTCAATCCCCATCACTACGGGACAGGTTCGAGGGTCAACACGTAAAGCGCGTGTGCGACGCGGATTGGCTAAAGATGTCACTGCTTGTCCTCCTGGTTTTGAATGATGTCAAGCGCAACAACTTTTTCCGCACGATAACCGGAGATTCGTGCCCATTCTTCCGGTGTTTGCGAGGCGGGAATATCAAGGTTTTCCAGGCGTTCTTGTCGAATTGCCTCACTCAGATAGGTCGGGTTTAATCCCCCACCCTGCCCCGAGATTGTGTCTTTGATAGCCATCTTCTTCGCACGCGATACGATATTGGCAATCATTGCCCCCGATACAAGATCAGCTTGGTAGACCGTTGCATGTCGCCCCGACGCAAAGGTGAGGTCAATCATGGCTGTTTTATCGGTTTTTTGGAACAGGTCTTGGGCGGCCTGGTCTATCAGTGCCTCAATCGCTTCTTCCACACCACCGTATTCGGCGATAGTGTCGGAGTCTATAGGAAGGTCAGGTGTCAGATACAGTGCAAAAATTTCTTTTGCGCCTTCTTTATTTGGTCGTTCAATACATATTTTGATGTCTAAGCGTCCGGGGCGAACAATGGCTGGGTCAAGCATGTCTTCACGGTTCGAGGCCCCAATAATCACGACGTTGTCCAGTGCTTCTACGCCATCAATTTCGCTCAGAAGTTGGGGAACAACCGTGGTTTCAACGTCCGATGATTTTCCGGTGCCACGTATTCTAAACAGCGAGTCCATCTCGTCGAAAAAGATAACAACGGGAATCCCTTGGCCGGCAAGTTCGCGTGCGCGCCCAAAGATCAAACGGATTTGGCGTTCAGTCTCGCCCACGTATTTATTGAGCAGTTGAGGCCCTTTAATGTTGAGGAAGTAGGCGCGGCGCTGTTCGGCTCCCGCGGCCTGTAAAACGGCGTCAACATTTTTATCAGAGGACGTTGTAGCGGCTGCTTCGCTAGCGCGTTTACCTAGGGAGTTTGCCACCGCTTTTGCGATAAGTGTTTTGCCGCATCCTGGCGGGCCATACAGTAACACACCTCGCGGTGGATGCAGATTATATTGCCGGTAGAGATCTGGATAGAGGAAAGGCAGTTCAATAGAATCGCGGATGCTTTCAATCTGTGGACCAAGTCCGCCAACGTCGTCGTAGGTGACATTGGGGGGTTCTTCCAGCAGCAGCTCATTTACTTCGGCACGCTGAATCACATAGAGCGCAATCCGGGCTTTCATATCGGCAACAACCGCATCACCTGCACTGACAGTACCCACAATGGTATCTGCCAGGCTAAGAACTTGCTCTTCGTCTTGGCGAACAACTGCAAGAATCGTTTGCTTGTCAATTATTTCTTTCACGAACACAACATCGCCACAGCGTTCGTCCTCTGCTACTTCAGTAATCACTAAATGGTCGTTCAGCCGAACTTGATCGCCGGGTTTCAGGTTCGACGCCACCACGCTTTCAGCGATGACAGCGCATACTTTTCGCCCCCCTAGCCACACGTCTGCTCGACGTTTCATCGGGTCAGTTTTTAAAATCGTGCCATAGGACAGCGGCGGAGTGTTAAGCCGCTCTACCTCGCTATGCATTGTGGCAAGTTCTTGGCGTGCGGCAGCCAACGCAGAAGCCAGCCGCGTGTTTTTTCGGGTCAATACCCCGCAGTGGTCTTTGAGTTCTGTCAGGCGCTCGAAAACGGGGTCGTTGGATCGGGTGTTATTAGGTGTGGAAGTTGATTCCTTTTCCATAGCACATCCTCGTGTCTACATCGTGCAGGTCATTGCAACGGTACATGACAGTCGGGGCATCTTCTCAGGGTGTGAGGATATCTCACACCCTCGCCCCAAATTGTGCGCATGTACAAAAATAATCTTACAGTCAATAGCTATTATATGTTTTCATGCGTCAAAAATAAAGGGTTCTATTAGTTCCCTTACGTTAATTGTTTTGTACGAGCGTCCAAATATGCAGAGTAGAGCCTTTTCTATGGGCTGGAAGTCCTGGTTTGCGTGAGCTTGTGCG
>JAUNVQ010000004.1:29669-133591 GCA_030540715.1 Actinomycetaceae bacterium | reverse complement strand
CTGGGATAGCTCGATCAATATTGTTAGTATTCCATTCCCAGAACAGGGCGAGTATTCCGCTACTAAATGCCCATGGCTTTATCATTAAATTCCATTCCCAGAACAGGGGCGAGTATGAGTGGCAGCTAGGTTTAGGTGTGTACTGAGCTGCCTTGTGTCACCATTACTTGCCTTGGGGGGCGGGGAGGAGGCGCGGGCTAATGATAATTTTGTTGTGTTGATGTGCATGGGGCTGGAGGTAGGTTGATGGCGGTTTTGGCCCGGATTTTTGTGTGAATTCGCCGTCTAGTCGGCTTCCAGCCCCGCATATTATATTGTGAAGCGACCAAAGGATGATCCAGGAACCTATGCTCAACGTTCAAGGTACAACTTGACGCTCAAGGAACAGTTAAAGGTACGATTAAAAGCTACGAAGGCGAACGAAGAGGATACGTAACCAGGTTAAACACACAGTTAAACGCGCGTTTAAAAGATGCTGCTCTATGACAATGGATTCAACGATAGTTCGGGCAAGGTATTAGAAAGTTACAGGCCACGAGGGCATACACTCACTTAAAGTATTATGATGCTCAACCTGTTCGGTCTGCAATCGAACAAACTCAGGATTTTCTTCAGGGGTTTCACCAAGTTCAAGCTGCTGCTTTGCTTCTTCCTCGTGAGGGAACTGTGTTACTTCTCCACTCGTCAGTTTCTTCACAATATCGGTGTAGGCATCTAAGGACTGCAGTGCTTTTGCAGCTTTGGGATCGTCCCCAGCCGCATCTTTCAGTTTTTTGTACGGTTCCTCTTTTTTCACGTCGGCAAGGAATGCCAGCCACGTCTTCAAAACTTTTTCACTGCGTTCTTCAGTTTTTTGCATGTCGTCGCCTTTATCTTCAATGGCAATCGCCTGTAGAAACTCCCTACCAGCAGAGGAGTTCTTCATTTCAGCCTCAAACACTTTATCCATCGCAGCGCATCCGGTACTAGCTGCCGATGCCGAGGGCAAATCCTGGTTTGGTGTTTTTAGCTCATCGTGTGAACAAGCAGTTATGGAGCCTATCAAGAAAGGAAGAATCAATATGGAAACAATTCTTTTGAAGTTCATGATTTACCCTTCATTGTTGCATATTCATGTTATGTATCAATTTGAGATTATCATTAAGAATACCAGTAAAAATATGCGTTCTGATACTCAGAAATAAGGTTGAATTAACTTCTGGACTCGCGATAAGATTGGGAAAGTTTCATTAGGCTTTCAAGAAGGACAATCGATGTTTAAAAAATGTGTATTATTGGTTGCGTCCGTTTCACTGATATTTCCCTTAGCAGCATTTTCGCCAGTGGCATCGCAGGAATCTTCGCAGACACTTGTACCGTCTGCAGAAACAAGTGAAGATTCTATAACTGAAGTAAACAATGCCGGCAATAATAGTACTGATGCTCCCGCTGAACCAGAATCAGTACCGGCTGGTCAGGATGACAGCGCTGTATCGACGACTCCGGATCCACAACCTACTGTTCAGCAATTTTTAGCGCCTTCTTCCGGTTTTGTGTATGACAAAACTCTGAAACAAGGGATGGCGGGTGAAGCAGTCGAGAAACTTAAAGAAGGCTTGAAAAAGTATTTCCCGAAAGAGGCCGCAGACGTTACGGTCAACACGATCTTCGATAGTGCGACAACAAAGGCATTAAAGAAAATTCAAAAAGCTAACAAGGTTTATCCCGATGGACAGTTTGGAATCAAAACTGCGAATATTGTTCAGCGTAAAGGGATGAACATGTGGATTTTACCGCCACTTAAATCAAAAACGGCATTAAGTGTTGGCCAGCATGGTTACTCGATTACGCTGCTTCAAGCATGGCTTAAACACCATTATCAGAACAGCATGAAAGCCTGTAACTTCTGGAATATCGATGGAATCTTCGGTTCTGGAACGCGGTCTTGTGTCTCTCAGGTTCAAAAGTCCCTCAAAATTAGAGCACACGGAGCCGTTGATGGAACAACCGCAGACAAAATGAAGTCGGTGGGAATAAATATCACGGTGCCCCCTGTTCCAGCTTTTGGTTCGATGGTTGCATCACGGACTTTGTGGAGTGGCTACTGGGGAAATCCCGTTCGTAATATCCAGTCTTTCTTTGCCTATTATTTTCCTCAGTATACTCCGTATAAACCCGATGGAGGATTTGGACGACTCACGAAGAAGTCCATTCAGTCTTTCCAAAAACAACATGGTATTGGAGCAGATGGCGGTTACGGTAAACTAACCGCCGCAGCGATGCGCCAATATGGTGCTGATGCTTGGATTCTTACTCCTGTGTACACGTCCTGGAACCTTGTGGAAGGCAGCGGCAAAAACACTTATGTCGAAAATGCTCAAAGCTGGCTTCAACGTGGTTTCCCGCTATATTGCACCATGCCAGTCAACGGCGTGTTCCAAAAGACAACAACCAATTGCGTTAATAAAGTTCGTGCTCATTATGGCTTGACGCAAAACGGTGTTATTGATCCTGCGTTATCAATGAAGTTAGTAAAGGATGGTCATAAAATCCACGTGAAGAATGCTCCAACGCCATCAAAGGCTTGGACTTCTTCCAACCTCACAGTAGGTTCGAAGAACTCTGCGGTACAAGCTTTACAAATGGGGTTGAACAAGTACTATCCGCAATATGCTGGTTTCTATCCAGATGGTACCTATGGTGCAAAAACAAAGGCTGCAGTCCAGAAGTTCCAACGAGCTCATGGCATTGGACCTGATGGTGCAGTCGGAATGTGGACCGCTTCGGTGTTGAGGCAAAAGAATATTCCCGTATGGGTGATTCCCTCAACAACGCTGACATCGACACTAAAGAAGGGATCTTATGGTCATGATGTTCGCGTTATTCAACTTGCTTTGAGTTATTTGTATCCTCAATATTGTGATTTCATAGCTGATGGGGGATACGGGGCAATGACCTCCGAATGCGTCAAGAAGGTCCAGAAGGCTAATGGAGTGTATTCAGATGGTATGGTTGGCAAACAAACAGCGAAGATACTGCGTTCAAAAGGCTTCTCGATCAATTATGTTGGCTACCGTACACCGGGTGGTTATTTGCAACCAACTTCGAAGATTACGCCACTTAGCTCGGGATATACCAATACGTTGACATATGGGATGAATGGTGTCAAAGTCCGCATCGCCCAAAAGCGTTTAGGTATTTGGGGCACAATGACACTAGCCAGCGTGGATTCACGGATGCAAAATGCGGTGCGTAACTTCCAGCGCCGCGCAGGTATTGGTGCCGATGGTGTTGTGGGTCAGCGTACGTGGAATGCCATGCGAACTGGGTATTCGTGGACGGTAGATCAGTATCAGGCGAAACCGATCTCTCTTGAAGCCACGCGTTCCGAACGTATTAACGCAATGATTAACTATGCGATGGCCCAGCGTGGATCATCATATACCTGGGGTGGTGCAGGTACCTATCACCTGGGCTATGACTGTTCAGGCCTGGCACTGCAATCGCTGTATGCAGCAGGCTTGGATCCGCAGCCTATTAACGTGGTGAAGCATGCCTGGCCGAAGTATCGTACGTCTCAGGAGCTGTATAAGCATCCGAAGCTGAAGCATGTACCGCTTTCACAGCGTCAACGAGGCGATCTTATTTTCTATCAAAAAGGTGGAACGGTCTTCCATGTGGCGATCTATTTGGGCGGTAACCAGGTTGTTCACACCGATTGGATGGGGCGTCCAGCACGTGTTCAAAATATTGCGCTTGGATACGGTTGGGGAGCAATCACTTCTACGGTGGTTCGACCTTTCCCGTAAAGTGAGGTAAATTTTTGAAGAGGGCGATGCGAAGCAGGTACTGCGTGCATCGCCCTCTTCACATGTTTGGGTGGATTTTCTTTAAAGCAGGTAGTGTCTGCACGGTGAACAAGGAAAAATACCAGGGATCGGTTTGTTGTAGAAGTTGTTACTATTGCAGTTGGCTCCCGTATTTCACCAATGCCGCCACCGAGATACCTACCTTCATGGTTTCAATCCAACCTCAATAATAAACAATTCTTTCGCATGCAGTGTGAACTGTTCTTGTTTTTATTTTGAGTGAATGGAACGGATAATTGTGCGTTCCGGAGATCAAGGTTCAAGTAAAGAACAGTGGGGAGAAAATTAAGAAAATATAGTCGGAATAGAATAATAAAATGACAACAACATAGGTGACAACAGATCGCTGAGTGTGAAAAATCTTCTTGTCAATGTGACTCTAGCTGGACATTCCCTTAATCTCCTTTGTGCTGATATAGGGAAGCGTAACCTGTTTAGTCACTTTCTTACCACCGGTAGTGGTGCCCCATTGCCACATGCGCGTCATTATGGAGACATCCGCTCCAACAATATGTACAAACTGGATAAGTATATGCAGTTCATCAGTAAATTCATTGGTCAAGTAGCGTGAATCTCAGTTTGGCACTACCTTTCTATCGATTTCTTTATGCTGAAGCAGTATGCCTTGGAAAAGCCTGAGAAGAATGCTCTGAACCTGTTGCCGACTACGACACTTTTAAAACCAGTAATTGCCGGTGGGACCTGTGACATTAACATTTGACGATTTACTCTTGAGTAGTTCAAAGATTTGGGCTGCATAATAAATGTCGTGGGCCGCAATTCCAATGTTATAAGCCAGGATACGTTGGTTATTGTTATCACGCCCGGTGCATTTTTCCTGGACGATGTCTGCCATCTCGTGACAAGAGGCAAACTCGTTATAATAGCGAAAATGTTTGACATGCCCGATATCATCAACAAACACTTTGTCGAAGACCCGATCGCATTCCATAAACCCTCTGGTATGAATGGGTACAACGGTACTTCCTTGACGGTATGTTGAGGGCGGACACCAGTCGTTTTCTTTGTATGTGACTGCAGATATAATTACATCACTGTCTTGGAACGCTTCTTCAGCGGTTGTGCACATGGAAAATGAATAATTTGATACATGTGCGAAACGTTCTTGAAACCGTTGACCGTGGTCCTTATAGTGCAAAAGCTTGAATGTTACCGGGCGACTGCCTATTACTGGTTGAAGCATATCCACCGCTGCCACTGCGGTATTTCCTAAACCGGCAACTGCAATCACACTAAAATCAGGGACGGCTAGATGTGAAATAGCATGGGAAGCAACTGCGCCTGTGCGTGCTGTTGTAATCCAGTTGGCATCGAGCAGCGCTACGGGCAATCCATCGTCCAGCTCATAAAGAAGAATCTTTGAATCAAGGCTTGGGGATCGTTGCGGGTAACGATTCACAAGTTTTACCCCAGCATAACCAAACGGGGTAAGGATGGCTGGCATAACATTGTAAAAGCCATCAGTTTTAAAGGGAATACTGATTTTCGGCGGAAGTAAATATTGGTCTTTATGCTTTAAAACTTCATTAACCCATTGCAAACACTGTTGAGGTAAGATGTTTAAACCGGTGATGTCGCCGTGAGTGATGATGTGCATCGTCGTCTCTATTCTGTATTGTGTCGTCTGTTTATTTCAAGAGTTCATGCAGTGTTTGAATAAGTTGCTGGTTATCGGTATGGTCGCGCACGGCAAGTCGGATGTATTCGTGGCCGTCGAAACCAGTTTTAGGTGAAAGATCTTTGATAAGAATCGATTTCTCTAAGAGCTTGGTTGTCAGGTCGCCAGCACTAAAGGGTGGCAAAACTTCACAGGTAACAAAATTTGCTTGTGAAGGAAGAACGCGCAGGTACGGCACCTGTGAAAGACCTTCAATGAAGTTGGCTCGCTCGGCTCGGAATTCAACGAGGGCTTTGGCATAGTCCTTCTTATATTTTTCTTCAATCTGTAGATAAAACTCAGCAAATGAATTGATGTTCCATATGGCAACATCTTTTTTCATGGTGGCGATCAGTTCACGATTACCGCTGGCCAAAATCCCCAAACGAAGACCTGCTACACCAAAGGATTTCGAAATAGATTTCACAATGACCATCTGAGGATATTGATCCAAAACATCATCATGAAGAAGGGACGCATCGTCGTCCTCTGCAAAATCAATAAAAGACTCATCAAGGACGAAGAAGATGTTACGTTGGGTACACCATTTAGCTAAACGTTCCACGTCGGCGCGTGCAATAAAATTACCAGATGGATTATCCGGATTAATCAAAATAAGAGAACGAATGTCCTTGTCATCAAAATAGTCCATTAAATCATCGGCACTATAGCGGAAGTCCGGGTTGTTCGGTCTAAATACCACCGGTTTGCTGTCGTGGCGATTAGGGTATTCCTCGAAGGTTGGGCGAACAATTCCGTAGGGGGCAGGTACATCAAGCATCAATGATTTAATGAGCTCTGCTGCACCATTTCCCACAACAACCTGCTCAGGCAATAAGCCAAAATTTTTGGCAGCCAATAACGAATTGACGCGCATGCCGGAAGGGTATTCAGCCAACAGAACATCAAAGTTCGCTTTTATCTCGTCTTTCATGCGTCGTGGTGGGAAGTAGGGGTTAACTAGGTAGCAATAATCCAAAAGCTGAGGGTAACGCCAATAGCCGCCGTAGCGGGATTCAAACATTTTACGGCGTTCATGTGGATCGGGGTGGAAAATAGAGGACGCAATGTCGAGATCCTGCGTATCATCGATTTCATACCATTTTTGGCCTTCTAGGCGCTTTGCTTCAATGACTGGTTCATCGAGCAACGTGATAACACGAAGAACCTGCTCATAGTATTCATTTTCGCCAAGCGCTTTGGTGTAAGCATCAAGGAAAGGCACATAGTGGGTGCGGCTAAACTCTTTCGAGAACTTGTAGAGGTTGACCGTCTTGTAATACTTTTCGATGTCCGCGTAAACAAATTTTGAGCCGGGAACAAAGGCTGTAATATGGTCGTTGTCATCGATTTTAATGACTGTTCCATCCATCCATGATTCGTATTTATCGACCAGGGCTAGTGTTTCACGAGGATCGGTAAGCAGACAGGTAAGAACGCTATCTTCAAAAATAAGATCCGATTCAAAAAGGATTGTATCGTCTTCCAATAAAAAGTCTTTGGCCAGGGCCAGGGAATAGATGTTGTTGGTTTTATCGTAGATAGGATTATCGACATAGACAATAGGTGTTGAAATGTTGAGCGTGGCAATATAGTCACGTAATTTATCGCCCTCGTAACCGGTAACAATAACAATCCGACTGAGGTTGTGGGCCTCGATTTGGTGGAGCATCCGTTCAATGAGTGTGACACCATTGACTTTGATCATACATTTTGTGTTGTCGGCAGTCAGATGTTTAAGTCGGCTGCCCATCCCTGCAGCAAGAATCAGCCCTTGCATGTCGTCTCCTTTATGGTTGTTATTGACGTATCGAGTATATGGGAAGAACACAGGGAATTGATGAATTGAAACACCATAGACGGCTTTCGGAAAGATATATTTCACTGACAATAAGGACTAAAGTAATGGAACTATCTGGTTAGTGAACAGATAAACGTCATAATAATTATTGACAGGAACTTATCTGGAGTACAGTTAGGATCATGATTTCGCGCGTGAAGATTCAGGATAGTAAAAAAAGACGGTTGTTCAAAAATACTGTTTATTTGTATATTCTTGTTTTTTCAGGATATTTTTTCGCATTAATTACTGTGCCGTATCAGACTCGTGTGTTAGGGCCAGAACTGTTCGGGAAAATTGGCTGGGCTATGGCCACGATGACCTATTTTTCATTATTTATTGAGTTTGGATACCTTATCTCTGCAACTGAAAAAATAGCTCTTCATCAAGAAGAACGTAAAGAAATTGAAAAGATCGTTGGTGCGGTTACCGTCAATAAGCTCATCGCTGTTGCGGGAGGGTTCGCTATTATTCTTGTTCTGTCATTGACATGGTCAAAAATGAACGACGATCCGTGGTTCTTCATCCTGTGTTATTTTTCTGCGGTTATTCAAAGCTTTATGTTGGACTTTTTTTACCGTGGTATTGAACAGATGCAGCTTATTACCATTGTGTCTGTAGCAATTCGAGCATTTTTTACTGTCTGCATCTTCATTTTCCTTCATGAGCCTGCGGATTACTGGGTGGTTCCGGCATTAAACCTGGCTGGAGGACTGCTTGCAGCAGCATATCTGTATTACTATATGATTAAAAAACTGGGCTACAAGTTTGTTATTCCAGACGCAGCCTACTGCTTGGCGATTATGAAACATTCAGCTGGTTTTTTCTATTCCAGGGTTGCTTCAACTGTCTACACATCGACAAATATCTTTCTTTTGGGTTTTGTTTACCCCGTTCAGAGTGTACAAATTGGTGCCTATACCTCAGCCGATAAGCTCACGTCTGTGATGAAGAGATTTTTCAGTCCTATTGCTGACAGCCTGTACCCCTACATGGTGAAGAACAAAGACTTTAAACTTCTGAAAAAAATGCTGATGTTCTTGATGCCGCCAATCATTCTTGGCAGTTCCATTATCATTTATTTTGCCACGCCACTATGTGTGTTGGTATTTGGCCCGGAGTTTGAACTGGCCGGGCCGGTATTGCAACTTATGATGGGGATCGTCATTATTACGTTGCCTGTCTATTTGCTGGGTTTCCCAACCCTGTCAGCTTTAGGTGGAGCGAAGGCTGTGAACGCTTCAGTAATTGTTGCATCAGTTATTGATGTGACGTTGCTTGTTGCATTGTATCTTACCGGTACCTTTACCTTATTCACCGTTGTGATTACCTCGCTTATTACCGAGCTGATTATTCTTATCTACCGGATTGTAGCGATCCGCTATTATTGGAAACGTTTTAACGACAAGGAAGTAACGTCGGCAGAAACTAACAAACAGGACTAAGTAGGCTCAACGCCCTCCCAATAATCCTTTAGGTTGACAAATTTTCCTTTGTGCATAGTAACACGCACAATCAATATGCGGGCGGATCGCTGTGTTCCCAAGGCCCCACATCAATGTGAAGAGGTTTGTGTCCATAGCGCTGGTCCTCTGGAGGGAGCTCATGGTAGTTGCCATACCGTGTCTTCAGCCATGCATCCCAATTTGTTGGGCACGGGTAGTGGCGATCTTCAAAGGGAAGAAGAACGGTTTTGGCAAACCACTCTTTTTTGTACTGATGCTCAGGACTGCCTTCCAGGCAGGTAACGGTTGTACATTCACCATGGCGAAGGTAGCGGCAGGCATCGACAAATTTTTTATAGAGGACGCGGCGCGCAATGGGAAACAGTGCCAGATGCAAACTAAAACGGATAAACGAATAAATCCGCGCCGACAATCCTGCTTGTTGTCCACCGGCTTTCCATAGCTGAGATGAAATAAATAGCTGACGCCACAGACGTGTCCGACGTGTCCCTTTACGTAGGCGTTTCTTATTATTTGGTAGACAGTCCATGGGAAAAATATCGATAGAGATCCCAGGATCTGTTCCATCTTGAAGAGGGAAGTGAGTACCGTCAAGGCAAACTTTAGCAAAGATGTAGGGACACTTTGGATCTGTGGCGAAGGCTTGCAGGCAATAGGGGGCGGTATCTTGCGCGGAATAGAGTGCAAGAAAACGTTGATAATCTTTTCGTAACATCGCCAGATCGATGTCATCATCCCAGGGGATAAACCCTTTGTGACGTATTGCCCCTAGAAGGGAACCATAGGCCAGATGCACATCGATATTGTGTTGCTTGCAGAAAGAAAACACATGATCGGCGATAAATAACTGAAGCTGTTTGCAGCGTTCCATCTGGTTGTTAGCTGAGACGTCCTTACTGGTAAGTGCCATAGTGTCCTCGGAAAAAGATCGGAGTGATAGTGCGTTAGGAGCGTAGTTTTTTCACTACGTGGTCAGTAATTCCACGAAGAGTCCCAACGCCATAAACAATGTGCATAAGTGCGAATAAAACCGGAAGGCTCAGCGCCGCTGGTGTACGTGGCGACTTGCGCAATGCGTCTAGACTAAGCACGAGGTCGGAAGAGCCGTACAGAAAACACAGGGTTTTGAGTGGAAGAGTTTTCCGGTGTCGTGAAATCGCCAATAGCCCTGTTGATGCCAGCAGCACGACAAAACCAAGTGGTGCCAGGTGATAGGAGTTGATGCATCCTGGTTGAATAAAAAGCGTGCGCCCGATCCAGTATCCGTTACCGTATTTTTGTTTTAGCATTGACGGCAGTGTTGGCCGTATAATTTGGTAGGAGTTGATTGAGGTGCTCAAATAGATCTTATAGCCGGCCTTCCGAATGCGATAGTTAATATCGTTATCTTCAGTGCGGGCAAGATTTTCGTTAAATCTTCCCACTTTGTCGAAAATGGCTTTCCGGTAAGCACCATGAAAAATAGATTTCACGTACCCTGATTTTGCTTTTGCACCGCGGTATTCTGCGGGGGAGCTGCCAAAAATTGACTCTTCGACGGCCAGAAGAATACGGTTCCAATCGGTCGCATTATCTGGAACAACGCAGGGACGCACGCCACCCACAGCATCATGGCCTTTGTTAATTTCAGCCATTGATGCAGAGACGAAATCAGTTGGTATGCGCGCGTGGGCATCGACTCGGACAAGAACATCATTGCGGGCTTCATCAAGGAAAATATTCCATCCTGCGGGAAGAATTTTCTTTGGATTATCGAGGATTTTGACACGCTGAAACTGCGGGTGGTTCTGGGCAAAGTCTTCCATGATCTGTTTGGTTAAATCTGTTGAACCTGAATCAACTAAAATGACTTCTATCTTCTGGTCAGCGTAATCCTGTTGAGCGATGTCGGCGAGGATATTTGGCAGATACTCCTGTTCATTCAATGCGATAATTCCTATACTCACTGTTGAACAATCACGTGCCATGGTATCCTCCACTCGTTTTGCATCGCCAGAAGCGTGATAGTGCCTATATTATCACCATCAATGATACAGATTTCATAGAGCTCGTCACTAAATATTGGCTTGCGACACAGCTTTAGTACGGCTTTCACGATTTATCGCTGACTTTGCTAGAATCGGAACCGGTTTTAACAACGATAATGCTTCCAAGACGCGCTACGTGATACGTAAGATGCAGGTGGAGTTGTGTGGAAAGGAACAAATGAACGACACTTCCTTATCAAGAATTCGAAATATTGTACTCAACCCCGTGTATTGCGTCAGTGCCTATTTCGTTTTCTTCCTTATTAATCAGATGCAGATAGTTAATCTTTATCTTGGCCCCACACAGTCTTTTCTTGTTCTGTGGGCGGGAATTAACATTGTCTATTTTCTGGTGAAAGATCGGTCATTTTTCCGTGTTCCTGCATTTGTGTTGCTTTTGCCGCTGTTGGTTGCAGCTGGCATAACGTTCCTGGTCAATCGTGATGTCGCACCGGTCACTCAAATAAAGTCCGCAGTGCTGTTCTCCATTGCGCTTCTTTTGGTGTATCCCCTGGGGGCACGTATTGCGCGTTCAGAAAACAGGCACAGAGAATTGGCTATCGCTGTTCTCCCGGCGTTAATCGTAACGTTTATTCAGGCCGTGCTGTCATTTGGGACGCTCATTGTTCTTTATTCTTTCAGAGGACGTTACGCCGGCAAAGTCATGATGTTGGGACTCCAGCAGTTTATTTATGGTGGAGGCTCTCATGCAACGATCCTGTTTGGTTTTAATGTTGATTCAAATCACGCAGCACTATTCTCGCTTGTGTCACTTATCCTTACCGTGTGGGCCTATTATTACAGGCGGCAGATTTTCGGAGCCTCATGGGTGGAAAAACACGCTAAGCTGATTCAGCGACTTTTCTGGTTAAACGCAGTGTTACAGTCCTGTTTCTTTATCTTGGCATTTTCACGTGGCGCGATGCTCACCCTTATGGTCACAACCGTCATTTTTACTCCTCTATATGTAATGTTATGGGAGAAAACAAAAGGAGTTGGAAAAAACTCGTTCAAGAAAAGGCTACGTCACTCGGTCGTTGTTCTTCTTATCTGTTTTGTCGCCATCACAGGAATACAAACACTTGTCCGAGACGTTACAAACGAATATGTCGATATTGTTCAAAGAATTACGTGGATACCCAAACATAAGACAGAAGACGTTCCCGATGAAGAACTATCGTTTTCCAAGGGTGATGCAACTCGTTCTGCACGTACTATTATCTGGGAAGAGACGCTTCTTCTGTGGCAAGAATATCCCGTTTTCGGGGTAGGCCCCTATAACTCTCAGCACTATGCAAAAGAGGCAAATATAACCAGTGAAGCGAACTATTTGCAGCGCGGCGCAGTACCACATAACTCCTATCTAGATGTTTTGGTGTACTACGGTGCTGTGGGCTTCGTCCTCTATATTGTCTTTTTCTTGCGTTACATGACATGTTTGTGGAAACGCTTTGCAAAAACGGGTTTTGATTTTGAAGATCTTTCTTTGTCAAGCATGGTCATTGTTATTATGCTTGGTGTATTTTTCTTAACAGATTCATTCGTTGGATTTGATTACCTGTTTGGAACGCTACTGATAGGGCTTGGATACCTGGTCGCTAAATCAAGTGTAGAACACGGCAAACTTCCCATGATCTCCTACGCTTCGCCGCCAAAGGAGCGATAGTATGATCTCCATTATTATTGCATACTACAACTCAAGTTCTTATCTTGATCGCCTTGCGAAGTGTCTTGACCAGCAACAAAACTGTGAAGTCGTTATCGTTGACGATGCTTCGCAAAAAGATGAAGCCGATAAACTCCGCCACTATGTGAAGCGCCATGGTTGGAGCCTTGTGACTCATCAATACAACCAGGGCCCGGGTGCTGCACGGAATACGGGGATTGCTTATGCCACGGGCGAATACCTATTCTTTTTAGATGCCGATGATATGATCCATCCCCAGACATCACTTATTTTAGAACGCGTCATTCGCGCACACCATCCAGATGTCATTACTTTTGACATGGTAATGAAGACTCCCAAAAGAAAAATTGATTATTCGATGATTCCCGGTGCGGATTTAGGGTATGTGGAACCCGAATATGCTCTGGCATACACCATGTCGCTTACTGTGGGAAAATGCTATCGACGGCAGATGATTCGCCAGTACAACATTGTTTTTGGAACAATGAAACGTCACGAAGACACTGCTTTTACTAAATCCGCGTTGGCGGTGGCGCACTCGGTTTACAATGTGCCACACAAACTCTATCTCTACATTGTGACCCCGGGGTCGTTGGTGTCTTCACGTGAAAATGCGTCGGTCGACTCCTCTTTTCAGGCACTTGAAGCAGTCATGGCTACAGCAAAGGAACATCGCACACAGGCTGTGCAATACGTGTATATCGTTGAAGCGATTATTTCGTGCGCGATGAAAACCCGCCTCCTACGCATGAGTAGGCAACAGATGCGTGAACTGTTTGAACGTTTTGATCGTGATCAGCCAGGTTGGTATGACAATCCGTATCTTCGTCAGGCCTCTTTTCGTTATCGTTTGATTGCACGCTTGGTGAATAGCAGGCAATATCTGGCCTTGAATGCGCTCAATCTTGCCGACAGCTGCGCCAGAGTTCTTACGGGGCGTTCCTAAAGAATGTTCCTCTGGTTGACTGGTTGATACGAGTTCGGTTGATATAACGAGACTTTCTTGACCGGGATTATCCTCGGAATTTGCTGGAGGCCAGTAAAGCGATTCGATAGAGACGAAACGCAAAAGCGGGCGATAGTCGAAAGAGGACGATAAAGAGGCCATCTTTGAGTGAACATTTTTTCAGGTTGAGTGCCAGAGCTGCTTTTTTCCCCCACAGCAAAGAGCGAGAAAAGATCTGCTGATCGTGTGCTGACAACCTTTGATGTGTGGGGATCTGCGAGCCGTATGTGAGGACTGTTTTTAACAGTGCAAGAGCCGCAAGGTAGGCATTATCAGTGTCTTTATAGGACACAAGTGTGTGCACGTGGTTTCGATAGGCATCAACGGCATCAAAATGTTTGATAGAAAACGTGGTCATAATTGATTCCGGGTTTGAACGGTAGTGATACAGAGGTGCTTTAATCCAGCACACTCCCTTGGCAAGAAGAAGATTGTCTAAAGCGGTAAAAACATCTTCATGTAGTTTTCCGTGAGGAAAATGCCGGGTTTTCCACATTTCTATGGGGAAGAGTTTATTGACGGCCACGGTAAAGTAAGTAAGTGTGCTGGTTGTGTAGAGCGCTTCAACAGCATGGCGTGTGTTCAATAGTGACCACGGTGCATCGTGGAAGTCTTCAGAGATGACCTGTGATGATGGTTGATCGGTAAAACGGCTGAAACTCACCATCGGTATATATCCGGGATAATGTTGCGCAGCCTTGACCATGAGCTCAATAAAACGCGGATGAATAATGTCATCGGAGTCAACGAAACAGATGTGGCTGCCTGTTGCGTGGCGAATTCCAGTGTTGCGTGCTGCTGATAGTCCTTGATTTTTTTGGGTGATGATTTGTGTTGGCCACGGTGTTTTGCTGGCACGTGCAATGTGCAAACTTGAATCGGTTGAGCCGTCATCAACGAGGATAAGCTCACAGTTGGTGTATGTTTGTGCAGCTATGGATTCCAAGCATTGGGAAAGGTAGTCTTCGACGTTATAGATGGGAACAATAATTGATACTTTCATTTCTTTCCTTTTACCTGGCATCTTGCCCTTGCTTACGGTCACTGTCATAGAGCTGTGCTTCATCGTTAAAGTGATGAGCGAAGTCTAATAGTTCTGTACGATTTGAGCGATGAGATCCGTCCCATTTATCGTCGGGAACTTTCCATCCTGGGCCATAGATTGATTCCAAAATTTCTTCGGCATTTGAGGGAATACTAAGTTGGTAGCCTTCGATGGTGATCTTGGTGAGCGATGCGGGCAGGGGAGCTGGGACATGGATCGCGGTTCTGCAGGAGTCATCAGGGTAGTGCTTTGTAGCATCGTTGATGAGGAAAAGTCCGCCTTCCACGCCGTTGAGTGTGTAGGGAACAAAGAAATCGATCTGTACGCCCGAGTGCGCATAGGATACTTCAACGATATCGTTGCCATAGGTGAATCCCCGTAAAAAGGTGAATCCCTGCAAGCACAGTGCTTCGTGAAGAACAGGCCAGTGGATTGCTTGCCAGTCCCCATTTTTTCCTAGAAGTACAATATCGATGTCGTTGTCGTGGGCAATGAATCCGCTCTCGCGCACAAAACCTAGCAGAGTGCCGTAGGCACATGCGTAGTGATAGTTGCATGAATGAATAATGTCTGCAGCCTGGTCTAAAATCGATAAACCCTTTGCGTGAACTGAGCGGCGCATTTGCCGATTCTCGTACCGATATTTTTGCGCATACAAAAGGTGGTAGAGCTTTGCTGTTGCCTGGTTTGTGCGCAAAAAACGCTTAAGTGCTGTAAGAGCAGTTGCCATATCGCAATGTTACCAAATACATCGAAGAAGTTACGTTAGGTGGGGTTATTGAGCCACGAGACAAAATCGAAGGCATCATAGTAACGCCGCCCGCAGATTCCTGAATAATCCGTTAATGTCGGTAAGTTTCCCTGAGAATCCAGCGAGATCGAGTGTAGGGGTCTTGCGCTTGAGGGAAGTTGGTAGTCATCGCTTACAGGAGGACACAGGGCAATTTTGTTCTTGAAAGGTAGCTTGTCGAAGGCAAGAAGTTCATTGAGGTGTCCCTGGTTGCTACATACAAATAATACGTAAAGATCATCCCAGTCGATACGCTGGCAACGACGCATCCAAGAGTCGTATGCCTGGGTGAAAGTAGGGTAGTGTTGAAAATAAATTGTTATGTCGTCAATGAGCCCAACAGGGTAGGATACTTCATCTGTTTCATATTCTTCAAGAGGCACCTCAAGAAGATAGTGTCGCAGGTTGCCCAGTAGGCGAATATAGTGCGAGTAGGGGATCCACAAATCAACAAAAGGAGTGCGAAACTGAAGCCCTAAATCATGGGCTACCATGGCACCGGTGCAGTTATTAGAAACAATTGAGGCCTGTGTAATACGAAGTTGTTCTCGCTGTTTACGGATGATCCGCTGGCGCAGTTTCGTATTCAGTCGGTGTGAGCCACGCATGATACTTCTTCCTTTTATCGTCTTTACAAGGGGTACAGGTGCTTTGTTATGACAATAACCTCTACGCTCCGTTATCCAGAAACAACAGCCTTTAGTGTTTCGATCACAATGCGCAGATCTGATGCCAACGTCCGCGTGCGAATATAATCCGCGTAGGCGTGTGCTTTTTCGGGGAGCAATACGTTGACGTAGTAGGCCTCGGCGTCCTCGGCCTGGGCCAACACGTCGGCTTCGTTACGGTACTTGATTGACACTGGGTCGGTGATCCCCGGCCGTGCCGACACAATCACTTTTGCGGCATCGCGCGGCCACAGCCTTGCATATTGCGGAACTTCGGGGCGCGGCCCCACCAGCGACATATCCCCAGCTAACACGTTGTACAGTTGAGGAATTTCGTCAAGTTTGGTTTTTCGCAGCACGCGTCCTACACGGGTGACGCGATTATCTGCAGAGGTCGATACGGCCAGTCCATCGTGATCGGTGCGCATTGAACGAAATTTGCAGATATAGAAAGGAATTCCATCTTTTCCTATCCGCTTTTGATGAAAGAGGGCAGGACCGCGTGAATCTAGTGTGACGGCCAATGCGATAACACCCATCAGGGGGGTAAGTACAATAAGGCCAGCCCCAGCAGAAAAGATGTCAAAACCGCGACGAATATAGGCACTGGCGCAATGTTGTTGTCTTGTCATGACCAGTGGTTGTTGAGCAGGTGGCCTTGTAGTGGCGCTGCTAGCTAGTTTCTTCTTGTAAGTCTTTGTCTTGTTGTGTGGTGCCATTAGCCTAGTAACTCCCGCACCACAGTAATGACTTTTTGAGTATCTGCATCTGTCTGTGCACTAAAAATGGGCAGTGACACAGCTTGCTGATAGTTCGCTGCCGCATAGGGAAGGTCTTGTGCTTTGTAGCCGTATTTGTCGCGGTAGTAGGGGTGTAGATGCAGTGGGATGAAGTGAACGGAACAGCTTATGCCAGCTTCGGCAGCACGTTCAATGAATTCGTCGCGACCCAGATGTGCTTCAGACAAAATCTGTATGACGAACAAATGCCAGGCATGCCCATGTTCAGAATCACCTTGGACAGGCAGGGCAACGGGAAGGTCCGCAAAAGCCTCCAAATATTGTTTTGCTACTTCTCCGCGCCGCTCAGCCATTGCTTTAGCGCGGGTGAGCTGTACGCGGCCAAGAGCTGCCGCAGTATCGGTAAGATTATATTTGAAACCAGGGGCAATGACTTCGTAGAACCATGATGCGCCCTTGGCGGTGTAGCGATCAAAAACATCGCGCGAGATTCCGTGAAGGCGCATCGCTTTCATCCGTTGGGCTAAAGCGTTATCGCGGGTAACCACCATGCCGCCTTCACCAGTTGTCATAGTTTTTGTGGCATAAAAACTGAAACATACAGCATCGGAGTCTCCCTCTGGGAAAAGACGTCCAACAAGGCCACCCTCATTCATCACAGGAAAGCAGTGCGCGGCATCCTCGATAACATGAAGGCTGTGGTCGGCTGCAAAACGGTTGAGCGCCCCACGCGGTATGGGGAGTCCAGCAAAATGAACAGGTATGATGGCCTTGGTGTTTTCCGTGATTTTTCTTTCAGCATCTGCAAAATCAATAAAGAAGGTATCGGGGTCTATATCGACCAGTACAGGTGTTGCACCCATGTAGCGGACAACCTCAGCCGTTGAGGTAAAAGTCCAGGTGGGCACCAGTACTTCATCGCCAGGGCCAATCCCGAGCGCCTCAACGGACAGGTGCAGCGCGGCAGTAGCTGAGTTTACCGCAATGCAGTGAAGCGAATCATCACCCAGGTATTCTTGGAAGTCTTTTTCAAACTGTGCGCATACTCCGCCAGTTGTCAGCCAACCAGAACGTAACGCAGTGACAACAGCTTGGACTTCTTCTTCTGTAATATCGGGGCGAAAAAATGGGACATGTTCTGGTAGTGACACAGTTCCTCCTTCAGTTCATTGCGGTGCTGCACAAAATAATTTACCGAAAAGTGTGCCAGCATGTTCTTGCTACGTAGCGAAGCATCGGCTACGGCTAGCAGGCAAGGACGTCAACTAACGCATAAGCCATGCTGCGCAATCGTTTAGCGAGGGTTGAGCTGGACATCATCTGAGCGGGCAGACTTGCGGGCTGTTGGTTATCTTCTTTTATCTTAGTCTTTTACTGCTGGGCTTGAGGTGTCAACGGTTGTAATCTGGTGGTCGGGTTGCCACTGTGGCGTCACATCGGTTTTGAGCATCACGTCATCTTTTTGTGTGGCTACCGCGTGTGCGGCTTCCAGTTCATCGGGGTCAATAGTGGGGACAGCCACGTGTGAAATAAGCGGATGGAAAGGACGGTTGTCTTCTTCGCCTTGGGCAACCAGTACTTCCGAGAGCTTTTCGCCTGGTCGAAGTCCAGTGATAACAATATCAATATCTTTTTTACTCAGCGCAATCATGCGTCGGGCAACATCATAGATCTTCACCGGTTCACCCATATCCAACACCATGACCTCGCCTGGACGTCCAATAGCGCCAGCTTGAATTACCAGAGCACAGGCTTCGGGAATTGTCATAAAGTAGCGTTCCACGTCGGGGTGCGTCACCGTAATGGGGCCGCCTTTTTCGATCTGGTGGCGGAAGGTCCACAGCATGGAGCCGCGTGAACCAAGTACGTTACCAAAGCGCACCGACACAAAATCGCGCCCAGTTTTTTCGGCATAGTGGGCCGTTAAACGTTCGGCAAGGCGTTTGGTTCGGCCTAACACAGAGGTCGCATCTGCGGCTTTATCGGTTGAGATATTGACAAATTTTTCAACCCCGAATTCATCGGCTAAATCCAGTAGGTTCCACGAGCCGATCGTATTAGTTTTCCAGCCTTCTTCTGGGTATTGCTCAAGCATGGGAAGGTGTTTGAGGGCTGCAGTGTGAAAAACAACCTGTGGTTTGTGTTCCTCATAGATCCTTCGTAATGCATTCTTGTCGCGAATATCGCATAACACCATATCAGGGGTGTCCAGTAATCCAGAGCCATAGAGGTCAAGCTGCATGGCATGTAAAGAGGTTTCATCGCGGTCCAGCAGAATAAGTTCCGATGGACCAAGAACATGAACCTGGCGGCAAATCTCTGAACCTATTGATCCACCCGCTCCAGTTACCATGACACGTTTACCGGTAACGTAGCCAGCTATTTGCGACAGATTAGTCTTTACCTGGCGTCGGCCCAAAAGGTCGGCAACGTCAATATGGCGGATATCTTCAAGATTGATTTTCGATCCAACAACTTTTGAGATTGGTGGAAGGGTAAGCATTTCCAAATTGTTTTCAGTGCACAGGTCAGAGTATTCGGTCATCACTTCACGTGACGCATTGTGGATAGCGTAGAGCAGGGTGGCAACACCGTATTTGCGCGCCTTTTCAACGAGGGAATGTCTGTTACCCACTACAGCCACACCGTCAAGATGCAGGTTCTTTTTTGCATTTGCATCATCAATAAGTCCAACAACTTCGTAGGGAGAGTTCGGATCAGTATTGAGCTGACGAACAAGCTGGTAGCCAGCATCACCAGCACCAATAATAAAGATGGGTTCTTTGTCGGCGTCTTCTGGATGAGCGCGTCTGCGGTAAGTACGCCACAGTGTTCGTGTTACGGCCATAAAGAGCATGGCAAGAAGTGGCGCTGAAAGCACAACGGTAATGGGAGCGGCTACTAGGCGAGGTAACAGTGCTGTTACGATAGCGGCAAAAATGGCTGAGGCTGCGGCAAGCACGCCGATAAAGACAACATCTTCAAAGGAGCCTATGCGGTAGCGGTTACGGTATTGTTTTGTAAAAAAGCCGATGGCTGCCTGAAAGATCATTGCTGTCATAACAAATGTAACTACGGCATACATATCGGCATGTGATAGCCGGAAGCTAAAACGCAATGCAATAATACATATTGCGGCGATCGCCCAGCACAACGCATCGCAAACGGCGAGCATTGTTCGTCTTGCCCAGATATTGACGTACATAGTACCTACTTCACAGGATGGACGGAATCTTTGATGTCTCTAGTGTAGACAATTAGGGGAAAGGATAAATAACCATAAAGGTTAAGTGTGTCGCCATAGACACAAAATGTGCGCGTCATGCACCATATTGATACAAAATAAGATAAATTGTCATGTGTGAGTGTAGAACAGTATGAAAAAGATGAGTTTGACAAGGCAGCGCCACACCATCCCGTTGGTGTGCATCGTCGGCCAGTGCCCCGATGGAAGGAACTTGCACCTTTTATAGCTGTGCTGATCATTTTTCCCTTACTGGCATGGGCAGTTAGTATGTTGATTGCTCAAGAGCCTGGTTCAGACAAACCGCAGAAAACTGCTGAGCCTGTGGTATCGCAGCCGGCAACCACTGAGTCTGCCAGTGAAGAGCCGAAAGAACCAGAAAAAACGGAAACTACACCTCAAGAGGACGTTTCGCCCTTAGCTAGTCAAGAACCAACTCAAGATACGCCACATGGTGCGGCCAACAAAGCTTTGAGCGTCATGATCCTCAACGTTAATGCACCTCAGGGTTCGGCTGCAAAAGCACAGCAGGCTTTGACCACCGAAGGCTACACATCAACTAGTATTGGAAATTCGGCGGGAATGGGGATTAATCAAACTTCTGTCTATTACGACAGTGAGGCATCAAAGGACACTGCATTGGCACTTGCAGCAACGCTTAAGATCGATACAGTTCAGGAGTCTTCCCAACTCGCCGCGCAAAGCAATACGAATATTGTGGTCTTTCTAAAGGGTGGCTACACCGCTCCGTAGTCACTCATTTCGCTGATATGCGTTCGCCCGTGGGTGAACATGCAGGTTTGTCTTGCACTCTGAGCCAGAGAGTGCCAAACTCTAGTTAGCACTCAAGTAATGAGAGTGATAAAAACCAAGGCGCTTGAGTGAAACGTATCCTTCACGTGACGTGAACGTGAAGACTTTACGTTGTCCGTCGCGGGCACAAAGGCGCCACACAGCGAAATGCAAGGGGATATCACCATATGTCCAAAATTATTGCTTTTGACGAGGAAGCTCGTCGGGGAATGGAAACCGGCCTCAACATGTTGGCCGATACAGTCAAAGTAACGCTTGGCCCGCGTGGTCGCAACGTTGTTCTTGAAAAGAAGTGGGGAGCCCCCACAATCACCAAAGACGGTGTTTCAGTAGCGAAAGAAATTGAGCTGGAAGAGCCGTACCAAAAAATCGGTGCCGAACTGGTAAAAGAAGTTGCCAAGAAAACCGATGACGTTGCCGGCGACGGTACAACCACCGCAACCGTTTTGGCTCAGGCTCTGGTGAAAGAGGGCCTGCGCAATGTTGCTGCAGGAGCGAACCCTGTTGCACTTAAGCGTGGCATTGATAAGGCCGTTGAAGCCATTGTTGAACAGCTTCACAAGGACGCTAAAGAAGTTGAAACACGTGATGAAATTGCTGCTACCGCATCAATTTCTGCTAATGACAAAGCTATTGGCGAACTGATTGCCGATGCGATGGACAAGATTGGCCCAGACGGTATTGTTACCGTTGAAGAATCCAATGCCTTTGGTACTGAACTTGAATTTGCCGAAGGCATGCGTTTCGAGCGTGGCTACTTGTCAGGCTACTTTGTCACCGATGCTGAGCGTCAAGAAGCAGTTCTGGAAGACCCCTACATTCTGATTGTTGATTCTAAAGTTTCAGCAATGAAAGACTTGCTACCAATTTCAGAAAAAGTGATCCAGACTTCAAAGCCGCTGATGATTATTGCTGAAGATGTTGAGGGTGAAGCCCTTACCACACTGGTACTTAACCGTATTCGTGGCACCTTCAAGACATGTGCCGTGAAAGCCCCAGGCTTTGGTGACCGTCGTAAGGCAACACTTCAAGATATTGCCACACTGACTGGCGGTCAGGTTGTTTCAGAAACTGTTGGCATGTCTTTGGAAAATGTTGAACTGTCCCATCTTGGTAAGGCCCGTAAGGTTGTTGTTACCAAGGACGAAACCACCATCATTGACGCAGCTGGTTCCGAAGAAGATGTTAAGGCACGTGTTCAGCAGATTCGCCAGGATCTGGAAACCTCTGATTCCACCTATGACAAAGAGAAACTGGAAGAACGTCTTGCACGTTTGGCCGGTGGCGTTGCCGTTATTAAGTGCGGTGCCGCAACAGAGGTTGAGATGAAAGAACGTAAGCATCGTATTGAAGATGCAGTTCGTAACGCTCGCGCAGCCAACGAGGAAGGCATTATTACCGGCGGTGGTGTTGCCCTTCTACAGTCTGGCGCAGTCGCGCTTGATGACCTGAAGGTTGAAGGTGATGAAGTAACAGGTGCCAACATTGTTCGCTTCGCATTGGAAGCACCGTTGAAGCAGATCGCAGCTAATGCTGGTCTTGAAGGCTCTGTGGTGGTTGAAAAGGTTCGCCACCTGCCCGATGGTGAAGGCCTCAACGCTGCCACTGGCGAATATGAAAACCTTATGAAAGCTGGTATTACCGACCCGGTGAAGGTTACCCGTTCAGCACTTCAAAATGCTGCCTCTATTGCAGGCATGTTCTTGACAACAGAAGCTGTTGTTGCTGAAAAGCCTGAGCCTCCTGCACCTGCAGCACCTGAAGCAGGCGCTGGTGACATGGGTGGCATGTACTAGAAACCTCTTGTTGATATGTAGGTAGTAGCTACCGTACATACGACGGTAAAACGTAGTGTAGTGGCCCCGATAGATTATCTATCGGGGCCACTACTTTTTGCCTTCCACAACACAGATATTTTTTATACGTAGCCTTTTTAGCTTTCTTTGCTATTCGTGTGATGCTTGTTGTAACGGGTTTTTCGTACGCACACTTCATTGAGCTATTTCCTATTACAGTTCCGCCATCAACAGTGAGTGATAAAACGCAATCAATAACAATATATTTATCGATGATTAGTGTTGAAAAACCATTTCAACTTAACAATTTTCTTTTTAGAAACAAAGTAAACAAAGAAGAGATCTAGGTGTGTTTCTATCGTGCCGAGAACATGTTTGCCGTCTGAGTTTCGGCTTGTTCATAGGTGTCTGCTGCACAAGCAAGTGCCGCTGAGATAGAATCGAGCGAGTTGTCAACTTGTGCTTGGGCTGCTTTCCACTGTGTTGCGCAGTCTTGAAAAGCAACAGAGGCTGTACCAGTCCATGATGAACTCAGCTGATGCAAATGAGCCATCATTGTAGCTACATCGGCTCGGATCTGGTCTCCGATCGTCTTTGTTGTTGCGGAAGCCTGCTGAACAAGTTGCGAATCTACATTAAATTGGGCCATTGTATTTCCTTTCTTTTAGGTGGCGTACACAAGATTAGACCTCATAAAAGAAAGATAATTAGTTCTTCACAGTGTGTGTGGTAGGTACAATTTATCCAGAAATTGTGCAAACACGTCGCTGACACACAACCCGTGAGCGGCCTACAAATAATCGTAGGTAAAACACGAAAACTATCCATGTGAATGTGCGTTTACACTATATGTATAACAAGTGTGAGCAGGTTACCTAGGTATCACATGCCTACAATCTATTTGTGGCAAACTCATCGACGCAAAAATCTAGCCTCGCTCTACTTTTTCATCAAGTAAATCAAAGCAATCAACAGCTGATTCCAGGGTCGAGGCGAAAGAATCCTCGTTGTCGTTATCACTGTCTTGCGATTCCTTAGTTGGAATACCCATCACGGGAGTCAATGCCTCTGAAGAATGCGTTGGTGTGGTAACAACCGAGGTAGAGCCAGTTTTTGGGCCTTTAGATTTTGCGCGAATAATCAGTGTGCCAGTATCATCATCACTATCACTATGGGCCTCAGTCTCGCGCATTGAATCTGAGGGCTGTGAGGTATCCATTTTCTCTAACGATGGATCGTCAATGTTGAGTTCTTGTTCAATACGGTAAAGCTCGCCTTCAAGATTTTGGCGGGCAGGTGTCTCTAAATCATCAGAGAGTGGGGACAAGAAAATATCGTTCCTATCAAGCAGACGTTTGATGTGGGCTCGACGCTGCTGAAGATAGTGTTCATCCGGAATGGATGCACATTCTTGGCGCAATTGGCCAATATATTTTTTGTAGTCTTGAGGAATAGAGGCAAGATACGATAAATCAACGTCAACAAAGGTTACTGTGTCGTTATCATCGGGCGCAGCAACAGTTGAACGTAGCGATAAAATTAATGAAGCCACATGGTCTGCAGTATCTTTGCTGACCCCAAAGGCCTGTAGTTGACGGTGGGCCTGAGCAGCCGATGCTTCGGCATTATCATCACGACATTCAGTGATAGTGGTACGTGGAAGTGAAAAAACAGCCAAGTGATACCAGGCTGCAACCCGTAAAATATCGGGATTATGGGTCCAGTTTTCGACATCATCCACTCGATTAAGTAAACGCTTTACATGATCAATATTGTGAAAGATCCGTTGAGGTGAAGACCATTCTTCGATGAGACGTAGTGCTTCTTCAGTCAGGCTTTGTTCACTTGCTTGGGCGTCAATGCCTTTCATAGCCGACACGAAGGCCGACTGAAGCCAAGGACCGGTTGCGGTATCGCTCATATGAATCTGCACCTCATTTTGTTCTAGCGGTGTTGCTAGTCTAGATCGTTCAGCGCAGTAAGTCGAACGTGCAGGTAATAGTGTTCTTTCTGAAGGCGAAATAACCTAATTTTTGTCCTTCTCACTGCGAAATAGTCGGCGGAAACGTCCCATGGCTTCTTCGCGCTGGGGTTCTTCATGTCTGTGTGACTTCACTATGTGATGTGTTTGAGACGTATGTGGCATGTGGGGACGTTCGGCTGGAAAGCCACTATTATTAGAGGGCGTCACGCTGTGATGTTTTAACGAAAATCTGACTGTTAAACCCCCACCAGGTGTTTCCATTGCTTGAGCTATTCCTTGATGAGCCTTTGCTACGGCATCAACTATGGATAAACCTAGGCCGGTGCCTCCTGTTTCACG
The DNA here is from genome assembly GCA_030540715.1 of Actinomycetaceae bacterium. GTDB lineage: Bacteria > Actinomycetota > Actinomycetes > Actinomycetales > Actinomycetaceae > JAUNVQ01. The sequence goes on along the minus strand of JAUNVQ010000004.1, from coordinate 108,620 downwards.
TGAACGTGATGTATCTGCTCGGTAAAACCGTTCAAAAAGGCGTGGAAGTGCCTCCAAATTCACACCCGGGCCATGATCGCGTACCTCGATAACATCCATGAGTTCAGCCGAAGGTGATGAACGGTAGGTTCCTACGAGGATTTCGACAGGGCTATCACTCGGTGTATAGCGGTCGATATTGCCAATAAGATTCATCATGACCTGGGTGACTTGGTCGGTGTCGGCTGCAGTCCATAGCTCTTCGGGGAAATCTTTACCGTTGAGCCCCCATAAAGTCACATCACGACCGGGGCTTAACGCAATAAGATCCATAGCAGAGTTACGCACTAAATCTGCCAGATTTACCGGCTCTACTTTATGTTGGCGCCCTTCATCTAGCCTGACAAGTTTCAGGAGATCTTCAACTAAAATTCCCATCCGTGCGGCCTCAGAGGAAATTCTGTGCATCACATCGGGGACACGCTCTGAAGGGACGCCCCCCATTTCGTAAAGTTCCCCGTATCCGCGGATTGCAGCAAGTGGAGTGCGAAGCTCGTGAGAGGCATCGGCAATAAAGCGGCGCATTTTTTCTTCAGAATGTTTTTGTAAAGCGAAAGAACGTTCAATACGTGACAACATTTTATTAAGGGAACGCGCTAGGGAACCGACCTCTGTGCCGGGTGGTTCATCAACAATACGTTGTGATAGGTCGCCTTCGGCAATACGGCCAGCAACCGCCTCGATTTCCCGAAGGGGCCGCAAAGAATATCGAACCATATAAAACGCGGAGACCCCTCCAACAATTGTTAAAATAATTCCGCATATCAATAAATACACAGCCGTATTATGGATAGTGTTTTGTACAGGGGTCAATGGCTGGGCAACAGTGACTAAACCGATTTGAACATTGTGTTGATAGATAGGAGCCGCCACAGCCTGCCATTTTACATCTGTATCAGATGCAACGGTGATTGGCTGTGTTACGCCGCTATCTGTCATGGGGGCAAGCTGCATAATGTTGTCAACAGCTGGGGTACCGCTATCTTTTTTGTCAATCAGTGAAATCCACTGCTGGGTTTGAGCGCCTTCAACTTCAATGCGTACATAGTAGTTTGACGGCAAAGTAAAAGTATCCGTTGTGTATGTCGACTGAGGGTTTGTGGCAGATAGACGCAAAGCTGCTGCAGTAATCTCTGATTCCACCTGACCAATAAGTTGGGCTTGAAGAATGCCCAAGATTGTTGCACCCGCAATTGTTAGCCCCGCAATAAGTAGCGACACAATGACGGTGACCATACGAAGTGTCAGCGACGTTTGGCGCTGCGTGGTGGGGCGTGGTGGGGGAGTATCACTCATAGTGTATTGTACTTTCAGCTTGGCGGTGGCGTCAGCGTGATTTAGTTAGGGGAGCGAAAAATATAGCCGATGCCTCGTCGTGTATGAATGACTTCGCCAGAGTTGTTGGGGACGTCAAGTTTTCGACGCAAATACGAAATATATGATTCTACGATTGCGGATTCTCCCGACCAATCGTATTCCCAGACATGATCCAAAATCTGCATCTTCGATACGACTCTGCCCTCGTTAAGCATGAGGTAGCGTAAAAGTTTGAATTCGGTGGGGGAGAGATCGATAAGCACACCTGCACGGCGAACTTCATGAGCATCTTCATCGAGCCCGATATCGGAACATGTTAGCGCGCCGTCGTCTTCTGGAATTCCTTTGGTGCGACGCAAGATAGCGCGAATGCGTGCCACAACTTCTTCAAGGCCGAATGGTTTTGTCACGTAATCGTCGCCTCCAACGGTCAGACCCTTGATTTTATCCTGCATGTCGTCGCGTGCTGTCAAAAAGAGGATCGGCATATCCAGGCCACGTTCACGAAGGCGTGACGTGACAGCAAAACCGTCAAGGTCTGGCATCATCACATCAAGAACAATAAGGTCAGGACGAAGTTTAATAGCCTGAGATAACGCAGTGGTGCCATCAGGGGCTGTTTCTACATCAAAGCCTGCAAAGCGCAGTGATGAAGCAAGAAGGTCGCGGATATTTGGTTCGTCATCAACAACCAGTAACGTTGCTTCTGGGGTAGAGGTGCGATTATTCAGAGATGTTGTCATAGGAATAGTCTTACCTACTTGTCTGGGAGTTTCCTGAATGACTGCTGGTGACGTGATGCTGGTGGCGTTGGGGCTGGTATCGCTATAATAGCGGGGAGTAAAGTGAAACCATCGTAGAAAGATCATGATGAATCAGCACGCTATCGATCCTTTTGAACCTGATGAGGTTGTGTTTTACCCAGTATCGAAAAAATTGATCATCATCAGATATATTGTCTCTTTGCCCCTGCCGTTGGTGGCGCTTGTGGTACTTGGTGTTGACGTCATTCCTATGCAAATCGTTGTATGGTGGTTTCTTATATGTGCCGTCTTGTTTTTGCTGCTGTGGCTTCTATGGATTATTCCTCGTCAAGTTCGTTTTATGGCATGGGGGCGAACCGCTACGGATCTCTATATTCGTTCCGGACGGATGTTTCGCTCCCTGACATGTACCCCCTTTGGCCGTATCCAGTTTGTTGACGTATCGCGCGGTCCTTTGGAACGACTATTCGGTCTGGCAAGCGTCAGTATTCACACGGCAAGTGCCGTAGCCGATAAATCGATCCCTGGGTTAACACCAATGGAAGCAGCCATCCTAAGACGTGAGTTTGCCCAGGCCGCGCGAGAAGAGCTGGCAGGGATATAGACAGTGATAATACAAGAGGACGAAGTTGTGGGCACACCGAAAAATCTGGGACATGATGTCACCAGCAGCTCAATAAACGAAACGCAGACTGGTGATGGTGTAGCAACATCAGGACACACCTTTCAAGCTGGTAATAGTGGAATTCCTGTTGAAGCGGGAAACAGCCCATCTAAGGCTGGGCAGGTTGTGCAGGCTTTTAGCAGCACTTCACGAACAGACATCGGCAAGGTACCTCTATACGGGACTGATAATCGCGTCTGGTTTCGAGGTTCACCTCTGGTGATGTTGAGTGTTTTTTCGGCGATAAGCCTTGCAATTTTTTGGTTTATTGTCAATCTACTTTCCAGTGGTGCCAGCATCGTCGAAATTATCCATTTCTATCGTAAAGCTATGAGTGAAATTGACGGCGTTGCCAGTTTCTTTTCGATTCTTCATTCAACAGCTCTAGGTGCAGTTGCCGTCATCGTTATGGTCTTGGTGACAAGTGTTATTGTTATGTGGTTGTCCTGGAAAAATACTCTTTACAGCATGGATGATACCTATTTTCATTGTAAAACAGGTATCATCGCTAAAAATCATCGTCGCGTACCGTTAACACGGATTCAAAATGTTAATATTTCCAGAACCCTTGTGCAGCGAATCTTTGGTTATGCAACTGTTACCATTGAATCGGCTGGAGCAGGAGACTCGCATATTATATTGAAGTATATACACAATAGTTATGCAAAAGTCTTGCAGGATATTGTGATGGATTTCCATATGGCAGTAGGCACGGGCTCATCCCCAGTTGCCCCGATGTTAGCCACTTGTCACCATTCCACGCAGCCAGCTGAGTCTCCAGCGTACCCTGCTGACTATCCAGTGGGCAGGAAAATGAGCGAGCCACATCTTGCAGGCAATGAAGTGGACTCTCCAGCAGAACCTGATAGCTCTCCCTCCAGCCCTGGCGCTAACATACAACACCATAATGATAAAGCGTCTAGTCACTATTCAACTGTTGACATAGGTATTCCACCCTCAGGCCTCTATCCCGCAGTACCATCCAGCCCCCACAATGGCATCACTTACCAAGAGCGATACCGCGTGGCGCCCTCTGCGCTGTTAGTAAGTGTTTTTCTCAACGGTCCCTTACTGACCGTTAGTGTTATTATCTTCGGTGTAGTTATCGTCAGCGTTATTATTTTTGGGTTCTCGCAAAGCCTGGATGTTGCCTTTGGAGCGGCCTCAGTATTTTTTGGCGGCTTTATCGCCTTTACTGTATCTGCCGTTAGCGTAGTTTTTGGATGGTGGCAGCAGTTCTCGAAGTTCTACAAGTTCAAAGCCTTAGCAAATGAAATGTCCATCCGGATTTCCTCGGGCTTACTGTCAACAGTTACCCGAACGATTCCGCGTCACCGCATTCACGCCATCCATATTCGACAAACAATGCTGTGGCGACTAAAAGACTTCTGGTCAATTAAAGTCACTTTGGCAGGAACCTCGGCAGAAGGTGGGCAAAACTATGTTCCTGGAGCAGGGATATTGCTTCCTGCCGGGAGTAAAGAACAGGCACAATGTGCCCTTGACATGATTTTGGATGATTTTGATGTCCACGATAAAGAATCAATCATCAACGCAATTTTTGGTAAACGTGATGCATCGCAGTTATATGAAGGCCAGCAATGGCTACAGTCTCGCTGCGAGCCACTGCGTTTCTATGCTATCGCCCCATCAGCGCGCTGGTTGCATCCAATCGCAAGTAAATACATCGGTATTGCCTCAACACAACAATGCACCATTAGCCGCAGTGGCAGATTCTCGCGGCACTTCAGTGTGGTGCCTCATAGCCATGTTCAGGCGCTGCAAATAATACGGGGGCCCCTTCAGCGCATTCTTGGAACAGGTAAAGCACGCTTACACCTTGTGACGGCAGGCAGCGCGGCCTCATCAGGAGTTCCCCTCGCTATTGATATGCCGTCGCTTCGCCCTCTTGAATTAAAAAAATTTGTCACCCACCAGCCACTTCTTATTCGCGAAAACTGGACACTCTTAAGCGAGACACAAGAAGCACGTGAAGCGGTAGAATCTTTAGACATCACAGGCCATAGGGAAAGTGAAACTCAGGTACCGTAAACTGCGGTGACACTGTACCATAAGAGTACGTACTTTTTAGGGGCTCACTACCTTAACCGAAAGAAAAGGACACCACGTGATCGACACATCAGATACCCGTCTCATTAGAACACGCGAAGACCTGCGTTATGTGCTGAGCGGATGCGAAGGCAGCACGGGGCTTGTGATGACAAAAGGGAATGTGCATGAGGGGCATGTAGCGCTTGTAACCGAAGCGCGCCACAAGTGCGACACAGTTGTGGTGTCCATCTTTGTGGATCCGCTAGATGACACTGTAAACCGACCACGTGAAGCTGCAGATAGTAGCAATATTTTTTCGCAGACACTGGATCGTGACTTCTCGGCGTTGGCCGCAGCAGGAGCCGATATTGTTTTCGCGCCTTCCACCGACACGATGTATCCATCAGGGCTTCCACATATTACGATTAACCCGGGGTATTTAGCTGGTGAATATGAAGGAAAAGCGAAACCAGGATACTTTTCTGCACTGTGTCAGCTCAGTGTGAAGATGTTAAATCTTGTTGAACCCGACTCAGTGTTTATGGGGCAAAAAGATGCTCAAGAGCTTGCCGTTATTCGCCAGCTCGTACGCGATTTTGACTATCCAATAACGGTGGTATCTGTACCAACAGTGCGTGACGGTCAAGGAGTGCCCGTTTCCAACCAGTTGATGATGCTGTCCGAGAAGGGGCGAGAGCAGGCCGCAATGCTCTCGCGGTCATTGAGATTGGGAATTCAAGAGGCTGCAAAATCTGGAAGTGCTCAAGCCGTACTGAAGGTAACGGAAGAAGCTGCGGTACAAGCCACTGGTGTTGACGTAGACTATGTTGTGCTGGTAGATGCACTCTCCTTTGAGGATTTGGAAACTGAGGGGCCAAAAACTGCGTGCCTTGTAGTGGCTGGCGTTTTGAGTGATACAGATCGCGAGGGCAAGCAACAATCGATTCGTCTGACCGACAACGTACTTGTTGTGTTGGACAATAAATAGAGAATTCATGATGCAGATGTGCCCCGCTTGGTGGTGGGTGTTATTCGGTGATGGCGACCGGGGGTGCGTTCTTTTCTTTCACTGTTTGGATTATGAGCGAGCGCTTGTCATCGCTATGGATGCGTATAGAATTGTGCCTGCATAGTGGAATACTACAATAGTGTGAGCTAAAATACATTAGCGTTATGACCAGGCTGTATGATCGTACATATGTTCGATATGTACGATCATTTTTTTGTGTTGTGCGTCTTGGTGTTACGTAAGAAGCAGTCTTTATCTGCGCATATTCTTTTTCTGTATTTATCTATTTTTTGCTTAAGGTTGGTCAGTTGCATATGTATTTTCTTGGGAGGCGTGGGTGGTGGTGTGTTGTCAAGGGGGTTGGCTAGACAGATTATGGAAAATATGGTTTAGTCACAATTACCACTTTGTCCCCAAGTGTCACATTTGTAACATCGTAGAAAGGTGCGAAATGACCCGTCTAGTGAGGCCATTCATTATCATGGTGGCAAGTCTTTCGCTTGCCGCTCTTGTTCTAGTAGCAGTGCCTGTTAATCAGGCTGATGCTGCTGGATCATTTCAACCTGGCAATATTATTGCTGATCATAATTTTTATACATCGTCTCCCACGATGTCTGTTCAGCAGATTCAAGACTTCCTGAATGTTCAGGGAAAAAACTGTGCACCAGCTAAAGGTCTTCCCTGCTTGAAGGATTATAGGCAGACAACACAAAGCCGACCTGCCGACAAATTCTGCCCCAAACCCTATGTGGGGGCAGCTAACGAGTCTGCGGCGACAATCATCTGGAAGACTTCACAGGCTTGCAATATAGCTCCGCAGGTACTGTTAGTAACACTTCAAAAAGAGCAGTCGTTGATTACAAGTGTTGCCAACGGTCAGTCCGGTTACCGCACAGCAATGGGCTACGGTTGCCCCGATGGTGCACCATGTGCCCAAAAATATTACGGTTTTGCCAACCAGGTGTACAACGCAGCCCACCAGTTCCAGCGTTATCGTCTTCAGCCTCACTCATTTAACTTTGCGGCTGGACGAACAAGTTATGTTGGTTTCAATCCCTCTCGATCATGTGGTGGTACGAAGGTCAAGATGGAAAATGCGGCAACTGCTGCACTGTACAACTACACGCCCTATCAGCCTGGCGGTAGCGGCGGCTGTGCTACCTACGGCAATAAGAACTTCAATAGTTTTTATCGTGCGTGGTTTGGAGATCCGCATGCAGCTGCACCGTCAGCGCCTGCCCCTGAACCAAAACAGCCTGCAGTAAATACCACTGAAAAGACGGGAACTGAAACACAAACCCAAGAGCAGGTGAAGGAAAATAAGGGCAGTGCACCTGCACCGAAGGAAGCAGTAAAAGTTGTGGAGCTGAAGTTGAACGTCACTGATAATGATGGCAAAGCTATTTCGTCAGATACTGCAGTTGAACCAAACTCTGTGATGAAGTTGAGTGTCGAAGGTGTCGAGAAAGATAAAGGTCTTGTTGTCAGTATTGATAATGCTGAACAAGATGTTGCATCGACAGTTAAATTCGATGACAAAGGCATCGCAACAGCTGAAGTGAAAGTCCCTAATGTTGGTGGCAAGCACAAAATGGTTATCTCTGAAAAAGGAAGCGAAGCTGGTAAAGAAGGAGCAAAGAAAGCTGTCGAGTTTACTTTTGTGGCACTTGACCCCATCTTGTCTGAACCCACCATTTATAGCGTGGCACTTGAAGATGGAAAAACAGTTACCTCTGGTGGGGCGATTCCTGCCAGTGCAAAACTGAGTGTTCGCGCTGGTGGCTTCGAAGAAGGGGAGCAGCCAAAAGGAGTGTTGACCTTTGAGGGTGCTCATGAAAAGACTTCCTTAGTTGAAGTGAGTGTTCCCAAAGCCTCAGAACGTGGGTGGGTTGATTTCACACTGAAAGCACCTGAATATAACGGTCGCTACCTTTTGATGCTGATACCGACAATGCAAACAGGAATACAAAAGAGTGGTGAGGTAGCATCCAATACAAATAGTGCCAAGACTGCTGATGGCAAGGCTAATAACTCTGCTCAGCTTAAGGGTGACGATAAACCATCTGCTGACACTCAAACCAGTAAGGGCGCTTCAACTCATCAGGCTGGCCAAGTATCTTCTGATTCCGAAAAGACAGAAACTTCCAAGGCTAGCGATAAAGCTACTGGCATCACCCAGGTCGCTCTTAAGGATCCTGCATTCTATCGTTTTGTTGTCTCGAATGGTAAAAACACGCAGGTAAAGGCACCTGAAGTAGCTGAAGAAAAAGCCGCAAAAGCTAAAGTAGCTAAGGAAAAGAGTGGTAAGGAAGCCGGCGACAAAGCGGCTACAGAAAAAGTTGCCACAGAAAAGGATGCCGGCGACAAAGCGGCCACAGAAGAAGCCTCAAAGAAGGCACGCGAAGCCGCTGAAGCTGCTCTGACAACGCCCTCTGTAGATGCAATTGTTGATGCAGCTGGCAAACCTATTAAAAATGGTGCCGAGTTGGCGCCAGGGACACAAGTGTCGGTTGAACTGACGGGTTTGGTACCCAATCAGATACCTGTAGTGGAGCTGCACTCGAAGCCTCAAACAATTGCTGTTCCTGCGGCAACTGCTGACGGAAAAACGAAAGCTGTGTTCACGGTTCCAAGTGAACCTGGTTCGCACAATCTGATGGTTGGCAAGAAAGGTGGCCAGGGGACACTCGTCTCGCTGTTCAACTTCACGGTACCCAACCCGAAGGCTGCACCAACACACCAGGCGCAACCTCAGCAAACAACTGGTGCAAAACTTGCCCAGACAGGTCAGCAGACGGCACCACTGTTAGCAGCCATGATTGTGTTAATGGGATGTGGATTAGCGGCAATGTCTTATGGACGTGCCCGTCAACCTATCTCGGTGAACTAGGAGGAAATGCCTGCGTGCCCATCCCCACTATGTACGCTGGCTAAGCTCCCTAAAAGCGCAAGAGGGTGTTCCCATCACCATCTTGAATATGATGTGTTGTCTCACTAGACAATACTTGGGGAAGCGTTATCCGCTGTGGCCGGATGCCTAATGGCATCGCTGGTTCACAGCGGATGCGCGTATTTGCCGTTTTGTGTGCGCCAGGGTCATTCGCTTATCTCTGCTCTGGGCGGGGTGTTGTGGGGGTAGAGGTGCATGCGTGGATGTTTTTGTGTTGATTTCTTCGCTTTTTTGGCTTGTGATTTACTTCTACCCCCGCGCGTGGGAGAGGTCGCCTCATTGTAGCCGTGTATGCGTCTGATCTCTGTCTTTACGCCCGCGTGTGGGAGGTGGTGCGCACTGGAAAAACTCATGTTGGTAACATTGCATCTTTCTCCGCAGATGGCTCAGACGCTACAGTGGAGGACGATCTCCCCCGCGTGTGGGGCCCTTCTGCAAAAGCATAATGCGCTATAGGGGATTTCTCCCCGCCCTCCGGATGGCTCAGACGCTACAGTGGAGGACGATCTCCCCCGCGTGTGGGGCCCTTCTGCAAAAGCATAATGCGCTATAGGGGATTTCTCCCCGCCCTCCGGATGGCTCAGACGCTACAGTGGAGGACGATCGACCCCCACTTGGGAGGGGGCTTTATTCCATTTCTCTAGTTTCGATTGGAGTGCCATCGCTTATGGCCAGCATGGGGAGATCTTCGGTGTTGATGGTATTGTGCTGGTGAACGTCACGCCCCGCGTGGCGTCTACCCACCCTGCTTCCAGTTGTGTGTCTGGTGTCAACTCAGCGCATGGATGGCATTGTGAAAAGGATCGTCGGTTTCGCCCAGACGAAATGAAACAGGTAGGATACGAAGAGTGAGTAAGAATAAAGACCAACGGAAACCGCATATGACATCTGATGATTTACCGGAACAAGTCCGTGTGCGCTCACAGAAGCGCCAAAAGATGCTTGATTCAGGCATCGATCCCTATCCCGTAGAATTGCCTATCACTGCAACTATTGCTGAAGTACGTCAACGCCATGAAGGTTTGGCTGCAGGTGAAGAAACAGACGATATTGTAGGCATTGCCGGACGCATTATGTTCTTGCGCAATACGGGCAAGCTGTGTTTCGTGGCGTTGCAGCAGGGTGACGGTACACGTATTCAAGCAATGCTGTCGGCTAATGAAGTAGGTAAGGAATCGCTTGCCGAGTTTAAAGCAGTGGCTGACCTGGGTGACCACCTGTTTATCCACGGACGCGTCATTGCTTCCAAACGCGGGGAACTATCGGTATTTGCCATTCCTGGCGCAGATGATGACACCCCCGCCTGGGCAATGGCAGCCAAAGCAATCCGTCCATTACCAAAAACCTTTATCAACGAGGACGGCGAAGAGGTCAGCCTGAGTGAAGAAATGCGCGTGCGTAAACGTCACTTGGATATGATCATGAGGGAAGACGCCCGCAAAATGGTGCGCGTTCGCGCTGCAGTCATGCGCTCGCTGCGAGAATACTTCCACGATCACGGCTATATCGAGGTTGAAACGCCTATGCTGCAAACTCTTCACGGAGGTGCAGCAGCACGCCCCTTTAGTACCCACATGAACGCCTACGATACCGAGCTTTACTTGCGTATTGCCCCGGAACTGTTCTTAAAGCGCTGCGTTGTAGGTGGGATCGACAGGGTCTTTGAAATCAACCGCAACTTCCGCAACGAGGGTGCAGATTCTTCGCATTCTCCGGAGTTTACAATGCTTGAAGCATATCAGGCATATGGAAACTATGACCAAATGGCACGAACTACTCGTGAGTTCATCCAAAAGGCGGCTCGCGACGCATTTGGCTCAGAAATTGTTACTCTTGCCGATGGCACCACCTATGACCTCTCAGGTGAGTGGGATGAGCTTGACCTGTATGAGTCGCTGTCGAAAGCCGTTGGTGAACAGATTACTCCTGACACGCCGAAGGCTCATCTGTTGGAGCTGTGCGATAAGTATGAGATTGAGATTGACCCCGCGGCCCTTCACGGGAAAGTCGTGGAAGAACTCTGGGAAGAAACTGTTGGTAACCACCTGTGGGCACCAACATTCGTACGCGATTATCCCGTCGATACGTCGCCGTTGACCAGAGGCCACCGTACGAAACCTGGGGTCGTTGAAAAATGGGATCTTTATGTAAGGGGCTTTGAGCTGGCTACGGCCTATTCGGAGCTGATCGATCCTGTTATTCAGCGTGAACGCCTGGAAGCCCAGTCTCTAGAAGCCGCCAAAGGCGACCCCGAGGCAATGCAACTTGACCATGACTTTATTGAAGCAATGGAACAGGGAATGCCACCTGCTGGGGGGATGGGCATGGGGATTGATCGTCTGCTGATGGCTTTGACTGGCCAGGGTATTCGAGAGACCATTACGTTCCCTCTGGTGAAGAATCGCGACTAGACTGCACGTGTTGCAAAACCTATTGTGAGGATGTTCCTGTTTCTTCGGGATTTTTCCAGAGGATGTAGCGCCACCGTGTATTGCGGGAGCCAAATAGGTGAAGACAATTGTATCACTGCAGGTAAGTAGCTTTTCACTGTGCTTGCTTGGAGAGGAATTGATAGGAAGGAGGGCTTATGGACGATGAACTATGCGATGTCGTTGTTGTTGGGGCCGGTATTGCTGGCACGCTGACAGCCATTCTTCTTGCCCGCGAAGGAAAAGAAGTCTACCTGCTTGAACGCGGTAAACAGGCAGGGGATAAGAATCTGTCGGGCGGAGTATTTTACTGTCGTGTGATGGAACAGATTTTTCCTGATTTTGTTGATAAAGCCCCAATTGAACGTGTTATCACACGCAATACTTTAGGTGTTCTTACCTCCGATTCTTATATTGGCTTGGATTATCGTGATAAACGCTTGGCTACCCCAGTAAATGCCGTATCTGTGCTTCGTGCCAAACTTGATAGTTGGTTGGCTGAACAGGCCGAAGAAGAGGGCGTTATGTATATGCCTGAAGCAAAAGTTGATGCGCTTCTTCGTGATGGCAAGGGCGCGGTTACAGGCGTTCAAGTTGGTGAAGACGAGGTTCCAGCACGTATCGTAGTGTCGGCTGAAGGCGTCAATTCTTTCTTGGCGCGCGAAGCAGGGCTGCGCCGTGACCAGGAGACTCACGAACTGGCTGTTGGGGTAAAGTCATTGTGGAAACTGGGACGCGATACAATCAATGAGCGTTTCAATGTGAGTTCGCAACAGGGCGCTGCCTATGCTCTTGTGGGTGATTGCACGCGCGGTGTTGCTGGCGGTGGATTCCTTTACACTAATAGCGATACGGTTTCTATTGGTGTGGTGCTGCGTTTAGATTCTTTAACAAAAAGTGGATTTTCGTCCAGCGACATTCATGATTATTTTGTGCAGCATGATCACATTCAACAGCTTCTTCAGGGTGGCGAATTGGTGGAATATGGTTGCCATATGGTTAATGAAGGCGGCCTATCAATGCTTAAACCAATGGTGAAAGATGGTTTTGTAGCTGTTGGTGATGCAGCTGGTCTTACTCTTAACACTGGCTTAACTATCCGCGGAATGGATTTGGCGGCAGCTAGTGCGCAAGCTGCGGCTACAGGCATTTGTCAAGCCCTTGACAGCGGCGACTATTCAGCGCGCGGTCTTATTGGTTACCCAAAAGCATTCAAAGATTCTTGGGCTGGCCAAGATATGCTGACATATCGCGATGCGCCTAGTTTCTTCGACAATGACCGTATTTATCATGATTATGGGCCCGTTATTGCATCAATTCTTTACAATATTTATTGCCATGATTTGACACCACGAACACCGCTTCGACATCTGGCAGTTGACGCTTTCAAGAATGCTCCTTTTAGTGTGAGCGATTTTGTGCGCGATATGTATGGGGGGATGACATCTCTATGACGTATCCTGTCCAGCCAAAAGGCTCACCTGCTGTTTCGCCCTCTTCACAGATGAAGAAACCTGTCCAACGTCCCACCGCACAGTTACGAGACAAAGAAAAGTCCGTATCGCAGCCAACAATTGCTGACCAGCTTGCCAGACATACCCAGCGCTTGTCTGTCAACCGGTACTCAACTGATGAAGGCTGTTCTCATATTAGTATCGATCAAGAAAAGGCGAAGGCTACGCATTGCGGATCCGTTTTGGTTAAAGTATGCCCAGCTCATGTTTATTCCATGGATGACGATGGTAATATTCATAGTGACTTTGCTGCATGTCTTGAATGTGGAACCTGCCGTGCTGTAGCCCCACCTGGGGTACTGACATGGCATTATCCACGTGGAGGTAAAGGAATAGAGTTCCGTCACGGCTAAAAGCGGCACGCTGACGGCGACTAACATATCTCCTTGGCTCCAATGATGGAGTGGCCAGTGCAAGAAGAAGCAGTCGTTAGCGAAGAAGGATTATGATGACCAGGAACACTGCCCCTGATTCACCGGTGAAGAATTCATCCGACAATGACAGTCGTGGAGTGGATGACGATGATTCACAGGGACGTATTGCTCTGCGGCGGGGTGTTAATGGGAAGAAAAGCCTGAGAGAGTTTATTCATCAGGCTCGCCTGAAAGCTGCAGCAATGAAAAGTGATGCTGCAGGTCGGCCACATAAAGTCCGCGTGAGGTACTCGGTGTTCATTGGTTCGGCTGTGGCGTTAAGTGCGATGAGTATATGGACGCTTACAATGCCGGTAACTGTGGAAGAAGTTATTGGCGTGGGGGTGTCGTTTGTAGGACGATGGTTTGGGGCCTACTATATTCTACTCGGTACCGTTATTTTAGTGTTTGTGCTGGCTATAGCATTTTCACGCTATGGTAATGTGCGTTTAGGTCCTGACCATTCGCGCCCGCAATTTTCCACTTTCGCGTGGGCATCAATGCTATTTGCCGCGGGGATCGGTACCGATGTCATGTTTTATTCGGTGTATGAACCGTTGGCGCAATATAGTAATCCTCCTCATGGGAGGGGGGAAACTGTTGAGGCAGCGCGCCAAGCAGTGGTGTGGACTCTATTTCATTATGGCCTTACAGGGTGGGCAATGTATGCTCTGATGGGAATGTCTTTAGCCTATTTTGCGTATCGCTTGAAAAAACCGTTGGCTGTGCGTTCGGCCCTCTATCCACTGATTGGGCGCAGGGTGGAGGGCGCGATTGGCGATACGGTGGATTCCGCCGCAATTTTGGGTACTATTTTTGGGATCGCTACCTCACTGGGGATTGGCGTAACCCAACTTAATTATGGGCTTAACATTTTGTTTCATCTACCGCAGGGTTTGGGGGTTCAAATCAGTTTGACGATCCTTGCGGTACTTATCTCGCTGGTATCTGCGACCACGGGAATTAACAGAGGGATCCGCTTGTTATCACAGTTGAACGTTATTTTGGCGATGGTATTGGCCGCCTGGATTTTGGTAACGGGAAAAACAGCGTTCCTTATAAACTCTCTGGTAATGAACATAGGTGACCTTATTTCACGTTTTCCCACAATGACTTTAGATACGATGGCCTATTACGATGTGTCTGAATGGATGAGCTGGTGGACACTATTCTTTTGGGCATGGTGGGTGGCCTGGGCATCGTTTGTGGGGATGTTTTTAGCAAGAATTTCCAGAGGGCGACGTTTGCGGGAGTTTATTTTCGGTTGCTTGATTTTTCCTTTCCTCTACATTCTGATGTGGATTTCGCTTTTCGGTAACTCTGCTATTGATTACGTACGAAATAGTGATCACACATTGGCTGATACAACTCTATCGGTTCCTGAAAGTGGATTTTATACGTTAATTCAGCAATATCCTGCGCCGATGTTCTTGGTGGGGCTAGCAACAGTTGTTGGTTTGCTGTTTTATGTGACAAGTGCTGATTCTGGTGCTTTGGTGATGGCTAATCTTTGTTCGATTTTGCCAAATGCTCACCAGGATGCCCGGGCGTGGACACGAATTTTCTGGGCTGTTATTACGGGTATTTTGACAATAGGTATGCTGGTGGTGGGCGGTATTAATGCGTTGACTAATGCCACAATCATTATGGGCCTTCCATTTTCTTTTGTGTTGATTGCGGTGATGGCGGGTTTGGTGAAATCATTGAAGAAGGAACGTCATGTTCATGACGTCCGGGTGCGTTCTGCATTAAATATTGATGCGGGGCGTGGTGTACCTTCTGATGATGGTAGTACGGCAAATTGGCGTCGTCGCTTGTCAAAGGCTATTGATGTGGTAACACCAGCGCAGGCTCTACAGGAAATGGTTGACACAGTGGAACCTGCTTTACGCGATATTGTTGAAGAACTTCGCGCGCAGTCTTTAGATGCTGTATTGATGAATCAAGAAGAAGGCAGAGAATATCTGAAACAGGATCCCGACCCTGATGGACCTTTTGTTCATGACATGATGTATTTGGTAGTGAAAGATGACGAATATCCCTTTTACTATCAGGTATCAGTTATCGAGGTGACGGGTTTTGCCTACGTTGGTTTTGTGGGGCATGAGGGCGACACGACGGCACGCATTGAAGTGTCAGTTGCTGATTCAGAATACAACTACGATATTTTGGGATATACAAAAGACCAGGTTATTCATGATGTTGTCAACCAATTCGAAGAATACGTAGAATTCAAGTACCTTAGCTACGAGTAAACATATCTTTCGTCCTCAACAACAGTAACATAAGATAAAGGTATTCCCTGAAGGCAACAGTGAGGATGGATAATGGGTCGTCTTAAACGTCATTTGCCTGCTGCTGGTCTTGGAATTCTTATGAGTGTGGTAGTGGTGTTGGCGGTTCTTCACCCGGGAATGACAACGGCTCGTGTGAGTTTACATGACGGGGGAATATGGGTCACCAATAAAAATAAACGACTGGTTGGACATCTTAACTATCCGTCACGCACTCTTGATGCGGGACTTCGAGCGGCATCATCTGATTTTGGGCTAAGTCAGCACGATTCAGATGTTTTTGTACACGATGTTGCTTCGTCCACACTTGCTGGCCTTGACGTTGCCAATGTTGTGTTAGAGCAGGGAACAAGTATGGCTGGTGCTATTGCCTATAGTCACGGTGGAAACCGTATCGGAGTTTTAGATACAGCACAGGGACGCCTCTTTTCTTTGCCTGTGGATTCTGTGGAACAGTTTCAACCAGAGGCCGAAAAACCAGATGCTCAGGACCTGAAAAAAGGTGTTGTGGCTACTGGTGTTGATGGCCGTGTTCATGCTGTTTCTGGGGTGTCTCATAAATTGGTTTCTTTGATTCCTCAGGGAGTCTCAACATCGGTCGAAGAAAATCAGATTGATGTTGCTTCTGATTCTCAACTGGCAATCTCGTCGGTGGGCCCCTTGCCGGTCGTTCTTGATACACAATCATCCCTGCTATATTTACCTTCTGGCCACAAAGTGCAGCTTCAAGGTGAGAACTTGCGGCTGCAACAGCCTGGCCCCATCGCCGATTCGGTGTTGGTTACCTCTGCAACACACCTATTTCGTATCGACCTTCAATCAGGTG
The DNA here is from genome assembly GCA_030540715.1 of Actinomycetaceae bacterium. GTDB lineage: Bacteria > Actinomycetota > Actinomycetes > Actinomycetales > Actinomycetaceae > JAUNVQ01. The sequence continues at coordinate 92,349 of JAUNVQ010000004.1, read as the reverse complement.
CTATCACCAAGTATGCTGCGCAGATTAAGGATTCCAAAGACATTCAGTCAGGAAATCCTGCAGCTCCGGTATTTTTTCGTGGATGTGCCTATAGTGCATGGGCAAGAACAGGTATTTTCTTGCGACTATGTGGTGATTCCACCGCACCCATGGTTATTGAGGCTCAGCAGTTAGCCTCTGCGCAAGAACCTCTTTTTAGAACGAACCGCGATATTATTGTCCTCAATGATGTTGCTAATGGAAACGTATGGCTTCCCGACCAGAAAATGGTTCTTGTCGATTCGTGGGATAGTGTGGTAGCGAATCTTGAAAAAGATGAAAAGGATAATGACGATCCTGATGAATCACGTGAAGAAAATGAGCCAGAACGAAAAGAAGAAAACCAGTCTCCCACAGCAGTTGATGACTCGTTCGGGGTAAGACCTGGACGAGCAACTATCCTTCCCGTCCTCTTTAATGACTTGGATCCTGACGGTGATGTGCTTGTTGCCAAACCTGTATCAGAACCAGAATTTGGTCGCATCAAAGAAGTACGTGGCGGTGCAATGCTTCAGATTGAAGTCCCTGATGAAGCAAGTGGAACAACATCATTTCACTATGAGGCCAATGATGGCAGGGGAGGAACAGCCCAAGCAAAAACCACTGTAACAGTTCACCCTTGGGAACACAATGCGGCACCGTCACAAATACGTGTACCAACCGTCGTACTGGGCGCAGAGTCGAAAGTTGTTTACAACATTTTGCCTGACTGGATAGACCCTGACGGTGATTCAATCTACGTGAAATCAGTATCAACGGATGCTCAACTGGGCGTAAATTTTCGTGAGGACGGTGTGGTATCAATTGCTCATAATGGTGAAAAACCTGGAACTGTGACGGTCAATGTTGAAGTCAGTGACGGAAAACTGAGTGCCACTGGCACTATGAGTGTTGATATTCGAGCCCAGGGAAATATTGGCCCGCATGCTAATGGGGATCTGGTACAGGCAAAAGCTGGCGAAGAAACAACCATTCACCCCCTGGACAACGATACTGATGCCAATGGTGACAAACTGATGCTGGTTTCGGTGGGTGCACCTCAGGGGGATGCCTCGATTGTTCATGATATTCACGCTGGTACAGTTCGTTTTCAGGCAAAAGACCCTGGAAGCTACTATATGACCTATGTTGTTTCTGATGGTCCAGCTACAGCTTCAGGTGTCATTCGTGTTGATGTGGTGAAAAGCCATAAAACGGCACCCCCTGTTGCCGAAGATGATACGGGAATGCTGCCACGTGGAGGGCAGGTCATTGTTGATCTGACACAAAATGATTCTGATCCGTTAGGGGGTGTCCTGGTTGTACAATCAGTGAATCTTCCCCAGGACTCCGTGTTATCTGTAGCGCTGGTGGATCAGCATCTTGTACGGATAAGTGCGCTTGACGATTTTGATACTGCTCAAGAGTTTACCTACACGGTATCAAATGGGGAGGCAACAGCTACGGCGCATGTCACGGTTATTCCCGTGGATAGTGTGTCCTTTGATGATCCACCAGTTGCTGAACCAGATTCAGCAAAAGTTAGAGTCAATGACATCGTTGGGGTGAATGTGTTGGCTAACGACCGTTCGCCCTCTGGTTCAAAACTACACGTTGATTCCCTGCTTGACGGTGACGTGACCACTGACCTTGGGACGGCGTTTGTATCCGACAATAGGGTAAGGTTTTTAGCGAAAAATAAAACTGGTACAGCCAAAGTTACCTACACTGTCTACGATACACAGGGGAATAAAGCATCTGCTGAAGTGGTATTTCGGATAACCCCCATGGAGGTAGATACCAATAGTGCGCCACAGCCTCTTGATGTTGAAGGTCGCTGTTTATCAGGACAAAAAGTAGTTATCCCCATTCCGCTTGACAGTATTGATCACGATGGTGACTCGGTGTACTTACTGGGCTTGAATTCGGCAGCTACATTAGGTGTTGCAGAAGTGGTAGGCAATAGCATTCACTATAGTGCTGGCAATGGGGCGGTAGGAACAGATAGTTTTACTTACCTGGTAGAAGACCGTTTAGGCAAGCGTGCTTCTGGTCATGTTCGTGTAGGGATTGCGCCAGTTCCGCCAACAAATCAGCCACCCTTAGCTATTAACGATCGGGTTCATGTGCGCCCCGAACGTTCCGTTGCTGTGTCAGTAGTTGATAACGATGTGGATCCTGACGGTGATGAACTTATTTTGAAAAAAGGATCGGTTGGTAGTACCGATGATGCCCTGAACCTGCGTCAAAGAGATTCGCGTATTGTATTTAAAGCCCCCAAACAACAGGGAATATATACGGCAAGCTATCAGGTGAGTGATGGAAGAGGGGGAACGGATAACGGTTTATTAACCATACAGGTATCGAACGATGCTCCACTTGCACCACCGATTGCACGTGATGATATTGTTACAGCCGATGACGTACCCCACGGTGCCACCGAGTTCACTGTGCCAGTACTGGCCAACGATGATGATCCCGATGGCGATGTGTCAAAGCTCAAAGTCACAACATCATCTTCGTCAGCATCCGTGGATGAGCGTAACAGAATCAACGTCAAACTGTCCGAACGACGCCAAATTATTGTCTACACTATTACCGATGAAGATAACCTGACATCTTCTGCCGTTATTTTTGTGCCAGCCCTTGTTGGTGATGGCGTTGCGCCACGTTTAGATCCCACAATGATTCCAGCGAAAGTCAAAGCTGGCACAACGCTGACAATTCCCCTAGAAGATTACGTTGTTGTCCGCAAAGGACGCCACCCCACGTTAACACAGGCCGATAAGGTGAGTGTGCAAATTGGTGGCAGTGAAAAAGAACTAGTGATCTCTGATACGCAGCTTGTGTATGCGCCACCCAAGACCTTTAGTGGTAATACCGCTATTACTTTCGAGGTTACCGATGCAGCATCCGCTGATGATAAAGATGCGCTCACCTCAACATTGACATTGCCTATCAAAGTTAAAGCAGCTGTCAATAATCCGCCACTATTTCGCCCAACGCCTATCAAGGTAGCAGCTGATAACACGCCAGTAACAGTGGATTTGGCGGCAATGGTGAGCGACCCTGAGGGCGAGGACCCACATTCATTTTCCTATAAACTTGTGACAGGCCTCAAAGAAGTATCAACATCATTAAGTGGCTCCCAACTAACGGTGACGGCGCCAACAAAATCGAAGAAAGGGCGCCTAGGAAATCTTAAAGTTGAAGTAAGTGATGCGGCCAATAGCACGCGGGCAGAGGTTCCGATCGAAATTGTAACATCGTCACAGCCACCGCTCCAGATTGCCGATATCGAGGCCGAAGGATTTGGCGGTAAAAGTCTGGAAGTTGATATGGCAGATTTTGTGACTAATCCTTTCCCAGGTAAAGAACTCTATTTCGCTGCGCGCCCCCAGGTTTTCCAGGGGAAAGCACAGACACGAACACAGGGAACCAAACTCTTTATTACTCCTGAACCAGATTTTTACGGCAGTGTTGTTGTGTCGGTCCGTATGGGTGATGTGACCCACGATCCTTTACGTGAACGCCGGGGGTCGGTTCGGATCTCTGTGGTGTCGCAGCCGCAGCCTCCCACCAATGTTGTGGCAACTGCAACTTCTGATACCTCAATGACAGTCCAATGGGTGTCTGGTTCAGCTCATGGAGCCCCTATTACCAGTTTTACCGTCCGTGAAACAACAACTGGTGCGACACAGCAATGTGGTGGGACACAGTGCGTATTTCACCAGTTATCCCAAGGTCATAAATATTCATTCGTTGTTCAAGCAACTAATCGTGCGGGGGATTCGCCCTGGTCCCAACCAAGTCAGCCTGTGCTATTAGATACTGCTCCCGATCAGCCCTCTGAACCTGTCATTCAAGCTGGTGATTCAACTCTGAGTGCAACCTGGCCACAGACTCTATCTCAGGGTAGTCCCGTCACTAGCTACACGGTGTCGCTTACCTCTTCAACAGGGGTAAGTAAAACAAAAACAGTGACAAAAGAAAATGTTGTGTTTGAGGGATTGAGCAATGGAAGTGTCTACCAGATGCGTGTTCAAGCGCATAATGCATCTGGAAAGGACTCTGCCTGGTCGCCTGTGTCAACCGCTATGCCATTTGGTCCACCATTTAGTCCGCGAAATGTTGAAGCTACGATAGAAACGTCAACAAGTACATCGTCAACAGCTCGAATAGTAGTGATGTGGGATCCGCCAACTACTGATAATGGAAAAGCAGTTGAAAGTTACACGGTGGTTTCATCGCGGGGGGAAAGGGTAACGACACAGGACCGTTCTGCCTCATTTAATGTTCCCTACTCGTCCTCACCAGTATCCTTTAGCGTGAAAGCAACGAACGAAGCGGGTAGTTCAGCATCTGTTTCCTCTGGGCAGGTTCGCCCTCTTGGTAAACCAGGCACACCGTCTGTACCAACTGTTCGGGCAACAGGTCGCTCTGGCGAAATTCGTGTTAGCGGTATTCGTGGTGGTCAAGGGCAGGGGTGGACACGTGTGAGTTACCAGATTGCCACAAGTAGTGATCCAACATGGCAAACAATCACTGGCACTAGCACAACAGTGTATGGTGTTGATGGTCAGGCAATAAGTGTGCGTGTGCGAGCTATTGGAATAATAGATGGACAAATTGTCCCAGGTAAATCCAGCGCCGCATCAGCATCAGTGTCACCCTTTGGTCCGCCCTCTATCGATCAATTGGAGGCCGTACCAACGTCTAGTGGTGAGGTACAGTTCACATGGAGTGCCAACGGCCATGGGCGCCCCATTAGCGTTACGGCCAGTGGGGATGGGCCTTCTGGTTCTTTGGATGCCATGTCACGTCATACGGTGACGGGTCAACCTGGCCAAACCAAACAAATGTGTCTTCATGTGCGCCAAAGTGAGAGCGGAAAGACTGCTGATAAATGTGTTAGTGCACAGATTCCAACACCTCAGCAGGCTGCAAAGATAGTCAAAATAGACTCCAAGGTTGTCACCATATGGACGCAAGGTATCAAGGATTCACAGGTCAGTAATGTGAGTTGTTGGCTTATTCCTGCTTCATCGTCAAAAGATCCAGCAAAGAATAAGGTATCGGGGAGCCTCACCGACATGCTGGTTTACGGCGGGGGAGAGGTCACTATTCACTGTGATAAACAGATACCTCAAGACGGTTCGATAGAGTTTGACAATGGGCTCCGCTTCGATAAATACGGAATACAGTAAGGAATAAACACATGGCAGTTTCATCTCAAAGTGCGCAATGGTTTTCGGATGCCTTTGATAAGATTGTGGCCAATATTGGCCAAGCCCTGTTGGGCAAAGACCATATTGTTCGCTTGGCATTAACCTGTTTGCTAGCCGAAGGGCATTTACTGTTAGAGGATGCGCCTGGAACAGGGAAAACAGCGCTTGCGCGAGCATTGGCAGCATCTGTGAAAGGAAAGCATTCACGTATTCAATTTACTCCCGATATGCTGCCGTCTGATATTACGGGTGTTACCATTTATGACCAAAAAACAAAAGAATGGAACTTTCATGCTGGGCCTGTTTTTGCCACAGTTGTTCTTGCCGATGAAATCAACCGTGCAAGCCCTAAAACCCAGTCGGCCCTACTGGAAGTGATGGAAGAATTCCAGGTAACTGTTGATGGTAAGACTCACAAGGTTAACAAACCATTTATGGTTATTGCTACTCAAAACCCTATTGAACAGGCAGGAACATATCCACTTCCCGAAGCTCAGCTTGATCGTTTCTTAATGAAATCGTCTCTGGGGTATCCCGATGCTGCCGCAATGATCCGTATCATGTCGGGTTCCCAAGAACCCGACCGTTCGAAGCAGCTTGGCGAGGTTGTTACCACGAAAGCAATTAGTGAAATGGCCCAACTAGCTGGAAATAATCGTGTTGATGATAGTGTTCTTGCTTTTATCCACCAGCTTATCGAGGCCACACGTGACAATGAATCAGTTCGAGTGGGGGTATCAACGCGTGGTGCGATTGCAATGACACGTGCCGCTAAGGTGTGGGCAATTGCTCAGGGGCGTTCCTATGTGTTGCCTGACGATATTCTTGCCCTTGCCCAGCCAGTGTGGGCGCATCGTTTGGTGCTGGACCCAGATGCACTGTTTGCAGGTACGACATCGCAACAGGTTATTGAACAAGTCCTTACCCAGGTTTCTGTACCTCAAGGAACCGTATGAAAGCATCATTCATTTCCCTGTTAAAATATCCCTTTACTGGGGTATGTGCACATTATTTTGCTCAGCCTTTTGCAGTGAGTGCTACGTCAGCTCCCACGCAGCTTTTCACATATGAAGCATCCCAGAGTTTCGCACACGAGGGCCCACAATCTTCCACACACTATTTCGCGCGTGGAACAGCGCTCCCTCCTGCAACCGGTGCAGTTGCCCCTTTCGCGCCAGGGGAGTCCCAGTCAGCGACCTCCCCTTCCACGCGCGAAACCACGCCCTCCTTTAGCAGGTGGTTCGTACAGTCTTGTCGCAGATCTGAACAGAGGATATCGCTGACTTATACCGCTGTGTTCGTACTTATCATTATTGCTGTTAGTGCCTTTGCTGCTTTGCGTTATGACTGGCTAGAAGCCTGGATTATCGCCATCATGACGGCATTTGTTTTCATGCTGTCATTTGTGTGGATGCTTCGCCAGGTTGACCTTGGCATTGAGATGGATTTAGCATCATCAAGAATCCGTGTGGGTGACCACGCCGTAGGAACGTTAACAATCCACGCACGCAGTAAAACTCCAGCTTTTGGTACGGAAGTGGTGATGCCAGTTGCTCATTTTTCTGCCACATTTCCGCTTCCGCTACTTCACGCTGGGCAAAACCATGTTGAAACATTTACTATTCCAGCTCGCCGTCGTGGTGTCATCCAAATAGGGCCAGTTACCACTATTCACTCAGATCCTCTTCAACTACTGCAGCGCAGCAAAACCTGGAATAGCCCGCATCAGCTTTATATTCACCCTTCTACCATTGGTCTTGCACATAGTGTCACAGGTTTACTTCGGGACATTGAAGGCGCATCGACACGGGATCTGACCAGTTCAGACGTTTCATTTCATGCTCTTCGTGACTATACTCCAGGGGATGAACGCCGCTCGATCCATTGGAAAACTACGGCCAAAATGGGGCGGATGATGGTACGCCAGTTCGAGGAGACACGTCGCGCTCAACTGTTGTGTATTCTTTCTTTACATCCATCATTTTATTTTTCGGAGGACGAGTTTGAGCTTGCTGTGAGCGTTGCGGCATCAGTTGGTGCCCATGCGCTCCATGAAGGAAAAACTGTGAGTCTTGTTACTGACACAACAACTTTTCATGTACCTAATGCCATGCGTTTTCTTGATGAATTGTCCAGTGTTGAACTTTCATCTCAACCAATGGCGCTTCCTGAACTTGTCTCCCACGGTGTAGCTTCCCTTCCTCAGGCATCAGTTATTATGTGTATTACCGGGTCGGGTACATCGGTATCACTCCTTCATCAGGCATATAGTCGTATGAGTATCAATATGCAGTCAATAATGTGTCGCAGTATTGACCCTGGAAGCACAGAAAACCCAACCCCGATAAGGGAAGCTCCTTATTTTCGACCTGTTCCTCATCAGTTTCACAAAGTCGGAGTCATGAATATCATTGACATCGGTGATTTATCTGAGTTACCAGGCCTTATGGGGGCGGTGGGACGATGAAAACTACACATATCCCTTTGCTCAAAGTATTCTTTCTTTGTGGGCTGTTCATGGTGGCAGGACTTAGCCATATCGAGGTCTTTGGCGGGGTAAGTGGTTTCCTCGTCATCTGGGGTGCTATTGCTGTGGGAACATTGACTGCAGTGACGGTGGCCTTTTTTCGCTTAGCACCTATGACATCACTCCTTGTCGCCCTCTTGGTTTTTTTCCTTGTTGGACCTATAGTTACCCTTCCCGAACTTTGTTATGTCAACACTTTTCCCAGCGTTTACGCTCTGCAAACTTTTGTTGTTTACATAGTGAACTCATGGCGTGATTTATTGACGCTTCAACCGCCTGCACGACATTTTACTGGCCCAGCTGTTATGCCATTCATATGTGGTTATGTGTGCTCGTTAGTATCGATAAGGGCTGTTTCTTTACCAAAAGAACAGTTGCCTACGCATGCTAGAAGACCTTTCCTTGATCTTATATTAGTTCTAGGGCCCGTCTATGTTTTGCTTGTAACTGGGATCATGTGGGGACTGAACACAACACGTTTCTCAGTGCTTATCGGGAGTGTAGTTGGGAGCGCAACACTGGTATGGCTTGTGACTAGTCGACTTGGAAGCGATGACAGTCCTCAACATATCATGTGGTCCAATAAGCATGCGGGGGTGCGATTATTGTGGCGCGCTATTGGGGTAGGCATCACTATCGTTATTGGTGTAGTAGTGGCGGTGGGAGTTACTACTCTGTTTTCGGTAGGCTCACAGCGTGTTGTTCTTCGTGATTACATTGTTCCGCCATTAGACCTGCATAACTATGCGTCACCTCTTGCGGATTTTCGTCATTTCATAAAAGATAAAGAAAAAGATGTACTTTTTTCTGTGAAAGGTTTGCCCCCTGCTGGGCGCCTACGCTTAGCAGCGATGGATGTTTACGATGGAGAAGTGTACAACATCGCTGATCTTCACCAACAACAAGGCGGTTTTCAACATATTGGCACGTCGGTGAGCAGTAGTAATGATCCTGCGTTGATGCCAGCGGTACTGGATATCAAGGTCACTGATTATCATGGTCCATGGGTTGTTGGTGGCGGAATTGTGCACACTATCATTGTGAAAGATAAACAAAATAACGAATATGGAGACACCCTTTTCTATAGTAAAGATTTACAAACAATTATCTCTCAAAAACCTTTTCACGCAGGCTCTGAGTATCGCCTAAGTGTTGATATTGCACGACCATGGAAACAAGAACAACTTGTTGGACAACAGTTCGCGCAGGTAGATCTGCCACCTAATGAAGGTGTCCCTGAAGAAGTCACGGCAATTATTCCCGAAATTCTTCGTCAATCCTCGTCACCAGTGGAACAGATACGTGCTTTTGAACGCTATTTTAAGAACAATGGTTTCTTTTCAAATGGTAAAGATGGCATGTCGGATGCAGGGCATCGGGCGGCACGTATCAAACGTCTTCTTGCCTCGGATATGATGATCGGTGACGATGAACAGTACGCGGTAGCTATGACACTGATGTTGCGTGAAATTGGTGTTCCCGCACGGGTTGTGATGGGCTTTTATCCTTCTGAAGAATACTCACGAGATGCGAAAAAGAGATGGAAGGTAACAGGAAATGACGCGCATGTATGGGTGGAAGTGTGTTTCCAAGAGGCTGGATGGGTTGCCTTTGATCCAACACCACCAAAAGATAAAACCCCTCAGGCAACACAACCCCAGCCAAAGAAAACTCCGCGACCTTTGGTTCTTCAGCCTCCTCAGCCACCACCAACACCAGCCGAGCTGACACCAGATGTTGTCAGCGAGGATTCCGATAATGATTCCACTGTACAATGGTGGCTCAATGCGGCGCTTTTTGCAGTAAAAATTGTGAGTGTTCTGGTGTTGTTGCTGTTGCCACTCATTGTGATTGCAGCGATGAAAATATGGCGGATTCGTCGAAGAAAACATGCCGATACGCACCATCAAAAGATGGTGGGTGCTTGGGATGAAATTATTGATCGTGCCTGGGATAGCGGGATAGCAGTTCCTCACAATGCTACCAGGTGGCAGCAGGCTCATGTGATGAGTGGTGCTATTGAAGGAGTCAATATTTCCGAGGTTCCTCAACGTATTCCACCGCCAACTAAGATCCCAGAAAGGGGGCTCTATACTTTGTCGGCACAGATTGATGCCCTGGTGTATGGTAAAGGTGTGGTGCACGAGGAATCCTCGTCTCAAGCATGGGAGTTTGTTGATGCTATCACCAATAAAATGCGTTCACCTTTGCCAGCTTTCCGTAGGATTTTTGCGCGGTTTTGGTTGACATCACTGATGAAACGCGCGCGCATGAAGAAAACAATGCGCAGACGTTGGTTAAAATTAAGGTGGAGGTATTCACATTCAGGTGAACAGAGCAGCCACCGTGGGGTAGTGAAGGTAACTCCTTTAGAGACGAGGCAGGAACAGTGAGACAACAACCCGTTATCTGGGCATCAAGCCAGAGCGATGTCGGCTCGTGCCGAACAAAAAACGAGGACGCATTTCTTTCACGCTACCCAGTGTTCCTTGTTGCCGATGGCATGGGTGGTCATGGATATGGAGATCGGGCTAGTAACGCTGCTTTGGCGCCCTTTCAAGAAGTTGATGCTAATGGACTCACCCCACAGCTTATCGAAATGCTTTACGAACAGGCTCGATGTGGTGTTGCGGCATTATCTACTGAAAAAAAACATCCTGGAACAACGTTGACGGGCGCATTTGTTACTTTGTGTGACCAGCAATGGGTATGGCGCATTATCAATATTGGTGATTCGCGGACCTACTGTTATTTTGAGGGCAAATTGCGTCAGATAACAAAGGATCATTCACGTGTTCAAGAGCTTATTGATTATGGGATTGTTACGCCTGAGCAGGCGCGCCAACGTAGTGACCGCAATATTATTACCCGTGCATTAGGAGCATCCAAAGAAAAGTCCACAGGTGAATGTGATTATTTTGATCTTCCGATGCAGTCTGGTCAACGCCTTCTTATTTGTTCTGATGGTTTGACTGGCGAGCTTAACGACCATTTGATTGCCTCCTTTTTAAGGATTCCTTCACCACAGTTGTGCTGTTCATCTTTAGTTGATGCTGCAAAAGAGGCCGGCGGAAAAGACAATATCACTGTCACTATTGTGGACGTGGGATCGGTGCCGTCGATCAACGATATGAATGGTAATGCCGATAGGTATCTTGAAACGGATACGGACTGCGATAATGATGATACTCGGCCCATCCCGATTGCTGGTGGTGTCTAAGGCATGCACACATGGGTGAGCGTACAGGACAATGATATTGATCCGACGATAGTTGGCCTTCAATGGGAAAACGATATGACAATGGTGTCGTTACCTTCTGATGCAGCTGAACTGGCTGTGTCGGATCAAGCTGACGATGCTTGCACTTCCTGTGAGCCAGAGTTATTACCTGTAAGAGGACGTCTATGTTTGCCCTCTGGTCGCATGGTTGATATCACAACAAATATAATATTTGGCAGGATGCCCTCAGCCCGCCAGTACCCTGAACAGCCAATTCCTTTACTGGTTCCGCTGTCTAGCCCTCAACATCTTATCTCTCGAACGCACTGTGAGATTGTGGTCAAGGATGACTACGTTGCGCTGATCGACCATGAATCACAAAACGGAACTTTTATTCTTCGCTCTCAGTCACCTCCGATTCCTGTTATTCCTGGTAGGCCCGTTGAGCTTTTTAGCGGGGATAAAATTGATGTGGGCGAACAAGGTTACATTCTTGTGCAGGAGATCCTATGAAAAAGAAACGTCAGATCATTCCTCCACTTATTGATGGCTACGAATATCAGTCCTATCTCGGTTCTGGCGGATTTGCTGATGTTTTTTTATACCAACAGTATCTTCCTGAACGTCTTGTCGCTGTGAAGGTGTTACATGCTGATGTTACTGACGATGTGAAAGAACGTTTTCATGCTGAAGCCAATGTGATGGCAAAATTATCGTCACACCCATCAATCGTATCCATCTATGCGGCTTCCACTGCAACGGATGGCCGTTCTTACATTGTGATGGAATACTGCCCGCCTCCACATGTTGGCAAAATTGTGTCGCAAAAACCATATTCGGTTCCGCAGGCTTTAGAGATTGGTATTCAGTTGGGGGCAGCTATTGAAACTGCTCATCGTGCTGGTATTATTCACCGCGATATTAAACCTGCGAATGTTTTGATGACTGCTTATGGGCGCCCAGTGCTGACCGATTTCGGTATTGCATCTTCTGGTGAAACCCAGCAGGGATTCCAGGGGGTGTCACTGTTGTGGGCACCTGCCGAACAACAGACGGGGAAAGGCGAAACAGGGCCGCGTTGTGACGTGTTTAGTTTGGGGGCAACAATCTATGCTCTTCTTGCGGGACATTCGCCTTTTAAGATTCCAGGTGGCGACAATTCACCTCCCAAGATTACGGCTCGCGTTCTTAACGGTTTTGTTCCGTCAACTGGTCGAAGTGATGTTCCAAGGCAATTGGAAAATGTGATACGAAAGGCTCTTTCTAAGGATCCGCAGCAGCGTTATGCTACTGCTTTGGAGTTCGTTGATGCACTTCATCGTACACAACGCGATATCGGGCTTCCTGCAACTCATGTTGATGTGTTGGATGAAAAAGCCCCGCGTTTCTATGACAGTGGCGATGAAGATCAGCCAACACGTATTCGTGCCTTACCCTCTTTTGATGCTCAAGAAGACTTCACAAAAGCTGGACGTTTCCTTGAAGGTGAAACAGTTGACCCGAACGAGGCTTTTCGTTTCACTGTTCCGCACCCGCATCCACTTGCTGTGAAGGAAAATCAACGTCTCACTCCTGTAGGGTTTGCATCTGCCACTATGAATGCTAGTGGTAAGAAAAGTATGATGGAAGGGAGTGGTGATGGCTTTCCTTCTGCTGATTTTTCAGTGGCACAAAAAACTCGCCAGCGAACCTCTGCGCTCAGTGCTTTTTCAATTTTTCTGGTACTTATTCTTCTTGGCGCTTTGGTGGCAACGTTGTGGTATTCACATAGTTTTGATGTTGAGCACAGTGTGTCAACAAAGCAAACGCAATCTGTGACTGACCCACAAAATGCTGGTATTGATGATATTCCGCCACCCGTGAAGGAACTGAAAGTGCTCAGCGATCCTCAAGGCGCAAAGGTCTCGTGGGTGAATCCTTTACCTCAGCCTGGCGATAGTTATTTGTGGGAAGTCAAACATGTGAAAAATAGTGAGGGCCTGCGTGAAACCAAAGAAACGAGCGTTGTTGTTCCTTGGGAGGAAGGTGCCTGTTGTGAAGTGAGCCTCCGACGAGCAAATGGTCAAACATCCTTACCTGAAGAAATATGTAAGATGGAAAAATAGGATCAACCAACCTTCATACATACGAAGAAGTCCTGATATTATAGGGAGAGCCAGGAGGGATTGGATATGGATATGAACGTTGACTACAGTCAATCAGTGAATAATAATGGCTCAACACCTGAACAGGAGCCAATATGGTCGCCCCTGGTCAATGCGTGGGTGTATCCATCGCAGGTACGTATTAATCCACAAACAGGACAAAACGAGGTAATGCCACCACTTGTGTGGAATCCAGCAACAAATAGTTGGGAAGTCCTCGCTCAGCCATATGTTGAACAGATCTTCGGTGATTCTCAAGTGGCCTCACCACATATACAGCAAAGTCCAGTCCAGGAGATGACTTTCACCGCTGAAGAACAATCTGTTACCACCGCTGCCACTGTTATTGCCAGCGATGGACAACAACAGGTTCAATCTGGTGGAGAACAAACAGCTGAAGTTGATTCTCATGAAGATGACAACGACGCAACAGTATTGAGTACTCAACCAATATATGCACTCCTGCGCCTTGATGATGGCCATATTGAGTCATTGAGTGGGCCAGTTATTTTAGGGCGTCGTCCGAAAAGAAAAGATGATTATCCCGATGCTGTACCGCTACAGATCGTTGATACTGCAAAATCCATGTCAAAAATCCACGCGCTTCTTCGCCCTGTAGAGGAAGGAGTTGAAGTTACTGATTTGCGTTCCACGAACGGAACCTGGGTTGTTTTTGCTGATGGTCGACGTGAAAAAGCTACTTCAACGCATTGTCTGATTGCTCAAAATGGCAGCCAGATTCATTTTGGAAACCGTCACGTCACTGTCGAAATCGAGTGAAGGAAAACAAATCTAGACTGGGCAAAGCATTTTGCTGTTAGTTACGTTAACCGGTAGGCCTTGGAGCAGACAGGCTCATGCACCAAGAATAGTACACACTATGAGGAGCACCTATGTCGAATGTTCCTTATACAATAGCTAGGACAAATAATCCACGGGATTGAATTCGTGAAGCGGAATAATATGCAGGCGGGGTAGAGCAACCTGGAAAGCGTGAATATCATGTTCGAGATCGTAGAGCTCTAGACCATCATCAACAAGTTCGGCAATTTGTGAGGAAAGAAATTCTACAAAACAAAAGATACCTACGTGGCGTCCCTGGTCCAAAAGCTCGCGGATAAGGGGAAGAAAATCACCGTCATGGCTTCCCAACAAAACATTTCCGTAGCCCTGATCGATAATAGCTTGTAGGGTACGCTGCACCCCAATATCAACAACTTTATCTTCTTCGGCTTCAGAAGACAGTGGAATGGGTGTATATTCCATAGCCATGAGAGCTTGAATAAAGCCCATTGGCATGTGGCCTGATGATGCATTAAGAAAAAACAGTGGCCTAGTATTTTCTGTCCATTGGTTGTCGGCAAACTCTAAAATTCTATCCCATCGGGGGCGTTCATCAGGTTCTGGCCGGTGTCCCAACACGGACATCCCCAACGTGGCATCAATGTTTTCGCCATCAATAATCAGATACGTAGGATCGCCTGAAGTATCAATAGGGCGGGCATTAAGCTTATTAACACCGTAGACAGGCTGCCGTATAGAGGACTCTGGGCTCTCGGATGGCATGTGGCGTTGAGTGCGGATCGAGCGCGGTGTAGGTATGGGCTCAGAAAAAGGTGTTGCATTATTATCAGTAGTCATTGAAAACCTAAAGTAAATAGTATTTTTTTCTATGGTATTTGTAAGTATTCCATAATTTACACCACATGTTATGTTTTTTCTTAGCAACAAGTGTTTACTCACCATAGAAAGGTATAAAAAATGGGTCAGCACATGAAATGTGCTGACCCATCAACGATATCGAAAATTTTACTTATTTTCTGATTTGAGTTGAGCCAAACGTTGTTCAATCTCAAGTTCATCATCGGATGCTTCTAGTTCTGCAAACTGAGCCTCCAAAGAATCTGCTGAGAGTTCTGCTCGGCCTTGTGCCAGGGCTTCTTCTTTGCGAACAGATTCTTCAAAACGTGAAAGTTCCGAAGTAGGATCCATGATATTAATGGTTTTCATCGCTTCGGTGACACGATTTTGTGTTTCTGCACTACGTTGGCGTGCAACAAGTTGGTTGCGTTTGATCTTCAGTTCTTCAAGTTTCGTCTTCATCTGTGTGAGGCCCTCGCGAAGCTGCTGAGCAGTGTTTTCGCGAGCCTTGAGTAAAGGCTCTTGTTCCTTCACTTCTTGTTCAAGTTCAATCTGCTTTTTCAAAGCAACTTTTGCAAGGTTATCAAGCCTGTCTGCTTCTTGAGAGTCACCTTGTCTACGTGCTTCATCAGCACGAGTAGAGGCTAAACGGGCTTTTTCACCCCATTGAATGGCTGCTTGCTGATTGGTCTCATGATCCTTTTGTGCCATTTTCAATGAACCAATTTCTTGGGCCACAGCGGTTTCGGCTTCAACAATGTTATTCGTATAATCACGAATAAGCTGGTCAATCATTTTTTGTGGGTCTTCGGCACGATCAATCAGATCATTGATATTAGCCTTTACCAGTTGTTTAATCCGGCCAAGAATTGTGACTTTTTCAGCCATAGGTGTCTCCTCATCATTTGTTAACTGTCATCTTAAAAACTACCAGAGGAACCGCCCCCAAAACCACTATTTCCAAAACTTCCAGAGGAACCGCCCCCAAAACCACCTGAAAATCCACCTGATGAGCTTCCGAAACCACCCCAGGACGAGGATCCGCCACCTCGTCCTCCAAATAAAAGACCTCCAAGGACAAGTGACCCGATATCGATACCCGAACCACCATAGGTAGTACCGCCGCCGTAGGGAGGCCTATCATTGGGGTTCCAATGATAGCGTTGTACATCATCACGGGCTTGGGATAAAGCTATCCGAGCCTGCGACCTAGCTTCGTTTAGCTGCTGAAGGGCATAGTCCAGATTGTCTGATTTATCAGCAGCTTCTACACTAAGCTGCGCGTTAGCAATAGACATTCGTGCATGTGAACCAACAGCACCACGATTGGCTGATATGTAGCTATTTGCTTGCTGTATTTCTAATGTAACCTGTGAACGCAGTTGAGCAATGCGCGTTTGTTTTTTCTGATCGGTGACAGCTTGTTCACGCAGTGGTTCCAATTCGGTGTCAAGTGTATTTTCGGCAATCGTCAAACGTTCAAGGGCCGCAAGAGGATCGCCTTGCCCATCATTGGCTTTTTCAGCTTGGCTGATTGCCTGGCGTGCTTCATGAACATAGGCATCAAAGCGTCGATCGTTGGGGGCTAAGGTTGACACGTCCTCTAAATCTGCTGAAATCGATGACATTGCTTGAAGTAACGTCTGGCGGATATGAGACAAATGTTCCCGTGCATTCATGACTGAATCGATAATCATCGAGGCTTGAGTGAGTGTACGTTGTGAAAGTTCTAGAAGATCAGCCGCTTGACGATGATCACCATCATCCCATGCCTTTATTCCATCGGCTATAGTACGATGCGCATTATCGATAAGACGTTGTGCTCGCTCGGGATTATCGGCAATTGAATCAAGTTCATGATGCTGAAATGCGTCACGTAACGAGTCAAGTTCAATGCTTGCCTGTTTGGTTTTTGTTTCAAGTTCTTGGGCATAGTGCTGAGCACGATGTAGCATCTGGCCAGCTTCATTTTTTGCTTTTCGTTTTTCTTGGAAAACCGATTCTTCGTCCTCAATACGTGCAATCGCTGCTTTGGCAGCCTTGATTGCGTTATTGGCGTATGTTTCTTTTTTCTTCCAGTCAGGTTCATCCTCCACGCGGTGAAACCAGTCAAAAGCATCGGTGGAAGCCTGTTCTGCAAGCTCAAGTGCATCATGAAATCGTTGAGAGTCCGAGGCCCCAAACTCCAGTGAAGCAAACTGTGCATCTTCCTTTGCTGCGCGTACCGCATTATCCGCTTTCATAGTCCATTCACCGGCCTTATTGATGCGCTGGGTAACATGGTCATGATACTGCTGCGATTGAGGGTTCATATAAACTGTACGGCCATCGTCAAAGGTAATTTTGTGGGTCGCCCACGCTTTTTGGCGGGAACGCGAAAAAAGCAGTACAGCACCGATAGCAACTGGCACACTGATAAGAAGAAAAACGAGTAGCGCTATACTCACTCCCGATAGCAAACCGTCACCTTCCAAGGGGCGATGCGTTCCTGTGTGAGTTCCTTCCACAATGTCGGGGGCTATATCAAGGTAAGTGAGTACAGCTTTATTCCAGTTATCTTGTGCAAGTAAGTTTTCAACCGGGTCTTTAATGGCATTTTCCTGAGTACTGTTTAGAGTAATGCCGTCACGATAACACAATGCATACTTGCGGTCATTGACGGCTATTACCAGGTACATCGAGTGGGAAGAACGAGCGGAATTGTGCAGAGTTTCCTTACACCACTGCAGAGGGGCCTTGGCATCAAAAGTTTTTGCAAATACTGCGTACAGGTCAACAAGCTGGTTAGAGCGTTCACGGGCATACATATCAAGGTCGTCAAGATTTTTCAATACTCCACTGGTGTCGTGCACACGCTGTGTCATTGTAGAGGGCGGATCCTCGGTGTATGTGATCGCAAAAGATGACGCAGGCGATATAATGACAAAAAGCAGTGCCGCCATGAGTTCCACACACATCCTGGTGTACGCGAAGTGCGGTAGTTTCATTGATTATCCATCTTATTTCTTGTTTCGACGTTCGACATCTTGTGAGGCTAAACGTTGCGCCTGAATGGAAAGCTGTTCTGCCTGTTCAACGTAGTGAAGGGCCTGAACAGGATCACTGTCATAAATGTCATCTGCCCGTGAGAGTGTATTATTTGCTTGTACAAGCATAGTTCGCGCGGCAACACCGATTTGACCCGTACGAATATCGATGAAATCATCAACGGTTGCCATATACAAAATAACAGCTTCCAGTGTTTTCTCTAAACGTGCACGCACAGAATCTAGATCATCACCTTGAGGTGATGCTAAACGAACCTGCTGAGCTCTGACATAGGCATCATAATCGCCTAGGCGTTGTGCTGCTGCAGTTGCTTCCAATATGCAGCGTTCGGCTTGTCGTGTCAAAGTTGTTACTTTGTCATCTTGGTGAGCTTCGTCAGCTTGTTCAGCTTGTGTGAGTTTTTGTTCGGCTGCTTTTAGTAGGTTTTCACCGTGGGTAACATCGGCTGTAATGAGGTGAAGCTGGTCAGGTGATGTTGAGATAGATAAACGTGCAATAATACCGCGAGCTTGCTTTAATATGCGCTGAGCGGAATTGAAGCGTGGACGTAAATCAGCCGAGATATCGCTTACAGAGGTTTGTTCGTGGCGCATCTTCACAAATTGTTCCACTTGAGAACGAAGCTGTTTGAGGGGGGCATCAATGGTGTCAAAGACAGTGCCAACCTGGGCGGGGCGTGATTCAAGCTGAGCTTGAGCAAATTCGTCAAAGCCTGCGCGTACTGCGTTATGGGCTTCAACAATTGCCGCAGCGAATGGGGCTGTATGAGCTTTTCCGAAACGCCCCTGAGCGATCTCTAAGTCTTTGCGGGATTGTCGAATCATATCGTCTGCTTCGCGTAAACGACGTGTGAACTGTGTCAGAGGTGACGGCTGTGCTGTCTGTGTATCTTGGTTTTGCGGTGCGCGGGCCGGTGATGCTGGAGCAGATAAGGGTTTGTTATCGGCTGTAGCAAAACGTTTAGCCTGATGAGCGCGATGTGCGGCATCTTGTTGTTCACGGCCACGCGCCAACGCCTCACGCTTGGCTTGTTGGCGTGCCAAATGGGCCTGGGCCTCCTGTTCTGCTTGTTGACGCACAGCGATTTCTTGTCGTTCACGCTCGTAGGCTGCTCGTTGTGCTTCCTCTTGAGCTTTCCGTTCAGCTTCCAAACGTAGACGAGATTCTTCTTCGCGTTTTTGTTCGCGGCGTTCGGCTTCTTGTCGTGCGCGGCGTTCGGCCTCCTCGCGTTCGCGCTGCTCGCGGACTCGTTGTTCCTGTTCCTGTTTTTCGCTAAGACGTAACTGATAAAGATTTTCTGCATTATTTGCTATTTCCGGTGCAGCTGATACCGATGGTTCTTCAAGGTCAGGTCCAGCTTCTGTAGAGTCTTCTTCAGAAGTCTGTGCAACGTATGCTCGCATATCTTCTAGGCGCATTTCTTGAGTTTCAGTTTCCTGATCTGCACTAACGGAAGAGTCTTCAATACCTACCGGAGCTATTTGAGTGTCATGATCAACTGTATCTAATGTCTTATTAACTCCGTGAGGTTCAGCTACAGGCTCAATCACAGGTATGTCTGCAGCTGGTTCTTGCTCATGCGTCACTTTAAGAGAATCGTTAAGAACTGAGGGAGTATCAACGTGTGTGTGGGCAGGAGACAGATCAACGGTCATGCGATCAACAGAAGTTGCATCGCCTTCAGTACCAGCAGTACCAGGCTTTCCTTCAAGGCCTTTCTTTTGTGCCGACTTTTCTTCTTTTGCCCGTCGCTTCGCTTCTTCGCGTTCGTGACGTTCTTGACGGCGACGCTCCAAGGCTTCTTCTTTCAGGCGTTTCCGTTCAGCTTTCTTCCGTGCTCGTTCGCGTTGGCGCTGTTGACGTGGTGTCAGTACATCTTCATCAACTTTTTGGGGTGTGTGATTAGCTGCTGTCTGCTCAAGAACAGAGGGATCATCTGTATTGTCAACGTCAATGGTGGAATTTTGTGCGTGGTCGCCCTGGTTATCATATGCGAGAGGGGATGGTTCGTAAGAATCGGTAAACTGTTGAGCAAGGAGCTGCTCTTGAGCCTGACGATAGTCTTCTTCTGCCTGTTGACGTTCACGAGCAATTATGTCTTTATCAGGTAGGGCCCGTGGTTTCGACTCGTTGTCTTTCGATGATTTCCCTGAAGCCTGACGATGTACGCTGATAGCGTAAAACATGACGGCAAGCATGCACAGTAAACCGATTGCCAAAATAACCCATGCCCACAAGGGGAGTGCAGAAAAGATAGAATTTGCACCAGTTTCCTCCAGTAGAGCTTGGGTGAATGCAATTGTTGCTTCGCCGATTTTATCGTCTGCAAGGTTGGGAACCAAGTGCTTTCGAGCCAGCTCTCTTACCTGGTCAAGAGATAAAGAAGCTTGAGAGTTAGGGCTGGCAAAATATGAATACGTCGGGCCAGAAATGATTGATACCATGTAAGATTCTGCAGGTGCACCAGAAGCTGTTAACGCTTTTTGATTCCACTCTTGGGCAGTAACAGGAGCTTCGGCACTACCATAGGAATCGGGAAGTGCTAAATAGACGTGAACACCCTTTTCTTTTGCTTCTTGAAGAAGTTTTGTCAGTTCTTCCTTTTTATCGGCAAGGTTATTGTGAGGATCATAAATCTGACCAGAAATTTTAGGAGGATCTTCACTACGAATATGAGCTCCGTGATAAACAGGTGATTCACCTGCGATAATTCCTGCTGAAGCAGGTATTGAAATAGCCATTAGCGAAAAAATAATCGCAATGGTTCTGAGGATAAAACTTTTCCCCACGGCGTCCTCCCAATGAGATCGGTTCAAGCAATCGACGTATCACTCTATATTTTGCCATACTCGTATTTTTATTCGCGTGGACATTCATAGAGGTTTCCATGCTCTTTATCATTTCAGTATGCCAACATTTCTTCACTAAGGGGAGATAATCAACAACTTTGGTCACTTATATAACAATTTTGATGCCTATTCTTCGGATACGAACTGACGATAGAACAATGTTGGTCGTTCTTTGTTTTTCGTCAGTGAACCAGCATGAGTGATCATAAAAAGAACTGATAGTATGTAGTCATCTATTGTTACAGTCATGCGAAACAGGAGGATGCGGCGTGCCTAGTGGAAAAGTGAAATGGTTCGATCCTGACAAGGGGTTCGGCTTTATTTCCGCAGAGGACGGATCTGAGGTCTTTTTACATGCCTCTTCACTTGAAGATCCCAATGATATTCCTCAGCCTGGAATGCGTGTAGATTTTTCGGTAATTGATGGCCGTAAAGGGCCTCAAGCCATGCAGGTATCAATTGTTCACACACAGGTATCAGTGGCAAAAATGCAGCGACGAAAAGCTCAAGCTATGGTTGCGGTAGTTGAAGATCTGATAAAAATGCTGGATCATTCCTCTGATTCTCTGCGTCGTGGACGATACCCAGATAATTCGCCAAAAATTGCCCAGGTTCTTCGTGCTGTTGCTAACGATTTTGATGCATAAATGAAGAAGAAGGTAATGACTGCGGGAAAAAAGAACGCGTTTGCGCTTGATAAGATGCTATCGGAGGCAGTGTCTTTAGCGCGTGAAGCCTTAGCACCTATTGCGCAGCCAGATGAAATCGGTGACTATATCGGAGCCGAAGCTGACGATGTGCGTCTTGTCACCCATAGTTTTGACTGCCTTAAACCCGGATACGCTCACTGGCGCTGGGTGGCTACGCTCGCGCGAGTGCCACATGGCCGTAAAGCAACTGTCTGTGAAATCGATCTTCTTCCTGGGGAAGGTGCCCTCTTGGCACCAGCGTGGATCCCGTGGGCCGAACGTCTTTCTGAAGAAGAAATTGAGGCAGGAAAAGAATTACCTGTACCGGCTGACAGCGATACCAAAGCAGCTGCTTCGTCGTCCTCCGATAAAAGAGATGCGTCACGTACACGCCAGCGACGCCGCAAACGTCGCTGTCAAACCTATAAAAATGCGGGCTATATTGTGGCTATGAACGACGCGATTGTGCACGCTCACAGGTTATTAACCCCTACCTCAGCAAATTTGCACTAGGGCTCGACTTCTTGCATGATAAGACTGTCCCTTAACCCTTCGAGCGATAAGCGTAGGTATTTTTTGTGAAAAAGCGGGCATTCAAAACGAAGAAGGATCAGATCCATCATTCATCTTCATCAAAGACACAGGTGAAACACCCCACAAAAGAGCCAGATAGTTTTCTTGACCGGTATTTTCAGTTGTCGTTGCGTTCCACCACAATCGGACGTGAGATTCGCGGTGGCCTAGTAACCTTTATTGCCATGAGCTACATCTTGGTAGTGAATGCGTCGGTGCTGGGTGTTGCGGCACCAGATAATATCTCACCAGCATCTATTGCTGCAGGTACAGCTCTTATTGGTGGAGTGATGACCATAATTATGGGGGTTGTAGCAAACTTCCCGATGGCCTTGGCTTCTGGAATGGGTCTTAACGCGATAGTGGCGTTTACCTTGGCCAATAAGGACCTTTTGGGATTGACCTTCCAAGAAGCAATGGGATTAATTTTTTGGGAGGGCGTAGCGATCACCATCCTTGTGATAACTGGTTTTCGTGAAGCTGTATTTAAAGCGGTACCATCACAACTTAAGATTGCGATTTCAGTGGGTATAGGCCTTTTCATTGCCTTTATCGGTCTTATTAACGCAGGAGTTGTTCGCCCAGGCGGAACACCAGTTCAGCTTGGTATTAATGGTTCATTTGACGGATGGCCGATGGTAGTATTCCTCTTCGGTCTTGTTGTCATCATTGTGTTGCATGTGCGAAAGATACAAGGAGCTTTGCTGATTGGAATTGCCTCGTCAACAGTGCTGGCAATGATTGTACAAAGCGTTGCGAAAATCCCGGCGATGCATGATAAAGGTGAGGTTGTTAACCCCACAGGATGGTCACTCAATGTTCCCGCATTGGAAGGCGCTCCCATTGCATTGCCTGATTTTTCAACTCTTGGGGCCATTGACTTTTTTGGTGCTTTTTCAAAACTGGGGCCTGTGGCGGTATTGCTGTTGATCTTTTCGCTGATGTTGGCAGACTTCTTTGACACAATGGGCACAATGGTTGCTGTGGGAGCTGGAGCCAACCTGTTGGATAAGGAGTCTAACCCTCCCAAAGCGAAAGAAATTTTGCTTGTTGACTCACTTGCTGCTGTTGCTGGTGGTCTTGGAGGTGTATCGTCCAACACCAGCTATGTTGAATCAACTGCTGGTGTTGGTGAAGGAGCGCGGACAGGGCTTGCATCAGTGGTGACGGGTGTACTGATGCTGTTGGCAATGTTTTTTGCGCCAATTGTTGACTTGGTTCCAGCCGAGGCAGCTTCAACCGCTTTAGTCTTCGTTGGCTTCTTGATGATGCTGTCAGTATCAGATATTGATTGGCATGACACCGAGATCGCTTTACCTGCCTTCTTTACGATTGCAATGATGCCCTTTACCTATTCAATTACAACTGGTATTGGGTTGGGATTCATTGCCTATGTGGTGGTGAAACTGGCTCGAGGAAAGATTGCCTCAATCCACCCATTGATGTGGATTATATCGATTTTGTTTATGATCTACTTTGCGTTGACTCCCATCCAAACATTGCTGGGGTAGTTGAGCCAAAATTAGTATACGTAGCTGATAGGTGCCGGGTAGTGGAAAACTACCCGGCACCTATTTTTGTACGTGGCAGAGGGCTGCAGCATATTTGATAATTCATGATAGACAAAGACAGTTTTGTAAAGGAGTACTCATATGTGGCTGCTTCGTGGCTGAAATGGCTCCACCAGTTTTCTTTCACGGGGAAAGTCGATTGATAGCCGAGGCTTTGGAGGTATCCCCATGCGAGCTATGGCTTTCATAACAACTTGTATATGATGTGGTTACGAGCAGGTATTGCTCTGCCGTAAGTGGCTGTAGCGACAATGGGATGAGCATGCCACGCTTCACCAGAGACTTGCTGTAAGCCGCGTTTTATTTGACCCACGCACAAGGCCATTGTTCGGGGTTATCGGAACCGCCTTCTGGTTGATACCGAATCAAGGAATACCCGTCATCGACACGGGCCAAACCATCAACTTTTTGGGGAACTAACGTCATTTTCATCCATTTACCCCCTTGCTTCCAATTGGGAAGTTCTGGTGAATCATTTTTTGGCGTATAGCGTGCCGTTGAGAATGTCTCACCAACTGTTCCTGATTCAATACTGTTCTTTAAGGGAACACACATGCCACCCCAACCATCAACATCATCAACACGAGCAAGTGCATGTGCACTGGCCACACCGATAGTTTTTGCTTCTGTGTACTGTGTACCGCTGGCATCGTGGTAGTCAAGATTAATCTTAAATCCACCATCAACACCTTCGTAGTTCAGACTATCCATTAGCTTATATTGCAGGTCAATAGCTGGTTCCGATAAAAATCGTGCTGTTGAAGCCTTGGGATCCCATACCCACACAATAAGATAGATAAATGCTTTTTCTCCATAGGCACAGTTATCGTTTCGTGTGCCAATGACGGGGGTCATGGCATCTTCGTAGCCGTCGTTGTTAATATCGGCGTACACAGTTGGGTGGTTATCAAGATAGTTGAAACAGTGGACAACGGGGTTGCCAGGTTCTTCTGAAGTATAGTTGCCATTTCTCATTTGACCAGTCATTGAAAAACGTGAACCGTGTCCACTTGTGGCACTGTGTGTCCATACCGGCCATGAGGCGTTACTAAAGTCAAAGTGGCGGATATTATCTTTAAGGTATTTTTTTGCTGAGCGTCGTGAGCGTTTACTTTTGAGATCTTTTTTTTCGTCACCAGAGGAGCTAACAGTCATGGTTTTTTCTTGCGTTGATTCGTTTTTTCCACTGGGATGAAAGAACATTGCTAGTCCAAATCCGATGCCAAATAGTAGCACACAAATTGTCACTATCAGCGCAATTATTATGACGGGATGGTTTTTCTTTTGAGGAGGTTCCGGTTCCATCATGGGGTAGGGAATCTGTGGATAGGGGTGAGATGTCATAGTAGACCTCCAGCATCAAATAAACGATTGCCAACATAGCTGAGGCACTCGGTGAGAGCCTGCACATCGGCTGGATCGACTGCCGGAAATACGGCAATACGAATCTGGTTGCGTCCAAGTGAACGGTAGGCGCCAATATCAACGATATTGTGTTGACGTAAGATCCAGTGGAGATCTTCTACCGCAAAGCCTTCAATATCAATGGTCACTACTACGGGGGAGCGCCACTGGGGGCGAGTAACAAAGGGGGTGGCCCATGGCGTTTTTTCCGCCCATTCGTAAAGGATATGGGAGGACGTTTTCACTCGGTTTTCACAGAATTCTATTCCACCTTGACTAAGCATCCACTGCAACTGGTTATCAAGAAGCTCCAGAGTAGTAATAGCGGGTGTGTTAAGAGTTTGATTCTTCTGTGAGTTATCGATTGCTTTTTTGAGATTTAAAATATCGGGAATCCAGCGTTGAGACTGCGTTTGTGTACACAGACGTTGGGCTCGCTCAATGGCTGCTGGACTTATTATTGCTATCCATAGGCCCCCGTCGGAGCCAAAACACTTTTGTGGACTGAAATAATAGGCATCTATAGCATTAAGATCTACAGCAACTGCACCAGCTATTGAGGTTGCGTCAACAACGGTGAGGGTGTGCGTGTCTTGGGCAGAGTTGGTAACTACACGATAGAGCGGCGAAATGACCCCTGTTGATGTTTCGTGGTGTGGGTAGGCAAAGAGATCAGCGCTTGCAATAGTGTCACAATCAATATGCGCTGTTTCCTGTAAGTCGTTGGGGGAGCACTTACCAGGGTGAAGAGAGGGGAGGGTGGCAAGAGTTCCAGCTTCGCCCTGTGAAAGTAATGATGGCTTAAGGTGGGGGGCGCGCTGTGTTTCTTGAAAAAATTTCTTGCCAAAGGCTCCAAATGCTGCGTGTGCAGCCTGGTCTTTAGCTAAAGAGCAAGTGGCGACAGACCAAAATGTTGTTGCCCCACCATTACCAAAAGTAACTAAGTAATCTGAGGGTATATTTAGCAATTCGTGAAGTTGAGATGCAATCGATGAAACCTTATCTTTGACGGGTTTACTTCGGTGTGAAGTACCTAGTGTAGGTGCAGTAACTAATTTCTCAACATTGGCATTACGTATTAAAGACGGACCAGCCCCGAAACGGCCATCAGTGGGAAGAAGATTTTTTGGGATTGAAATCGCTTTAACCATGGTCTGAGGGTATCATTTTCAGCTTTAACAAGGAAACGTTCACACGCAGCTTGTCAGTGGTGGCACAATTGCTAATTGAACACACGAAGAAACGGGGGAATATGCCGTGGCTGGATTGATTGATACCACAGAAATGTATTTAAAGACGGTGTGGGAGATGCAAGAAGACTCCGTGTCGCCGTTGCGAGCTCGTATCGTTGATCGTTTGGGACACTCGGGGCCTACAGTTTCACAAACTGTTGCACGTATGGAACGCGATGGACTGTTGCGAGTAGGCCGCGACCGTCGTATTGAGCTTTCAAAAGAAGGTTTAGAGATTGCGACAAAGGTTATTCGCAAACATCGTCTTGCCGAATGCCTACTTCTTGACATTGTGAAACTAGACTGGACGAAATGCCATGATGAAGCATGCCGTTGGGAACATGTTATTTCAGATGATGTAGTTGGCAAACTCGTTGATGTATTAGGGAACCCCCAATACGATCCCTATGGTAACCCGATTCCTGGTTCCGGCGGAAAATCCGAAAAAAACGAGATTGATGTTGAACTGGTTGTTGGCCGCGATGGTGGCGGTAAAGGAAAGATCGTTCGTATCGGTGAGCCCAACCAAGCTGAACCGCATCTGTTGGAAAAACTTTTAGAAACAAATATTGTTCCTGGCACAATAGTAGATTTAAGTGCTGCAGATCGTGATGTGCGCGTAACAAACGTTGATACGTCGCAATCAATCGTTCTTACTGAAATGCAGGGACGACACCTCTTTGTTGTGACAAAGTTTTAGGGAAAACATAGAGGGCGAACCTGCGAAATTTTGCCTACCCTAACTAAGACAGCTCAGAGCTATCGGCTAGTGAATACTGGATTTTCGAGAACAAAGACAATGAAAAATGGCTGCTCCTTCCATCACGATGGAGGAGCAGCCATTTTTTCACTGTTAACGTTTCCAGGGTTGTGCATTGAAACAGCAGTCAAAAAGAATCTCAATGTCGCTAAGGCGTGCCGTTTGTGGGTTGCCAGAATGTGACTGGAAATCAAATGCAAGGTCTGCTAGTTCCTGATGGTGGCGGTCAAATTCCTTCTTACTCATCCCTGCGTCTTTCAGTGAGGCAGCTAAACCAATATGGTCTCGCAAGTCCTCTAATGCACGTGCATAGGCTTCTACAGGGTTGTCGGCACTATCGATACCAAGATGGCGTACTATTTCTTCGCACCGGCTTGGAACGCGATAGGTTTCGTAGTTGGGCCAGCTGACGAGCTTTACCGGGCGGGTTCCGTTAAAACGGACAACATTGGGTAAAATCGCAGGCAACAAATCCTGACGGGGAATCTGGAACCGTTGTGATATTGCTTGAGCCATTGCATGGGCTAACCCTAATGTCGTGTTGGTCAGCGCTGTTGATGTTAATGTACCGGCCGATAGGATCGCTTCGCGCGCGGCATGTGCCTGAACTTCATGTACAGAAGGATCGATTGCTGTAGGCAGTGCCTGGAAAGCCTTTTCAAGACCATGCATTACCAGTGCGTCGGTAAAATCACCTGCATGAACAGATAAAAAGGCTTCTGTTGCCTGAGAGATTGTTTCAAAGCCACGCGATGCGAGCAGTGTTGTTTGCCAGGTGGCAAAATCGGGGTCAATAATGGTGGTTGAGGCTAAAAATGCTGGTGACGAGACTATCCGTTCCATCCCTGTTTCTTCATCCAGAATATAGGCTTTCCCGCCTAATGCTGCTTGACCACCTGATATGGTGGGCACGCAGACAAGAGATGGGCTATCAATTCGTGCTGGTAGGGGAGCCTTGAGCATACAGGCTTCTTCCAAGTCCAGACTGGGTTGGGCCAGAGCCAAACGAACAAATTTTGCCGCATTCATTGCTGCTGTAGGGCCAAATCCAACGACTGTGTCGGGGCTAAATGCCAGGGCTTCCGAGGCTTTTGAGCGAATATAGTCCAATGTAATCATTCTGGGAACATCATCAATGACCTGAATGGAAACAGGAGCTGGACGGTTATTTAATAGATAAAGGGCTTTACCGAGCGCCCCCGAGTTAAGGGATTGCCTATTGGTGATTAGTGTGACTTTGTCGCCTTTGGGTAGTAGTGCCAGTTCACGTATAGTACCTGAGCCCTGGTAAATATTTTCAGGAGTGCGAAATGGTGCGTTCACGTAGTTCCTCCGAGCAATGCGTTTAATATTGATTAAATTAAGGGCTGAAACATTATTGGAAACGGAGTTTCGCCCATAAGAGCCACACCCAAGTGTGAGCGAGGGGATGAGTGCGTTGAAGATGCCTCCGATCGCTCCTTGTGAACAGGGTGCATTTTCAACAAGACGCACAGCTTGTACCAGATGTCCGAATTCAAAAATAACCTGTTGCTCACGGGCATGAATTGCAGCGGTGTGACCCAGACCGCCGTGTTCAACCATTGCTTTGGCTAGAGAGATCCCCTCTTGTGTTGAGTGGGCAGTCAACATTGCTAATACGGGGCTGAGTTTTTCTTTCGTTAAGGGCTCATTGGTGCCCACCTGTGATGTTTCGACAATGATGGCTGGGGTGTCGTGAGGGATGTCAAAACCTGCTGCTTTGGCAATCGCGTAGGCACTTTTACCAACGATCGTTGGATTCAATTTAATATCAGAGGGCGTAGAACCTGCCTCAACACCAAATAAGAGTTTTTCAAGTTTTGCTTTTTGTGTTTTATTGGCGATATGGCAGCCGTAGTGTTTGAAAAACATGACAGCACGGTCTTTGATTGCTTCATCGACAATAACGGCCTGTTCAGAAGCGCAAATCATGCCATTGTCGAAAGACTTTGACGACACAATATCGTAGACAGCGCGTTCAACCTGTGCCGAATGGTGAATATAAGCGGGAACATTGCCTGCGCCAACTCCTAAAGCAGGTTTTCCGCATGAATAGGCCGCTTTGACCATTTCGTTACCACCGGTAGCCAAGATAACCGAGACAGCATCGTGATTCATTAGGGTGTGAGTGGCTTCTTTTGATGGCTGATCAATCCATTGGATGCAGTTGGGTGGTGCACCAGCGCTTATAGCGGCATCACGGACAATAGTTGCAGCCATCACAGAGCATCGTTGGGCAGCGGGATGGAAAGCAAATATGACAGGATTGCGAGTTTTTAGGCACATGAGTGCTTTAAAAATTGTTGTTGAGGTAGGGTTTGTTACGGGGGTGAGTGCCGCGACAGTGCCAACAGGTTCTGCGATTTCTGTAATACCAGAGAAATCGTCGGAACTAATAACACCCACAGTTTTCAGGTTGCGCATATAGGCAGCGATCTGTTCGGCCGCAAAAGCATTTTTCACAGTTTTATCTTCAAAGTTTCCACGCCCTGTTTCGCTGACTGCTTCTTTCGCAAGCTCTGCGTGGGCATCGCGAGCAGCCGAGGCTGCGGCTTCAACGATGACATCGATACAATGCTGGTCGCATAAGGCAAAAGCTGCCTGTGCTTTTTGCGCGTTATTGGTAAGTTGTTGAATGAGGAGTGTCACGTCGTGAGCTGCCTCCCTGTCCTGAGAATCTCTATCGTGTTGCGGTAGTGAAGACGACATGATGACCTCCTTTGGTGTGTAATCGTAAATCGTCTGTAAAGAACAATAATGTAAAGTACCTGGTAGTACTTATCTCGACATTATGGGCTTTGCAATATCTTTACATCAGACTTTAGTCCTCTTAAGGAAAATAAAAATTAAATATTACTAAAGTGGGGGAGCTTATAGGGCGGATAGATTGGGTGTGTGGTTAGCCAATGCAGCCTTTCGCTTTATTAAACATTTATATGTGTTTGAAATTACACTCTTTTTGTTATCAAAACGTGACAAAGGGGCTGAAAACCTTTATAGTGGTAAAAGTCTAAGAAGGAAAAGTGAGTGCAAAACTCGCAAGGAGGACATCGTGGGAGTAACAACAACCCGACGTGGCAAAGCTCATCGCAAGCCGGTTCCGATGACGTCAATCGTTATTTCACCTGCTGCACGTCGTAAGGCCGCTGCAGTAGCAACTTCTGGTGTTGCATTAACAATGATTGCAGCAACAGCAGGATCGTCAGTAAAAGATCAGAGCGCATCGGCGCATACTGTTGATGTATCTTCGGTAACACAAACCGCAACTCAAGCTGCATCTATAAATAAAGCGGTCGTGTCAAGCGATACCGAGTGGGCAGCGCCAGAAGAAACAGCACCTGCTGCCGATGTCACCATCAAGACACCTCCTCCGCCTGCACCAGCCCCTGCAACTAATGTTCATCAAGCAGCTGCCTCGAAGTTACAGCCGGTTTCTTATGGTAACTTCCCAGCTAACCCGCAGGGCGGTATTGTTGAAGTTGCAAAGCAGTATGTTGGTGCGCGTTATGTTCACGGTGGAACTTCACCTGCTGGTTTTGACTGTTCAGGGTTTGTTCAATTTGTTTATAAACATGCAGCGGGTGTGAATCTTCCACGTACGACCTGGGCTCAGGGTGCTGCAGGTCATCGTATTCCGGCATCTGAGGCAAAGCCAGGTGATGTTGTTTACTGGGGCCATCACGTTGCGATTTATGCTGGTAATGGAAAAATTATTCACGCCTCAACACCAGCTACCGGTGTGAAGTGGTCAAACCTCTACGGAAACTATCAGTTCATCCGTTTCTAAGTCGCCAGGCTTACACGAACCGACGGTTATATGCCGTCGGTTTTTTGTTGTCATATGTTGTTGAAGTCGACAAGTCGCGAGAAAGCATACTGTAGTGAACCTCTCTCAACAGTAAAAACTTTATCGAATAGTTATACGAGGCGGGCATCACACTTATTTTTGTTATCGAAACGTGACAAATGGGTAATGATAGTTTTATACTGGGACAAGTTAGTAGAAGAAAGATGGAGGAACTTGTGGGAGTTCAGTACAAATCTCGTAGTCATCGAAAGGCTCATCGCAAGCCGGTTCCGATGACTTCAATTATTATGTCCAAGGCAGCCCGACGCAAAGCCGCAGTAGTTGCAGGATCTGGTGCAGCTTTGACTATGATTGCCACAACTTCAAGTGCTAGCCTTGCTCCTACGCAAGCTACAATTCCCGCTGTTGATGTTTCAGTAACAACTGATAATGCCACAAAAACAATTTCTGCCAACAAGGCGGTAGTTGCTACTGATACCCAATGGGCCCCTCCAGAAGAATCGGCTCCAGCGGAAGTAAAGATTACCGAGCCCAAGGTTAATCCAAACGTTGCGGGCAAAGCCTCAGCTCACAAATACGGTAACTATCCAGAAAATCCTAAAGGTGGCATTTTAGATGTTGCCAGCCAATATGTTGGTGTTCCTTATGTTTTTGGTGGCGGAAGCCCCAAAGGTTTCGATTGTTCGGGATTCGTCAGTTACGTTTATCGCCATTCTGCTGGTGTCAACCTACCTCATGGTTCTGGTCAAATTGGGGCAATGGGACATCGTATTCCCGCTTCGCAAGCAAAACCGGGTGATGTGTTACATTGGCCTGGTCATGTTGCTATCTATGCTGGTAACGGAAAAATTATCCATGCAAACTGGGGAACTGGCGTTACATTTGCCAATGTATATGGCAATCCCACCTATCATCGTTTCTAAACGTGTAACACGGGTGATGCTCTGCATTTCCGATAAAGGATGGCCGACGAGGTATTTCGTCGGCCATCCTTTATATGTGTGAATTTTTAGCCCCAAAGGAGGAGCGCTTCGCTATTTCCAATACCCCGTCGGGAGTCTTGTGAAAGAAAATAATGAATTACTTCCAGTTCCGATCCCATTTATCTGTAACATAGGGCACAATAGTAAGAGAACCTCGTAAGGAAGGATTCACATGTTTGATAGAAACGCTATCGTTGTTGGTGTTGATGGCTCTGCTGAAAGTTTAGAGGCGGTTGATTGGGCGTGTGCCCGTGCAAAAATCTCGGGTATGGACATTGAAGTATTGTGTGCCTACGCGTTACCGTCCTATACTGCCGCGTCAATGGAAAGCGGGATGGCGGTTATTGATGATGAAGCAATTCGTTCCTCTGCAATAGCAGTTGTTGAAGAAGCAGCTGAGCACGCACGCACCTATGGGGTTAATGTTCGCTCTATTGTCGAGCCGGGAGATCCCACAGGAATCCTTATTAAAATGTCAAAAGAAGTAAAAATGATCGTGGTGGGCACGCGTGGAGGTGGTGGTTTTGCCGATCGCCTATTGGGAGCTGTTTCTTCTGCAATCCCTGCCCACTCGTTTTGCCCAGTGGTCGTTGTGCCGCGTCATAAAGAGGGTGCAGAATTTACTCCAGTTCAACGTATTGTTGTTGGTGTTGATGGCTCAAAACCATCGCAAACGTCACTGCAGGTAGCAATCAAGGAAGCGCAGTTGTGGGGTGCTGAACTTACCGCAGTGCAAGCGGTGCCGATGGCGGCCTCTGCAGGAGTGCTTGCATGGCTTCCTGCAGCCGTTGATCGTGAAGCGATTCTTAAAGATGTTCGTTCCGAACTGCGTGAAATGGCCGATACTCTGACCCAGGACAACAACGTGACTGTACGTACACATGCTTTGGATGGTAATCCCGCTGGGCTATTGTCAGAATTTTCTACCGCAGTAGATCTGGTAGTGGTGGGGTCTCGAGGACGCGGTGGCTTTGCAGGACTGTTACTAGGCTCCACTTCGCAAACTGTTCTTGAACATTCAGTATCGCCAGTCATGGTTGTACCAACTGCGGCATGGGCTGAAAAGGAAAATGTCGATCCGGCAACGCAATGGCAACGACGCTAATATAGTCAACGTTACTTACTGATGTCATTCTTGCAGTGTGTGCGTGCGCATTTTCGCCATGCATGAAAGCGATGATAGACTACATCAGGTTGAGGCCCTCGTAGCTCAGGGGATAGAGCACCACTCTCCTAAAGTGGGTGTCGCACGTTCGAATCGTGTCGGGGGCACAGGAGGATGCTATGGACGACGGTCAAAAGTATATGTCACGGCGCACAGCTGCTAAAGGAAAAAAAGTGATGAGTGCTGCAGGTGATCTGGGTCAGGCTTTTGATGATGTTATTACTTTTAGTTTGGGTGATCCCGATCTGGGTGTCGATCCGCGGATTCTTGAAGCCACCTACCATGACATGTTAGCTGGTCACACTCACTATACGGCAACGCTTGGGCAGTTGGAACTTCGCCAAGCCTTGGTTGACTTTACCCGTAAAGACTACGGCCTGAGTTATTCAACTGATGAGTGCATGGTTACCACCTCAGCTAATCACGCTATGTGGCTGATATGCCAGGTGATCTTGGATCCCGGTGATGAAGTCATTATTTTTGAACCGTATTTTACGCCCTATCTTGATCAGATTGGTATGGCTGGTGGTGTGCCCGTACCTGTGCAAACAAGGGCAGAGGATGGATTTTTACCAACGGAGTCTGCGCTTAGTCAAGCAGTGTCACCACGAACACGTGCCATCATCGTCAACTCTCCATCAAATCCAACAGGTGTTGTATGGGATGAAGCATCGCTGCAGATGGTTGCCACTATTGCTGCGCAGCACGATCTTCTTGTGTTAGCTGATGACATTTACACCATTTATGATTTTCAGCGTGCGTTCACCTCTATTTCTACTCTGCCTGGTATGCAGCAGCGTTGTGTTGTCTTGCGCTCTTTTTCAAAGAACTACTGTATGGCAGGTTTTCGTATTGGCTATATGATGGGGCCCAGCGCACTTATGGCAGCTGCGCGAGACATTAATGAATGCGTTATCTTTACCCCGCCCTCTGTCTCACAGCGGGCGGCCTTGGCGGCACTGTCGTATCATGACGAGATTTGCCCAGATATTCGCCGTGTTTTTGAGCGCAGGCTTACTGTTGCCTACCAGGAAGTGTGTCGCACAAAGAATCTTGTGTCAATGCCGCCGTGCGGTGCAATATACTTGTGGGTTGATATTCGACAAACAGGTTTAACCTCGGCACAGTTTGCGAAGGAAGTGTTCGAGCATGCTCACGTTGCCGTGGTTCCAGGTAGTGCTTTTGGTGCGTCAGGTGAAGGCTATATTCGTCTAGCTGCCACCATTGATGAACACACAATTCATGAGGCATTTAAACGCCTGCGGGTAATGCCGCTTTTTTCTTGAACGTCTCCTTGTCATTCTTTGCCTCAGTTTAGTTAGTGCCGACCAATGCCAGTGACCGACGTATCATAAGAGGTTACCAGGGGAGGCAGCGACAGGAATGTCACTATGCGTGCCGCTAGTGCGAGGAGAGGCTGTTGACCCGCTAGCGCTAGCGGGTGACCCAGTAGGTTTGTTCACGTGTTGGGAGGTTTCACTGAATGGCACACAAACAAGTTGATCACTTAGACTTCATCTAGTTTTAGCGATCAACTTACCGCGTGGTGCGCATCTATGGTGTGGCTGTGCGCGTTGCCCTGCCTGAAAGATGAACGGGAAAGAAACTGGCTCTTTTCGTTAATTCTGGATATTTTTGCAGATAGGCACGTTGCCAGTGGAGAGTAAAATCATTGGCATCACTTCGCGGAACCAATGCCCATACGGCTCCACCAAAACCAGCCCCAAAAGCGCTTGAGGCGACAGCTCCTGCAGCTCTTGCCATGAGGGTTAGTGCGTGAGTGTGAGGAATCTGGTTTCCCAGATATTCAAGGCTGAGATGTTGTGAGGATGAAGCAAGATGGCCTAATGCGGTGTAGTCGTGTGTTGCAAATGCCTGGCAAGCCGCTGGAACAATGTGCTCGGATTCTTTGACAAACTGTTCCAGACGTTGACGCGGATAGCCTTCTTCACCTGCAATTTTTTGAAGCGTTGCGAGGGCTTTTTCCGTACTGTTAAGGGCTTGCATCAAGGTGGTATCGCTTCGACCAGTGTGTGTGTTCCATTGAGTGAGCAGCTGCGAAACAGTCAGAGATAAACGATTGTAGGCCTGGAGGGCGGCCCCAGTTTTTTCAGCTAATACGCCTGACACGGCAATAACAAACTGCATGGAAGGATCGGTAGTAACTGTTTCATGGTGCACAACGGGGGCAAATGAATACTGCGATAGAGCATCAGCTCTACAGCATAGCATTGCAGTGTGGTCTTCAGAGCCACCAAAGGTTCCCACACCTCCATGACCACGTAAGGTTCCAAAGGTTAACCCATTTTCCATACATGACATGTAGCCAGCAAAGGATTCAAAGGATGTGATATTTGCGCGAAAGTCAGGTAAAGCCCCAATTCCTGAAATATCGATAAGACACCGTGCAATGCCCACGACCATCGCAGATGATGATGACATTCCCGATGCTAGCGGAAGTGTTGAATCAACCCTAATGTCGGTACCACGAAGTTGTCCGGGAAAATTTCTGTTCAGTCTGGTAATAGCTGATGCCGCATGGGTAGCCCAAGAAGCAGCGCCAGCAGTGATGTCCTGTGATAGCTTCCAGGTTAGCTCGTCGTTGGGGAAGGCTGTTGAGCGAAGGCGAATAAGGTCACTATCGTTTGTCCGTGCGTAAAAGCTGATGCCACGATCAACAGCTCCCAGTAGCGAACGCCCTCCACCATAATCGGTATGTTTGCCGAAAACCTCAAGGCGACCTGGAACAAACCATGAGGTTTCTTCCACAGGTGTACTAAGGACATCTAGGAAACTACAGAGTGTTGTGTGGTGCGTCGTCTTTTTTTCTGAAGAGGACGTTGTGTTGCGAAGCGGATCTGTATGAGGCATATGAGTACTCCAATTATGAACGTGACAACTTCCCATTGTAGTCGTAGAGGGCCAAGGCCGCGCTTGGTCAGTGCCGTGAAATCTGTGAGTAACGGTAATAGGCGTGTCAAAGTTATAAGGGTGTGTGAATAGTACTAACTTTTGGGATAACCCGCCGTGCCTAACCAGGTTTGATGCTCTTTTTCGTTACAGTAAAAGGGTGATGTCACTAAATAATGAAGAACACCAGAAAATATCTGACGTTGAACAACGCGACCAGGCCTCGCAGCCTGTTGAAGCGGCTGATACTGAGCGCGCACATCGATTCAATGATACCCAGGCACATGATGCGGACTCATGCAAGAAATTGGCCTCGCGTGACGATGAGGGGTTGGATACTCACGATAAGGTGCCCAAACATACTGATGACGAGCAAGAACACAGTGACGAACAGTCTGAACTAAGTGAAGAACACAGTACTGACAGTGTTCATCGTGATAGCGCGGACTCTTTTGAAGCCACCGGTGAAGACACTGATGAAACTGCTGAGGACACAGACGAATACTATGATCCTGAGGCAGAAACATCAACAATGCCTCAGCAGAGCCAAAAGTTTAGCCTTCGACGTTTTTTTATGAGATTCACTGACCGTATGTCTTCCCAACCTGATCAGGACACACCTGAAGACGATCACAGTGAGGCCCCCGCACCGACATCACAGCGCGGGCGTATGGAAGAAGATGGTGAACATTCATCTGAAAGTATTGAGGAAAAATCACCTGAAGGTGTGGCAGAAAAACTCGTTGAAATGCGTGAACAACGTGACGGCAATGAGTTATTTATTGAGAAACTTCTTGAATGTGAAAAAGAGTTAGCTCAACGCATTGATAGTGATGCCCATGCATATATTGTGGAGCTTTCGGCTGCGCATCCGACAGGTCTTGCCCAGCTTTACGCTGGACGTCCAACAAAACTTTCCAATCTTGTCCGTGAATCACGTGCTTATGCTCACTGTAAAACTCGAGCAAAAGAGTTGATGGCATCAGCACGTCGTATGGAAGAGCATCATGGGGTGGGAAGTGTCTATCTTGCTATTGGTTCTGCCTCATGGAATCAAACACCTTTCGAAAACACGAATAGTGTCGATGGTGATGGTCTTAAGCTACCCGACGATGAAGAAAAAAATGAACCGGCAGGCACTACCTACGGTGATTTAGATGAGCTGATGGCAGCCAGGCCACTTCCAGTGAAAAAGACTGGCCCAGCATTGCTATGCAATATCGTGATGAGTATTGATGAAGACGATGATGTGTGCCTAACTTTGGATCGTTCCCTTCGTTTAGCACCTGAACTTGATGAAGAGCTGCGCAAAAGAGGCTTAGCTCAAGAGATTCACGAGATTTTACGTACATGCCACACAGCGCGAGGATTTTCCCCTGTTGCGCCGTTAGAACCGCTACGCCATGTTGGTGAAGCTCATCTGATTGGTTTTGATGTTTACGAGTCGTTAACGATTGGACAGTTTATACATCCAGCACGAGTACTCATTGATGATATTCGGCGTTTGCGCGCAATGGTTGATGAAAAAAGTGATGACCTACCGCAATCGCAGGTACTTTTACGTGCTCTTGCGGGTGATAGCGCTGCCCAAAATAGTTCCGAGGTGAAAGCTCAGCTTCCCGAACCTGTTGCCTTTGATCGTGACCCCGAAAAGGAACACGGTGTTGGTGATCTGGACTCTGATCAACACAATGCCCTTGATGCGGTTGCAAGTGGAGCACATGTTTTATTGGATGCCCCTCCAGGAAGTGAAACTCTTACCACAGTTGCCGCCATGCTGGTTGACTGCGCCCTAGAAGGGAAAACTGTGGCCTATGTTGCCGCCGATAAAAGTAAGTCAACACAGCTGTTGGCACGTCTTGACGAGCTAGGCTTATCCGATATCGCTGTTGATGTGTCGCATCCGCCGTCATGGCGTGAAGAAATCCCTGATCGGTTGCGCCAAGCAATTCGCACGGCGGCCCCCCAGGGTGTTCCTCCGCGTGATGCTATTCACGAAAAACGTGCAGAGCTTATTAAACTTCGTCATTATCTTGCAGGGTATTCGCGAGCTCTGCATTCAACTGACACTGCATGGGGAGTGTCAGCATATGATGCGCTTCAAGTGTTAACTGAGCTCACCTCGATTCAGCCAGGACCACGCACGCGGGTGAGACTTCAAAAAAGAGTTTTGTCGCAGATTGCGGCAGATGGTGCACGCCGAGCTAATGAGGTATTGGATAATGCTTATCGTTTGGGGATTTTTTCTGAAACCCGACTGACAAATCCGTGGAGTCAGGTTCAGATTGATAAACCAGAGGACGTTGGTGACATTGTTAATACAATACGTGATATTTCTATTCAGACGTTACCGCAGGTGCGAGCACATATTAATCGATGCGTGAAAGAAACTGGTTTAAGTCAGCCTGAGACTTTGGCGCAGTGGGACGAACAGTTAGAAATGTTGCGAGGTGTTCGCAGTGTTCTTGATGTGTTTGTTCCTGAAGCATTTGAACGTTCGGCAGCCGACATGGTGATTGCTACCGCTTTACCGCAGTGGCGTAAAGAACGAGCATTGCATATGAAAGCATCAACGCGCAGACGTCTTATTCGTCAAGCAAAAGCACTGGTGAGGCCTGCCCGCCATGTTGACGATTTGCATGTTGAATTGGTGCGGATTCAAGAGCAGCGAAAGATTTGGCGTGACTTTTCACAGGGTGGTGGCTATCCTGTTTTACCAACAGGACTTGAACAGATGCTTGACACTGCAAAGGTGTTATCGGAACAACTTCGACGAGTTGAGCCTTATTTTAATGATCTTGAAGGTGCTTTTCAGCAAATGCCGATTCGTGATGTGGTCAGCTTGATGGATACCTTGGCTCACGATGAGTCAGGAGCATTAAAGCTGTCGGATCGTGTTGAAGTATTGCGTGATATTCGTGAATTGGGGTTAACGGATCTTGTTGAATACTTACGAATTCACGATATTGATCCGAAACTTATGAGCGCTGAACTTGATTTAGCGTGGTGGGCGTCTGCTCTTACCTATATGATGCATGAGGATCGTTTCTTGTCGGCTTTAGATGCACACACTGTTCGCCAAATGTCGGAGCGTTTACGGTTGTTAGACCGTGACCAGGTTGATTCTTTAGCGCCACAGGCAGCTCAGTCTTTGAAGGAGTTGAAGCGACGCGTTATTGAAGATGATCCGCAGGGAGCTTCATATTTGTTGCATGAGGTTGGGGGCACTTCACGGCCAAATCTTCCAACAATTTATCGGCGATGCGCGTTGGCATCCTATATTATTCCTGTTCGGGTAATGCCGCCAGTGCTTGTTCCACAACTTGTTGATTATGGCACAGCAATTGATGTAGTGGTATGTGACGGTATTGAAAATACTGATATTGCCGAGCTTATTCCAACGATTGCCCGTGCACGGCAAGTAGTTGTTATCGGAGATATGCAGCGCGAACGCAAGGGCGCATTAAAGGATCTTGCTTCGCTGCTGCCACATATGACTATCCCTCCGAAGCGTTCGCGTACCCATGAACTTGTTGCCGCATTTTTGGCGGCTCACGGCTATGGGGAACACGTCATGTCGGTTCCTGTTCCACGAGTGTTATCCACAATGGATTTAACTGTTGTTGATGGTCGTGGAGCTCAAGCACCAGGAGCTGCCTGTATTGAGTCTTCGCAGCAAGAAGTGGATACCGTGGTTGATATGGTGCTGGAGGCTGCACGTGAAAACCCAGATCGTTCTTTGGGGGTTATCGCTCTTAACAGTAGGCATGCGCAGCGTATTCGTGAAGCAATTATTGGTGCTACTGTGGATGCACCGTGGGCGGATAAGTTCTTTTCTTCACGTAAAACTGAGCCTTTCATTGTCGTTGATGCTGCCCATTGTGCCACGATTCGACGCGACGCAATTATTATTGCCGTTGGCTTTGCTAAAACACCTCATGGTCGTGTTCTTCACTCTTTTGGAAATATTAGTGGTGATGAGGGACGTTCTATTTTGGTGGATGCCCTGCAGACGGCTCGCCGTGATATTAAGGTTGTGTGCTCATTTGAGCCTGATGACGTTGACCGTAATTTCTTGGGTGATGACGCTGGTGCTCATATGCTGATCGATCTTTTGGAAAGTGTGAAGAATCATGATGCAAGCAGCATTATTGTGGATCCCTACGATAGGGATTCTGAAGAGGATAATATGCCAGACCAATTACTGGTTGATTTGGCGGAGCGTCTTTTCGATCTTGGTTTGACGGTGGTTCCTAATGTTGGTTCACCTATGGGGATGAAGATTCCTTTGGCTATTGGACATCCTCATATTGAGGGTGAACTACTATTGGCTGTTCTTACTGATAATCCTGACTATGTCAGTGAACAGTCTTTACGTAGACGAGAGCGTCACTGGAAGGAACGCCTTGAAGATTATGGCTGGAATGTGCATATGGTGTATTCCACCGGCGTATTTTCTGATCCTCAACGTGAGGCAGAAATTATTGTTGAGAAAGTCCTTGACATTGTTGATGAACGCGTTGGTGTTGTTCCAGCTCTTCACAAGCCGCTCCAGGCTTCAGTTCAAGATAGTGAACATGCGACGAAGAAGAATATTGACACCGACTCTGTTGATGATTCATCTGCTGAAATTTTTGTGGACAACACGAATACCAGTGATGAAGTAGATACTGATGATATGTCTGTACCTCAAGAGTTTCAGCCTGAAGGTAGCGACAACGATGATACCCAGCAAGACGTGGAGCTTCAACAACACTTGCAGGTACAAGACGATGTGTCAGAGGTATCAGGTGAACATGGTGAAGGGAAGTATCCACCTGTGGAATCGGAATCCGTGCAGAAGCAAAAGGGGAGGGTTCCTACACGAATTAGCGATGATTTCATCAATATTGTGGGAACACCAACGCCGTCGCATCAGGGAACCGTGACACAGGAAGAGCCTGCATTAAAAATCATTGAAGAGGACGAAGCTACTGGTAATGATGATGCCCGTACTCAGCGACCGAAGGTCGCCCCAGGTTTACCTGTTGCTGCCTATACGGATGAACAGTTGCGTGCTGTGACCGCATGGATTGATTCTGATGGAAAACGTCGCACTACACGCCAGCTTGTCAAAGCACTATATCGAGAATTGGAGCTTACCGAAAATACGAATCAGGTGCGTGCAGTGCTTAAACATATTGTCAGTGACTATAAAAAGAACAAATGACAACACCAGCATTTCGTCGGCGACCAATGATTCAAAAACTGTCGCGAGTGGATAAGCAACGTCAGCGAAGTAAAGATTGTGGCGCTAGCAGCTGTGATGCTAGCGCCAAGAAAACTGTTGAACACCGTGTCAGGTTAAAGAAACGCCATAACGATGCTGAGCTTTCGCCAGAGGACAGACGTCTTTTAGAGGAGCTTCCTCCGCATTGGTATGGACGTAATCAATAATTTTTTCCTTACGATACTTACCAGTATAGGTTTCGCGTACTAATGCGATGTGGTAACAGTATGGGGATCTTCACCGTTTTTGAGGATGTCGCGTATTTCTGTGAGCACTACAAGCTGCTCATCTTGATCGTCGTCTTCTTGATCTTCCTCATTTTTACGGTGCAACTTGTTCATTGGTATCACGATCAGCAGGTACACAGCCAAAGCAACCAATAGGAAGTTGACGAATGCTGTTATTATTGCACCTGGTTGAACTACGGCACTGCCTAACTTGAATGCTAAAACATCATCGAAGTTTGGTTCACCAACAAGGCCTGCAACAAGCGGGTTAATGAATTTGTCTGTAATAGCGTTAACAACACCCGAAAATGCTGCCCCTATAACAACACCAACAGCTAACTCCATGGCATTGCCACGTGAAACAAATTCTTTGAATCCTGCCAGAAAGCCTTTTGCTGTTTCTGCTGTATCTGCCACTGTGTCTGGGATACGCGTAACTTTTTTCATTGGATATTACCTATTCCTCTCGTGAATGGGCATGGTTAAAGGACATTCCATACCTTCCATCCTTCTCCCTGCATTCTAGATGAGTTTATCTTGCCTTCGTAAT
Source organism: Actinomycetaceae bacterium (assembly GCA_030540715.1). Classification (GTDB taxonomy): domain Bacteria; phylum Actinomycetota; class Actinomycetes; order Actinomycetales; family Actinomycetaceae; genus JAUNVQ01. The sequence goes on along the minus strand of JAUNVQ010000004.1, from coordinate 50,512 downwards.
TGCAGGTATTGTTAACGTCACGCTCAGATTGTTCATAGTGAGGTATCATACTACTTCAAAACTTTCAGTGCTAACGTTCTCCCTGAGCAACAGCGTAAAGCGGAGCCTGTAATGCGGCATCAACAAGACGTGAGGTATCGGACTGCGAAACAATGACTTTAGCGGAGATACTTTGATCATCATTACTGAGCTGTGACAGCGCTCCGTTACTCGTGTCATCATTGACTGCAAGTACTGTTACCGTGATACTTCGTGTGTTAGTGCTTCCTTGAAAGACTTTGGGGTTTGTTGGCGGTACGGAGTCCACGGGGTCAGCCGATTCATCTTGAGGTGAGCCGGGAGGAGACCCATGGGGGCCCGAATCAGGATTGTTTTCGTGTTGGTTGTCAAATCTATTAGCTGTCCGTGGCATCGAATCTTCTGATCCTTCTTCTGGAAGGCCATCTGCAAGACTAGGAGGGGTAAAAAGTTCAATACGTGCCCCTTGCTGGACTACCGATGCGCTGAGATGATGAATGGGAATTGAGACAATTTGTGTGCCTGGTGGCGACCGAAGTGTATCCCTATACATTCCAGAAACGATGAGCGCACCTTGAGGAATCCTCACAGTGGCATAGCGCCCAAGAATACTCTCAACGCTAGAGGCAACATTTGTCGGAAGATCTTTTGCCGCAACATAGCGCACCTTCAACACAGAGCGTTCAATGCGTTCACCAACCCCAATAGATTCAGTGGTGATAACAATGGCGCGAGTTTCAATATAAGCAGAAACAGTGCTGGTAATCCCTATTACGATCAAGCAGGCACCCAATGCAGCAACTATGTGACGGTAGCGCCATGTTATTGCTGTCAGCCTGTGTAAGAGTGTTGAGGGAATAAGATTTTTCTTAGCCATAAACAGATAATCGCATAGGCATCTGTATTGGAGGGATTTATCCACAAAAAATATCAACACCAACTTTATCTTGCAATTGTGGACACACATGCTGTTGTCATTGCTGCATCGGCCGGTGCCTCTGTTATATCAGTCATGCGGATGTGGCCGTACATGGTAGACATGATGTGGTGTTACGCTGATTGTTACTGGATGATCGTGAGGAAGTGATGGCAAATATGTTGTCTCGAAGAATTCTTCATCGTAGTGAACCGCCACGATCGGAATGTCGTCCTCCACAAATGATAAAACTCTGTCATACCACCCGCCACCTTGACCCAAGCGAGTACCGCTACGGTCGGTAGCCAAAGCTGGGACAATGACACATTGCGCTTGTGCAACAGCTTGTGCCTCAAGGACTTCACCACGGGGTTGCAAAGGACGCCCAGGCGCCGATTCCTCTAGGTCATCCCATGATTTAAACCATGCCCAAGCCCGCGACAACCTAGGTCCTAACCGAGGAAGCAATATTTGTGCCCCCTTCTGTTGTTCATCATTAATAAACTGGGTCAAGCCGATCTCAGTTCCAAAAGGAACATAGCAGGCGATAACCGAATACGGCTTTGTCAGCAACGACAGGTGATGGCAAATAAGTTGCTCGGCCTGATTGCGAAGGGCAGTACTTTTGCGTTGACGCTGAGCTCTGATTAATGTTCGTAACTCATTCTTCTTATCTTCAACTGGGTCAAAAAGATCGGGCGATTTTACGCAATGGCACATATATTCAGTCTCCCATGACGTGACTAAGATAGAGTAGAGGAACACAGGTAAACTGCAAATCTCCCAAAGTGAACCAAAAGCTGGAAGGCGGCACGAATGACTTTAGCAGCAGATGTTTTAGGCGACTGTTTAGAGATAGCCGCCCCTCTTGAATCGCTGGAAGTGTTGCTGATTGAATCAGTAGGATGCGTCCTTGCCAATGATGTTTACGCCCCTAATGCGCGCCCCATGGCTGATACCGCCCTATGCGATGGATATGCAACGTCATCGCGTGCGACATCAAAGGCCACGCGGGTAAATCCGTTAGAATTACGTGTGCTTGCTGATATTAGCGCAGATGGAACCTACTATCAGCCTTCAGGAGGTACACAAAAAGGCCGCTTAAAAGAACTGGGCGATGGTGTTGCACCTGCCAGTGTCGACGCTTTGACGGCCTACAGGATTGCCTCAGGGGCAGCTCTGCCAGTGGGAGCTGACTGCGTTGTTCCTTTGGAATTTAGCGATGAGGGCGCAGCGTTGGTGCGGATACATACTCCTGTGTTAGCGGGAGACAACATGTTACATGCAGGAGCAGACGTTGAAAAAAACTCGATGATAATGCGTAGAGGCACACGTATCGACGCACGTCAAGTAGCATTATTAGCGGGTGTGGGAATTCAACGAGTCCGTGTTCATCCCCGTCCACGTGTTGTTATTATTTCGGTGGGGGATGAACTGGTCGATAACATTGGGCAATTTTCGCCATCGCGTGTTCCAGACGCACAATCTAGGGGCGGCCACCACGTATTCGATACCAATAGCCACGCTTTATCAGTGGCATTAAGTGAACTCGGTGCCTCAGTAGCTCGGTTCAGCTCAGTTCCCGATAGCCCGCACGCGGTACAAACAATGATTGAACGCCATATTGCCCGTGCCGATGTCATTATTGTCACCGGCGGGATCGGAAGTCAAAGATCGGGAGCAGTGATGAGGGCTTTGGAGGAAAAAGGTACGGTTGATTTTGAAGATATTGACATGTTGCCAGTGCAGCGAATTGGTTATGGAACCGTCGATGATGTGCCCATCTATTGTTTACCAGGTCAGCCTTCAGCGGCACTCATTGCCTATGAAATCTTTGTACGGCCAGCGTTAAAGCTGATGACGGGCACAAAAAAACTGTTTCGTTCATCTGTGAGGGCACGTATTGATCGCGGTTGGTTATCCCCGTTGGGGTATCGACAAATGGTGTGTGCCGTGGTGCGGCGCAATAAAAATGGCGATTATATTGCCGAGATTCCCGTGGAACCCGAACAGCAGCTACTGTCAGAGCTGGCCTCCGCAAATGCGCTGGCTGTGGTCACCGAGGATGTACAATCGGTGTCGGCGGGTGATATTTTGCACTGCATGATGCTTGACGATGATGCGGCCTAGATCATGTATCCAGGATCGTTGATTGTACGTACCTATGATTGGTGGACTAGGTATCGTTACCTTGATATTTGTGCGGTAGAGACGGGTGCCTTGCAGCGTGGACTTGTTGGACGCGAAGTTGATGAACTGTGTGTACGGCAAATGCGTTTTGGTGACTATTTTGCCCTTGATAATATTCGCCGTCGTAATCATGAATGGTTACAGCCCTGGGATGCAACAGCTCCTTCGGATTATCCAACCTTTGTGCCAACAACTTGTGAGCTTGCCTGGCAGCAGGCCAAAGATATTCGATATGGGCGCACCGTTCCGCTTATCATCGAGGTTGACGGTCAACCAGTAGGCCAGATTACTGTTCTTGGTATTACCCGTGCGGCCGCCCACTACGCCATGCTGGGGTATTGGATAGATCGTCAATGGGCCAATTGCGGGGTGATGACGGCAGCATTAGCGATGACTATGGATGTGTGTATGACTGATTTGCAGCTGCATCGTATTGAAATCAATATTCGTCCCGATAATCGGCGTTCCCTTCGTGTTGTGGAGAAATTGGGCTTGAGTTACGAAGGACATCGCAAAAAATTTCTTCACGTTAATAATGAATGGTATGACCATGAGTGTTTTGCCATTACAGCCGAGGTCTATCCGCAGCGGGGACTGGTTGCAGAACTTGAGCGCATACGTGGGGAGTGACACGTTAGCGATGTTGTCAAAGATTATCGTTGTGCAACGTGGGTGGTGACGCGCGAAGCAACACGCTCTGCGCTGACTGTGGGCGAAGTCCCAGAAGTCTTTTGATTGTCTCAGGGGGGGGCACGCCGCGTGCTGCGTCCTCTCAAATAATGTTTCGCCTGTTCCAGAGAAAACTGAGTGCTTCACACCAGACAGGCCGCGCGCTTCGCCCTCTTGCGCGCCCCATGGTTGGTTCTGTGCCGTTGTGTTTTGGACCTTTGATGCTTTTGCGTTGTGCCAAATCGTGAGCCGTCCTGCGTTGGTTGTGGGCGCAGTCCCGGAAGTCTTTTGGTTGTCTCAACGGGGCACGCCGCGCATTTCGTTCGCTTGAATTTTTCGTTAAGGTGCGGTCGCTATCATTGAGGCGCTTCATATTTTTTACGAGGACGCTATCACGGCCACCTGTGAAAGAAGGGTACAATGTGGCTGGTGTTGCAATTGTTGCGATTTGATAAAGAAAACTGTGTGAGAAGGATCGACACACCGATCTACCTGTCGATACTTCCTTACTTTCACACGTATCGTTGAGAAGTGGAATATACAGGGTTTGCTTTAGCTGTGCTTGTTGCATGTATTGGCGGCTTTATCATGCCCGTCGTTATTTCCACACGAAATGCTGTACATCAGTCACGCGATGACGACAGGTTTTCACCAGGAATCCATGTCGTGGTTGCCCCTGCAAAATCGGACGCCAATAAGGCGACACCGCGGGCAACAATGCACGCAACCACAATTATTCATCGCCGACCAGGAGGACCCACTATGACCCCAACAACGCAGAATATTCCTGCTGGCAAGCTGACACGTTCGCAACAACTTGAACACGTCCAGCAGCGTCGTCTGGAACATATACGCCTTCGAAAAGCTGCTGCCCAACGCCGATTAATTATTTTCGGTGTTGAACTGCTGGCCATTATCGTCGTTGCGGTTCTTTCTGTGCTGTCGTTGATTGCTGCGTGGTCTGTGGCTATCCCTACCGTCCTTATGGTTGCTACCCTTGCTTTGGGGCGCAAAGCTGCGATTGACGGTCAGCGCAATGATGCCCGTGCGCTGGAAATTATTGAAGAACTTCAGTCACAGCGATTCAGCGCCACCACGGCGCAGGCTCCCAAAGTGGTGTGGCGGGCATCGGGTGCTGCTAGCAATAAAACCGAAGAAAAGACGGAGAATGAGGTGGAGTCGTCTTTCACGATGCCTAAGGTTCCTTTTGCTGATGAGATTGCAAGTGACGATAGGGTAACTGATAATGTGGCTGATGGCATTGGTGAAGATGAATCGGTTGCTGTGCAAGAGCAGGGGGAGGAAACCCCAACTACTGCGTCTACTTTGACACCAGCACAGCAGAAATGGATAGCGATTCACCAGGGGAATCTTAGTTCACGCGATGCTGATGCCGCGCCGATGACAGCTGGGGACTTGAAGCGAGCAGAAGCTGCACTGGCGTCTATCTCCGATACTGATGACGACACGGATTCACGAGGACGCCTTAGTGCCTCTTCACGTTCCTGGGAGCCACAGGCTCTGCCTCAACCCCTGTACAATATGAAACCGAAGCTGGGGCGTCGCACTTCGGATAACCTGGTAGAGGGTGCTGCCACCAGTCAATTTAGCCAGGTGCCTGCCGTTCCTTTCAGGCCAACAGTTGTTGCTGACGTAGAAAAGGACGACGTTGTTGACACCGCGGATGATCGATTGTTCGCGCGTGTCGATTCTATTTTGGATCGTCGCCGCGCCGCGAATCAATAACCCTTCGTGAAGCGGATATGCGCTGGTGCGTGGCAAGCACGTGCCACTTGTTCACGGTTTGTGCGACGCCGATAGGGGATTGTGGCCTGTCTGTTTGGCGTTTGGCGTGAACGCTGCGGATTTGTTTTCGGAAAGCCTGAGCGTTCGTGATGTTTTCAGAGGGCGAGGCTGAAGGCTGGTGTTATTGGCGATACAGTCTCAGTTTGCTTTCTTTAGGGTCTCGCAACTACAATCATTGGGTAGCAGGGGCTATGGCGCAGTTGGTAGCGCGTGTCGTTCGCAATGACAAGGTCGCGGGTTCGATCCCCGCTAGCTCCACCGAATAACATTCCAGGTAAAAGCCTATTTTATTGCGGATCTGTCTTTGCTTTCTTGTCACGTTTCCTCCTTTCGTGTACCCCCTATGTACCCGAGGGTCTTCCCGTTGACGCAATCCTGTTTGGTGGGCGTCGTGCAACGAACGTTCCTTTGGTGGCTGAGCAGTATGAACCTGCGCATAGGGTGTTCATTGGTGCTTCTGTTGCATCCGAGCGGAGTGCTGCTGAAGGTTCGGTCGGATCGCTTCGTCAGGACCCATTTGCGATGTTGCCGTTCTGTGGTTATCACATGGCGGATTACTGGGGTCACTGGTGAGAGATTCAAGAAGAACTTGGCGAGAACCTCAAGATTTACCAGGTTAACTGGTTCCGTAAGGATGAAGACGGCAAGTTTATGTGGCCGGGCTTTGGCGATAACTCGCGTGTGCTTGACTGGATTGTGCGTTGTGCAGCTGGTGAAGTTGACGCTATTGATGGTGTGACCGGTAAGTATCCGAAGTTTGAGGACTTCAACCTTGATGGTCTTGATCTTGATCGCGAGACCTGGGATAAGATGTTTGACATTGATCCGGATGCTTGGGCTGCCGAGATGGACGATACGGAAGAATACTTTGCGCAGTTTGGCGATCACTTGCCTGAAGAGATTACTGAACAGCTTGCGAAGTTCCGTGAACGCATTGCGGCTGCGAAGAAGTAATTTTTTTAGCTTTTTGGAGGGCGTTTTTTGCGCCGTCTTTTAGGTGAGCAGTGAACTACCTCTGGCCTAGTGCCAGGGGTAGTTTTGTTTTGGAGTAGCTGCTACATCTACGTGTGCGATTCAGCTTGGTATGCGTAAAAAGGATGCCAAGTATGTGGTTGGGTTATTGAATGAGTTAATCGCTAAGTTGTAGCGTTTCTGCAATGTGTGGGGAGCGCATCGGGGTCGTCCATGTTTGTGGGCGGCCTTTATTTTCTATATTTTGTGGCCTAATAGTTAACATTACATAATATAAAATGTGTACATGTTCTATAAGCAGAAAGGAGGATATTTTGAAGTACTGAAAACCATTGCCTACCTTCTAGGCAATATCGGTCTTCTTCTTAGCGGAATCGCAGCACTGATTCTCGTTAGCAAGAAACGAAAGAAGTAAGAGCGGTGGGGGTTCAAAATAAAGATAGTATCTTGAACCCCCAAAGCATTTTCAGTATAACCATAACAGATTATGAAAACGACATACATAACAGCAACTATTATTTTCGCACCTGTAGTCATATTCGCAATCACACGCGGACATTTCAATATCCTTGGTGGCATTGGGGTATTCCTATGCGGTCTTGCAGCCCTTATCTGGGCGATAAAGGAGCGCAAAAATGGCTAAATATTACCTTGGGCGTAAAGATGTTGCCGAGCGTATCGGTGTGAAAGCCCCAACTCTTAGCCGCTATACGTTACCTGATCCAGATGTCTATATTGGATCGGGAAGGTATGCAACGCGTGGTTGGTTGCCTGAAACGATTGTTAAATGGAATGCTGAGCGTCCAGGGTGTATCTTAATCTCGGTGATGAGGCTCGTAGTAGAGAGTTTTATGCAAAACGAATTGAGCAGGGATACGACAGTCACATTTTGGCGTTCGAGATTGATGAAAGGAACGCTCTTGATATTGAAAAGCGAGCTGTTCCCCAAGCGAATAGCCGAGGTGCTCCCATACAGCATGTTGATGTAACTAAAACAAGATTCTCGTATGGGATATCGCAGGCTGAAATGCATCGTGTTATGGATGGGTTAATTCCGGGAAGTGGAAGGATATTGGAGTAATGATGAATCAATACAAGTCGGATAATTTGGTTGAGTTTTCTGGGACGGGGCTGGTGGTTTATAAGGCTGGCTCGGTTCGAGAAATTGTACCACTGTATGAGGAAATTACCAGACTTATCGAGGACAAAGATTCTTTGACAGAAGATGCTTTCAGAGCCAGTGTGCCTATTTGGTTTTCTAGGCATTTCAACCCGGAGGGCTATATTTTTAGAGCCGAGAGTATCCACCGTGAGACGGGTTTATCTTTCAACGCTGAGCTTGAGGGGAAAGTTTTCTATAGGGGCGATATTGAGGCTTGGTGTGATTTAGTGTATGACATTGACGTGAAGCGACCATTTCTTAAATATGAATTATTAAGTGATAGCATGGCTGTTTTCTATCATGATATCCCTGAGTTTCCATGCCCGCTTGGGGATCTAGAGTGGGCGTTATGTGTGTGCGGGGCAGATGAAGTACTGACTAGTTATTAGGTTAGAAATGAGAATATCTGCACAATACTCCGCAAATATAGTGACGGTTTACCAAGCCTACAGTCCGCATATCGCTTCTGCACTTTTAGTCGCACAGAAACTTGTGAAGCCTTTTCGTTTTACTAGGATGACGTGGATTAAACCGTCATTTTATTGGATGGCATACCGCAGTGACTGGGGTCGAAAAAATGGACAGGAAGTCGTCCTAGAAATAAGTTTGGATAGAGCAGTTTTTGATCAATTGCTAGCTCACGCATCTTTAACTCGCTACTCGCCGCAAATACATGGCAGTGCTGAGCAATGGCGAGAAGAAGTTAAACGATTTCCGAATCGGGTGCAGTGGGATCCGGAGCGGAATTATCTCTTGCAACGGCTAGAGTTTGGGAGTCTGCAATTAGGAGTTAGTACTGAGTGCCTAGAGTTGTACGATTCGGGGATTAACAATATTACTGATATTACTAATACGATGCAAGTAGCAGAAAGCAACGAGGAGTACTATAAGGATTTCTTAGCGAAGTATAGAGAGTATCAAGTTTGTGATTCATCTACTGCTAAACGTCTTGGGATTACACTACCTGCCACAGATTAATACTGATAACTTTTACGCGCGATTGATACTTTTACGCGGAAAGCCTGTTTTGGAAGCACTAGGGGGTGGTTGTTCTGTTACGTGTTACCATTATCGCCTGACTGCGGGGTATCACTCAGTTCAGGCAACGCAGCCTTGTACCTGTTCTGTTTCCTAAAATACCTACTGACAGCCATTTTCACAGGTTTCATTGTTATCATTACTGTGTCTGGTTTGTATCAATACCAGTAGCCAACCAACCAACTAAATGCTGGTTTGGATGCGCTCAAATCCAGCATTTTTCTATGCCGGGGAAAAAGCGTTTTCCCTTGTAAACACTGGGGCTTAGGTGCGAGTAGCTTGGTGCTTAAGGGCTTTCTGGAGGTGCTCGCGTGAGGTATTTGATCGTCCAGATGGGGCTGTTTCGATGAGAGGGAGAGGGGGGCATCAAAAAGTATGGGCCTGTGTCAAAATATTTAGCGGGGTTGACAAACCCGAGTGTGCCCCCGAGAGCAGCACACGCTACGGGTCTGCATGGTGCAAAATCTGTGCCACCTACGGTGCTAAGTCTCTGCTGTGTGAGGCTGGGATAGCTGAGGCTGGTGGCTCAGGCTCACCACATCATCCTTCATCTCACGGTGTCACGAATGATGGATCGAATCTCATGTTGCTGTGCAAGCTGCGGCACTCATGCCAGACGGAACTTGATGATGACCGGTGGAAAAGCGGTGTAAGGTACAAACTATGCTTCATAGTCGTGGACTACTATAATTAAGGAATAGACCAAATTAAAAGGAGGTCATGCTCATGAGTAAGCGCGTACTGGTGGTTATTGACGTACAAAACGAATACTTTGATGGCAACCTCGCTATTCAGTACCCATCGCGAGAGCGATCCCTCCAAAACATCCTGCAGTCAATCGCTACTGCCAAGAAAGCGGGCATGCCCGTATTCTTCATCCGTCACGAGAATCCAACCGGTGCTATCGCATTTGGTCAGAATAGCCACAGCTGGGAATTCCACTCCAGCATCGAAGAACAGATCACAGATACCACGCCAATAATCACCAAGAATCTGGCAAGCGTCTTTGACGGTACCGACCTAGCACAGCGGTGCCGCGACCTGGATGTGGGTACTGTGACTCTGGTGGGTTATATGACCAACAACTGCATCCTTGGCAGTGCCGAAGGAGCCGTAGCGAACGGTTTCAAAGCCGAGGTTCTGCGCGACGCCACCGGTGCTATTCACATGGAAAACGAAGCTGGCAGAGCAAGCGCTGAACAAGTTCATGAAACCCTGATGGCTCTCCTTCACTCCAACTTTGCTACTGTCGCTACCACCGAGGCATGGCAACAGGCAGTAGTCAATAAAGTCGAGCTTCCCAAGAGTAATCTAGTGTCCACAGCGAAAGCTGGAGTCGCTTGTTTCAATGCCTGACATACTCCATGTTTGTTGCTCATAGTAACTGTGAAAGACTATGGCCAGTGGCGCATGAGTAGTCCGTGTGTGTAGCGTGAATTAGTGGTCTACGCGCGGGTCTCAACAGACATGGAAGAACAAGCCGAGTCTTACTGCTCCCAAATCGACTGCTAAATTGAGCTAATTACCTTGCGGGCGGATCGGTAGTTTACGGGTATGCACTCACTTAGAGGTGCTAGAGGTACCTCCATTTCCAACCGCGTTGGCTTCCAAAGCTGATTCACGACGCACTAGAAGTCAAGATCGACTTGATTATCACTAAAACAGTCTCCCGGTTCGCCCATAGCACAGTCGATTCCCTTTCCCACAGTACGCAAACTCAAAGAAGCAACTCCGTATTGATCGCTAAACGGATCGCACTAGGGTGGGTATCGTAGGGGGTGCCTGGTGCCGGCTGATGGGTGATGCGGGTCTGGCGGGCATTATTTTCGGAACAAGATTACGGGTAGTGTGACTGCCTTCCCACACGCAAATACAGTAGTAATGGGAAGATCCATGCCAGGTCGTGTAATACCGCACGCAGACTCAATCAATGCCGGATATTACCTTGGTACACCAGAGCCAATCCGCAACGCTTTCGGCACCGATTTTGTTGAAGATATTGGGTCATATTTGAGGCCATACTCATCGTCAGTGCAAGCGGATGTTGATCTTTGGTTAAACAAAAAGTGGATTAACTATCAGATGCTGGAAGGCAAAAAATAGTTGATATCGGATCTGGTGGAGTGTCAAAACCATCTAATTTCTATAATATGGAACGCGAACAGGTGAAAGGATATGCTGGCTATGTATACGACCCGCGACCCTGAAATTGCGGAAGTGTTGCCTACGTGGGATTACCTACGTATTAGGTAGATTTATAAACGTGAGATCCGTGAAGACGAAAAAGGTTTCATTGGGACAATAAAGCTCTTATTTTTCAACAAGGACCCCCGGCAGAGATACGAAGTAGAACTATTTAACTCGCAGAAGCAAGAAATGATTCGCTTCATGTCAGCGGATTCACTTTCACGTATTCTTGAAGATATGCTGGGAATGCACCAATTGGATTCACGGGAAATTGATTCCCAGTTAAGAAAGCTTTCTTGTGATATTCCTACTCCTTGGGTTTGGCATCCATGGCGGCCTGAAAATGTGGATGATTTTCTAGAGAACATCGATAAGAGATTTTCTTTGGAGTAGTTGTCATCTCATGTGAATGTGCCAATAAAGGGTTGCCTATTTTGTGAGAACCTGGTGGAATCTTAGTTGGAAAGAGAGAAGTGTCCTAGGTTTTCTTCCGTTTGATGAGATGGCTATCATTGGGTTATGCCTAAGATTTTGGATAAATTTGCTGGCGCTGGGACAGTAGTGTTTTTTGCGTGAGTACTCTAAGTCGGGTGGGATGACTATTGATTCGCGTTTCAATGATGATTTTTGCGCGCAGCACGGTATTACTTCTAAAGATGGAAAGGTTCATATTGAATAGGAGTGGGTATGAGACATATCCCGTTTATGGGGACTATTCTCGAGTTGTCGTATGCCGAGATTCCCCTGTTTCTTGACTTGGGTATTTTCGAGAAGGATGGGCCAATGGTGTGTCGGATGGATGTGGCTGATCTTGAAGAGGTGATGGCTGAGGTTGCGTTTTGGGTCTATAACGACATTGGAAATATTTATTGCACCTGGCCTAGTTTGGGACATACGTGGGGTGTGGATAAGTGTGCGGATTTGTGGCAGGTTTGCTACCAATACTGTACTGATATGTACATGTACGAGTTTAGTACCTATCTCGAGCCAACGGAACGTTTTAAGCAGCTTTATGCTGATTGGAAGAAAGATTTCAATGTCAAGCCAGGCGATACGTTCGATGAGCCTTACCCGGGTGGGGATGAGTGGGTGTTGTCTTATCTGCAATCCCATAGTAGTGGGATAGATGAGGATTTGTATGTGCCGATTATTCCGATGCAGGAGCGGTCTTTGTTTTGCAAGGACGGACCTCACAAGTTTAGACCTCCAAGATTGTTTGGTTTACATGGGCCGCACAGCATGGCGCAGGTGGGATTTGGTGCGGAGGTTGATTTTACTCCCTTTGAGGTGGATGCCTCAGCATTGACATATAACGGGGTGTATCGAGTGATGAGTAGTAGTGATAATACTGGTCGGTGGGATCAAAGCGGTTTGAAACGTTATGTGGTTAAAGACAGTGAGGGTATAACAACGTTTACGACTAGCCAGTTCCGATTAGAAAACAGGTTCGGTGATAATCTAGCTGATGATGTCGCCCTCCAACCCCCACCAGCTACCAAGAGCCACTACCAGCAGGGACAGCTTCAAAATATGTCTACCGTGAGTGGTGCGGGGGGGGGACGATACGAGAGTGAAGAGAGAAAAAGGTTTATAAGTAATGAGGTAGGGCATAGTGCGGCGTTGGACGTTGGTGATGCAGGGTCTTCGATTCAGCGTCGGCTGCGGAAGATGAGTGTGTATCCGCGTGAGCCGCGTGTGTTTTCCGAAGCTAAAATTCTTGTACCTTTGGGGTGGATCTGTATTTTTCTCGTAATGTTACTTCTTGTGGTGAGGGTTGAGGGGTATTTGAAAGGTGAAAGACCTATAGGTGATGTTGTTGGTGCGAGTGTTGTCACTTTGTTGCCTTTAACAATTCTTTCGTATGGTTTGTGGCGTCGGTTTGGTGTTGATGAGGATAAGGTGTGGACGAGGTTTGGGTGTTTGTTTTATCGTGAGGTTCGTTTTGATGAGATTACACGGTTTAAAATAGGCTTTGATCGTTACAAGCTGTATGCGGGGCGAACACTTGTCAATATTGACTATAATCGGTTTGATTATAGTTTGGTTTATATTCGGTTGATGGAAGAGCTTGCCAGGCATCGTTTTGATCTTCCTGAGGCAAAAGTGGATGACCCGAACTGGGAAGAGCAATGCCAAAGATGGAAAAATGTTTTCATGAGTGATGTTTATGAGGCGCATGTTAGTTATTATGAGCAACACCCTGAAGAACTGGTCAAATTACAGCAGCTCGCTCAAACGTCTCCAGCACCCAAACAATAAGTCGCATGGTCATAATTGGCGGGAAATCTCACTGGCTCCCCAGGCTTTTGAACAAGAAACAGGGTAGTTAATATTGGAGATTTTTTAGCCTGAGTGACTAGTTTTTTTGGATCGTTACTGGCTGTTTTGGAGATTAAATACGCGATAATAAATCGGTGCCTTCACAACTAGTGTGGTGTTGGTGGTGCTAGCCTTGGTGCCGTGATTGGGGGAGCAATTGGTTCTGTCGTTCCTGGTGCCGGCACCGCGATTGGAGCCGCTGTTGTGAGAATATTCGGCGCTGTTGCCGGAGGAATTACGGGCGGTTTTCTCGGGCATAGCGCAGGCAAGACCGCATTTGATGGTATTGTTTGGTCGTTAAGTGCGCTGTTTGCCCTGCGGTAGGGGGTGATGGGGGTTATGTTGCCGAAATGGTTTATAGAAGGTAGAGCCGAATATAAAGAATGGGAACGCATTAGCGTTGCTCATGCTAAAGCGGTGCGCAAACGAAAAGCCCAACAAAAAAGAACTCATAAGCGAGGACAAAAAATGACTAAAAATACTGAAACTGCAGGAACTTCCGCTTATTCTTTTAAGAAAATAACCACAAGTGATATTGCTATCAGCTATCCCAATATGCTTTGTGAACTAGACAGCTCTGGCACGAGTGCAGATTGCATATTGGCTGCTTGTGAGCTAAACGAGGATATATTTCGTCCAAATATAGTTTTTACTTCACGCAATAGTGATGATGCGTTAGTAGACTGTGTTTGGCATGAACAGGAAGTTTTCACAGAGCAGTATCCTAACTCATGTTTGTTAATGATGTCGCCGTATATGAGGCCAAACGAGAAAGACAACAACTTAGACTACATCGGGTTTCTATCAACATCATCTTATTCTGTCGATGATCAGGCAGTCATTGTTAAACGCTGGGATTTTTCTACTGGCAAGAAACATCTATGCGCCACAGCGTCTTTCTTACCTTCTCAAATGTACCTGGCGGAATCAACATTTACTTGGATCATAGACAACCTCAATTTTCTTATCCCCCAAGCAACACTTACCGCAGCAGCACAAAAGAAATCACACATCGACACACAAATCGACTCGCCAGCATCACAGCGTTTGGGCTTTCCCGTTTTGAACCAGCTCTATTTTCCTCGCCCAACACTACAAAAAGCCGATTATTATACGGCTGACAATATGGGTTCTCGCTTAAAATACCTTGGTGCGGATATTAGTGGCCCCCATTTGCTAGATATTGTTCTGACGACTTGTGGGATGCAAGGAAACTATCAAATAGTAAGAGGAGCAACTGGGCCAGTAGTAATTCGGACTGCTCCATCTACCATAGATGATGCTATTTCCTACCATAATGGATACCCAGATTATGCTGCTTATCCTTGCGCAATCGAGTTGATACTCAATGATGTACTAGCGTGGCTTAACGCATTACCCAATTACACGTTTCAGGATGAAATTATTGTTCCAGAACACGAATTAGAACAACAAATCATGCAAACAAACCCTCACCAAGCGTGGAAACGTTTTGAATTCTACACTGATAACACGGTACGAAATTGGATCGCTATTCCACAAAAAGATGCTTTTTACGAGGAAGCTCCGCCAGATTCTCATGGAGAGATAAAACTAAGTGCCATCCCGCATTTTTACGTCATTAACACCATAGCCAAAGCCATCGGGAAATCAGTATCAGTAGTTGCACAAGATAAGTGAGAATCCATTACATTAACCAGGGGAAGGTGCTATGTGTGTTATCAAGCAATATATCTTTGGTAACCTTTTGGATGCACAGAAGAAATTAGATAGTGGTATTGATGTCAGTGTTAGTTATTGAGAGAGTCGAGAATTTGTTAGCGTGAAATGATGCAGAGTTAGATTTTAGCTGCATCAATGAATGTCGAGTGCAAGAGGATAAACTTAAACTATGCGTTTATGGAGCCTCCACCCCAGTTATTTGGATCGCCGCGCCCTAGTTGCTTGTTGGCGCGAAACCTTACTTGCGCAAAAAGTTTTGCAGGGATTGACTAAAGGATATCGCAATCATCCGCAGCTCGACCGCTTTAAGGCTACGGATGATCCACTTGCTGCCATTGGTGTTTTCCTTGATGGGCTTTGGGACGAAGCAACTGCTCGTGGCTATCACTTTGACCGGTCGAAAATTGTTTGCCCACCCACGGGTGCTCGATTAGCGACGGAGAGAGGTCAAAGAGATTTATCAACAACTTCAGACAGACCAGCCCACAGAACGCCCTCCGAAATTCAGATCCCTGTCACCACAGGCCAGCTGGAATACGAAATGAAGCATTTGCGCGCAAAAGTTGAAGTTCGCGCTATTGAAGAAATTGGGCGACTCAATGTCGGCACCGGTGAAGTGCCAAAGCCACACCCACTGTTGAGAGTTGTCTCGGGTGACGTCGAGCCATGGGAGGTTGTGAAGCCAGCGGTGCTGTAAGAATCATAAGGCTAATCGCCACGATGTCCTTGTTTAGACAGATAGGTTCATCGAACATCGCATTGGCACTTTATCTTTTCAAGAAGATTAGTTGCCCCCATCAGTATAAATATTTTTTGAATAGGGTGAATCAAAGTCTAGAGAATCATCGTAATCTAACATAGAGGGCTGTCAGGGCTGCCATATATGCAATTTTCATATTAAATAGTGAGATAACTTAAATTCGTATTGACAAGAGAATTATGTTCTCGTGGCGTAAATTATACAAAGATGAAAGTCTATTCTGTGCCTGGTGTAGAAAGTCTTACGCCTGCCGGCTCGGTGTGCGTAGCGTATATCGGAGGAGGCCATTGTGTATCTGTTATATTGATGAATCGGGAAGCGGTGACTTTTAGATCGTCCATGCAGTTATCGTACGCTTTGTTGCGGTGAAATATTCAGCTAAAAACGCGTAGGCAATGCGGAGGTGATCGGTTCGAAAAATTGATAAAGTCCGGTTATCCGCGTTGATGCGGTGAAAATCGAGGGCATTTTTCAGGATGGTCACGGTGGCTCCTTTGCATTACTTGACATCTTAGCAAGGCAAGGGGAGTGGTAGAAGGTAAGTTGATAGCAATTTTGAGAGGTGAACTGTCCCAGGGGTGTTCCATTTGAAGATGTGGAATTGCTGAGTATCTGCTGAAGTGTTTAATGTAGCGCCCGAACCGTTTAGGGTAGCTATTAAGTTGTTTAGGGTAGAGTGAGGGTAGAGCCATCCTTGCAGGTCAGGGGGTTTTATTGTGCCCTAAACTGTTTAGGGTACGTTTAGGGTAGGTTGAGGATAGCGGCATTTTGCCAGGTCACACGGCGTATTGTGCTACTCTAAACTGTTTAGAGTAGTTGAAGGCAGATTTACAGTAGGCCATGTGAAGCGCCAGTATTTTCCAATCCTGTAAGTGTAGACATTATGCGTTTCGTTACCTCTGGCGCCACTGAAGAACAGCTGATGAAGCTATTTCGTGCACTATCAGTTGATAGCTAGATCAACGGGTGTTCCAACGATGGGAGCACGGCTGCGGAAATAGTTCGAGTAGCTGTGGTGACGTCTTTATTGCAGCGCTGCTAGGGCAGCCTCGTAATCTGGCTCTGTTTTGATTTCGTCAACTAGTTGAACGTGAAGGATTGTTCCGTCTGCGTCTGCGACAATAACTGTACGAGCCAATAAACCTTTGATGGGGCTTCCCTCTAAAACAATGCCGTAATCTTCGCCGAACATGGAGCGGAACGCGGAGGCGGTTGTCACATTGTCAATACCTTCGGCACCGCAAAAACGTCCAAGCGCGAACGGAAGATCTTTCGAAATACACACGACTGCCGTGTTGTCCAGCTTGGCTGCGGCTTCGTTGAAATGTCGTACGGAGGACGCACAGATACCGGTGTCTACGGAAGGAAAGATATTTAGTACGATACGTTTACCTTTAAAATCAGCAAGGTTCACGGGATTCATATCGTTGCCGACAAGTTCGAAGTCAATGAGCTTATCGCCGACTTTCGGCAGGTCGCCAGATGTAGGAGTTTCTTCTCCAAGAAAATGAGTGATAGCCATATATCAATCATAACCAAGGTAATGATGCTCAGCAATGGAAGAGAGTTCTGCGAGTATTGAGTGTAAGAAAAGAGCGCTACTTGAGAGGTAGCGCTCTATTTGTTATGGGCTTAGCTGCGGCCCTGTCTGTCTTCAGTTTCCCTCAATTATTGAGGATGGAAGATATTTAGTGTTCGTCGTAGTGATCGCCGTGCGGGTGATGCAGGTGGCCATCGTGTAAATAATCGATATGTCCATCGTGCTCTACTGGCTCATGTCCGCAGTCTTCACCATGTTTATGATCTGCATGCTCTTCCGAAACGATGTGTTCTTCAACGATATGTTCATCGTAGTGATCGTCATGCTTATGGTGCAGGTGGCCATTATGGAGGTAATCTATATGGTCATCACGTTGAATCTGAGGATGTCCGCAGTCTTCATCATGTGCATGTTCGCCATGATCTTCAGCGATTTCGTGTTTTTCAGTCATACTATTTATTTTCCTAGCTTTAGTGGATTTGTGTAATCCGTGATGTGGGGTTTATTAGCCTAAGTAAGCATACAGCAAACAGCCTGTATGAAGTTAATGGGGTGGGTGTGCGAAGAATCGTGTGTGGGTGTGGGGTAGGTGTTTACATAGACGGCTTAAGTGACTGTATTGATTCTTAGGTTTATTTTGGGGGGCGGATCGTGGCGCATCGTTAAGACAATTGGTGTTAGTGTGCGATCTTCAGCCTGATGCGATTCAGGGCTTCCCTGCTAAGAGAGGGGCTTTTAGTGTTGAGGAAAGCGATGAAAAATACCATAACCAAGAACAAAGCCAGTTGTACAATAACTACCGATTGCCACTCATTAGGATCGGCGATGAAGGTAAATGGATTCAAAAATGAAGTGCTACTGCTATTGACATTCCAATAAGCCCATACCGTGAAACCAATAATGTAGCTGATGCTTTTATGACGAAAAATAACGGCACTTAACAACACAACTGAGCCGATCGACATTGACGAACTTAAAGTATAAAAAAGGACAGTATCCAGGGTGACACCGTGCCTGAAATCTTCCCCAAATACTACTGTGTATGCAAAGGCAATCACGACAATCATAACAGCGTAACCAAAAGTAACCGTTGCTAGCTGCCACAAGAAATCAATAATCTTGTGTTTTAGGTGAATATATTTCATCTCGTGCATATTATCTTCTTCACCATACAAAACCACATCTGGTAACGAGATAAGCACAAACAGTGGGTAATACAAAATAAGATTATTTGCCAGGTCAAGGATAGTTGGCGTATGAAAGCAAAGACGACATGGTTGCTCAGGTAATTGTCAAAGTGACGGGGTACTGGTTTATGTCTCTGCTTGTTTTTGTTTGAACTTTTTGAGTGCTTCTTCACCGTCAAGGGTTCTAATGAGGTGTTCTTGACTAAGTTGTGCGTTTCTTTCGATCATGTCCCAAAATGCTTGATCGTTAAGAATCAGGTCTTCTTGTTCTTCTGGGGTTTCTTGTGGTGTCATGGGTCTTCCTTATTTTTTCGGTTTTGGTTTTGCATTGATTGGTTTGAGTATCGTGCTAGGTCTGGTGTATAAGTGTATGTCAAACCATATTTTGGCGCGTATTGTGCATAAAATCTTGACAAGCCGTGCAGCTGTGCATTAAAACTGTCGGTGTTGTATTGCGGTGACTGGCGGTATTGTGGGTTCTTATTGGCTTCAGCTTCTATTTTATCTGATTCACGTGCAACGTAGTTGTATCATGCTTGTTTTCCTGCGTTGGAGTTGATGTATGTGAGGAAGTTTTTTATATTTGCTCGATTTTTTGGTGTGAGCGTGTAGGTTCCTTCACTTGCTGATGCTCGTATTTGCTTTGCGTTTGTGGCATAGTGCGCGCTGATCTCACCGGAGGAAAACGTTCCGCCGTGTCGGTTGTTCCTTTTCCGAATGCTGGTTTCCGACAAGATGGATGTCTGTTGTGTCATCTGCTGAGTCGTGACCATGGCCTGCAAGGTTGATAGTGATCAGGCCTTGGTGACCGTATGCGTTTCCTCGTCTGCGCACGATTACTGCTCTTCTCTCGTATTTTTGGTATAGGAAAACCAGGGCTGGTGTGGCCCTGGTTTCGTGATCTAATAGTTGATAAGTGTTTTACTTGGACTTAGATTTCGTTTTCGGGGAACATAGCAGCCTCATAAGAGTTTCCTGTTGAGTGAAGGATGTGGGTGGGTGCGGCTACATTTCTACTTTTGCTGGAAGGGGGCGTGCAAGGTGTTGTTTTGGAGGACGGATCATGCATGCTTTCTGCTATGAATGATGTGGAGGCGGATTCTATCCTCCGGGTGGCTTGAAATAACAGCCTATGAGACCTGGAGGAGGGGAATCCGTCTTTAATTTTATGTCTGCTTCAATAATGCTGTCGTCTTACCAAGAAGGCAACCACCCGACCTAGGTCCCGAAATGGCCATCGGGGGGGGCATCCTCTATTTTCTTTGGCTATTAACTCAGTTTTGTGATGCAGTAACGACGATTGACACTGAGGCAAGGGAAGAGTAACATCAATAACGAATAAAGATTCGATATTGGGAGTTGCCGTGCCGCAGGTGTTAAAAGATGAAATTCGCGAACGCTTAATTGTTGCGGCTGAAGAGGTCTTCTACAACAAAGGGTTCATGAATGCCCGTCTGGCTGATATTGCCTGTGAAGCAGAGGTCTCGACCAGTCTGGTGTACTCCTATTTCAAGAATAAGGAAGACCTTTTTGCAGCAACTGTGCAAATGATTCCACTAGATTTTGATAAGATTGCTCTCGAAGAAGAACGTATCACTGAAGGTACGGCGCTTGATCGCTACAAGAAGGTTGCTGCGCCCTATGTGCAGTGGCTGCTGGATAATCATCGTGCTTTTGTTATTGTCATGGATAAAAGTCACGGCACAGACTATGTAGATTCTAAACTCAAGATGATTTCGTCAGTCGAAAAACATATTGACCGTAGTTTCCAGCAACGTAGAGGAGATGTTTATCCAGATTTGTTGCCCCATGTGCTCGCGTCAAACTTTGTGGAAGGCTTACTTGAAGTTGCCCGGCATTATGAGTCCCCTGAGCAAGCTCGCCAACTTTTGGAGCTGATAGTTCGTTGCTATTACGAAGGAGTGAATTCGCTATGAGTCGCACAAGTGAGCTATCGAGGAAGTCTATCTGGCGAAAACTATTGCGTGCGTCGGGCGGCACTGCTGATCGGCTGTCTGACGACAACGCTGAAGAATTGCCTATCGGTAATGCTGGTGAATCGTCAGGCGGCACCGTTGATGAATTGCCTAGCGACAACGCCGGTGAACTGTCGTGCGGCAACGCGGGCACAACAGCTATATTTTTTTACCCTCAATATCGAATAAGTATTCGATATTGATTTGGAGTATCTATGTTTAACCAACAAGAACTAAAGAACCAAGTGCAGAAACGCTCGTGGCTGCCTAATATATTAAATGCCTGTGCATTGGCGTTAGACCTGGTTGCGCCACTATTGGTCGTTGTAGCAATATCTTTGCAGTTGCGCGGTGAACTGCATCAGAGCTGGGTATGGTGGATTGCTGGGATTTTGACAGGCA
>JAUNVQ010000004.1:12512-29569 GCA_030540715.1 Actinomycetaceae bacterium | reverse complement strand
CGCGGTGAACTGCATCAGAGCTGGGTATGGTGGATTGCTGGGATTTTGACAGGCACTTTTTGCTTGAAAGCTCTGATTATTTTTCTTGCTACCTGGATTTCCCACCGGAATGCCTATACCGTTTTAGCCCAGTTGCGACTGCGCATGTTAGACCATTTACGGCGACTTCCCCTAGGGTTTTTTCAAACCCGCAGGGTTGGCGACCTAACCAATGTCATGAAAAACGATGTCGAGCAAGTTGAAATCTATCTTGCCCATGGACTTCCAGAAACAATTGCGGTAACAGTTATTCCCATTATCGTTGCGATTGGGGTTTTTGTTGTTGATTGGCCTATAGCCTTAGCGATGCTGCTTGGGCTACCGCTGATGTGGTTGATCAGAAAAGCATCGGCAAAAAAGTGGGCGGATGGCTTTGCTGTCGTAGCCAACTATACGACCTCAATGCAAGACGCATTGACGGAATATGTGGCTACGATCCCCGTTATCAAAGCATTCGCAAAGACTGAGACAAAAACAAATCAGGCTATTCAGGCTTCAAAAGACTATGTGGATTGGGTAACTCGGTCAATGAAGGGTATCACTGTGCCAATGGGGTTGATTACTATGTCAATGGAATCTGGTTTCGTTGCCGGTGTTATCGTGGGCCTTTATCGCTTGCAATCTGGGGCAATCGATATGCCACACATGATTATTGCCATGATTTTAGCTGCGACATTTACCTCGACCGTTGCAAAGGCAGGTACGCTTCATCACTTCGCATTCATCTTTAACCAGGCAACGAAATCTATCGGGTCGATTCTTGGGGCGGACGTGACCGACCGTCCTAGCGGTACCCCAACGCCCTCCGCAGGAAATATCGTTTTCGATAATGTTTCGTTCACGTATCCCGGAAAACAAACGCCAGCATGTACCGGAATATCTTTGAGCGTGCCAGAAAGGTCAACAACCGCACTTGTTGGCTCATCAGGGTGCGGTAAGACAACGTTGATGTCACTGCTGATGGGGTTCTGGTTACCTGACTCTGGTCACATCACAGTGGATGGCACTGATATGCAAAGTGTGAGTGAAGATGTGTGGCAACATTTATTTTCTTTTGTGTCTCAAGACGTGTTCTTATTTAATCTCACCATTGAAGAAAATATTCGCATCGGTAACCCCCAAGCAAGCAGGGACGATATCGTCCACGCTGCGCGAAAAGCACGAATACATGATTTCATCATGAACCTGTCTGAGGGCTACCAAACAGTAGCTGGTGAGGTTGGGGCACGGTTTTCTGGAGGTGAAAAGCAGCGCCTCTCCATTGCGCGCGCACTACTGAAAGATGCGCCCATCATTGTTTTAGATGAAGCAACTAGCGCCCTTGATGGCGAGAACGAGCAACTTGTTAACGCTGCAATAGAGGATCTTTCCCAGAACAAAACTGTATTTACGATTGCGCATCGTCTTTATGCGGTGCGCGATGCCGACCAGATTGTCGTGATGGATGCCGGTCGCATTGTCGATGTGGGCAGCCACGACCAGCTGTTACAGCGCTGTCACCATTATCAAGACCTGGTGCACGAACAGAACAGAGTTGATTCATGGGATATGAAAGTAGGAAAACGATGATGAAAGAAATTCTCACTACTTTGACACCGCAGGGGCGAAAAATGTTTGTCGCTGGTATCTGTGGTTTTACGTTATATTATTTATCCTCAGTTGCAATGGTGCTGACAACATTAGCGGCCATTATAGATGTTTTGGAGGGCGGAGGCCGTCTGTGGGTCTATGCGCTGGTATTGGTAGGTTTGCTGATATTTAAGACCGTGGCAAGTATTTGGGCTGATAAGCAAAAACACTGTGCAGGTTTTGATCTGGTCTTCCACATCCGACAACGTGTGGTGACGCGATTAAAGCAACTGCCGCTAGGATATTACACCAAAAGCCGCCTTGGCGAGATAAGCGAAATTATCCATACAGATGTTGACACGATGGAAATGATTGTGGGGCATTTGTGGACGCGTATGATTGCCGACTTCGTTGTATCAACCATTGTGTTGATCGGATTCGCAATCTATTGTTGGCCTCTTGCATTGCTCATGATCTCAACATTGCCATTCGCAATTGCCTACCTGGTATGGGGGCTAAAACATGCACAGCGACTAGAGAAAACCACTGGGGATGCTGCAGCGGATATGTCGAGTCTGTTTGTAGAATACGTACGCGGTATGCCGGTGTTGAAAGCCTTTTCTCGCTCGCGTGTTCTTGATGATAGCCTCAAAGATTCAGTGGATCGCTTTGCTTACGCATCTGGACGAGCTGCAAAAAATCGCGCCTTTGTGCTGTCAATTTATGGTTTCATCATGAATTTATCGCTGGTTATGTTGGTGACGGGTGGATTATTGCTAAGCCTTTACGGCGTTGTTGATATCCTGACATTTTTAGTGTTTGTTATTGTCTCGGTGGAATTCTTTAAGCCATTTAGCGCTTTAGAGACCCACTGGATGTACTACCTCAAATGCGTAGACTCCTACCAACGTATTAACAGTATTACGAAGGCCCCGCTGTTACCTGAACCTATCACCCCTGCTGTTCCAAAGAACGGCCAAATTGTTTTCGACCGTGTGAGCTTCGCGTACTCACATGCTGACACACCTGCACTCCACAATGTGTCACTGTGCATACCCGACGGTACCATTGCTGCACTGGTCGGGTCGTCAGGTGCAGGGAAAAGTACTATTACCAGCCTCTTACTTCGTTTTTGGGATGTGACAGAGGGATCAATTCGTATCGGTGGGGCAGATGTGCGCGACATTGCCAGCGATGACCTCCTGGAAAACATCTCGATCGTCATGCAAAACGTTTTTTGCCGATACGATTGCCAACAATATTCGCATCGGTAAAAAGAATGCGACGATGGACGAAATTATTACAGCTGCGAAAGCCGCACGCATACACGAAGAGATCGTGGCATTACCAGGTGGCTATGACACGGTGATCGGTGAAAACGGCGTAGGGCTTTCAGGTGGACAGCGCCAGCGGCTCTCGATTGCACGCGCGTTTTTGAAAGATGCGCCCATTGTCATTCTTGACGAAATTACTGCGAATGTTGATCCACTTAACGAAACTCTTATACAAGAGGCAGTAAGCGATCTTGCCAAAGGGCGTACAGTTATCGTCATTGCTCATCACCTGCGGACAATTCAATCCGCGGACCAGATTATTGTCCTTGAGAGCGGCAAAATCAAGGAATCAGGAACCCACAGTCAACTTGTTGACAACCCCGCGGGTGTTTATCACGCAATGTGGGCAACCAACAGTGAGGCGCGTCTATGACCTCACCTCATATCTGTCTCGACTCCGTAAGTTTGCATGATAAAACTATTCTTGTCGCACTTGCTTCCTCTTATTTTTTATTGTCAATAATATTAGTAATAACCTGCTAAACCCCCAGTGAAACACCTCGCTCAACAAACTCCATTTCGCTCACCACCAAGCTCTAGCTGCGCTCCGCTCCAGTGGTCAATCAGCCACCTATCATGACTGGCAATTATTACCGTCCCGTTCCACGCCGCCAAAGCACGTTCAAGAGCTTCCATCGTGTCCAGGTCAAGATAGTTTGTTGGCTCATCGATGATGAAAATCTCTGGCTTAGTGGCAATAGCCAGTGCAATCTGCACGCGACGCTGGTTGCCGTCAGATAACTGCCCAATCGGTGTTTTCCACAGTGACGGATGAACAATACCTGCGCCAATAGCACCAACAGCACCGATACCGCCACTCCACACATCATCCCCAATATCACTGGCAGCGGGCAATGTTTGCGGAACAAAAGCCGTGTGGCCTTCAACATGGATCGACCCCCTTGTCACGAGACCCCAAGAGTGAGGAGGGCGCCCTGTAGCAATCCACCTCAAAAGGGTTGATTTACCAGATCCATTACCTCCAGTCACTAGTAGATGTTCACCATAAGCCACATCAAAGGTCAAAGATTCTAGCCGTCCAACAGCCCCTGCATCTCTTGCAGCTACAGCGATCCCACCTGATGATGCTTGCACAGGTGCCAGTCCTATATCCAACTCGTAGCCACGTGGTTTGCGAACTTCACGCTCACGCAGATCGTTAAGCCGCCTATCATCACTTCGAGTTCGCCCACGCGATGTTTTCGCTGCACGGTCTGAATAGAACTTCCGAGCCTTACCTTCAGCCGTTGCAACTCGAATACCGCCGTGGGAAATATCTAAACTTTCGCGCCGATGCTGCTTGATATCACGTTTGAGGCTGCGCTGTTCAGCATGAATCCGTCGGTGTTCTGCCTTGGCATGTTCTTTGGATTGAAGATAGTCACTATATGCACCAGCACATCGATACACACCGGGCACGGCCGCTCCGCCCTCCGAAATACTGAGTGCCTGCCAAGGTGCAATATCGAGGTCATAGATGACCGTGCCAACGCCCTCAATAAAAGCGCGATCATGTGACGCGATGAGGGCAGGCCCTTCCCAGTTGCGAAGTTGGCGCTCCAAGAAATGAATGGCAGCGTGATCAAGGTGATTCGTTGGCTCATCCAAAATAAGGACAGATGGACATGCAATCATGCGCATCGCTAACTCAACCCTGCCAATTTGCCCAGGCGAAAGTGTATCCAAACGACGTTTGCGCCCACTTCCCGCAAGGTGCGATAACCCAAGTCCAGCAAGGGTTTCATCGATCCGCGTTTCAAGCGACCATGCGTCAATTGCGGTGAGGGCGGCAAGGGTTGTGTCGTATTCCTTGGCAAGGGACGGGCACGCTGGATCAACGGTAAGGGAGGACGTGAGCTGCTCGAAATGTCTCAGAAGGGAATAGATGGGGTCAAATGTGGAATCCACATAGTCTTGCACACTGGAGCAAGGTGAAGCGATTGGCGTATCAAAGTTGGCGGATGCCACGCAGTCGCAAGCCGAGTGCTCTGACAAATTCGCATCAGAGGCCATCAACGCTGGCAGCGCAGCATTTATGCTGGCTTTATCGCTGATAGTCACACTGCCCGAATCTGGGGTGATAATTCCTAAAATAATATTCAATAGGGTCGATTTTCCACAACCATTAGGGCCGATAAGAAATGCGCGCTCACCATCGCCCACGCGAAAAGAAATATCGCGAAGAAGTGGCTGTTTAGTATAGGAAAAGAAAAGATTGTGTACGTTTATCGAAGGCATAGTAATCTCCAAAAAGCATCAGGGCAGGGGAGTATCTTGGCAAAGCCAAATGGAGATTACTTGTTCATCGGATGGATATGCTCCTCAGTATCTGTAAGACCTGCAATAGTAGAAGTCAATTCTAGCAGATCAGAGTCTTGATTAAACGAGCTATTTTGCATAGTCAGCGAAGTTGACTCGCCAGAAATAATCACCCTAGTCATGAAGTTAAACGGCGTGGGAATAAAGTCTCACGAATGCTGGATACGCATTGGTTAATTGTTTTATAAAAAGGGACGAAACGAGGTCGTAAACCACTGATTCGATAGCTATAAGTAGAAGTATAGATGAGTATTTTGCCACATAAGAAGTTGAAATAGATGCTTTTGAAAAGAGGTATATAACATTTTCATAACAACTTTCAAAAGAATTGAAACATTTCAATCGTACGTGCAAGAATAGCAGTAACACCCTTTTGAGAACGCTCTCAAAATGTATTGGGAAGTCTGAGAGTGCTCTCATTGTCGTGTTGCTCACTTTCATGGTTATTAAACAAAGGAGTAAAAATGACCAGACGAATATCAACAATAGGGGCATCAATTCTTGTGGCAGCCTCTTTAGCTCTTGCTGGATGCTCTGGCGGCGATGACGGCATGACTGCAGACGGAAAAATTAAACTAACCGTTGCAACCTTCAATGAATGGGGTTACGAAGACCTATTCAAAGAATATGAAAAAGAGAACCCTAACATTGTTATCGAACATAAGAAAGCTGCATCATCAGGCGAAGCTCGCGATAACCTTAACACACGTTTAGCTGCTGGTTCGGGCCTTTCAGATATTGAAGGTATTGAAGTTGACTGGGTTCCATCGTTAATGCAGTACTCCAATAACTTCACAGATTTGACTGATGATGAAGTCAAAGGTCGTTGGATTGACTGGAAAGAACAAGCTGTCACCACTGAAGACGGAAAGCTGATTGCCTATGGTGCAGATATCGGCCCTGAAGCGCTGTGCTATCGAGCCGATTTATTTGAAAAAGCAGGCCTTCCTACCGATCGTGAAGAAGTAGCAAAGCTCTTAGAAGGTGATTGGGATCACTATTTTGAAATCGGAAGGAAATTTAAAGAAGCAACAGGCGTGCCGTGGTACGACTCTGGTATGTCCGTGTTTCAGGGAATGGTAAATCTTTTAGAGAACCCATTTGAAAAAGACGACAATTCAGTTATTCCATTAGACAAGAATAAAGACATTAAAGATGTTTACGATAAAGTTCTGAAGGCATCGATAGATGATGGACTATCAGCGCATCTTGAACAGTGGAGTGAAGATTGGCAAAACTCTTTCCAGAAAGAAGCATTTGGGACCATGATTTGCCCATCGTGGATGCTCGGAGTTATTGAAGGTAATGCTAAAGGTGTTGAAGGTTGGGACATAGCCAATGTTTATCCAGGCGGTGGCGGTAACTGGGGTGGTTCTTACCTGACAGTACCAACTCAGACTAAGCATCCTGAGGAAGCCAAGGCTCTTGCAAAATGGTTGACAGCTCCAGAACAACAGATCAAAGCATTCAAAGCTAAGGGTACTTTCCCATCACAGCTTGAAGCACTCGACTCTGAGGAACTTCTCTCTATTAATGACGACTTCTTTAGTGGTGCACCAACGGGCAAAATCTTTGCAGAGCGTGCCAAAGCCGTTACGGTTCAACCACATAAAGGACCAAACTATTTCCAGATTATGAATATTATTCAAGATGCCATCAAACGTGCTGATGGTGGTGGAGATAAAGCTGACGCATCATGGAAGAAAGCTATCGACGAGTTTGAACAAGCAGACTTCCAAACAGAGTAATTTTTAACTGATAGGGCATGCTTTTGGCGTGCCCTTAAGGTGGTTTTCAGTGAATACAACAACTTCTCAACCTATTACATGGAAGCAGAGGCTGTCACGCTGGGAAGTAAAATACTCCCCATATCTGTATATCAGCCCCTTCTTCATAATCTTTGCGATAGCTGGCTTATTCCCTATTATCTACACAATGTGGGTATCCCTTCATGACTGGCACCTGATCGGTGGCCAAGGTGATTTCGTGGGAATGTCCAACTATGTAGATATCCTGCATCAGCCACGTTTTTATGTCGCACTACGCAACACATTCTCTATTTTTATTCTTGCCACAGTTCCACAAGTCGTGATGGCCATCCTCGTGGCCTATGTACTTGATGCTAATCTGCGGGCAAAGACTTTCTGGAGAATGGGTGTCCTTCTTCCCTATGTGATTGCTCCGGTAGCAGTATCAATGATCTTTACAAAGATTTTTGCTGATCAATCTGGTATGGCTAATACATTGCTGACAAGTATTGGTCTTAACCCAATTGCATGGCATTCAGATGTCTTTTGGTCGCACATAGCCATTGCGACAATGGTGAACTTCCGTTGGATGGGTTATAATGCGCTCATTTTCTTAGCGGCTATGCAAGCCATTCCCAGTGAGTTATACGAAGCTGCAACAATTGATGGAGCTGGACGGTCTCGTCAGTTCTTCTCAGTCACAATTCCGCAACTAAAAGCAACAATCATTTTCGTTGTGATTACCTCAACTATCGGTGGTTTGCAGATTTTTGATGAGCCGCGTATGTTCAACCATCAAGGTGATGGCGGCCCTGACCGACAATGGATGACGCTAACGATGTATCTGTATGAGGCAGGCTGGGGGTCCCAGCAAAGCTTTGGTAGAGCAGCAGCAATAGCTTGGTTACTCTTCCTGATCATCGTCTTTATTGGAATCATCAATTTCTATCTGACACAACGAATCTCGTCATCAGATGCAAAGCGTACTACCAAAACAAAAGGTAAAGCATTAAATAAGCCTTTACCTGCGGCAAGTGCCACGGCATCGGTGGGGGCAACACCCTCAACAGATGATATAAGCGCTGAAGGGAGGTCGTCATGAAAAACGAAATGTCAGTTGCCATGATTGAACAAAGAGCAGGTAAAGGGGCTGCAAGAGCCGCTGCTCGTAAACGAAAAGATAAGCATCAATCCTGGGGAAGTTCACGCCGGCCTGGAATAGTGACATACATTGTTCTTGGTGTTGTTCTTCTTCTGAGTGCGTATCCTTTATATTTCGCATTTTTGTTGGCGTCTTCAGATGCTCAAACCATTGCTCAAAATCCAATTCCGTCGTTGATACCCGGAAAGAATTTATTCTCGAATGTTAATGCTGTTTTGCATTCAGATATTAACTTCTGGTTAGCGACATGGAACTCAATTATTGTCTCGACGATAACGGCAATCTCGGTGGTATTCTTCTCAACACTTGCAGGATTTGCCTTCTCAAAGCTCCATTTTAGGGGTCGTGGACCTTTATTGGCTTTCATTGTTGGAACAATGGCTGTACCAACCCAGCTTGGTATTGTTCCATTGTTTATCTTAATGTCAGCCCTAGGATGGACCGGTAAACTTGTTGCTGTTATTGTGCCGGTGATGGTGACAGCGTTCGGAGTATTCTGGATGACACAGTATCTTCGAGATGCGCTACCATTCGAACTCATTGAGGCTGCTCGTGTTGATGGTGCAACACTGATGCGTACCTTCTGGTTTGTCGTTCTTCCTGCCGCACGTCCAGCAGCAACAATGTTGGCTCTGTTTACTTTCGTTGGACAGTGGACAAACTTCTTCTGGCCTTTCATTGTTTTGGGTTCGTCAAATCCAACACTACCTGTTGCCTTACAGCTACTTCAGGCATCCTACTTCAAGGATTACTCTTTGATTATGGCAGGCGTTGTTGTAGCAACGGCACCACTGATTCTGTTATTCATATTCGCTGGACGACAGTTAGTCTCGGGTATTATGCAAGGAGCGGTAAAAGGATGACACAATTCACCTTCTCGCCTGACTTTATGTTTGGAGCTGCGACAGCTTCAGCACAAATTGAAGGAGCGAGTCACCAGGACGGCAAAACGGATTCCATTTGGGATACTTTTTGCCGTGAAAGCGGCCGTATTGTGGATAAAAGTGATATATCGATTGCCTGCGACCATTACAACAAAATGGAAGATGATGTTCGCTTGATGAGTGAACTGAATTTGCAGGCATATCGATTCTCACTTTCATGGCCACGTATCCGTCCAGATGATAAGGATTTCAATCCAAAAGGTATTGATTTTTATTCACGACTAATCGATGAGCTTTTGGCTCATAATATTACGCCGTGGATTACTCTGTATCATTGGGACCTCCCACAAACTCTTCAAGATAAGGGTGGTTGGGCTAATCGGGACACAGCGTATCGCTTTGCTGAGTACTCCAGTTATGTCTATGACAAACTCGGCGATCGTGTACAGCACTGGACAACGCTGAATGAACCATGGTGTTCAGCCTTTTTAGGCTATGAAACTGGAGTGCATGCACCAGGGCGTCAAAGCACGAAAGAAGCGATAGCGGCAGCGCATCATTTGCTTCTTGCTCATGGATTAGCTGCCGAAGAAATCCGCAACAAAGCTACCTCTTTGCAACAGGAGGTATCTTTGGGGATTACTTTGAATTTCACATCGACTCATCCTGCAGATCCAGATAATGAGCGAGATGTGGAGTTGGCTCGAATCCTTGATGGTCGTCATAATCGTCTTTTTATTGAACCACTTTTGCGCGGAGCATATCCAAAAGACATGGAACAATATTATGAACCATGTGGACTTGGAAAGCTCATTCAAGAGGGCGATCTTGACATCATCAGCACGCCAATTGATGTCATGGGCATTAACTATTACACAGGAATGGATGTTCGAGCTACAGAAAACTTTGACCCTCAAAATCCTGAAGCTGCTGATCAAGTGGAAGAGGTTTCACGTGGTCTACCAGTAACAGATATGGGGTGGGAAGTCTATCCCGAGGATTTTGAAGCAATGCTCGTTCGTTTGTCTGAGGAATACGCAAAGCCGGCTCAAGTGCCTATGGTCATTACTGAAAATGGTGCAGCATATGTAGATAAGCCAGATAGTAATGGATATGTTGATGACACCGAAAACCGTCTTCACTATATTCATGAACATCTTGGCGCTATTTACCGCGCAATTGAACGCGGAGCGGATATTAGGGGATACTTTGTGTGGTCACTCCTTGACAATTTTGAATGGTCATTTGGCTATACAAAGCGCTTTGGTATAGTCCGCGTCGATTTTGAGACACTTGAACGGATTCCAAAAGCGTCGGCTCGATGGTTTGCAAATGTCGCAAAAACTGGCACAATTAAAAGGTCCTAACATGCATATCAAGTAAGAATCAAGCTATGTCAAAAAGATCTTTTAATTCTGTGACGCTTGAAGATGTGGCTCGTGAAGCTCTTGTTTCACGAGCCACTGTCTCAAGAGTTGTCCGTGGTAGCGGCGGTGTCAAGCAAACAAAAGTTGATGCTGTTCAAGAAGCTATTAAAAAACTAAACTATATTCCAAATCGTTCTGCGCGTTCTCTTGTGACGCAAAAAACTGATCTTATTGCTGTCATTATTCCTGAAAATAATCACATGATTTTCGCGGATCCTTTCTTCTCAGCAAGTATTTCTGGCGTTCAGGATGCTCTTGAGACAAGTGATGAAAATCCTGTGATTATTTTTGGTAACAAAGATGGCGATATCGACCATGTTACTCATTTTCTTGAACTTGGACATGTTGACGGTGCGATAGTTTTGTCGCATCACCGCAATATGAAACAGCTTCAACAGTTTAAGAATTCATCAACGCCACTTGTTTTTATTGGGCGCCCGGATATTGGGCAAGATTACAGTTGGGTTGATATTGACAATTATGATGGTGGACGTCAAGCTGCCGCCTATCTTCATAACAAAGGGGCTGCTAACCTTGCTATTATCACTGGGCGCTTAGATATGGTTGCCGGTAGTGAACGAGCGCGCGGATTTGAAGATTATTGCAGAGAGCACCGTATTTCCTATATACGCGAAATCGGATCGTTTACTCACCAAGGTGCTATTGAAGCAACAAGAAAACTCTTAACGAAAAAGGATCAGTTTGATGGTCTTTTTGTTTGCTCCGATCTTATGTCTACAGGTGTGCTTGAAGTATGCCAAGATAAAAGTATAAAGATTCCCGATGAATTTTTACTTGTCTCCTTCGATAATTCGGAACTATCGGTAAAGGCAAAACCACAGTTTACATCACTTACTAACCCCGCCTATGAATTGGCAACACACGCGGTTCAGATGCTGAGAAAGCTCATTAATAATCCACAAGAAACACACCAACTTACACTGCCTGTGGAATTAGTGTTACGCGAATCCGCCTAGGAAACTTCCTCAGAGCAAAATAATATCGCCTTTTACCTAGGAACAGACTACAGTGAGGTAAAGATAATATTTTCTGTCCTACCACCAAAATCGAGGAATCTATGGCCAGCAATTCATCTTTTTCTAATCGAATCCTTGTGCTACGTCTTATCGTGGCGCTTGTTTTATCGATACCCGTTATGTTTTTATCAATGATTCCAGCCTGGCAATTTCCAGGTTGGCAGTGGTTCGTAGCAGTTTTGGCTCTTCCAGTCGTGACATGGTGTTCATGGCCGTTTTACGTAGGTGGTATTCCACCACTTCGACATGGTGTAGCAACAATGGATACTCAGGTAACATTGGGTATCGTCGCTTCAGCATTATGGAGCTATTATGCGCTGTTGTTCACTGACGCTGGAACAATTGGCATGAAGATGGAAATGATGTTGATACCGCGTTTTGCTCCTAATGAACCCCATATTTATTTTGAAGGAGCAACAATGGTGGCTGCTTTCATCTTGGTTGGGCGTTATATGGAAGCACGAGCAAAGCACACTGCGGGATCAGCACTTCGCGATCTGCTTAAACTCGGGGCCTCGGAGGCATCGCGGGTTTCCTCTACTTCTAGTAACGCGATTGAGGAGGTCGTCCCTATCGATCAACTGCAAGTCAACGACCTATTTAAGGTTCGACCTGGTGACAAAATTGCGACTGATGGTATAGTTGTTGCAGGCCAAGGTAGTATTGACGAATCGATGTTGACAGGTGAACCTCTAGCAGTACATGCAACAGTTGACGATGAGGTTACCGGCGGAACGATTAATACTTCTGGAACATTAGTAGTGAAAGCAACAAAGATTGGTAAAGATACTGCACTTGCACAAATCGCTAAATTGGTCGCTGATGCTCAAGCAGGGAAAGCACCAATTCAGCGTTTAGCAGATCGCATTGCAGGTGTTTTCGTTCCCATTGTTTTGACACTGGCAGTGTTGACATTTTTCGGTTGGGCCTTTATCGGGGGTTCAATGCAGGCTGCTATCACCAGTGCAGTTGCGGTCCTAGCAGGGGCTTGTGCCTGCGCATTAGGGCTTGCAACCCCTACAGCACTACTTGTTGCATCAGGGCGTGCATCGCAACTGGGTATCGTATTAAAGGGCCCAGAGGTTTTGGAAAGCTCTCAAAGGGTTACCACTATTGTGCTTGATAAAACAGGCACAATCACAAAAGGTGAAATGAAAGTTATTACTGGTGATGACAATGCAATTTCAAAGGCAGCCAGTGTCGAGAAGAACTCTGAACACGGCCTAGCTCATGCCATAGTCGACTATGCTAAAGACAATGGACTTGCTGTTCATCAATGTGATGATTTCCGTAACTTTGCGGGACGTGGAGTTGATGGAATTGTCGGCGACGAACGTGTCATTGTTGGAAAACCCGAATTTTTAGTAAGCTGCGGCATTGAAATTGATAGCGATACTCGCACACGTATCACTGACCTAGAAGATACAGGGGCAACAGTTGTCTGCGTTGCTAAAGAAGTGATTGCTGATACCAGTGGTGAAGGATGGACAGATCAGTGCGAAGACGATGATGTATGTGCGGATCAAATTAACAGTGGAACTTTAGGTGAAAAAGAAGATTTACTCACCATGGGTAGTGTAGCTGCTCAGGCAAACCAAAGTGTTTGCACAACGTCAAAGACCAAGCAGGATTCGCCCTCCAAAATTTTTAAAACGCGGATTCAATTAGATATTGAAGGTATGACATGCGCAGCTTGTGTCTCTCGTGTTGAAAAGAATCTGAGCGAATGTGACGGGGTTGACGAGGCACTTGTCAACCTTGCAACCGAAAGTGCGACAGTTGACGTTGATAGCGCAGCCGATGCTCAGAAGCTCGTCGATGCGGTAGTTAAAGCAGGTTACAAGGCTCAAGTGGCCAGCGAAGAAGAAGTTGAAGTTCAAAAAGAAATAAACCAAGCGCAGATCGTTGATGACGAAAATCCCGACTATTCCAAAGTAAGTCTTGAGGGTATTATCGCTGTACGAGATGAAATTAGAGAGACATCTCAAGCCGCAATCGATAAAATGCATGAAATGGGATTAGAAACCTTACTGGTTACTGGGGATAATAAACGGGCTGCAAGCTATGTGTCGAAGCTGGTGGGAATCGATAGTTTCCGTGCCGGAGTGCTCCCGAGTCAAAAGCGAGATGTTATTGTTGAGCTCCAGACCTCAGGCAAGAATACCGCGATGGTCGGTGATGGCATTAACGATGCAGCAGCCCTGGCACAATCGAGTAACCAGGGGATTGGTATGGCAATGGGGACTGGTACTGATGTAGCAATCAATGCTTCCGATATTACGCTTGTGCGCTCTGATCTAGAAGCGGTAACAACGGCATTAAGTATTTGTCGAAAGACCGTGCGCATTATTAAACAAAATCTTGCCTGGGCATTTAGCTATAACTTTGTGGTCATCCCGCTGGCTATGGCCGGCTTGGTTAATCCCATGCTTGCTGGGTTGATTATGGCGATGTCCTCTGTGCTTGTGGTAGCGAATTCTTTGCGACTGCGTTATGCGCATTGAGGTTGGTTGTGCAGCGTGAGACGCATGGCAGTGAAATATGCTCAACTAGTTCTACAATGTTCAGTTTTTACTTTATCCGCGTCTATAACACCGATTGGATATCTTTCTTAGCTGGACATAAAAAGAGCGAAGAAAACATACGGCACATCGGACATTGATTTGAGCTCACACGTTTTCTTCGCTCCCAGTACATTTTTACTACAAAGACACAGGAAAACGCTAATTAGATGAGGTGATAGTGATTTATCTCTTTCTAAATCCACGACTTCAGCCACATTCGTGACTGCCATTGTGAAATAGTCATCTCGCTGCCTGTTGCTAAAGGTAGGAAATAGAGTGCGCACACGATAATAAGAGTCGTCAAAATGACTGCGAACACAAACGAAAATCGTGGAACACGTACACGTGGGGCTGCCAAATTCTGACGTGAAGCTCCTAGTGGCTCAACAATGGGGGTGATATGTCCTGTAAGAATCCCGAGCATGTAGGTTACAGCCAAAGTGATAAAGGGGGACAGAATCACCATGTAGAACATAAAGATTGTTCGATTACCAACATATGAATACCATAGCCAGGGGGCCCATAGCGCCAAATAACCACACATAATTATGCCTGCTCGCCAATCACGTATCACCACCGCCGCAAGTACCACAACAACAAGTGCAACAAGCCCCACCCAAAATAGTGCTGGGTTACCAAGAGCTGTCATAGCTCGCACAATGTAGTCACCGCTTTGCCCATATGGTTTTTCAAACACCATAGAGGTTGGACGCAGGTCAGCAATCCATTGTAAAGGTGTGGACTGATAGGTGTGCTGAGAGGTAACGCCAACATGAAATTCCATTATTGATTGATGGTAAAGTGCAAGGTCATACAGGGGAGCCAGCCATGAATCGGCGGCTATCAGTCCTTTCTTTGCGGCGTTACCGTGCCCCCATGCCTGCGGATGCGAAAACCAGGGAAGCCATCCCAACAAATAGGTGATAAGAGCTACTGGAACAAGCTGTAAAAATGCGGGAATCCCACCATAGACAACAGCGTGGCTGAAGGCTGCATCTGCTCGGGCTCCAGTGCGAAGACGTAGGGTGACTTCGCGAATAAATAAAAAGATACCAAGAACAGCGATGGCGTAGATAGCAGACCATTTGACGGCACAGGCAAGCCCAAGACATATTGCTGTGACAAAAAGCCAGGGCCGCCAAACCCATCGCACAGGTGTAAGAGCGGTAAAAGTTTCTTTAAAGGAAAGAGCTTTTTGAGGACGCCGTTTAGTTCCTGTTTTGATTGCATATTCTTTTGTGAAGTTACCGGCTTCAACTGACATAAATCGTCGAGCTTGATGCTGGTCTTTAATGAATGCTAAAAATGCAGCAATAATAAACATACCCAATATTGCATCAAGTAGCCCTAGACGTGACACACCAATATGCAGTGTTTCGGTTGCTAGTAAAAGGCCGCCAATACCTGTGAGCATAGCGGAATCAAAAAGCAGCCATATTATCCGCATAACAAGAAATACCGTGATCACTGAACACAGTGCAACAGCGATACGCCAACCGAATTGTGAGTCAGGGCCAAATACTGTGATCCCTGTGCTCATTAGCCATTTTCCAAAGGGTGGGTGAACAACAAACGATCCATCTGTTGTTAATCCCGAAAAATCTCCAACAGCGAACTGTTCGTTAATTTCATCGCCTTTTTTCCATTTGGCTTCGTAGCCCAGAACTGATAGTGCGTAGCCATCTTTGACGTAATAGACCTCATCAAAGGCAAGTTTTTTGATGACCCCCAACTGCCATAACCGCAAAAAGGCAGCATAGATTGTTATCACAATCGTTAGTGTCCAGTTAGCGATACGTTCATCGAAGTGTGTGAGTGTTCGCAGGCTTCCAGCGGGGTGCCAGCCAATTTTACGCAGCCAGTGGCTTGAGAATTCTTGGCGATACCACGAGGCTTTACATTGAGATTTTGCAGTATCAGATACCGTGTTACTGGCGGGTGTTTTCTGGGAAGGGTGATTGTCACCGGACGCATCGTCAGCTTCCAGGCTGGCAGGGTCTTCTTCTTCGGCGAGTTCTTGGTGGGTTTGCCTTCCGTTGGCTTGGGTTCTGTCATGTAGCGCACTGCCAGAATCTGTAGCCTCAGAATCGTTACTCACGGATTGTGCACTCTTAGAACGTGAGGATGCCTGCTGACGAGAAGCCCCGGCAATGATGTCTTTATCGGTGGTACGTGTCTGGTGGTGCTCTTGGAGTGGATCTGCTCCGTCGGCGGAAGCATCAGATTCTTTGTGACGTGGTATGGAGGTGTCCAGAGTAATACCTTGGGCCTTGGCAAAATGGTTTTCTTGTGTATTGTCTTTAGTCAGGTCAACTGATTCTGATGTCGATATTGCATAGGGAATGTGGTCGTAGCTGTCAAACTCAGATTCGTTATCGGTTAACACCACGCGTTCATGTTGCGAACGCTTGTTAAAGCGGCGGGCCTTCCTGCTCTTTCCATCATTATCGTGGTTTTTGTCTGCCGGGTTATCGGTGTTGTTGCCAGGACAGCACATACTGTTTTTGGCGGAACTTTCACGTGTTGTGTTACCAGGTGTATTAGTGGATTCTCTACTTTTCCCGGTGGTGCCTTCGGTCGAATCGTGAAGATCAGACATTGTTGTATCCATCCTTTCGGCCTTTATTTTTCCAGTTGACACGGTATTGTTTTCAGTATCAGCAGAAAAGGAATGTGCCATCGCATCCATGCTGTTTCTGTCTTTTTGATGATCGGCAGAAGTATTATTTGTATTTCCCACAATGTTGATTGTAAAGCAAACGTATTAACATAGCATCGAAGGTAGATTTATCTCTCATCCTTATAGCAACAATCGAAAGGCGCCCTCGTGACACCTTACAGTGCAGATTCACCCGTACACGCAACTGACATCTATAACCCCGCAACTACAACACCGAACCCTGCCGACATGACAAGCTCACCTGATATCACCAACGCTTCAGGCTCAGCAGACTCCGCCAATGTACAAGCCACC
>JAUNVQ010000004.1:0-12412 GCA_030540715.1 Actinomycetaceae bacterium | reverse complement strand
CCAGCGATTCACACACCGATTTACCATGCAAGGCTCAATGGAAGTGGCCCGAGCGTACGTTAATTTTGGCGGCCACGCCTATCGGTAATCTTGGCGATGCGTCTCAACGTTTAATACAAGCCTTGGCGCAGGCAACAATTATTGCTGCCGAAGACACCCGAAAGGCTCAGCAACTCATAAAAGGTCTAGGTGTTGCCACACACCCTCGCCTGAGGTTCGTCTCATGTTTTGAACATAACGAACACCGGCGCGCTCCTTCCTTGGTCGACGCAATCATTTCAGAGGGCGAACAGGTTCTTGCTATTTCAGATGCTGGAATGCCAACAGTGTCAGACCCGGGTTATGTATTGACATCACATGCGATTGAATGTGGTATTAATGTGAGTGTTATCCCAGGTCCATCTGCCGTTGTTAGTGCTCTTGCCGTATCTGGTTTGCCCAGTGATCGTTTTTGTTTTGAGGGATTTGTTCCGCGTAAAGCGGTTGCACTTCAACGATTTTTTCGCCAGCTCAAAGATGAAACACGAACGATGATTTTCTTTGAATCTGCTCAACGTATCCATGCAACCTTAGGTGTAGCTGCCGAAGTTTTTGGCAATGATAGACCCGCTGCACTGTGTCGTGAAATGACAAAAATCTACGAGGAAACATTGAGGGGAACCCTCCAGGAGCTTTATGAACGCACCTCCACTGGTATGAAAGGAGAAATCGTTTTTCTTCTTCATGGTGCCATTGATAAGTCTGTGCATATCACTATAGAAGAGGCAGTAAACGCAGCAAAAGAACTAGCCAGCAGTGACGATATTCGTTTAAAGCAGGCATGTAAACGTATTGCTGGAACCTGTGAATATTCGGCATCGGATATTTATGACCACGCTCAACAGATCTCTTCGTGATTCTTTAACGCTATCGTAAAGTGCGCATCTGGCTACAGGAAGTGGGCAATGCTGTGAGCGTATCCGCCACTTGTCAAACCGGCCGCGATACATACATGTCACCACATTACCTACCAGGGGGAAAGTCCCACGTTTTGTGGCAAACGTGACCGATCATATTGTGAACTTATCACTGACTTTCGGGAAAAGGGTCTTCAAGGGCTAGACTGTAGTTATGAGTCATATTCTATCTGCAGTTGCGTGGCCCTATGCGAATGGGCCTCGCCATATTGGTCATGTTGCTGGATTCGGTGTGCCCTCCGATGTGTTTTCGCGCTATATGCGAATGGCGGGACACGACGTATTAATGGTGAGCGGTACTGATGAACACGGCACGCCTATTCTTGTGAAAGCCGATGAAGAAGGCATTAGTCCCAGTGAACTTGCGGATAAAAATAATCGTTTTATTGTTGAAGATCTTGTAGCTCTTGGTCTGAGCTACGATTTGTTTACGCGAACCACCACTGGAAACCATTACGATGTGGTGCGTCGAATGTTTTGGCAGGTACGTGAAAACGGATACATGATCGAAGAAGAAACGCGTTCAGCGATCTCACCCTCAACGGGAAGAACACTACCTGACCGCTATATCGAAGGTACGTGTCCGCTGTGTGGCGCCGATGGTGCGCGTGGCGACCAATGCGATAGCTGCGGTAAACAGTTAGATCCAACCGATCTTATCAATCCTGTCTCAAAGATCACTGGAGAAACACCAAATTTTGTGGAAACGACCCACTATTTCCTTGATCTTCCTGCGTTGGCCGAAGCCTTATCGAAGTGGCTTGACGAAAGGGAGGCATCGGGAACCTGGCGACCCAATGTTATTAAGTTCTCACAAAATCTTTTAGGTGACATTAAACCCCGCGCTATGACACGCGATATTGACTGGGGTATTCCTGTTCCTGGGTGGGAAGACCAACCCAATAAGCGGCTCTACGTGTGGTTTGATGCCGTCGTTGGTTACCTGTCGGCCTCCATTGAATGGGCGCGACGCACTGGTGACCCTAACCGTTGGCGCGAATGGTGGAACAACCCTGAAGCATTGTCCTACTATTTTATGGGCAAAGACAATATTGTGTTCCATTCACAAATCTGGCCCGCGGAACTTCTGGGCTATGATGGTCGCGGATCAAAAGGTGGGCAACCAAAAGAGCTTGGTACGCTGAATCTTCCTACGGAAGTGGTGTCCAGTGAATTCTTGACAATGGAAGGAAAAAAGTTTGCCACCTCACGCGGTATCGTCATTTATGTTCGTGACATGCTTGAGCGCTATCAGGCTGATGCGTTGCGCTACTTCATTTCTGCGGCGGGACCCGAAACTCAAGATTCGGATTTTACGTGGTCCGAGTTTGTTCGCCGTACCAATGATGAACTGGTAGCTGGGTGGGGGAACCTGGTTAATCGTACAGCGTCGATGATCGCTAAACGATTTGCTGAAATCCCTGAACCTCTGGCCGAAGCTGAAGATATTGACATTCAGCTGCTTGAGGCCATCAATGAAGGTTTCGATACGGTTGGTGACCATATTGCTTCTCACCATCAAAAAGCTGCTCTGGGCGAAGCAATGCGACTGGTCGGAATGGCCAATAAGTATGTTAATGACACTCAGCCATTTAAACTTAAGGCAGAGGATGAACTTCCACGTCTGTCACGTATCCTATTTACCTTAGCGCAAGCTGTTACCGACCTGAACTTGATGTTGAGCCCCTTCCTTCCCTTTAGCGCAAATGAAGTTGACAAGATTTTTGGTGGAAGCGGAACGATTGCCCCTATGCCACGCATTGAAGAAGTTGAAGACCTGGGACCTCTTGGCGACGTGTTGGGTGAAGATGGTCAGGTAAGCAGTGTCAGCGTTGTTGATGCACCATCACACCGTTACCCCATTATTACGGGTGATTACACCAACGCCCCCACATGGAAACGTCACAACATTGTGCCTGGTACACCAGTGTCGCGCCCAAAGCCAGTATTTACCAAGCTAGATCCATCTGTTGTTGATGAAGAATTGCAGCGTTATGCCAATATTCACTAATGTGGCATTAGTATGGAATCGAAAGGAGAATGCCTAGGCTATAGCAGGACAAGGTGTCTATTTAGACACACACAGGCGTGCGGAGGAAGAAGGAATTCCTTTTAACTGCCAAATACGCCTTTATTCTTTACAATGGGAATAGTTGCCGCGCAGTGTGTATGTTTGCCTAAAACACAGCGATGCAAACCGGTAACTGAACTACAACTTGCTGAAGGGAGGGCAAGAAGTGACGGAGACTGTCCTTTTGGCATCTAATGCCGCTGATAACGCAGTGCGCTATCGTATGCCAGCAATTGTACGCACTTCTTCGCGAGCTCTTCTTTTAGCCTATGAATGTCGACCGATGAATGACGAAAAGACTCCCTTTTCAGGTTCGACAATCAAGTTGCAGCGTTCCTTTGACCACGGTTTGACCTGGTCGGATCCTGTGACAGTTTATGGTGAAGATACCCCCAATCTTCACGAGGGCTATTCTTCGCCCTCTTTCATTGTTGACCTGGTAACGGGTCAAGTATTTTTGATGGCGACACAATACTTGGGTGCCGACGAACCCGAAGCCTCCCAACAAAGCTTGGTACGTGTGTTGCTTGCATTTTCTGAAGATGACGGCGCAACGTGGCGCAGCCGCGATATTTCAACCCAAATAAATGGTGCCAATAAGTGGCGTTCACGTGAAGGAACATCAGGCCATGGCGTTCAACTGAAACAGGGGATATGGACTGGACGAATGGTTCAGGCTGTTCGAGTTCTTACCTCAGAGGGTGAACCTGCAATGGTAACGGTATGTTCAGATGATCATGGTCGCACATGGTGGTCTGGTAAACCTGTGATGGGTAAAGCAAGCGGTGCAGCTGTTGTGGAGTTATCTGATGGTCGCATTATTATGCAGATTCCCGAAGAAACTGATGAAACGGTCACCGTAAAACGGTATTTTTCGATGGATGGAGGACGCAGTTTTGGCCCTGGATTGGTGGCTGCCACACCTCCGTTAAGCACTGATGAAGAAAATGCAGAGGGCGAAGAAGCCAACTCTGACGCTGCTCAACTTACCGCGATGCTCGCTCGCGCAGGACTTCTCCCCGGGGGTGATACCCAGAGCCCACCCGAGGGAGCACCGCGCTGGTCCAATTCAATGGAACGTGCCTTCCCATGTGCTATTCCAGGGATGGACCAGGCCCGTATCGTGTTGTTACCGACTCTTTCACCGACCAGCAGTGGTAGTGATAACCAGGAACTTGGAGTGACAGTGTCAACCAATGACGGTCAAACAATCTATCAACAAACCACCTATGCTGTTGGTCAGGTGCATGATGTCGATACTGTATCACTTCCAGATTTACGTTTAGCGATAATGGCAATGGAAACTGAGCGTGGTATCGAGACGAGTCAGATCTGCTTGGACGATGTGGGGCTCCGCGATTACGCTTATGGCTGGAATGAGCATCCAGGCGACCAAGATAAGTTGCTAAAAGAGCGCGGTTTTATAAAGTAGAGTGCGCCACTATTTTTTTTGCAGCCACAGGTAGGATAAGTACGTGAATCAAGTCGATAATAATCCGCAGTCCATCATTGCTGGTTTAAATGAACGTCAGTTGGAGTCAGTGTGCCACCAGGGTGCACCACT
Organism: Actinomycetaceae bacterium; assembly: GCA_030540715.1. Classification (GTDB taxonomy): domain Bacteria; phylum Actinomycetota; class Actinomycetes; order Actinomycetales; family Actinomycetaceae; genus JAUNVQ01. The sequence continues at coordinate 7,821 of JAUNVQ010000004.1, read as the reverse complement.
TTTGGTGATGGCAGGTGCCGGGTCAGGCAAAACAAGAGTTTTGACTAGGCGTATAGCCTATAAATTAGCTACTGGCCAGGCAACTCCTGGGCAAATCTTAGCGATCACTTTTACCAATAAGGCTGCGGCCGAAATGCGTGAACGTGTTGAACAATTGGTGGGCCGGGCTGCACGGATGATGCAGGTATCTACCTTTCACTCTGCGTGTGTGCGGTTTTTACGTGACAACTATGAGGCTGCAGGACTGAAGTCTACCTTTACTATCTATGATGCCCAAGATAGTCGTAATCTTTTAAAAAATATCTGTAAAGAATGCAATATAGATACAAAGAAGTTTTCAGCAAATGTGTTGGCTGCAAAGATTTCAGATCTTAAGAATGAACTAGTAACTCCCCAAGAGTTTGTGCAGCGTCCTGTGGTGGAACCTGTCTGGAAAAAGGTTGCCGAGGTGTATCCACGCTATATGGCACGCTTGAAGCAGGCTCACGCGCTGGATTTTGATGATCTTATTATGCGCACGGTGCAGATGCTGCAAGAAAACCCCAGTATTGGTGAATACTATCATCGCAAGTTTCGCCATATTTTAGTAGATGAATACCAAGACACTAACCATGCGCAATACGTGTTAGTCAAGCTGCTTACCGGTGATGGAAGCGATGGTATTGAGCCAGCAGAGCTTACTGTGGTAGGAGACTCTGACCAGTCTATTTATGCTTTCCGTGGCGCAACGATACGAAATATCGACGAGTTTGAAAAAGATTTTTCGGGCGCAAAAACCGTTTTACTGGAACAGAATTATCGTTCGACACAAACTATTTTGAGTGCCGCCAATGCGGTGATAAAAAACAATCCCGGTAGGCGAGCAAAGAACCTGTGGACAGATCTTGGGCAGGGTGACCAGCTGGTGTTGTATGCAGGGGAATCCGATAAAAATGAGGCACAGTTTGTTGTGGAAACTATTGACCAGTTGACTGCTGGGGGTGGCATCTCTTTAGGTACGTCACAGTTAGACTCGCAGTCATACCACTATAGTGATATAGCAATTTTTTATCGCATGAACTCTCAGTCACGTGCTATCGAGGAAGCCTTAATGCGCTCCGGCATTAACTATCGGGTGATTGGCGGCACAAAGTTTTATGAACGCAAAGAAGTCAAAGATGCCATGGCTTACCTGCATTGTGTGGCAAATCCGGACGACACTGTGGCATTGCATCGTATTATCAACGTTCCAAAACGCGGGTTAGGGGCAAAAAGTATTGGCGTACTTGATGCCTGGGCAGATATGCACGGTGTATCTTTTGGTCAAGCTGTGGCAAGTGTATGGTATCACCACCATGACAGTGCCAGTGACAAACATTCCAAAGACCCCAATACCCACGATCTCCAGATGGGGCAAGATGATGAAAAAACCGCTTGTTTTGATGCAGCAGTTGTTGGATTCGATGAAGACGAACTGGCAAATGATGTTGATTTTTTGTCGGCAAAAGCACGTCAAGAAATTGCTGATTTTTGGCAGATACTCATTGACGTACGTGCCCTCAATGAGGCAGGGCGACCACCAGCAGATGTGTTGGAAACAGTGCTGGAAAAGTCTGGATATGTTCACATGTTAGAAGCCTCAAAAGATATTCAAGACAAGTCGCGCCTTGAAAACTTAGCGGAACTTCACTCGGTAGCACAAGACTTTGTTGGAGCCAATAACGATGACGCGTTAATGGAATTTTTGGAACAGGTATCACTGGTTTCTGACACGGATTCCTTACCAGGCGTTGGTGATACATCCCAGGTAACATTGATGACTGTTCACACTGCAAAGGGCTTGGAATTTCCAATCGTGTTTGTCACAGGAATGGAAGACGGTATTTTTCCGCATCAACGTTCAATGTCAGATACTACTGAACTTGCTGAAGAACGACGTCTAGCATACGTTGCGATTACGCGAGCAAAAGAAAAACTCTATCTAACGCGAAGCGCAATGAGGATGCAATGGGGTGATTTCCAAGAATATCCACCCTCGCGTTTCCTGGATGATATTCCCAGCGAGCTATGCGAAATGCGTCAATCCGATACCTTCAACCAGATCCGCGCTAGTTTCGATTCAACTGACACATACGGTAACGCCTCAGGCTATCGTCCTCGTCAAAAATCAGGTGTGTCACACTACCGTCGCCCCTCATCGCCCAGGGTAACAAAACGTATGACACCTGTTGCCAGCCGCAGTTCAACCCCAGCAATCAAGCCGTCAGCACATACTGTGTATGCGGTAGGGGATCGTGTGAATCATCAGCAGTTTGGGCTTGGAAAAGTTATAGAAGTAGCTGGACAAGGGCCTCAAGCCGTAGTAAGAGTCGATTTTGGTGATGGAACCACCAAAAGACTGCTTGTGCGTGTGGCTCCCATCGAGAAACTGTAGAATACTGGTTTTTTGGGGTGACATGATTGCTGTAAAAGGGATGTTTGACCTAAAGATGAGATCACAATAATACTTATGAGAGGTACCACAGATTCTTTCCTCGCATTTTCAAGCGGAAATAACAGCAGACTGATACCTTAAAAGTGTTATTCCGCATCAAAGGAATGCGCGAAAACGAAGAAGCCGAACCCGAGAACAACCGCACTGTCACATCATTACGAACCGTCCCGTTTTCGGCTCTCAATATCTTTCGATAAATTTGGAGGATCCTTGTGACTGAATCACTCTCACCACTGTTGCCAGCAATATATAAACCCGACGAAGGAACGGTTATTAATCCGTTGTGGTATGACTATGTTCCCATCATTATCTTTTTTGCATTTGTTATTGGCGTTGGATTTATGTCCAAATCAAAGGCAAGTTCTTCCGACGAGTTTTTGACATCTGGGCGTTCTCTTCCCGCGTGGGTTACTGGGCTTGCGTTCGTGTCAGCGAACCTGGGTGCTGTAGAAATTATGGGGATGTCTGCAAATGGCGCCCAATACGGTTTACCAACTTTCCATTATTTTTGGGTGGGTGCCATTCCAGCCATGATTTTCCTTGGCCTGGTGATGATGCCTTTCTATTATGGTTCAAAGGTACGTTCAGTTCCTGAGTTTATGTTTATGCGCTACGGTACGGCCGCTCATTTGGTAAATGCGTTGTCCTTTGCTTTGGCGCAGTTGTTGATTGCTGGTGTGAACCTGTATTTATTGGGTGCTATTGTTAATGCACTGCTTGGGTGGCCACTGTGGGTAGCATTGATTGTTGCTGCCGTTATTGTGCTGACCTACATTACGGTAGGTGGGCTAGCTGCAGCGATTTATAACGAGGTGCTTCAATTCTTTGTTATTGTTGCCGCATTGCTTCCGCTTACCCTTATTGGCCTGTATAAGGTGGGAGGTTGGCAGGGGCTGACCGAAAAGATCACGGCCGCAGTTGATGCCAATGCGATGGAGGGTACCGCCTACGCTGATGTGAGTAATCAGTTGCATTCTTGGCCCGGTACTTTGATGTCAGGCTTCGAACATCCCGCTGTGTCTGCCGCCGGTATCGTCTTTGGCTTGGGCTTTGTGTTGGCCTTCGGGTATTGGACAACGAACTTCGTTGAAGTCCAAAGGGCAATGGCCTCTGATTCTATTGCTGCGGCTCAAAAAACACCGCTTATCGGTACTTTTGTGAAGATGTTTGTTCCGTTTATTGTGATTGTTCCCGGTATGGTTGCTGCGGTTCATGTTCAAGAAATACGCCAGTTAAAGCAGATGGTGATGCAAGGACAAACCGTTGAGGCAGCCTCTGCTGCAACCAATGGAGTTGCCTATAACGATGCAATTTTGCTTCTTATGCGTGACGTGTTACCAAATGGCTTATTGGGCATGGCAATTACAGGCTTACTTGCGTCATTCATGGCGGGAATGGCTGCCAACATTTCGGCGTTTAATACGGTGTTTACAGTTGATATTTACGAACGCTACATTAACCCCACTGCCAGTGATGAAAAGTATTTGAAGATCGGACGAAATGCCACGCTTACTGCATGTATTGTTGCCATCTTCACTGCGCTAATTGCTTCGCAATACGCCAACTTGATGGACTACTTGCAGCAGCTGTTCTCGATGTTCAATGCCCCGCTGTTTGCCACATTTATCCTTGGCATGTTCTGGAAGCGTGCAACTGCCGCTGGTGGTGTGTGGGGCCTTGTGGGCGGTACAGGTGCTGCACTTGTTATCAACGTGTTGAACTGGACTGGTATTTTCTCGCTTCCAGGTCAAGGTATCGCCTTTGTTGCTGCAGGTAGTGCCTTTGTTGCCGACATTATCATTACTGTGATTGTGTCATTGGTGACTGCTCCTAAGCCTGAAAAGGAGCTGGTTGGTTTCTGCTATGCAATGACGCCCAAGGAACACTTGCGTGATCCTCACTTGGATTCATTGCCCATATGGCGACGTCCAGTACCCATTGGAATCTTCGCATTTGTGTGCGTGCTGTTACTCAACGGCTTTTTCCATTAGTAGATGAAGGATAGGACGGGAAAGGAAAAACAATGAAGTCATCACAAACCTCGAAGTACCATTATTTAAGTGATATACGTACGGTCATTGGGACTGTTCTCATTATTTTCGGTGTCTACTTACTGTTCTGTGGCATGTTTGCAAATGGGCCAGAAGAGATGGCTAAGACTGGCGGGATCAATGCCAATATGTATTCAGGTCTGGCATTATTTCTGGCTGGTTTGATAATGTGGATATGGGCTTATTTTGCCCCCGATGGGGGTAAAAGCCCAGAGGACGTATCTTTGGAAAAAGCTCCATCATCGGTAGCATCAGTTTCGGTTGAAGAATCTTCCGCAGCTCATGCGGCTGGGATGGCAAGTGGAGCCAGTGCGGTAGGAACAACGGCGCGAAAAAAACGATAGAGCCCTTGTTGCCGCACAGTTTGTCAAGGAGATCAACCGTTAATATTCCTTGACAACCGATTGGGCTGCTCGGATATGACGCGGCCTTACCATGCAATGCGCACGTGAATGAGAACGTTATCATCACGTGCGCATTGTTTTTCCTTCTTTGGTGATGAGCTTGTCCTGCTGTGACATGTGAGCACACTGGAAACAAAAGAACACACAAGATACAGTGCAGGCCAGTTTTTAAGAACTTATGCTGTTGTTCAAAGCTAGAGGCTACGTGCAGAGGTGAAGACTGGCCACAGGCACGAGTATCTTCATATTGCAGCATCTGAAAACCTGAGGGTTAAGGCACATCTGTTGGACAAGCGAGAGCGTGGTATATGAAGCTGTGAATGAGGGCGAGAGGGTTCGGTCTGCTTTATCATATGTAAGGCAGCGTGCAAATAATTTAAAGAGAGTGCAAGGCAGCACGTCGCCTTTATAAGCGGGCTGCAAGAGATAACGATATAGTGAAAAAAGAGGATTCTTCACACGGCAAGAATCCTCTTTTTAGATAACGGTATTTTATTTGACAATGGGGCGAAGTTAAAGGGAGGGGAGCAATGCGATACCCACGATACGTTAGGAGTGTGTGCTCTCTTTGTTTTCATGTTGAATTGCTTGAAATGCAACATATGTGATGCCAACCCAGGCAGTCAAAGCGATTCCTATAAGACCTACTGCAATGATCGAGCTTTCTGATGCTAGCCATCCCATGAGTGTTGTGATAATAAAAGCATAGAACATGACACCAAAACTAATTACGCTGTGTGGAATGTGAAGGGATGTCGTGCGAGCATGTGAACGTTGCGCACTACGGGCGGTGGTATAGCCGCTACGGCGGTGAAGTAAGCCTAACGTTAAATCGGTCATTTCTGCGTCTCCTACGTTGTGTTGTGCAGGAAACGGCTGGCATCCTGCACAGCTGTGTACATCTTTGAAGTTACATACCAAGTATAGGACATAAGTCTAAAAAAGCTACCGAGTTATAAGAGAATATGTAGTGTGAGTGTAAAATTAATCATTAAATACGAATATAAGAGCTCGTTTACCTGCGCTGTTTCGCATGGTGGAATCTAAGTTTTGAAAATGTGATCTTGATTGCTCACTTCTTGACAGAGATTCTAATATGTAGTAAATCACGTTTTTTAAAGGGGTGATGGATAATAGCTGGTTGTTGCTAAGGGGAAAGTTGGCAAAAGATTGGCTTGACTAAAACGCAAATACCTACCGTTGTGGCCGTGCTGTGACATGTAAATATGCTAGTAGACACCTTAAAAGAAAGTGTCTGGACAGAATATCAAGGAAGTATGCTCATAGTTGCTGGTGCTGGCACACTGGGTGTCAACACCAGCAAGACGCAACCTTAGCTGGCATTGCGTTCTTTAGCAGCAACTGCCTTTCTTACAGCGCGCGAGACTGCACCAGCTACGCGCTGATCGAAAATGCCTGGAATAATGTAGTGCGGGGTAAGCTCCGACTCGTCAATGACAGAGGCAATCGCCAATGCGGTGATACGAAGAAGCTCCACTGTTATCTCGGAGATCTTCGCGTCAAGTATACCTCTAAAAAGTCCAGGGAATGCTAAAACGTTATTAATTTGGTTGGGAAAATCGGATCGGCCGGTTGCTACCACTCCCACATGTTGTGCAGCGAAAATTGGGTCAATTTCAGGCGTAGGGTTGGCAAGCGCAAAGACGATGGCATCGTTCTTCATCTGTGCAACGTCCTCGTTTTTCAAAAGTCCGCCAGTGGATACACCAATAAAGACGTCTGCATCTTTTATTGCCTCTACGAGTGTGCCATCAAACAATTTCTTGTTCGTGTGCTCCGCTAACCAGCGGCGTGACTCATGCATCCCTTCGGTTTGTGTCCTTATAAGTGGGCCTGAACGCCCGAAGGCGATGATGTCACTTGCTCCCTGAGAAAGTAACAGTTTAATAATGGCTGAGCCAGCTGCGCCAACACCGCTGACGACAATTCGTACATTTTCAATCTTTTTTCCCACAACCTTCAACGCGTTTGTCAGCCCTGCCAAAGCAACAATTGCGGTGCCATGTTGATCATCGTGAAATACTGGGATGTCAAGTTCAGCGCGCAGACGGTCCTCAATCTCGAAGCATCGTGGAGCCGAAATGTCCTCTAAATTTATGCCACCAAACCCGGGGGCGATTGCTTTAATATGTGCAACAATATCATCAACTTCATGGGCATCAAGGGCAATGGGAATTGCGTCAACATTGCCAAACTGCTTAAATAGTACGGCTTTGCCCTCCATGACTGGAAGAGCTGCGGCTGGGCCAATATCGCCTAACCCTAAAACGGCTGTCCCGTCAGTGACAACGGCGACACTGTTGGATTTCATTGTTAAAGATGATGCCCGTGAAGGGTTTTTATGGATGTGCTGGCAGACTCTAGCAACACCTGGCGTATAGGCACGAGATAGATCGTCACGGTTGCGAATGGGGTACTTCGCTTGTATCTGGATTTTTCCTCCACGGTGAGCTAAAAATGTTGCGTCAGAGATATTCGTCATCTCTACACCTCGATGGTTCTGCAATACCGCTATTACTTCTTCTCGGTGGCTGGAATTGATCATGTCGCAGTTCAGGTGCACTTTTATTCTGCCACTTGTTGATTCTTCAACATCTAGACCCTTTACGCGAGCACCTGTAGCAGTTATTTCGCCAAGGAGTTTTGCTAAACGTCCCTGGCGTTCGTCAATAAGAAGTTCAAAGGAGGATGTATAGGATGGTGAGGTGGGTAGTGTTGATTCCATAGAAAAGACCTTCCTTAGTTGGCTTACAAGCCTAAAACGTCAGAACTTGTGGCAGCATCGATGCCTTCACAAAAGATGACACCACTGTCAGTAATTCCATTATACAATAGTTTAATTTCATGACGCGGAATTAGGGGGGGATCTGAA
>JAUNVQ010000045.1 GCA_030540715.1 Actinomycetaceae bacterium | reverse complement strand
CTGAAATTACTGTAAAAGAAATATCTTGAACTGCAAACCTATCACTAGAAGGATATTTTTTTGAAACATCTAAAAAGCTAAGCATACTTATCATCTCACGATTCTAATAAAGTATAACCTAAAGGATCTTTATCAATAAGTTCAGCATCTTTATTTGCTAAGTCAAGAATATTCATTTTACACAAGCACGCAACACGTATTTTTCTAGCAACTTTTAATCTTCGCGGGGATGCTTCTCTGCATATTAAATTTATTGCTATAGTAGACCAATTCAGTGCTTGCATATACTTATTCATTCTGAATAAACCTATACTTCCAATTGCGTATGCTTCAGATAAATACTCGTGACAATAAATTGAACAGAAATCAATATTATCCTTATATTCAGAATACGCATCATCAAAAGCTTTCATTTTAACAAATAATTCTGCCTTATTTAAAGCCACCTGCACATAATACCTAGCAAATTCAGGTGTGATATTCTCATTTTTTATTACTTGGCGACACTGAGTTGAAGCAGATAAGATATATTTAAGTGCAGAATCATGTTCATTTAATTTTAGGTGGATGAATGCTTGTAAATTATCAGCTAGAGCAAGAAAAGCCTTTGTACTGATAGGATTTGTCGTATCTGCTACTATGACATTTTTATTTGCTAAAACACGAATTTCATCTAATATATCTAATGCACTATCGAATAGATTAAATCTTTTAACGCATGCAACAGATTTACGGTGTTTAGCCGATAACTCGTCTTGGATACTTTCTGCAACATCGTATGCTTTGTCAAAATAATTTAAGGACTCAACATCTTCCACAGCAGCCAAAATCATTGCTGAGTATAAATACAACCTATAGTCATTTTTCTTCACTATATCTTCTTTACGTGCATGTATGACGTTAGCTGCAGTACTATAGTCACCTGTAAAGAGTATATATCCATCTAAAAATTTTGCTAATTCATTTATACTAATAGAATAAAGTGGTTCCGCAAATTCTTTAGTCTCAAGCAGATTTTCACCTACCACACTCACAAAAATCGTTTCGGGGTCAGCAAATTTTCTAACTCCGAGATCCGTCAAATACATCGGAGACGTAACAGATTGTGGTCTCTTACTGTCATCTAAATATAAATCAGATATGTAGCGCATCCTAGTAAGAAATCCGGCAGGATATAATCTACTACCTGAATGCTTAAGAAAATCTTGCGCTAATTCTATAAAATCCATTTTTGCACCTACTTTGTCTAAATAGTAACTATATGTCTCTTAGTTAAATTTAAACAAAGTAGTCTGCAATTTAACCTATAAACACTGAAAAATATTTACAATATAAATCAGTGAGACCAAACAACTGTTGACTCTGAAACTAACTGTTCTGCGTTACGTTCAACTTCTTTAGTGATTGTTTCTGCTAACATTCTTACTCCTTTGTTTTTTTGTGTACTTATTATACACAGCATTATCATACACCATGGATTGCGAGAATTTGTTAAACATTATCATATGTTGGACTAGAGGTCGTTCTATACGATTGGTAATGTCCCTTTAACTGTTGAAGAGCGAAATCTGAATTAAAGTTTTTCAAATGCTATCCTTTTCGTGAAGGTGGCTACTTTACTGATCATAATGGCAAGGCACCTTCATGATATTACCAGCATAGCAACGATTATAGCTATCGCTATGGAGGCTTGGATGGAATTTATTATAAATCCTTCCTTCTCGCGATCTACCACCCTTGCCAGATTTTTGACACCCCTAAGACGCGTAAGCAGCAAAACCACGAAAAATGAGCAATAAAAACTGTCGCAAAATTCAATCCGAAAATCTACTAATATACATAAGCCCTAATCAGAAACATATTTAACAGGGTGTTTGCATAAAGTTTAGTTGTATCAAAAAAGCAGTTATTCTTTCCACTTAGACGCCCATTTTGATACATTTTCTTTACGTTGCCAATTAGCGTTCGGGTGCATATTTTCCTTGTCATCGCATGTTTCTGACGCTTCGGCGATTTGCTTGGGATGAGGATTGAGGAAGTGGAGTTTTACCTACCTGTAGTGTGGAAAACTCGATACGGGTTAGCCATGGTTCGAGTATGAAAAAGCACCTACCGCGTGTTGTGGATCAGCAAATTGAGCGGTCATTAAGAATTGGTGGGGCTATTGAATGATGTGGCGCGCGTGCATGTGGGAAAACAGAATCAGCTCGGCGATAAGCCAATTCTGAAATTCGTCTTGACATTCCCGGACCGCAATAGTTGCAAGCTAAAAAATAACCCACAATCAGTCCTCAAGCAGGAGTCTCCGCTGTTGCTTGATAAGTGACAAGTAATTCCGGGTATTTGGAATGTTGTTAGACGCGAAGTTGATGATAAAGGCAAAAAAGACTAATTCTTGTTAACCGGCTCTGTCTCCCCGGATGGGTGTGGATGTCGGTGAACTGGGAACGGATGACTCTGCGCGTAGATGGTGATAGCCTGAAGAAGCCCATCTTGAAAAGAACAGGCATAGATGACTCTGCATGTAGATGGTGATAGCAGTGTCGCTGTGTCGCAGGTGGCACGGAGTCTTGATCCCGCGAGGAGTGATGTCATGAGTCGTTTGACTGAGGAGGATGTCAAGCAGCGGTTCATCACGCCTGCCCTTGTCGATGGTGCTGGGTGGGCGCGTGAGCAGTTATTCATGGAGGCGTTCGCTCCTGGCCAGATCATTGTGCAGGGCGAGAAGACTCGGCGTGGTAAAGCAGGGAAGGCTGACTACGTGCTACGGACCTCGGCTTCTGGGAAGATGATCGCGGTTGTCGAGGCGAAGGATGCTACCCATTCGGTCGGAGCGGGGATTCAGCAGGCGTTGACATATGCCGAGAAGCTCGATGTGCCGTTTGCGTATTCTTCAAATGGTCGTGGTTTTCTCGAGCACGATTTACTTACTGGTATTGAACGTGAGTTGGGTATGGACCAGTTCCCGACCGAGGCTGAGCTGTGGGGACGTTATGTAGCGGCCAAGGGTCTTGATGCTGTCGGTGAGTCTGTGGTTACTCAGCCTTATTACTTCGACACCTTCACGGGTAAGGAGCCTCGCTACTATCAGCGGATCGCGGTTGACCGCACCATGGAAGCGGTCGCGCGTGGTGATAAACGTCTTTTACTGGTTATGGCCACTGGGACGGGTAAAACGTTCACGGCCTTCCAGATTATTTGGCGACTCCTTGAGGGTAGCGCGGTCAAGCGTGTGCTGTATCTGGCTGACCGTAACGTGCTGATCAACCAGACAATAACCGGGGATTTCCGCCCATTGGGCAACCGGATGGTGAAGGTTCAAAATCGACAGCTCGATAGCGCATTTGAGGTGTATTTGAGCCTGTACCATCAGCTTTCCGATGACGAGGGGAACGAACCGTTCCGCCAATTCAAACCAGAGTTTTTCGATCTGGTAATCGTGGATGAGTGTCATCGTGGCTCGGCTCGGGAAGAGTCCCGCTGGCGTAAGGTGCTGGATTATTTCTCGGAGGCTATCCATATCGGGATGACGGCCACTCCGAAGGAATCCAAAGAGGTTTCCAATATCACCTATTTCGGTGAGCCGATTTACACCTACTCATTACGTGAGGGTATTCGTGATGGTTTCCTCGCCCCATACAAGGTGCTGCGTGTTGGCTTGGATGTGGATCTGCAGGGCTGGCGGCCTCAAGAAGGCCAGCTAGACGTCGATGGTGAGCTCGTCGAAGACCGTGAGTACAACGTTAAAGACTACGACCGCTCCCTCGTTATTGACGAACGCACCGCGATGGTAGCAAAGTATGTCGCTTCATGGCTTGCAAAGCATGGCACTGATTCGAAAACGATTGTATTTTGTGTGGATATTGAGCATGCGGAGCGGATGCGTCAAGCACTCGCTATTGAGTGTTTAGAGCAGGTGCGTGCCAACTGGCGTTACGTCATGCGGATCACGGGCGATAATCAGGAAGGTAAAGCTCAGCTCGACAACTTCGCCGATCCCGGGAATCCCGTGCCGACGGTGGTGACCACCTCGAAGCTCCTAACCACAGGTGTAGATATAAAGACGCTGAAACTAGTGGTGTTAGAGGCCAACATTGGGTCAATGACGGAGTTTAAGCAAATCATTGGCCGGGGTACAAGGCTTGCCGAAGACTATAACAAGTCGTTCTTCACGATTATGGATTTCCGTGGCTCAACCCGGCTGTTTGCTGATCCGGACTTTGACGGCTACCCCACAGTCATTATTAATGTGCCTCCCGGTGGCGACCTGCCCGAGCCGGACAACGAACCATCACCACAACCCGGCTCTGGCAGGGTGCCAGATCCTGGGTCGGGAGACTTCTACCCCACCCCACCTGACGGCAACGGGGGACCAGGTCGTAAAATTCGGGTACGTGGCATCCCTGTGCGTCTACTTGATGAGCGCGTCCACTACATCAACCCGACCACCGGGAAACTCGTCACCGAGTCCATCACGGATTTCTCCCGCAAGAATATCCTCGGCCAGTACTCCACCTTGGAGGACTTCCTGTCGGCATGGAACAGTGCCGAACGCAAGAAAGCGGTCTTGGACGAGCTACACGACAGCGGTGTACTCCTTGATGCGCTACGCGAACAAGCCGGAGTGGCTGGTGAACAGTTAGACGACTTTGACCTGGTGGTTCACACCGCCTACGACCAGCCGCCACTTACGCGCGCTGAGCGTGCTAAAAACGTTACGAAGACCGGCTACTTGTACAAGTATTCCGAACAGTGCCGAAGCGTGCTCGAAGGACTACTGGACAAATATGCCACGTCCGGTGTGACACAGATTGAGGACTTGCGGATTCTTGCCAATGACCCGTTCTTACAAATCGGTTCAGCGGCTAAGATTGTCAGCATGTTTGGTGGCCGTGACGATTATGAGGAAGCTGTTGCAGGTCTGGTCGATCTGCTGTATGCCTCATAGTGTCAGATCTGAAAGAAGGAAGTTGTAGTAGCGAATGAGCTTGAACTCGTTTATCTCCGCTTCGCGTAACATCATGCGAGGCGACGCCGGTATTAACGGTGATGCACAGCGAATTGAACAACTCACCTGGCTCTTGTTTCTCAAGGTTTACGACACGAAAGAATCCAACTGGGAAGTCTACGAGGCCGAGTATCGCTCGATCATCCCTGAACACTTAAGGTGGCGAAACTGGGCGATAGATGACAAGGACGGTCAGGCTCGTACCGGACAGCAACTCTTAGATTTTTTGAACACCGAGCTGTTTCCCACATTGAAGCAGCTTCCGATCACGCAAACGACCTCATTGCGTAAGGCGATTGTGCGGGGCGTGTTTGAGGATGCGAACCAGTACATGAAAGACGGCGTACTCATCCGCCAACTTGTCAACCTCGTTGATGATATTGACTTTGATGATTACAACGAGTCACACGCCTTCGGACTGATCTACGAGACCCTACTCAAACAACTCCAAAGTGCAGGCTCCTCCGGCGAGTTCTACACCCCGCGCGCTGTAACCGACTTCATGGTGAAAGCCACCAACCCCACTCTCGATGATTCCATCGCGGATTTTGCAGCGGGCACCGGAGGCTTCCTCACCTCAGCACTACGTCATCTCGAAGCCCAGGTAGAAACGGTGGAAGACCGCCAGAAATACCAAAGCAGTGTCCACGGCATCGAAAAGAAACCAATGCCTTACCTGCTCGGGGTCACCAACCTCCTTTTGAACGGTATCGATGCACCCAGCTACTTCCACGGCAACTCTTTAGACCGCAACGTGCGCGAATACAAAGAGTCCGAGAAGTACTCGCTGGTGCTGATGAACCCGCCGTATGGAGGCAAGGAACAAGCCAGCATTCAGTCGAACTTCCCGCTAGCCTTGCGTTCCTCAGAAACTGCTGATCTGTTCGTGTCGCTGATCATGTACCGGCTGAAACGCGGTGGGCGGGCGGGCGTGGTCCTGCCTGACGGCCTGCTATTTGGCTCTGATCGAGCCAAACTGGAAATCAAGAAGAAACTGCTCACCGAGTTTAACCTGCACACCATCATCCGGCTCCCCGGATCGGTGTTTGCCCCCTACACCTCTATCGCTACAAACCTACTGTTCTTTGAAAACACTGGCCCCACAAAACAGACCTGGTATTACCGGGTAGACCTGCCCGAAGGCTACAAGGCGTTCTCAAAAACCCGCCCAATGGAGCTGCAACACTTTGATGAGTGCTGGGCCTGGTGGAACGACCGCCACGACATCAAAGATGAGGGCGGCACATACAAGGCACGCGCATTCACTGCCAGCGAGCTTGCTGACCTCGGCTACAACTTCGACCAGTGTGGATACCCCACAGAAGTAGAGGAAATCCTCAGCCCCGAAGAAACGATCGCTAGCTATAAAACCCGCCGCGCTGCACTCGACGCAGCTATCGACGCGAAAATTGCCCAGATCGAAGCCCTCCTGGCGGTGAAAGAATGAT
>JAUNVQ010000022.1:38837-47040 GCA_030540715.1 Actinomycetaceae bacterium | reverse complement strand
TGAGTCCGCCCTCTTATAAAGTAAAAATATGTTTATTCATCACAGTCACTTTGAACCTGAAAATGATCCTGTGTCACACTATCACCACGGCCCTAGCGCACACAAACCATCGTCAATGGAACAGCAATACAGGCGCCGCCTTACCTTTGATTGCTTTGTTGCGGTGATGTTGGCATCAGTAAGCGTGTTTGTCTATCTGCATTCCACCGTATTGTTCATTGTAGCCAGTGCAATCTATGTATCAGCCTCTTTAGTGGGTGTTGTGTTCGTGGTGCGTTATATCAATCACCCAAACACAGTTTTGCGGCCATCACGTGTCTCGCTCTACACACCACTGTTCGCTTTGGGGTTTATGTATGTGCTTCACCAAATTGCTGGCCCCCCACTCACCTTGGGACTAATGATTACCTGGATTATTGTTGTTGCTGGTGGAGTATTTTTACTGGCTCGTTACCTTCGTTTATACCTTGGCGAATACTCGCCACGACGCTCCGATAGCCACCAGCATTAAGAACCTTACGAAAGCCCGATACGCCCTTGCGATCCACCGTTTCCAATATGAGAATTACTTTCGATTCATGAAGTCTGGGCCTGCTATCCCACACCCGACTACTCGCCATAGTCTTTCCTTTGTGACACACTGCTTGTTCACTCACCACGATGTTTTCTGCTGGGGTGTCACAAAAATGTGGAACTAAGTGTGCAACTGGTCATTATGGCAAAACTGCACTGGTATCCGTTAGGTCGATTTTTATGGCAGACTACTTGTTCAATCTTTTGCGGAGGATCATCTATGTTCATCGGCATGTTGTAGAGTGTGCGCCGCCCCGTAGTTGATGCATCTGCGAGGGTAACACAGCTAAAATAAGTGCACAGATAATCCCTACACTAAAGGCAGCGTCAAGTCCGAAGGCCTCACCCACGTATGCAGCTCCCATGGGTCCTGCAAGTATGGCGATGCCGCCAATCAACGTAGCTGTTGCTGTTGCTTTTTGTGCTGCAACACCAGGAACCCGAAGGATTGCATCAAGAGCAATAGGATACATGAGTCCCACACCGCATCCTGCACAGTAAAATCCGAAGATCGTGACAACAACGGAGGGCGAAACAACGATGACACTAAGCCCAGCAACGACAAGCGCAGCACATATTTGCATTATTGCCCTACGCTGTGCGAACGGGGCAGCAAACAGACGCGTACTCATCATTCCTAAAGGAAAAGCTGCCACCCCCATTGAGGCTGCTCCCACACTCATACCATCAGAAACCAACTTTGTGGCTCCCCATGCATAAATTAGGTATTCAATGCACATTGCTAGGAATTGGCGTAAATAACATGAAAGCAATAAGGCAGTAACGCGTGGCGGTATCGAAAAAAAAGGCTGTTTGGGCGATGATAGCTTTGCAATATCAGAGGCCGCACCATCAGTGCCCGAAGCCGACACCACAGCACCAGATAACGCCGTATCAGGCGCGCTGCCTTGAGACACCTCGGCATCGGATGCCGGGCAGGTGGTGGAGTCTTCGCATATTCCTGTGGACTCATGATTGTGCCACTTACCTGCTGTGTGCTCTGAAGGGGCAACCACGTCGCCCTCCACATAAATTGTTGTGTTGGCGTGGGTGCGGGGGCGTCCAATAAGGAGGATTGGCAGGATCAAAACGAAGTTGATCAGCAACGCATAACGCCCGTTGAGCCCATTGAAAGAGTCCACAAAACCATAAATGAACGGCGCTAATACCCCGGCCAGCGAGGAACAGCCTGTGGTAAAAGCCATCATGGATGCTGCACCTGGACCTTGAAAAACATAGGGCATCAAAAGAAGTGCGGCCGACGCCGCAAAACCTGCCAAAAGTGCTGCCGCGATCGCCATGGTAAAGGTCGGTGCAAATATCAGCCACACCACACCTAAAGAAAATAGTAGCGCCATCGCATCTAACATCCGTGATGCGCCCACGTGTTGTAATGCGAATCGACCAACCAGACCCACTATCAGACATCCACAGCCGAAAGCACTACCCACCAGCGAAAAATCTGTTTCTGGGCGTGAAAAATCGCGCGCCAAAATCACAATAATAGAACCCGTTGACGAGATAAAGGCTCCCGTTGCCATTGATGCCAGAGTTGTTCGTATCCGCAGTGGATGCGAAATAATACCGTGAATAAGCCCTTTCAGACCTACAGCATGCAAGACACGCAGCCCTCTACTTCTGTACCTGACAATGCTTGCTGGCGTAGCCTCATGTAGTACAGTGTTTTGATGCCTTTACGCCATGCGTAAATGTAGTTCTTGTTCACCTCACGCGTTGTCACGGTGTCAGGGTAAAACAGCGTCAATGATAGTCCCTGGTCAACATGCTGTGTTGCTACCGCGTAGGTGTCAATAATCTTTTCAGGCCCCAGTTCGTAAGCGTCCTTATAGTATTCCAGGTTGTCATTGGTCATATATGGTGCCGGATAGTAGACGCGACCGATTTTTCCTTCTTTGCGGATCTCGATTTTTGACACAATTGGATGGATTGAAGATGTTGAATTATTGATATACGAAATTGAGCCAGTAGGTGGCACAGCCTGTAGGTTTTGATTATAGATTCCGTACTGCTGTATATCAGCCTTCAACTGTTTCCAGTCATCTTGAGTTGGCAGGTGAACTGAGGATTCAGCAAAAATCTTGCGCACTCGCTCGGTTTCTGGTTTCCACTCCTGGTTGATGTACTTGTCAAAGTATTCACCACTTGCATACTGTGAACGTTCAAAGCCATCAAAAGTCTTGCCACGTTCACGCGCAATCTTATTTGATGCCTTAAGGCACTCATAGGCTGTGGCGTAGAAATACATGTTGGTAAAATCCAAAGCCTCTTTTGAGCCGTAGTGAATGCCTTCGCGCGCCAAATATCCATGCAGATTCATCTGCCCAAGGCCAATGGCGTGGCTCATTGCGTTACCGCGCTCAATTGACGGTACGCAGGCGATATTTGACAGTTCAGATACGCTGGTCAAAGCACGAATTGCTGTTTCAACCGATGAGCTGAAGTCTTCAGAGTCCATGGTTTTGGCGATATTCATTGAACCCAGGTTGCATGAAATATCTTTACCCACTGTTAAGTAATCCAGATTTTCAGCGTACTCTGAAGGCTCGCTGACCTGTAAAATCTCTGAGCACAGATTCGACATCGAGATTCTGCCCTCAATCGGATTAGCTTTGTTTACCGTATCTTCATACATAATGTAGGGGTAGCCTGATTCGAACTGAATTTCGGCCAGTGTCTGGAAGAAACGGCGTGCATCGATCCGCTTTTTACGGATGCGCCCGTCATTGACCATCTCGCGATAGTGTTCGGTGATCGAGATGTCGCTCATTGGTTTGCCGTACACCTGCATCACATCATAGGGGCTAAACAGGTACATCGGTTCTTTATTGCGAGCCAGGTGGAAGGTAATGTCTGGGATAACAACACCCAACGACAGCGTTTTAATACGAATCTTTTCATCCGCATTTTCACGCTTCGTATCCAAGAACTCCATAATGTCGGGATGGTGTGCATTCAAATACACCGCACCCGCACCCTGACGTGCCCCTAACTGATTAGCGTAGGAAAATGCATCCTCTAGCATTTTCATTACGGGAACCACGCCCGATGACTGGTTTTGAATCTTTTTGATCGGAGCCCCCGCCTCACGCAGGTTTGTCAGTGACAGTGCCACCCCACCACCGCGCTTTGAGAGCTGAAGTGATGAGTTAAGCGCACGCGCTATGGATTCCATATTGTCTTCCACACGCAGTAGAAAACACGAGACCATCTCGCCGCGTGACTTCTTCCCCGAGTTAAGGAATGTTGGTGTGGCTGGTTGGAAACGTCCCTGCATGATTTCGTCAACAAGATGTTCGGCCAGGTTTTCGTCACCACGTGCCAAATACAGCGATACCATCGTGACGCGATCTTCGAAGCGTTCCAGGTAGCGTTTACCGTCAAAAGTCTTCAATGTATAAGACGTATAGTACTTATATGCACCCACAAAAGTTGGGAAGCGAAATTTGAAAGCATAGGCGCGTTGATAAAGTGATTTGATAAATTCAAAGTCGTATTGTTCTAAAACTTCCTGTTCGTAATACCCATTTTCAACCAGGTAGTCAAGTTTTTCGCGCAGGTCATGAAAGAAGACGGTGTTTTGGTTCACGTGCTGCAAGAAGTATTGCCTGGCAGCTTGTTTATCGGCCTCAAACTGAATCTTGCCATCCGCATCATAGAGGTTAAGTTTCGCGTTGAGCGCGTGGTAGTCCAAATCGGGTCCCAATGATTCTTCAGTGCCCGTATCTGTCAAATTTTCTGCCAAAATTCCACCAATCCTTCTTTACATTTTTGAACATCTTCACTTGTTCCCAAGAGCTCAAATTTGTACATAAAGGGTACTTTGAGTTTTTGGGCAACAATGTTTCCAGCAATCGCATAGGCTGTATTAAAATTTGTGTTTCCCGAGGCGATAACACCCAGGCATTTATCGCGATTATCTTTTTCGTTAAGAAACGTTATTACTTGTTTTGGTACCGCACCTTTGACGTTTCCGCCGCCGTAGGTGGGAACAATCAAGACGTATGGTTCGGTGACAGTAATTTCGGGGTCTTTGCGACGTAGTGGGATTCGCTGAGACGGAAAACCAAGTTTTTCAACGAAGCGCGCAGTGTTATTTGTCGCGGATGAAAAATACACAATATGCGGCGTTTTTTCTTTTTCAGAGGGCGAAGTAGCGGGCGGATGTCCCTGCTGTCCACTATCACTGTCGGTCTTTTGGTGATGGTCGCTCATTGTTTCCCTTCGCTCATCGGCAACGATGCCATCGTAACACCCTGTCTCAACTGCCCTACCTGCAGGAAGCATCTGTCTTTTCAAACAGAAAATCCAGCGCACCTGCGAAAGATTGTTGCCGGCGTGCTGGATGTCGCTGCAACTACTTAGGCGCTTACTGCAGCCATCTGCTGTTTAATAGCTTTGATTTTGTCTGGGCGAAATCCTGACCATGACTCGTCACCTGCTACAACAACTGGAGCCTGTTGGTATCCCAATGATTTTGCGTGTGCACGTGCGGTCTCATCAACAGTCATGTCTACTTCATCAAAGGCAATACCCTGTTTGGTCAGAGCGCGCTTTGTGGCATCGCACTGCACGCAACGAGGCATTGAATAAACGGTAATGCTCATGTGTTGTTTCCTGTTCTGTATCGGGCTTGAAGATGCTATCTTCGGCATTAGCCAGTGCTATCGTCAAGCATTGTGCACGTGTCGGGGCGTTCGTTTGCTACCTGCTCTGGAATCTATCCAGAGACGTGACCTCCTGGACCGTTAGTCTGGTCAGGGCATCTGGCCTGGTATGCATTCTTTAGTCTGCACTGTGGCTACCTGGATGATAACCACATCAATGTAGTTTACATGAGACTACATTTTTTGCCCGCTCTTAGACACTATACCTAGTGGTGGTTTTTCGCCAGTACCCCAATATGATGTGGTTGACTATATTATCCACATTACCTGTGGAAAGAGGGAAAATAAACAGAGGATAATGTCTATCATCGCAGGAGGTTACGTTTTCCACAGATGTGGAAAACCTTCAGCTTTGTGGTAGGCATCACAAATATTTTTTCATCTCGGCGTGTTGCTGTCCGCAATACGATACCCCGTCACATCCGAAGCGCCCCTAACAATTACCATGCTAAGTCCTGTCAGCGACGAACTCACTCCCCTCACAACTACACGCTAAACTGGAACTATGGAAACAAAGCGAATGAATGTTGAATCTTTTAACCTTGACCACACAAAAGTAAAAGCTCCTTATGTGCGCATTGCCGATACAAAAGAGCTGCCCGGCGGTGACGTCCTCATAAAATATGACGTACGCTTTTGCCAGCCTAATTGCGACCACCTTGAAACTGACGCTATCCACTCTATCGAACACATGACAGCCGAACACATGCGAAATCATACCGATAAGCTCATTGATTTTAGCCCCATGGGATGCCAAACAGGTTTTTATGCCATCACACTTGGCCTGCAACCCAAAAAGTTCCTTGCGATTCTTGAACAAACAATGACTGACCTACTTGATGCCTCCGAAGTTCCTGCCGCTAATGAAATACAGTGCGGCTGGGGAGCAAACCATAGTTTAGAAGGGGCCAAAGCAGCTGTTCGTGCGTTTTTAGAGCGTCGCGATGAATGGGAACAAGTCATGGCATAGGTACCGGCCACGTCGCGTGATGAGCCTCCACCTGTCTACATGCGTCCACAAGGGTGCAATGCATAAGACACACACCAGAAATGTAATGCCCCACGACCACTCGGTGTACATGGGCCTGCTGGCGCGCACTACTAACCCAGTATTACTCTTGGGAAAACCACCCTGTACGCGTGGTCATACCCTACTGGAGCCAGACACATATAAGTTGGCGAACCAGACCAACCAATATGCGTGGCCGCACCGCCAAACAATGGCTAGACTACCCCAACTGTTCAAGACCGCCCGGTACACATCGACCCGCCAGTTATCACGCATAAAGTGGCACAAACTGGACAGCGGCCTAGTTGACACGGGGCTAAGACGCGTAGTGACTACTTCAACACTGGCAATCACGTAGTTTCTATGCGAACGCACGCCACAAGCAGGCACAGTACATCGTAGACTTGACAATAACTACTCTTGATAGGCAACCAAAGATATGACTACAACACCCAACGCCATCCCTAGCGCAACACCTAGCATAACGCCTGGTAACTCACCATCAACCATCGCTAAGGCCATCGCTGCAGACCGCACCACCACTCATTTGCCGATCATTCTATGTGCCATGCAGGAAGAAGCCGAGCCGTGGTTTGATATGGCCGAATCACACGAACAGGTAGCAGCATACGGTAAAAGCACGTGGTTCTATCTACAGTTGAAGCAGCAGGACCTCGTGCTTGGTATCAGCGGAATCGGCCTGGTCAATGCGGCAAGTGCCACAACCATTGCCATCACACAGTTTTTACCCCCCGCAATCATCTATACGGGCACGTGTGGGGGTTTGGCCGCGTCAGTGAACGTGAGAGACATCATCTGCGGAAACAGTTATATTTATGGCACCGCTGATGCCACAGCTTTTGGCTATCAACGCGGCCAAGTTCCGCAAATGCCCAAATACTATAGTGGCGATGCTCAACTGCTTCATCGTGCAAAGTCCCCGCAATCACACACACTAGCACCACACAATGCTGAGGCTCGTGACAACACAGAGACCCCCAACTCGCAAACCCCTCATGCTCAACGAATTCTACAGGGTGAAGTCGTATCATCAGATTCTTTTGTGACCGCTACAAACGTTGATCAGTTTCGTAAGGATTTTCCCGATGCGCTCAGCGTTGATATGGAATCGTGTGCAGCTGCGCAAGTGTGCTATAGCTACGGCGTCCCGTTTGTTTCTATTCGGGGAGTCTCGGATCTTTGTTCACCGCAGGGCGCTCAGGAGTTCCATATCAATACCGATACAGCTGCCAAAGCTCCCCAACAGGCGGTACTTGCAGCACTTTCACACTATCTTTAAGCTATGCCTGCGCTGGCTGGTGGTAGCAATGCTTACACACGCTTAGCACAAGGTTTCACACATTCAAGCAAAAAACTTTTTCCCGCGACCCACAGTGCGCGCACAACTGTACGCACACTATATGCGCTACCTTACGCAAGATGACAGATACGCCCGCCCTGCGTAGAGATTCTTACTGCAGCAAGTTACCGTCGCCATCGTATGCGTGGCCACCTGCTTTGGTAAGGTACATAATGGTATCGATAAGGGCCCATATGCCCAACGCAGGACCTGTTAAAGCGGAAATAGCCCACCCAATAATCGGGATGAAGATAAGAAGAACTGTCACAAAGAACAAGATAATCTGGCCCACACCAGCACCTGTATGTCCAGCATAAAAGTTACCTATTCCCCACCCTCCAAAGAAGAATGATAAAATGCCAGCAACAACGGCTGATTTGGAGCTTTGTCCACGCTGCTGCATTTGCTGACCCATCATCGGCTGGGCTGGCATTGGTTGACCTTGCATATAGGGAGCAGCAGCTGGCTGACCTTGCATATATGGCTGCTGCTGTGGCGGCATCTGTTGCATAGGAACCTGCCCAGGTGCCTGCGCAGGAGATACCTGCATCGGTTGTTGATATGGTACAGGCTGAT
>JAUNVQ010000022.1:0-38737 GCA_030540715.1 Actinomycetaceae bacterium | reverse complement strand
GCTGATATGCTTGCTGTTGCATGGAAGCCACTTGTATGGAAGGTGCAGAAGCTGCCCGCGGCGGGAATGCCTGTGCTGGCGGTTGCGCCGTTGCTGGCTGTTGTGACGGTGATGATGGGGCCTGTTGCTGAGCCGATTGAGGCTGAGCAACCTTTCCTGGGGTATTATTATTTTCATTACTCATAGGTCACACAATATCATCACGAACCGAAAAATGGCAGCATTTTCAGGCTTATATTTATTGAATACAATCAATAACTTTCAGATATGAAAGATGTTTTCAACTGGGCTTCAACGCCATTTATTCATCATCCGCATCTGTGCCCCCACTGTCGGGTTCAGCTTCAATCAGACGCGAAAAATCCATCCCTGACTCCATTGCATGTGCCATTCCCTCAGGCCCAACAAGACCAGCCATAGCAGCCCCAATACCTAAATCAACAAGAGCATCCATTTTAAATCCAGGCCAACCGTGGATACGCTTCGTCCATTCTCGCGGTAGCGCCATTGCCCCTACACACGCACCGACCATAGCCCCCGTAATGGCAGCTATCGTATCGGTATCGCCACCAACACGCACCGCATTTTCGATGCTGCGACGAATTCCCCAGTCGGCCATACCAACTGATTCCTTTGAATCAAGAATCGCTGCAGTGATAGCACCCAGGGATGCCTGCAGTGCCCCCACAGTAAACGTGTTATCCATCGGAGGTTTAAAATAGAGGTCGCGCGCTTCGTCTAACCATTCTTTCCACTGATCACGTCGCGATGCGGGCAATAGATCTAAGCCAGCCTCAATACGAAAACGCCTGTTCCACGTCTGTTTTCCTTCCAATGTCGAAAGTGTTGCCTGGCGAATTGTCTCGCACATCAGTACACACGAATCACCAGCTAGAGGGTCCACATGTGTGAGTTCAGCAACGGTTCTTGCTGCGGCAGCTGTCCACTCTGGTTCATTCAAACGTGATAAACCAATTATTGCTGTGCGAGCAAGAGCCCCCGACCCTGATGACCGATTGGTGCGACGATGAAAATATGCTGCTGAACGCCGCATTTTTTGAGCTGGTCGCCCAGGAAGATCATCGGCAATAGCCTGCTCAATTACCACACGTGTTTGTGCGTCAAGTTCGCGCTGACCTGATTGTAACCACGCAATATAGCGCTGTGAAATCGCGTCCAAGGCTTCTTCTGTGGTCAAATCAATACCGGTGACCGCCACTTCAGCAATACAGATAGCCAATTGGGTGTCATCTGACCATTCACCTGGACTGTAATCACCCATTCCACCGCCAATCATATGCGGAGTATCGTCAAGCTTTGGCGACTTAAACTCGTAGGGGACGCCAAGAGCATCCCCACATGCCTGACCTACCAGAACACCGGCTCCCCTGTCTGCAATGATGTGCATCGGTGCTACGGCACGCAACGATGCAATGGTATGCGCTTGTGATGTCACAGTTATCCATTCCAGGCTTGTGCTAGCAGTTCGTAAGAGCGTTCACGCATCTTCGGGTCGTAGGCCCACGTAATGACGATTAATTCATCCATTTCCCAAAAATTAACCAGTGCCTCAAGGCCAGCAACAACGTCTTGTGGTGTTCCAACGATTTCAAAAGAGGGCGATCCTGAAGCATCTACAAGTCGTAGGTCAGGACGCGTATCGTGCATATCTTTTTGTGGCGGCTTAAGTTCCGAAGGCACACCGCGTCGAATATCGGAACGCAGCTGACGCCCCGAAGATGCCAAGTATTCTGCTTCTTCACGTGTGGGGGCAACCATTACTTGCACACCAGCCATCACATAGGGCTCTTTACGAAGTGCCCACGGCGAGTCACCCTGATAGTTGTCACGATATGTTTGTAATGCTTTTTCCATTGCAGAGGGCGCAAAATGGCTGGCAAAACTGTAGGGCATCCCCAATTCTGCGGCTACATGAGCACCTGCAGCTGATGATGAAAGCATCCATAGCGGAACTTTTGTTCCCTCACCTGGAATTGCGCGCACATGTCGGCGCTGCACTTGAGGGCGATAGGGGATTCCCAACACGGCTGCTTCAGCACCAGAAAGAGTGGGTGGGGCTTCGTCCTCTGAGAAATCTGCTAGATACGACTTCAGTTCGGTGACATCACGCGAAAAATCGTCTAGCTCAGCTGAGCCCCGCCGAAGTGTTGATGCAGTGATCGGATCCGTTCCTGGTGCACGCCCCAATCCAAGGTCAATTCGGTCACCGTAAAGTGTAGCCAATGTGCCATAGTATTCGGCAACCATAAGTGGTGTGTGATTAGGTAACATAACGCCGCCTGCACCAATACGGACGCGTTCGGTATGTTCGGCGGCACGGGCCAGCAGAAGTGCGGTAGCCGATGACATAAAGGCCATTGAGCCGTGATGTTCAGCCATCCAATAGCGTGCGTAACCATTTCTATCAGCGACTTTTGCAAGTTCTAACGATGCGTCAAGGGCATCCTTCCGACTGGATCCTTCACTTTTAGGCGACAAATCCAATATTGACAGGGGGACGCGCAGATTTTTTGAAGAGGACGTATTACTGCCACTCTTCTGTGTGGCAGCAACTACAACGGGTCTTGACGAAGGAAGAGACTGTTCTGATGTTTGCGGTAAAGACGTTGCACCACTCTTACGGCCAATCGGTGTGACATTTGTGTTGTGTGTGTGCTGGCGGTTTTTTCTTTCAGAGGGGTGGATAGGCATATCTTCTATGGTCACATGGGGATCGGTAGGTGTCACTGTGTTATCACGTGTGTGCCGTGAAGCGTCTTTTGTAGATTGATCCGTGCATTCGCTGTCGATGGGTGGCTGTGTTGTCATGATGCTTATTGTGCTGCCTAACGTTACTCTTTTCAACTATCGAAACAGTGAAAACACCTGTTTGATCACTCCAGTTTGCTAATTTCAGTTCTACAAGCTAAATTTATCACGTTCGCATATTCATTCCAGGGGAATGTTCATCTGGAATTGTGATGGTGAACAACGCAACTGCGCAAGTGGCGGAATTGGTAGACGCGCACGGTTCAGGTCCGTGTGCCCTTTATCGGGCGTGGGGGTTCAACTCCCCCCTTGCGCACTTTTTGTTTTCTTTTTCATGTAACTTCTCACACGCTGATAATTATGTGGTATAAACATTCCTTGGTTGTCGTTTCTTTGCTAAGACGAAAAAGTTCCAAACAATAAGTCAATACTGGCTAGGTTTTGCCTAGCCATTTCAGCAAAGAGACGAACAATGAGAACTCAACAAATTATTAGTTACATTTCTGCTACTGTTATCTTTTCCTTTCTGGGTGCCACAAGTGCATTTACTGCCCCCCCCCCATCGAAAATGATGTCGACGAACCAGTAGTTGAACAACCTGACAATCTTTTATCTACTTCAGGCAGTGTGCCAGTGCCATCCGAAACGGATTCACAGTCTCCCACTCACAATGAAGCACGTGCTGATAAAGGTGAATCTGTTGGAGCCACTTCACCTGCACAACCGAAAACCGTTGTGAAAGCTCCTCTCGACTCTAAGAACGGTAATGAGGCGAAGGCATCCGCTTCTGCTAAGGCTTCAGCCAGCGATGCACATGCCGATGCTTCGACCTCTGCAGTCAAAGTGCCTGATCCACTGGATTTTGCCAGTATCAAGGAAGACCCAGATGATCTTTTTCTTCCACATGGGGCAAAACACTTTTACTCAAATGGAAAATATCGTATTGGCCGACCTGTCCCTGGGGGCACACCAACTGGTGCGGTACCCGCTGGACTACATGAGTTTTACTCACAAAAAATTGTGTGGTCAAAAGGCTATATCGATTCCTTAAACTGTGACTCACTATCTGCCAACGCCAGTATATTTGACGTGATCTCCGCTCACGATGTTTTTCCTTTTGGAACGAAATGCGGTTATATTATCCTTCCGCTTGACTACAGCAAACCTCAAGGTAGCACTATTGCACTGCCAATCATAAAAATTCCTGCGAAGAGCGGTGTTCCACACAAAGGGAGCATCTTTGTGAATCCAGGCGGACCTGGAGCCTCTGGAATATATTATGGAGCAAATTTCGCCCATCTCAATTTCGAAGATCCCACTATTAAAGGAGAAACCTTTACAGATCTTGGTTATGACGTGGTGTCTTTTGATCCACGAGGTGTCGGTGGAGCATTACCACAGATACGCTGTGAATCCTCTGCTGCCTTCTTTAAGCAAGCCGCAGGAGGCGATAAAGATAGCTACGATAGCGCAATGAAAATCAGTAAGTACAATGCTGATAAATGCCTCCACAACACTGGAAAACTCTTTGGGATCAGCGGCAGCGAATTTATTCCACAAGTGGGAACAGCAAATGTTGCCAAAGACCTTGACGTAATGCGCTCCGTGTTTGGCAATGAGAAACTCAATTACTATGGCGCAAGCTACGGTTCGCGACTTGGCTTCGTTTATGCAACACAGTTTCCCAATAATGTTGGGGCAATGGTTATCGACGGTATTGAAAATCCGCTGACTCACGCCGGCGATCCTGGATTAACCAAGAAGTTAAAGCAGTACTTGCCTAATGGAACACTTCTTGATCGTGAGAAAAGTCAAGCGCAGGGCTTTAATGAAACATTTGTGAAATTTTTGGAGGCATGTTTATCGCAATCCCCACTGTTCGATAACGACTGTTTTGCAAAAGAATATGTGGGTCAGATAAAAGGAAAACCACCCCAGGAACAAATTGATATCGCCTATGCAAAATTCCAAGAATTGATCCAGGCTTCTTACGGTGGAACAACCTATACCGATGGTAGCGGTAACCCACTGAGCTTTGAACATCTTGTGTGGGGGGCAACGTTTAAGCCTCTATATTCAACCAGTTTGTGGACAACACTCAATGATGGACTTATTTCGCTGGATAAAGAGAAAAACGGAAGTGATTTACGGAGCCTTTTTGATAGCTACTTCCGCGTCGAGTATAACTACGATTATGATAATGATAAACCGCTTCCCCCGACAGTTCCTTTTAAAGAAGCCGCCTACAGGGTTATTACCTGCATGGATGTTGACGATAAAGCATTAGCATCAAAGGAAGAAAGTGAAAAAAATTGGCGCGACTACTGGCAGGCTGCTCCGTTGAGGGATCCCGGTAAGGACAGCAACGGTGAACAGCGCTATCGATATAGTCATAGCAACGTATGCCCATTCCTTCCGAAATCACAGTCTGTTTTATCGCCCTCGCACTATTTCAAGAATCTGTCTGATACATTGATTGTCTCTTCCAGTTTTGATTCTGCAACACCTTTTGAAAACGGTGTTGTTGCCTCGCAACTCATGGGTGGCAGTCTATTGACGGTTGCTCATTCATCCCACGTTGCTTATGGCAGAAACATTAGCTGTGCGGATAATGTTGTCAATAGGTATCTCAAAGATCCCACAACTTTCCGTGCCGATGTAGTGGCAGGATCGTTAAAGGGCGAAAAATACAGTGGTGCGCCAGGTGTGGCAACAAAAGACATTTATTCACATGCGCTTACTGGTGATACTTGTCAGCTTTCCAATTTTGCTCATGCGACTGAAGCCCCGGATCCAAAACCTTCGGATAAACCGGATCCAAACCCTTCGGAAAAACCAGATCCAAAACCCACAGAAAAACCGGCACCTGATGCTGGTAAAGCACCAGCTACTGGAGGTGGTAAAAATGTTTCAAAGCACGGCATCTCTGCCACATCTGACCAGGTTAGTTCGGACAAGAAGCACGTAAGATTAGCTGTCACAGGGTCGTCATTTAACACCATTGTGCTTGGTTCAATTGTGTTGTTGATACTTGGTGCGGCGCTTATTTATCGAAAGAGGCTCAGGCTGTAGGGCACCTGGGCTAAAGTTCACATGCAACGAAAAGGGCGTTTTCCTGTCACTGCAATGGTGGGAAAACGCCCTTTTTTCAATCTCTTGACTTGTGAGGCCTTTCTAGAATCACAACATCCTTTTTGCTCTGCGCGTTAGCCGATAAGCCATTTACTCCATCACCCTATAATTAACCCCCTTTTCTTTTAAGAAGTACACTTATAGGACTACTAAGAAGAAACATTCACACAAATCATGACAAGGAAAAGAATAATCATGAAACTTTCTGCACGAAACGAGCTGCGTGGAACAGTCACCGCAATCGACCTTGGCACCGTTATGGCTACGGTCACCATTACACTTGATGATTCACAACAGACCATCACGGCTGCAATTACCAAACAGGCTGTCGAATCTTTGGAACTCAAAGTTGGCTCCCCTGCCTGCGCAGTTATTAAGGCAACTGAGGTGATGGTTGGCATCGACGACTAATCGTCGTATTCTGCCTCTATGCTCTGTGCAGACGATAACGTAAGTAACGTTTAAGATACTCTGCATCTAGATAGACCATCAACAGCTTTACTGCACTTAATAGAACACCATCTACAGGAAAGCCGACACGCATACCTGACGGGGACCAGTGTAATACGGGCAAAGAACCCCAAGGTAGCGTGCCGGCTTTCGTGCGATTCGCATGCGCACTATAGTCCAAGCTGTGAATATTGAATGTATCAGCCTTTGATGCACCGCACGCTAAATACTGTGTGCAAAGATTTCCTACATCCTGCCCATCCAAGCCTGCAGTAAGTGATGATACGCTTGCAGAGTTTACTTATCCATCCGAATCTCACTCATATCATCTGCCCATAGGGTGTGATACACACCTTCTTTATCGACGCGCCTGTATGTATGCGCACCAAAAAAGTCACGCTGAGACTGCACAAGGGCCGTACCCATGCGTTCCTTACGTATGGCATCAAAGTATGCCAATGATGACGTAAAGGCAGGAATCGCAATTCCACGCTGTACAGCTTCCACAACAGTTTTGCGCCAACCATCGTAAGCACTACGAATACGGTCGGCAAAATGTTCAGAAGCCATCAGCAGCTCCAGCCCTTCATCGGCATAGGCGGCGGCAATCTTGTCTAAGAACTGAGCACGGATAATACAGCCAGCTCTCCACACTTTGGCAACCTCGGCCAGATCCATCTTCCAACCGTATTTCTTCGCGCCTGCCTGCAGGGCGTCAAAGCCTTGCGAATAGGCAATAATCTTTGAAGCGTAAAGGGCATCACCAACAGCATCAATAAATGCCTGGCGATCTGCTGACTCAATCGGTTGAACGTCCTCTGTTTTTAACGAATCAAAAGCCCTTGATGCAATGATGCGCTCCGCACTTTGACCGCTTAACATGCGCACAAGTGTTGCCTCGGCAATGCCTGTCAGTGGGATGCCAAGGTCAAGTGCTTCCTTGACCGTCCATAATCCAGTACCTTTCTGACCTGCACGATCATCAATAATATCAATAAACGGCTTGCCAGTATCCGCATCCTTATGAGCCAAGATCTGGGCTGAACACTGTATCAGATAGGAGCTGAGCTCCCCCTCGTTCCACATGAAGAACACGTCGGCAATCTCTGATGGGCTCAGCCCAGCACCGTAACGAAGCAGCGAATAGGCTTCTGAAATCAGTTGCATATCGGCGTACTCGATGCCATTGTGAATCATCTTCACAAAATGGCCAGCACCATCCGTTCCTGTATGCGCACAGCAAGGTGTACCGTCACCTGCCTTTGCCGAAATCGTTGTGAACATGGGCTGTAATCGTTTAAAGGCGTGCTCACTGCCACCCACCATCAATGATGGTCCGTGCAGTGCGCCTTCCTGGCCGCCAGAGGTTCCGCATCCCACAAAATGCAGGTCGAGCTGACGCAGAGCCTGCTCGCGTGTACGCGTGTCGGGGAAATGAGAATTACCCATATCCACAATAATGTCGCCCGCTTCAAAGACATCGGCAAGCTGGCGCGTTACCTGCTCAGTGACTTTACCAGCGGTGACCATCAGCAAAGCCACTCGTGGCGTTGAAAGCTCGCCAGCAAATTCGTCCTCTGAAAATGTTGGAATAAAGGTACCTTCCACACCGTAGCGGTTGATAAAATCGCGGGTCACATCCATTTCGTAGTTGTAGACGGCAACCTTAAAGCCATTTCGTGCGAAGTTTCGCGCAAGGGAGGTGCCCATCACCCCAAGGCCATAGACACCAATATCAGCTTTTTCAGAGGGCGAAGCCTGCAAGGCACTGATTTCTGTTGCGTCACTCGGTTTTTGCTGCTGTTGAGTGCTAGCACTATTTTTACTGGCAATGAGTTGTTCACATTTGGCGATGACCTCGCTGGCAATATTTTGCGGGGTGTTGTTCACATCAACAACGAAACCTTTTTCGTCGGGCTCAAGATCTTCTAATGTTGCCAGTTGGGATTCCAGCAGCTTTGTTGGCATGAAGTGACCAATAC
This sequence comes from Actinomycetaceae bacterium, assembly GCA_030540715.1. Taxonomy (GTDB): domain Bacteria; phylum Actinomycetota; class Actinomycetes; order Actinomycetales; family Actinomycetaceae; genus JAUNVQ01. The sequence goes on along the minus strand of JAUNVQ010000022.1, from coordinate 30,404 downwards.
GTGCTGACATGCGACGAAGGATCAAGTCTTTATCGCCATTCAAATGAACGAAAATAACGTTGTCGGAATTTCCGCGTAAAAGATCGCGATATGACCGTTTCAATGCTGAACAGGTAAGGATACTTGATTGCCCCCGTTGTTCTTCTTTACTTATCCATTTGCGGATATCTTCAAGCCATGGCCAGCGATCTTCATCGTTGAGTGCGCGGCCAGCCGCCATTTTCTCGATATTTGCTTGCGAGTGAAAATCATCAGCTTCAGCACTTTCCAATCCCATTCTGTCAGCAACAATTCCGGCAACCGTTGTTTTCCCGCATCCCGATACACCCATTATCACAATGTGATGGATAGGGAAGGTAGGCCTGATATTCACTGAACTCTCCTCTGCTTCGCGTATGTATCCTATGAAAACATGTAAATGATAGCGACAAAGATGAAACCAACAAACGACTGAATAGTTTGCTGCATTGTCCACACTTTCAAAGTGGTCTTTACATCCATGCCAGTTAAGCGCCCAACCAGCCAGAAGCCCGAATCATTGACGTGAGAACCAAAGACAGAACCTGCTGATGCCGCCAAGACGATACATGCAATCCCCAGTGCCGATAGGTGCGCATCAGTTACCATGGGTGCAACTAATCCAGCGGTAATCATCAATGCGGCAGTAGCAGACCCCTGAGCAAGACGAAGCAAGACAGCAATAAGATACGTTGCTAAAATAACGGGAATCCCCAGGTCAGCCAGGGATGTTTGCAACGCTTTACCAATACCGGCTTCACGTAACACGCCTCCGAACATACCGCCTGCGCCAGTAATAAGAATGACCGATGCAACTGGACCTATAGATGAGTCCAATACTTTTTCAAGGCGAATTTTATCTTTTGCGATGTAGCGTCCAAGAATAACCAATGCTACCAACACCGAAATCAACAGTGCCACTTTCGATTGACCAAGAGTAACGAATGTATTCACTAAAGGTGATGTTGCGTGATATTCACTAAGCCCATAACTGTTTGTTTTTTCCACGCCCTCTAAAATTTGGGCTTGAACCAAAGCGTTCAGGCCCGTGTTAAACATAACGATGATTGCAGGAAGGACAATAGTGAAGATAATGATACCGACAGAGGGTAATTTATCGGGAAGGTCGTCATCTTTAACTGACCCAAAGAGCTTTGGTAGACGCACTTCGACGTGTTGAGAAATCCAGCGTCCCCACAAAATACCCGAAATATAGAATGTCGGTAGCGCAACAACAACGCCGATCAGCAAAACCAGCCCCATATTTGCTCCCAAGGCCGTTGCGGCACCAACCGGACCTGGATGGGGTGGAGCAAAAACATGCATCGTTGAAAATGCAGCAACAGTTGGGATGGCATACAGCACTACATTGCCTTTAAGCCGGTGCGCAACTGCAAAAACAACTGGTAGCATCACCACAAGTCCAGCATCAAAAAATATAGGGAATCCCAGGAATAATGATGCCACCCCCAAAGCAAGCGGTGCTCGTTGCTCTCCGAAAGTATTGATCATGGCATCGGCAAGTATCTTTGCTCCTCCCGAAGCCTCAACAAGCTTTCCTAACATTGCACCAAGACCAACAATAAGGGCAACATCACCGATAGTTCCGTTAAATCCACTGGACATTACCGATAGAACGCTTCCTGCAGGGATTCCTGCAGCAAATGCGGTAAGTAGGCTAACTAGCACAAGTGTAAGGAAGGCATGTAGTCGAAAACCGATGATAAGAACCAAAATTACCGCCACCGCAGCAACCGCAATACCTAGTAGTGGTCCCGTTGTTAGCGTTTGTTCCCAACCTTCGATTTCTACTGGAAGTACCATGCTCAATCTCCATCGATTCATAGGATCTGCTATATTCAATTATTTCAGCGATAACGGTAAAAGATACACGTCGTCAAAATATTCTCACCATTACGGGAAAGTGCTCTACTTCGAACCATTTTCACCGATGAGTTGCGTTGTATGTCGTACAGATATGCTCTGCTTAGACTGTATTACATAATACGAATAATACATATACGTCATATCTAAAGCAAGCACAGTGGTAACAGTACTGAATTAATCGTGCTGTTGAGGATATAATCAAGGCATTAAAACAATACGAGCCCCTTTAAGAAAAGATTCATTTACTGTTTTCCGTTTTTGAAAAACCACTTTTTGGGGTTTATCAGGTATCACCCTAAACGCAATTCTATTGGAACAGACCATGAACGAACAAAAATCACGTTTCCAAGATATCATCAACATACTTGGGCCACGCATTGTGGATAGTAACATCCCTTGCAACAGCATCATCACATTGGCAGAAATTGAAGCCGAGTTTGAATGCTCCCGCACTGTAGCCCGTGAAGTCCAACGAAGCCTTGAAGGGTTTGGCCTGGTCAGGGCTCAGCGACGCATTGGGATGATTGTTCAGAATAAACAGAGCTGGAATGTTTTTGACCCAGCAATCATTCGCTGGCGCCTTAATGGGCCTCAACGCGATTCCCAACTAGAGTCTTTAACAGCCCTGCGCCTAGCTATTGAGCCCCATGCCGTTGCGGCAGCAGCACGTTTTGCTTCCAAAGAACAGCGCGAAGAGATCTTACATCTAGGAAAGAAAGTCTATGAACTAGGCGCTATCGACTCAGGCCCCAAGTTTATGCGTTACGACATCATGTTTCATTCACGTATTTTGCAATACTGCGGCAATGAGATGTTCGCAGCTCTATCACCCGTAGTTGAATCTGTATTACTGTGGCGCACGCAGCTTGGTTTAATGCCTCCGCGACCTGAACCGCGCGCATTGGAAGATCACAAACAAATTGCAATCGAGATTTATCGTGGCAATCCCGTAGCTGCTTATGAAGCTATGGTTGACCTTGTGGGTGAAGTCCAAGAAGCCTTTGCTTCTTCGGAACCGTTCCGTTTGCGCGGCATTTCTTCAACGACCCATCAGACCTTTGAACAGATGGAAGAAAACAATGCCTTTGATGCCACAGCATACCCCATCCCGCTAGAGCATAAACAATCCTGAGGACAGTCACGCTGTGCCGCTCTCATGACGAGCTCTAGCCCCTTGCCCATTCTTGCCCAGTTTGCCCAAAATAAGGCAAAGATTGATGCGCAAGACCGCGCCATCACAATCAGTCCTGTTTGCGAGTTATGATACATAAATCGTTATATAGCCATGTCGTAAAACTCGTACCATAATTTGTACCATAACTAGACCGATAAACACCGATAAAAACCGATAAAGACCGTGTTCAAAAAATCTATAATAACCTACATTACCCCCGCTCAGAGCAATAAAAAACCAGGTAAACACATGTTTACCTGGTTTTTAGAGCGGAGAGTAAGGGATTCGAACCCTTGATACCCGTGAGGGTATAACGGTTTTCAAGACCGTCTCCTTCGGCCGCTCGGACAACTCTCCCGGTGCTAGCCCGCCTTTTTATGGCGACGAAGTACGAGCCAGCTCAGTCACAAGTGTAACGCGAAATGAACGCATTTGTGAATTCGAGCGCGTTATGCCTGATAAATAATCATTGTCGCCCAAACCATGCCTTCTTCTTTTTCTTCTTTGAGGCTCGCCATGTTGGTTTATCAAGTTTTCCATTTGACAGAGCTAACGCCATTGTTGGTGACAGTGGTAGTCTGGGGGCAAGCATCGCCTGGAAAGCATGATAGATTCCCTGGTGTCCATGCGATTCCCCAGGGAGCACACCAGATGACGAGGCGGGGTGATAGTGACTAATACCAGGGCGTTCAAAAACATATTCCGCAACATAATCCATCCACGAATGATAGCAATGCTCGTAATGTTCAAGATCGGCAGAACGTCCTCCTGTATTTTGAATGGTCCTAAATAACGCCACAGTTGCCTGAACGGCCTGAAGTGGCACCCAATATTCGCGTCTGCTATCTACGGGGTTACCATCGTAGTCTGTGGTGTAACAAAATCCAGGCAATCCGTCGCGGTTCCAGGCATCGACGCGTGCACGATCGAAAATCTCGGTTGCCATTGTTAGCATCCATTCGGGAACTTCACGTCCGGCATCTTCCAACATTGCGCGGGCCAGCAACGTCAGGTGCGCAAATTCAAAGGCGTGCCCAACAGTGATTCCCCAGGGGCGCTCAAAGTTAAATTTGTCATCTTCATTGAAATCGTAGATCGGCTCCCATTGAGCATCGTAGTGTTCAGGAATACGCCAATGGTTTGCTTCGGCAATCTGGTAGACGCGATGCAAAATATCGACGGCACGGTCTATCCACAGTTGATCGTGAATTGCGTCTGACACTGAAAGGTAGGCTTCCACGGCGTGGAGCTGAGCTACAAGACCGTTATAGGCTTCGCGCTGTGAATACGCCGTATCCCACGCGGAATGCACCATCGAAAACTCCGGATCCCACCAGTGTGCTTCTTGATCATCAATGGCCTTCGCCAATAGTTCGTGAGCGCCAGGACGGTTCGCGATTGTGGCAGTGGCAGCCGCCAACAAAACACATTGGGTTGCAAAACCCTGTTTTCCGTCATGGCCCTTCACAGGTACGGCTTTTCCATTGTCATCTGGTGCGGCTTCAATTGCCTCATACCAGCCGCCGTGTTCTTCGTCATAAAAATAGGTTTCTAGGGCTTTTAGCCCATGAGTTGCAAACTTTCGGCATTGGGGAATCCCCATAATGGAACCCATTGAGTACACGAAGGTCATTCGGGCTGTTATATAGAGCCAGCATGGCTGATTGTGGTCAATTGTGCCATCTCCGCGTAGGTAGCCAAACCCTGTGGGAATAGCAGCGTTGTGGCCATATTCTAAAATTGTGTGCATATTGTGGGAAAGCCAACGATTATGTTCCTTGGCATCAAACCAGCTCACAAGAGCCTCCTAGGCAGTGTTGATTCTATTGTTTCACTTGCTAATTTTACCTGATAGGCCACAAATTCATAGAATCAGAAAGCGCTAGTTCGCCACCTAAAGCCCACATGTTTTAAGAGCCTACTATTCAAGAAGTGCCCGCACAACATCTAACGCCCCGTTGTTCTCGATGGTGGCGGTCACGGTGTCGGCTCGCTTTTGCGTTCTGGCTGCAGCTTGCCCCATTGCGATCCCCCAACCGGCCCACGCAATCATTGTTTCATCGTTGGTGCCATCCCCCACTGCTACGCAACGCGACCGAATAACGTTAAGTGAGTTTGCTAAACGCTGCAAGGCTGCAGCTTTCGTCGTAAATGGGGGTGCTACATCCAGCCATGCGGTCCACCCAATATCCCAGGGAATTGATTCAATGCGAACCTTGTTTACTGCCTGCCGAAACTCCTCAACATCCATGTCTGGGGCTCGCATAATCACACGTGAAACGGGATGTTGTGTAAGCCCCTCTAAACCAACAACCTGTTCGTGGCCAATAAGTTCACCTTCTGGAAATGGTTGTGAAACTTTGAATCCTCGTCCGATGTCTTCCACGCCGATTAACGCGTGAGGTAAAGCCCGGTGAAGAATTTCAATAACCTGTGTAGGGTCGAAGGTCACGGCATCTATTACCTCATATGACATGGCAGTAGAAAGGGTGAAGAGGGCGGAGGGCTCCTTATGTTGTGTGTTGGGGACGCTTCGCTTTTCAGGTGCGCGTTTTTCTTTTTGATGGTGGGCGTGCAAAGGGGCATCTGGTGCGCCAAAAAGTGAGTGTGCGTCGTGAGTACGTGTTACCCGCACTGTGACTGCACCATTGGAACAAACAACCCACTCATGATCAAGTTGAAGGACATCAAGAATGGGCATTACTGCGGGGATCGAACGCCCTGTGGCCACAATGATACGTGCCCCGCGTGCTTGTAGTTCACGCAGACCATCTACTAGTTCTTTTTCTATTTCCCCGCTGTGATTAATAAGTGTGCCATCAATATCGAAGGCAATGATGGCACCGCGCAGTGACTGCCCCTTCACTAATTGTGGTGCGTGAAGGGGCGGCGTTGTGTGAGGTGAGCCATTACTACGTGAAATAACGCGCGGCAGGGGTGCCGATAGCGAACCAGAAAACTCTGGCGGTACGAACAACCCGGGTGCTTGGCTCATCAACATTATTCCTTCGTGGGGGCAATAACTTCCTTACCCTGCAGGTATGGTCGAAGTGCTTGAGGCACAACAATGCTTCCATCTGGTTGCTGGTGGTTTTCCAGTAAGGCAACAAGCCAGCGTGTTGTGGCCAGTGTGCCATTGAGTGTGGCTACTGGTGTTGTTTTCCCATCATCTGTTTTTTCACGGATATGAAGGCGACGTGACTGGAAGGTTGTGCAATTTGATGTTGACGTGAGTTCCAGATAGCGCTCTTGGCTGGGAAGCCATGCTTCGCAATCAAACTTGCGTGCAGCCGAATCGCCCAAGTCACCAGCAGCAACATCAATCACTCGGTAAGGTACTTCAATTTTTGCCAGCATTTCTTCTTCCCACGCTAACAGCCGCTGATGTTCTTCGGCGGCATCTTCGCGGTGACAGTAGCTGAACATTTCAACTTTGTTGAATTGGTGAACGCGAATAATTCCGCGCACATCTTTACCATGTGAACCTGCTTCACGTCGATAACAGCTTGACCATCCGCTATAACGGATGGGGCCATCAGATAGGTCCATAATTTCATCTGTATGATAGCCAGCTAGGGCTACTTCAGATGTGCCAACAAGGTAAAGGTCATCTGCTGGAAGATAATAGATTTCATCAGAGTGTTCACCAAGGAATCCCGTACCCGACATGGTGTGTGGTGTCACCATGGTGGGGGTAATCATAGGAATAAAACCGTAAGATGTTGCCTGATCCCACGCTGCTGTCAGTAAGGCAAGTTCGAGTCGTGCCCCCCACCCCTTCAGGTAATAGAAACGGGAACCAGAGACTTTAGCACCACGTTTTTGGTCGATAATATCTAACGATTCGGCAATATCTAGATGGTCACGTACGGTAACACCTTCAGCCGCAAAATCTCGCTTTTCTGGGCCTTTATGGGCAAGTATTTCAAAGTCTTCTTCTCCACCACAGGGTACACCTGGCTCCACAAGGTTGGGAATCTTCATCGCCACGCTGTTGGCTTCACGTGTTGCCTGAGCAAGTGCAGCTTCAAGACTTTTTACTTCTTGAGCCATCGCTTTTGCTTTCGCCAATACTGACTGACGTTCTTCTGGACTGGCCTTACCGATAGTTTTTGACAGGGCTTTTTGTTCAGCGCGACGATTTTCAAAATCACTTAATGCTTGTAAGCGCTTGTTATCAGCTTCAATCGCCTGGTCAATAAGCCTGGGATCGCCACCACGTGCACGCTGGGATTCGTAGGCAGGATCGGGATTATCTTTTATTGCTCGCAAATCAATCATATGCACATCTTAGCAGAAATACACCGTATCATTAAAGCTGTCACCTGCATAAATGTTACGTCTTGTTGTGTAGTTATGGTGATTTTTATGCTATTTTCTGCTGGAGAGCTTGCTTGGGTGTACTGTAGCTGGAATTCGCTTTGTCGAAAGATTCACATATTTCTTCCCATTCTTTCATAGCAGCTGCAACATCGTGCCTTTTTTCGGATTGTGAGGCATCACCATTGTCACTCATCATTTCGGCCATACGTCGATAGTCTTCATCGATCATCCATTCCTGTTCAGCAAGGGGTTGTGGACGGAAATAACAAATAGCGCGGACAACAAGTTGGCTACAGCACTGAATACACAATATGACGTTAATAAGTAATGTATACATGGTAAATTCCTCCTTTCCTCTTTCTGTGGGGACTATGTAACGGCACTGTTTTTCACAGGTATTTACCTACACTACAGTGTTGCTAATCGCGGAATAATCCCCTCTGACCTTAGTTGATATGAAGCAATCAGCAAGCACTTTATTAACCTCATACTCACGTCCCATCCAGATATCTCTGAAAGGACAAAGCATAATCTTGGGCATAGTACTACCCAGCTCTCTATGCCACGCTAGAGCCATTGAAGCAAGATTTCAAAGCTGTGTTCCTGTATGAAGGTACCAAAAGTTATGCGGCATGTGTAGTGAGCTGGCGCTGTTCCTCAATACTCACGCTAAAGGAGTACGCGCCAATGCGAATAACACAATCAACAGAAAAAGTATAGGTGTGTTCCTGCAAAGGAATCGTTTTATTCTTCATGTGGATAAGTGCTTGCGAACACTTTGCTGTATGTGGGTTAACAAGTTGGCGTACATGGATTTTTCCATTGTGACACCACAAAGCCAGATGCGTATCAGCAATTTCACCGCTGCTATCATCAATTGACCATTGACGAATATCATCAGTTGTAAATGGGTTCTTTGGTTGTGTTCCAATAACCAATGGCACTTCAAGGCGATAGTGAATACTTCCATCACTGATATACCACGGTGATAACTTTGGTCTTTGCGCTGTGTCTTCCCCAAGAATGTTGCCTTCAGATACTGCACCTAGTGCAGTGGGGCTTCCTACCGCACGGTGCTCTGCTTTTTCTATCGGCTCTGCTTTGCTGTGCAATCTGTTAAGACAACGCCAACTACCACGCGGGGGCGCACTATCTAGATGGTGTGATACATCAATGCGTTGCGGGCTGTTAGCTTTATGTGTTGTACCAATATGTTCTGAAGTGTTGGTGCCGTCTGGTGTCTTGCCCTTGGCAGTATTCATGGCCAAAGGGTCGCGATAAAAGGCTATTGTATGGTCGGCAAGGTGTGGGCTTTCACGTTGAGCGTATCCAATGGCTCCCACCACAAGGCCAACTGCACATAGTTGAGCAATAATCCCATCAATCACGTAATCCATTGTGTAGGATGCCGACAGAGCAGTTATTATCGTGTAAATACTGGCCGTTACCAACGTTGTTATACCTATCACTAACAGTATGCGCGAGAGTGGGATCTTTTTTTTCTTTGGATACCGACGGCAGGGTACCTTAGAGGGCGTTCCCATGACTTCACGAAAAACATCATTGGCTGATGCTGGCCCCACTTTATGCGTAGTGTCGCTTACACGTGCAACAAGCGACTCAAAATATCCTTTCTTTAATCCCCTTCCAGATTCACACTGCTTTGTATTCTGAGCTGACAATGTGTGATAAGAGGCAGAGTCAATGTTTGCTACTCCACTTTGTTCATCAGATACCTTCTGTTCCCACGTCGATGTCAATACATCCTGTGGCTCCTGTTCTTCCTGTGGGTCTAACACAACTGTTGGTACGGGATGAAGCCGTGAGCGTTCACTCATATCTGGCTCGGGGGCTTGGCGCATCTTTGCACGCAAAGATCGTCGGGGCAGAGCTTTTATTGTTACTGCTGTGCCACATCTTTGTGACGTTGCCTTAGCCTGACTCATATGTGTGGATGTTGTGACAGGTAGGGATGTTCCATCAGGTAACGAAGTTGTGGCAGATATAGCGGATGTTTCCTGACGTAAAAACCGTCTGGGTACATGTGTAATAACTGTTGACATTGGTATCCTTCCTATCGATGGTAACTGTGAGTTTTCGTTATCGATTCATCGTAGCTTTTAGGGTGACACACACTGCTTGAAAAGAAAATAGCGGGTGACACTTCTTTGTAAAATTACTCCAAACACCCTATTGACCTGTATTTATGCTTATCTCAAGAGTTTTCCACAACCCTGTTCCTGTGGAAAACTCGATCTTTACTACACACACCAGCCCCCTGTAACACACAAATCTATTGTGGGGCCCACCATCACCATAAAGACATGCCTCCAACGAACACACCACTCCTTAGCCATGCAACCTTTTTCCAAAGACGCAAAGCACTCCATCTACCTATCGCACTACAAGCACACCCACACCCTCTTTTTATACATATTCCCTTCCCCAACATTGGTATAAGATAGGAATGTATTAAACCGCTTTCGATTGTGCTTTTCACTATGACTACCAGCATTATTGCCCTTGTTATTGCAGTCTTGGCCCTTGTTATTGCCTCGATGACACTTACTCTGACACTGAAGGTTCATGGGCGATTAACCATGCGACCTATTTTGTCGCAAGGCTCCAGCAGCTTTCCACCCCCTGATGGACAATATGTCGACACTCCACCTCACCGCGTACCCTGGGTTATCTATAATCCGATCAAGATTGCGGACAAAACCGCCTATAAAGACTTTGATGACTTTTGCTCTCAAGTATCAAAGGCAGCCTTGAACGCTGGCTACGAGACTCCTCGCTTTATCGCAACAACAGAGGAAGAAACGGGGAGTTCGCAGTGTAAACAGGCTCTGGAAAACAATGCCAGCCTGATAGTGTGTGCGGGTGGGGACGGTACAGTCCGCAAAGTGGCCGGCCAGATTTGCCATCACAAGGTACCAATGTCAATCATCCCGTTGGGTACAGGAAACCTATTGGCCCGTAATCTTGGCTTACCCGTTGATTACCCTGAACAAACTCTAGAGCTATGTTTCACTGGTACGTTTCGCTCTATTGATTTAGGGCTGCTACGCATTGATGGTAGCGATATGGAAGAACCTTTTATGGTGATGTCTGGCCTGGGGTTTGATGGTGATTTAATGGCCCAAACCAGTTCAAATTTGAAGGATTCGATTGGCCATTTTGCCTATTTCCTTGCTGGCATTCGCTCTCTTCACCGTCCCTCAATGGTAGCGGCACTACGTGTGGGTGATGCTGAGCGTGAAAAGAATTTACGCGCACGTACGCTGCTGTTTGCTAACTGCGGTGAACTCACTGGTGGACTTCCTTTACTACCCAATGCGGATCCTGCTGATGGCTGGCTTGATGTGACACGTATTGATGTGAAGGCTGGACTTCTTGGATGGACAGAAGTTGCCCTTAATGTTATTTATCGTTCAACTGGATTACGTTCGCGTCTACCAATGCTTTCTTCAACATTGACAGTCACGCGCGCCAGAACCGCGGAAGTCACGGTGGACAGACCCCGGCGGGTTCAAATTGATGGCGATCCTGTGGGTGAGGCGCAGCATTTGTCAGTTCGAATCATTCCCTCAGCTGTAACGTTCCGCTGTTAATTTTTATTGAAGAGGGCGTTTCTCTGACCAGTGTTCCACGCCGGGCACACCTCTATTATTCAAATGTTTTTACTGCACAATGCAATGCAACAATACCGTTGGAGAGATTTTTGTAGCGTATTCCATCCCAGCCTGCACGACGAATAATATAGCCGAGTCGCTTCTGGTCAGGCCAGTCAATAATTGATTCCATGAGGTAGGAATATGATTCTGCCTTATTGCCCATCATCTGTGCGATGCGTGGCAACACAGTTCCTAAATACCAGTGATAGATAGCGCGAAACGGTGGGAATACGGGAGTGGAAAACTCATTAATTACCAAACGTCCTCCACGTTTTGTGACACGGAAGAATTCTCGTAAAGCTTTATCGGGATCGCTAACGTTTCTTAGACCATAACTAATGGTAACGACATCGAATGTGTTGTCTTCAAAGGGAAGGTTTGTTGCATCACCATACACAAAGTTCAGTTCGGGGTAGCGTTGTCGTCCTACCTTTAACATTCCTTCTGAAATATCACAGGCAGTCACTATTGCACCGTCTTTTGCATATTGCAGCGATGACGTCCCCGTTCCTGCCGCTACGTCAAGAACGGTTTCACCTGCGCGCGCATGAACAGCTTGACGCGCAGCAATGCGCCACAGTCTACTTTGAAACAGGGACGATAAATCATTGATAATATCGTATCGCTTGGCAACACCATCAAACATTGCAGCAATTTTTTCTGATGATTTATCAAGTGAGTGTTGTGTATTTTCGGCAGAAGACACGCGACGTCCTTTCATTATGGGATGATACCTAATGGCCTCATCTTCGTTTCTATGTTAGTGATTTCGATGCTTATTAAGCAAAGACTGAAAAAGAAGAGTGAAAAACCATGTTGCTCCCACAGTTTCTGCCACGCGTTTAATAAAACGTTCAAGAGCTCCACGTTTCAGGCGGCGAAAATCAAAAATATGCCACCTGTGCCGCATCGCAAAGGCACGAAGCTTAAGGTCTGGGTTGATAGCATTAGGTTTTCCTACCGTTAGCAACATTGGCAGGTCATTAAAGGAGTCGGAATATGCCCACGATGAATTCAGATCAAGGTTACGTTCCATGGCTAGCTGACGAACAACACGTGCTTTTCCAGAACCATGCATAAATGGTGCCGCAAGTTCTGCCTGATAGATACCGTTTACACATTTGACTTCTGTGCCTACAGCACCCGTGGCTCCCAAACGTTCAGCAATCATAACGGCTACCTCACGCGGAGTTGCAGATATGAGCCATACTTCGTGACCAGCTTTCAAATGGCGCTCCAAAATGGCACGTGTTCCTGGAAAAATACGATGCCCAACCAGTTCATTACATACGTCTTCACCAACAGCTGTTACTTCTTCTACAGAATGGCCTGCCATTACATTAAGTGCCCGTTGGGTTAGCTGCTGTAAACGATTTTTATCTTCACCAAACACCAGGTAGAGCATAGTTTCTTTTGTGGCAAATAAAATATCGCGCCACCCAAAAAATCTGCGACGATACAGTTCACGTGTTACAACAAAGGAACTAGCACCACGTATCAATGTTTCATCAATATCAAAAAATGCTGCCTTTTTACGCGATACTCCTCCAGGCCCTCCCGACTGATTCAATGACCGTGCCATTGACACAATCACTGGGGAAGTTGGTGAAGATACTACTGGAGTTTCACTGGCTTCCATTGCTCTTCTTTCGCACATCACAATTATTCTTTGACTTCATTGTATCCAACATCAACAACACCAACCAAAGCATCGAGCACACCACTGGGCCGATATGTCGCCTTTTCGGGTAGTCTGTAGGTATGACATCTCTAACCACAGATATAGACCTGATGGATACAACGATTATTCACCTTACCCGCCACGGTGAAGTAGATAACCCCGAAGGCATCTTGTATGCCAGACTTCCTCACTTCCATCTTTCACCATTGGGGCACCAGATGGCTAGGGCTGTTGCCAATAATTTTCAGGCTATCAGCGCGGATATTACCACGGTGCTTTCCAGTCCTTTAGAGCGAGCTATTGAAACTGCGACCCCCACAGCTGAAGCATACGGCCTTGACATTATCACTGATGAACGTCTTATTGAAGCTGCTAACTCTTTTGAGGGTATTGCTGTCCATGCCAATCGTTCTCAGATACTGCATCCGCGCTACTGGAACAGGTTTACTCATCCACTGCGCCCTTCATGGGGCGAACCCTACCACGAACAGGCTTATCGTATGGTAGGCGCCCTAAAACGTGCTCTTCATTTGGCACGAGGCCATGCGGCTATGGTGGTGTCGCATCAACTACCCATTTGGTGTCTACGCTCATTTGTTGAAGGTCGCCATTTTGCACATTTGCCCTCGCAACGCGAGTGTTCACTAGCATCAGTCACATCATTTACTTTTGTTAATAACACCTTGGTGGGTATGAGTTATGATGAGCCTGCCGCTGACCTTGTTGCCAAAGCGAAAGATGTCACGCCTGGACGTTCTCAAGCCATTACCAATGCTGGAAGATAAAAAGAGGAAAAAGACAACGAACAAAGAGTAGCAACGCATTTGAGGAATAGCAGATAAACGGCAAGCTAATATTAGTCCGATAAACGGGAAAATGGTAAATATGTGCAGCCAGAAAAATCGCTTACTAAGTGTATTTATTGGCATCTTGCAGGTTGCATACAGGAGCTACCTGAACAACACTTCACACCTAATGCCACCACATCAATATCCATGTACCTTTCATTGCCTATGCACTTAGTTCTTTTGTTCTATCACAGTGAATGCAGCGACACCTTCCCTAACTTAGTCACAAAACTTATCACGGCTTCCACTACCATCCGCACCGCCAGTTTCCTTAGAAGCATCTGATTCATCACCTTTATGCGATGACACTCCCTTCGGTGGTATGTCAGAAGATGCCCCAGGATCCGTCCTCTTTTTTTCTCTCATTCGTCGTTTCTTTTCTTCCTCGGCCTCTTTTGCTAGTTTTTGACGCTGAATCTCTGCTTCGAGTTTCCACAAAAACTCTGGATCGTTATCGGGAGGAACATGTTCGGGCTCCATTTTTTCTTTGCGCTGAAACAGGGGCTGTGGGTTATCCGAAGACCACAACCCAGCGTTAAGGCCACCTTTTTGTTCAGCTTTCATCACCCGCGAAACAACGATCCACGCTAGTGGGCCAATCACAGTGAAAATTAGAATACCGATTAAGGCAAAGGCCTTGGGGATATTGCCTGGCATTTCGTCTTTAGGGGTGCGCGCGCAGTCGATCGTCGCATAAATTGCCAAAGCTACGGGCAAAACGAACATAATAATCCTTACCATGGCTTAAGCCTATCAATCAGGAAGTACCGATTAGCGATGAAGAGGGATTAAAGCGCCGACTTCTAGCTGAGCGCGAACAAAAGACCAGACGGTGAGCCGAAAGCTATGCATTAATGAAAAGTTTCCTGATAGTTTGCTGAAAGATGTTTAAATCTGGTACTTACCTATCCAAAACACTCACTGCGGGAAGCGCAACAATATGTTTGATACCTTGCAGATACGCACCCAAAGTACTGTGGCTACTGAAAATTTGCCGTTAATTGTCACAGATATTGAAGTCAGTACGTATTTATTGCCAAAGAGACACCCACTAAAATACCGTAGAGAAGTGTCAGCAGTCCCGTAAAACGAAGAATTTTCACAAGCTCCATGCCTTTAGCTCCACGTTTTACTTTCTGGTTAATAGCGATCCCCACGGCGGCAAGGATAAGTGCAAGCCCCCAACCGATCATATTGTCCGATGAGGCAAGTGCACAGAAAATGGCAATAGTGATGTAGACTTCGTAAAGTCTGCGTGAACCAGCATCACCCAACACAACACACAGGGTGCGTTTACCTTTGCCTGTATCACCTTCAATATCACGCAAATTGTTAATAAGCAGTAGTGAACACTGCAAAAGCCCTACCCCCACAGCAGCAGCAAGCAGACGCCAATGCAGCAAATGCACTTGTGTCCACGTGGTGCCAAGCGTGGCAAATAGCCCAAAGAAAATGAACACCATTATTTCAGCCACGCCAGGCATATAACCGTAAGGGTGACGACCTCCTGTGTAATACCATGCTGCTACAAAGCTGACTGCACCTAATGCTAAAAGCCACCACGACGCTGACATCCAAATCAACACAAAGCCGGTGATACCTGCAAGAATCCAGCAGATAAGAGCGGCTGCTAGCACTGCATGTGGTGAAGCAAGACCCGAACCTGTCAAACGTTGAGGCCCCACCCGCGTTTCATCATCCGTACCGCGAATACCATCAGAATAGTCGTTCGAATAGTTGGCGCCAATCTGTAAAGCCACGGCGGTTACCATCGCTAAAATAGCTCGCGGCCATGAAAAATAGCCAAATCCAGCAGCAGCGCACGCCCCTAAAATCACGGGAGCAGCCGCAGCGGGAAGCGTTTTTATGCGCGCACCTTCGATCCAATCGGCTACTTTTGCCACTGTTTTGCCTTCCTATCCGCTGTTATCGTAACCACGCACGCTGCTGGTGAACAGCTGCTGTAGCCAAGCGTTCGATCTCGTGGCGGTCAGGTTTACCAGAAGCCAACATGGGTAGGGAATCCATAATAATAATGGCACGTGGGGCGTGGGCTCGATCAAGGTCACGAGAAACTCGTCCACGAATCATTACGGCAAAAGTGGACTCGTTTGCCTCAACGCAAGCCGGATCGTCATCCTGTAGGTCGGTGGTAGACTTGGTGGATTCATCATCAGTCTGGGCAGGATCCTCTGATATATCCGCAGTGCTATCCTTCTCCAAGTCAGTGGAGTCAACCTCAGAAGAACTCTCTGACACATCGGTAGCAGCTTCGGCGTCCTCATTGGTCGCTGCGTCCACATCGTCATCATCGCTTCTACCAACCTGATAAATGTTGTAGGGCAGCTCCCCCGTTTTAGCGGCTTCCACAACATCAACATCTTCACCGCGAATCTTAGCTGCCATCGCTGCCATCGCCGCCTCTAACGGTGTAAGTTTTGCTTTTGGCACCGGGCGTGTCTGGTATTCCAAAGGTTTTGATACATCAGGTTTTTCTTCGGGAGCCTCTTGGTCGGGCAAACACAAAGCGCGTAAAGGAGCCACGATTTTTTCGTCAGCCTGCTCAGAGGGCACACACACTGCTGTTACAAGTTCACCCCAACGAACCTCAGGCACACCTACCACACAGCATTGGTCAACCTCGGGCATGTCGGTAATAGTTTGTTCTACCAGTGATGCTTGAATCTTCACCCCACCCGTTGTAATCACATCATCAATACGTCCATCAACAACCAGACGCGGGCCATCCATATGCCCGCTATCATTTGTTCGCAACCAGCGACGATGCCCCTGAATAATAAAGTCGGCCTTATCTGGAGCATCGACATAGGTTTCCATCAAAGCAGTACCCGATAACCAAATGCGATTATTGATAGCAGCAACCTGCATACCTGCAACTGGCATACCGTTATACACGCATCCACCACATGTTTCTGTCATTCCATAGGTAGTGACCACATTGATGCTGTGACGTTTCGCAGCAGCAAGTAAAGAAGGCGAAGAATTGGCACCCCCCAACAGCACAGCATCAACCTTTGACAGTGCCAATGCAGCGTCCTCGTCGTCCAAAATCTTGTGCAGCTGAGTAGGTACTAAAGAAAGATAAAGCGGTTTGCGTTGCAAATTCTGATCGTCGGCAACCTTGTCACGATCTGTATCAAAGTCCAGGCCAGAGGCCTCGAACAGTCGACGGCGACGTTTTTCCTCCTGTAATATACCGCGTTCAATGGCACGAGTTAAAGCATCGGGGCGAAACCCTTTTGTGGTATCAACAATCAGAGGTCGTGTTTCCGCTAGGATCGACCGTACCAAGATTTGAAATCCAGCAATATGGTGAACAGGAAGCGCTAAAATCCAACGGCCAGGCCCGTATAGATCGGACAATGTAGCTTTTGCTGAAGCCTTCACAGCGCTTGATGTCAATCCCACAAAATGACCTTGACCTGTGGTTGATCCAGATGTTTGCAAAATAATATCAACATTGGTGGGAATATCGTGATGAATACGCGAATGAAGCATAGCAAGCGCCTGCTCGCGGTCCAGTTCAGGATTTACTGGAACAATCACGCGACGATCGTCTGTGAAAGAACGGGTCTGCACTTTTGTCTGTTCGCTGCTTGTTGTCAGCAGAGCAGTCAGAGCATCAATCAAATTAGTAACATTATCGGGGCGGGTGCCGCCGGGGAATACCCGATAATATGCAGAGCTCGTCGCAGACACGTTTTTCACCCTCTTTTCATCCTCAACACATTGACGCATCACTTAGCGTGTCATAGGTATTTTATCGAAGTCAATGCCTTAACCCTACCTCTATTTTGTATGAAAATACACTTACTTATCACTGTTGGGTGAGCGAATGCCCAGGCAGTTTGAGGCCAGAATACCGCACCTCATACAGGTGTGATGAAGAAAACTAGAAATAGTACGGGTAAGGTGACCAATCAGGAGCACGACGCTCATTGAAAGCGTCACGGCCCTCTTGCGCTTCTTCAGTCATATACGCTAAACGTGTAGCCTCACCTGCAAAGAGCTGCTGACCAGCAAGTCCATCATCCGCAAGATTGAAGGCATACTTAAGCATACGAATTGCTTGTGGTGATTTTGTTGCAATAGTTTTTGCCCACTGCCAGGCAGTATCTTCTAGCTGTTCATGCGCAACACAGCGATTAACCACTCCCCACCGTTCAGCGTCATATGCACTATAGGTTTCAGCCAGGTAAAAGATTTCACGTGCACGCTTATCTCCCACCTGACGAGCCAATAATGCCGAGCCATATCCTGCGTCAAATGAGCCCACATTGGCATCGGTTTGCTTAAACTTAGCGTGTTCAGCTGAGGCAACGGAAAGGTCACATACCACATTAAGTGAATGTCCCCCGCCTGCTGCCCAACCATTAACCGCTGCGATCACTGGTTTTGGAAGATGACGGATCATTCGTTGCACCTCCAAAATATGAAGACGCCCAGAACGTGCCTTGTCTATGGCTGTACGGCGCTCCACACTAGAAGGATCATGTTCATCGTCGCAGCTATCAGAAGGCGACACCTCATAGCAGTAACCATCTTTACCACGAATACGCTGGTCACCACCTGAACAAAAACCGTATCCACCATCTTTCGGGCTGGGAGCATTGCCTGTAAGAATCACTGCCGCAACATCGGCTGACTCTTTCGCATGCTGAAAGCACACAAGCAGTTCATCAACAGTCTGAGGGCGAAAAGCATTTCGCAGCTGAGGGCGATCAATAGCAATGCGTACAACAGGCATCAACTCGCCCTTCGCTCTGCCATCAAGGTCTTCCCCGCGTGATATACCACGATGATAGGTGGTATCTTGCAAAACTGTTCCCAGTTCGCCAGCAGGAACGTCACGCCAACGTTTAGCATCAAAAGTATCAGAGACAAAAGGTAAAGAACTCATAGTAAGGCCTCACAGTTATGCGGATGGCTGATAATGCTTTGAGCTTACCAGGCATCAAGGGGAATATACGCACGGCAACGCCCTCTGAAAACAAAATAGATCCAATGGAAAGACAAAAGACCATTTGCAAAAGACGTATAACCTTATCACACTCATGTTAGCCAGGTAGGGGTATCAACCTAACAGGCATGTAGATGCACTAAACACAGCAGCACAGGCCAAGGCCCTCGTTACGTTCCCGGTTTGGTGTAGCTGTGAGCTCATGTGTGAGCGCACAGTGAAAGACCTGAGAAAATCCTAGCCGCCATCTTGTTTCGGCACGGGCTAAGATACGCGCTTAGGAACGCGTTTAATGCGGCCGTGACCTCGCGGATGATAATTGACTAACGCTACAGCAACAGATACCGAGACAATGCCAACAACCTCCCACATATTGGGAATCTGGAAAAGCACAACCAGGGCCACAAATGTTGAAATAACTGGGAAAAGTGCACTCATCAGGGCAAAGTTATCGGAACCAAGACGGCGTAACACACTTTGTTCAATCGTATAGGGCAAAAGGGAACTTAACACTCCAACCGCCACAATCACAAGGAAGGGCCACCAGCCACTCACCAAAGGAATCAATGCCGACTTCCCCACAAAAGGCAGAGTTGCAATCGAGCCTGTAGCCATGCCGATAGCCAAAGAATCAATACCGGAACGCTTCGACGCAACATGGGCGCCGATCACAATATAGCCCGACCACATCGCCCCCGCCCCTAAAGCAAAAAAGGTTCCCAACAGTTGACTTGGATCACTTAAATCCAACCCAAATCCACCAATAGAGACAACCCCTAACACTGCAAGTAAAGTTGCCACGCGAGTCTTTAACCCGCGACCCATGACAATTGCCACAGTAACTGGCCCCAAAAACTCGATTGTTACCGCAGTTCCCAACGCAATACGATCGACAGCCAGGTAAAACACCATATTCATGCCGATTGTCATGATGCCAAAAATTGTTGACGTTACCAGATCCTTCAACGTCAAACCTCGCCGGAATGGACGCCTCCATGCCAACAAAAACACAGCAGTAACTACTGCGCGATACCAGGCCACAGTGTGTGCTGGAATAAAACTAAATAGCAGCGCAGTAGCCAAGGCTGTTCCACCATAGTTTGAGACACCTGAAAGGATAAAAATCAGCGGGGCAGGAAGCACATCCAGTCGCATCTGGTCATAACTATCCTTTTGTGCGGACATAACACTCCTTTCAGAGCTGGGTTACTAGCAGGCTATATAGTGTGCTGACAGTGAAACCAGGCTTTTGCACGCTATGCACTTTGTCAACAGTTAACCATAGTAAGCGATGAAAAGTGTAACTATAGTGTCAGGACTACTTTTTGCTGCAGTTTGCAACGGTAGGGAGTGACTGCTCATCGGCTTGTGAAATTCGCCCCTTCGGCTAGGAGGCCGACGTTGACACTTCCATATCAACAACCAAAGCACGATGATCCGATACCGGCATACGCACTGTCTGCACATTAAGTGGCACCATATTGTGCGGCGCAATCACATGGTCTAGTGTACGCCTGGGAGCATGTGCAGGAATTGTCAATTCGGTCACATCCCAGTACGCATTCTGGCTCATATTTCCGCCGTAGCCACCTCTATCAACAACGTTAGTCCTAAGAAGCTGGCTAATATCATCAGCTTCAAGGTTCATATCACCACATAGTATCCACGCTATATCAGCGGTATCTTCCATTTGATTCACACAGTGACGAAGCTGATGAAGCGCAGTAGGCTTATGAAGCTCAAGATGGGTGCTTCCGATACGCAGTATCTGGTTGCCTATCATCACAGCCGCGCTGATCATCCCTCGAGTTTGTCCCAAAGCTATCTTTGTTCTAGTACCCGCAAAACCTTTACCGCCGGTGGGTATGAAACGAACAGGTGCTGCCCCTAATGGTAGCCATTGCCATGCCGCCACTGGGTAACGCGATATGATACTTACACCATACCCACCGATAATAGGGGGTGTAGGATACAGCGCATACCAGGGTCGAAGGCGAATCGCATGACTCAATGAATGATAGAACAATCCTCGACATGTATAACGTCGTTTCATTGCGCGGGCAACAATCTCCGTTTGGTCACTCAAAAACACTCGAAGTGTTCTGGTATCCACTTCTTGAAGACACACAATATCGGCATCAAGGCTGTCAAACAATCGTCCAGTTTCTTCTAAGGCCTGACGATACTGCCTGCGATGTTTCAGCCACGATCGCATGTGTTTGATTAGTCCACGAGGTGTTTTTTCGCTGAGGGCAGCAGGTTTACCATGCTGAATATTAGCGCTGATAATACGGAGTGTTTGTTGTGACTGACTCCCCTGTGCCACTGCTACCCCTGTGTTGCTTCTTCAAACGTCAAACAAATAGAGTTCATGCAATAACGTTGACCTGTTGGCGTATGCGGAGCATCTGGAAAAATATGCCCCAAATGCGAGTCGCACTGCGCGCAGCGTACTTCTTGGCGAACCATTCCATGCGACGTGTCAGTGTGGAGAGTAACGGCTGCATCTTCGGCACGATAAAACGAAGGCCATCCGCATCCGGCATCAAACTTTGTTGTCGACTCAAAAAGGATTGCGTTGCAGGCACGGCAACGGTAGACACCTTTTCTGTTTTCATGAAGAAGAGAGCCACTGCCTGGTCGCTCTGTTCCCGCTTCACGAAGAACATGGTATTCCATTGGCGATAGTTCCTGTTTCCATTGAGCTTCGGTGCGTGAACGCCAGTTGTTATTTTGTGTCATCTTCACTACCTTCCTTCGACGTTGTCTTTGTTGTTATTGTGTCTGTCTGCTGCAGTTTTTCTTTACGATCTGCCCATACAGCATCGCCTGGCCCGTGAAGGAGCTGACCACGTTGTTCGGCATCGGGTGAACCTGAAAATAAGCGAGACTGCACATTCCCTGTCACCACCTCTGCAGGACGGCTATCAGTATGTGATGTCTGTGCGGTGGTATCGAGTGCCTTCGTGCCACTGTGTTGTTCTGCAGTGTCATCCTGAGTTTTTTCGGGTGAATCGTCATTCATCTGGTCTGTGATACCTGTGGTATCTATGGTATCTGCATCGTGGTAGCGATATACCAATGGGTTGCGACGTTTACGACGATGAGTCGGTGGAATCCTTACTACTCCTTGAGAAGAATCCCGTTGACTTGATTGACTGGACTGTTGCTGACTGGGTTGACCTGCCTGTTTATGGTCAGCAGTGGGGTGTAGGGCCTCTGGTTTGTCGGGATTCTTTGTACTGCCAAAGCTCGCTTTTATGCGCTGACGTAAACTACCCTTTTCAGCCTGCTCAATCCTGCGGTCTTGTCCTGACACATCAGCGCGAAGGTTATCATTACGATCAGCAAGTTCTATTGCCGTGGTTTTATCTGGATCGTGATCTGCGTGGTCACTTTGACGTTTCATGAGTTCACGTTGTGCTCGCTGTTGAGCAGCCTTTAATCGCGCACGGTGAACAGGATCATGGGTATGGTAGTGATTCCCACGCCTGGTATGTGCTTTTCGAGATATGGCCGTGGCTTCGCCCTCTTGAATAGTTGTGTTATCACCCTCTCCTAGGCCAAGCTGTGGCATATATAGGGTTTCTTCACGATGTCCGCGCCCAATTTCACGCCCAGAGATATGCGCTAGTTCTTCGGCCAGCTCAGCGATTTTCACATCCGATAAATCCTCTTCAACCTGTTGTACCTCAAGTTTTTGGTAACGTTGGCGCGGCCACGCATAGGGCGCATGAATATTAATCCATTCAACAAGCTCTTCACGCATATAACAACGCAGGTCCCACAGGTTTCCTGAATCAGCTGCTGACATGACAATACGGATTTTCATGGTTGTTTCAGTTGAATCGGTGACTTGCACATTAGCAGTTCGATGGTCCCATAAATCGGTGTTATTCAGTAAAACATCAACGCGTTCACGAATCTGGGTAATAGGTGCCGAATAGTCAAGCAGTAATTCAACAGTTCCCAACATTTCAGCCTTGCGCTTTGTCCAGTTTTCAAACTTTGAGTTTGTGAACTGTGACGACGGAATAATAATGCGTCGTTCATCCCACAGCGCCAACACCACATAGGTCAGTGTAATTTCTTCAATACGTCCATTTTCTTTTGC
The DNA here is from genome assembly GCA_030540715.1 of Actinomycetaceae bacterium. Taxonomy (GTDB): domain Bacteria; phylum Actinomycetota; class Actinomycetes; order Actinomycetales; family Actinomycetaceae; genus JAUNVQ01. The sequence goes on along the minus strand of JAUNVQ010000022.1, from coordinate 7,701 downwards.
CGATTCCAAACCAGGAACCAACACCACATCACCCACGCGAATAGCATCAGTAATGGCAAGCTGTATCCCAGCAAATACGTTGCCCAGCGTTGTTTGTGCAGCAACCGCCGCAACAACAGATAAAAGACCAGCGGCACCAAGCAGGGATGCCATCGTCACACGGGCTGCTGGGAATGTTAGTATCGCCATGGCAATACCAACCGTGATCACAATAAGTTGCCCCAATCGCCGCAACAGTTGGGCTTGGGTAGCGATACGTCCCTTGTGTGTAGGGTCTTTAGCGTTGTGAAAATGGGCATCGGTAATATCTTCAATAGTTTGCATCGATGCAGCCAGCAACCATGTTAAACAGAGGATTGACATGATAATAAGTATGTGATCTATATGCCCGACCCAGTTATTGTTTCCGGCGGTATCATCGGCATACCACACCATTCCCACCCGACCGCACCAAATCATCAATGTAACAAACATCGGTTTGGTAATACGGCGTAGCAACAGGCGCGTAAAAAGGTGACGTTTAGCAATAAGACGCCCCATTTGCAAAACAATAAAGGCAATCACCAAGCCTATTGCCACGCCAACTGCGATGGAAGTTGCATAAGAAAGTAAATCAATGGTTCCTTCAACAACCTCTTTTGTTGTGTCACTGACCGCAGGGTCGGGAGGTGTTGTTTCGACGTGAATCATGTATCCTCGTTTTACTGATATGTTATGGCTGTTAGCTGTCATTCTATTCTAAGATTCTTAAAATAGTTTCAAGAGGGCGAAGTTATGGTTCGCGGCCGCTATTGTGGCAACGGTTCCTGTGGACATGTCAGTGCAATGTCTGCCATTGCATCTTTTTCTGCTTGTGTCACCCACAGGTTCCACTTAGTTTTCACTGCAACTTGACGTGCCACATAGGCGCATCGATACCCTTTATTAGGTGGTAGCCATTGTTCAGCACTTGAGGCTTCTTTTTCTTGGTTTGCTGGCCCATCAACAGCTAATAGGTTAAGCGGATCGTTAGCAAACTCTAGGCGCTGCTGATCATTCCACTGTGCAGCGCCAGTGCGCCAGGCGTTACCAAGAGCAACAACGTGGTCAATCTGAACTTCGGGCGAACGTGGACCTTTTTCAAAGTGAATATATTTGCCTGTGTATGGGTCTAGAAGTGTTCCCGACGCTATCACGCATTGTTGCGTATGAGGGCGCACCGTCGTATTTGTGAGGTCGCGTGCCAGTATATCGTTGCGTGTATCGCAACCATTATGATCAACATCTGACCAGGCAGGACCAAATTTATCCCGCGAATATGGCTGTTGTTCATGCTCGGCTACGGGAAGAGCTTTGAGCGCGTCGATAAATGTTGTTGTGGGGGCATCATCAAGCAGATTATCACTATAGCCGCGACCCCACAGAATTGGAATATCATGTGATGAGCGAACCTTCCCAAAAAGGTTAAGGCCCCATCCTGGCACAAATGCCCATAGCACCACTGCCAGTAAAACAACCGCAATAATGAGGTCAACGATCTTGATGCGGCGGCGTTTACGAGCCACTACTTCACCTCGTTGTCTTCTGGTTCATCATCTTTTTCAGGTAAACGACTGTTTCCATATAGGAACTTGCGGTAGCTTTCCAAGTCATCAGAGTTGAGTGCCTGACTTTGTGTGTAATCAATCTTACCGTCTTTACGGATTTTGATACCACGAAGGCGCAGAATCTGGCGAAACTGCGCGGGTGTCATTGTGATCGTCATTTCGGGAGCTTCAGGTAGCGTCCATTTTCGCTTTTGAGCAAGCATTGACAGTGTGACTGCCACAATACTGGCTATCGCCATTCCTACCATGGGATAGTGCGCGTAGTAGCATCCCACCATAATGATTGCCGAAATTGCTGCCGGGGTAACATACAGGTTTTCACGCTGTAATACTTTAGGAACATTACCCGCGGAAACATCGCGAATCATTCCACCACCAACTGCTGTTGTAATACCCATAAGGATTGCAGGCAATATATTAAATCCAAGGCTAAGAGTTTTCACCACTCCCGTAGCTGACCAGGTTCCTAATACGATGCCATCAGCAATATTGATCATTCTGCTTGACCATTTAGAATCCATACGCCACAAGAATGCTATCAGTGCCCCTAAAAGTGCTGTGGCAAGATAGTAAGGATCTGTGAGGGCAACAGGAACCGTGTTAAGTAATATGTCACGTATGGCTCCTCCACCGAGAGCCGACATAAGGGCTAAAATGGCAAACCCAACATAGTCAAAACGTTTTTTTCTGGCAATGCGCCCACCAATGATTCCATTGCATAACACGCCAACCAGATCGACGATGCGAAAAACATCGCCAACTGCAGATGATGCTTGATCCATAGGTACGTCCGATTAATGTTATTGAATTGAGATGATTGTTGTCTGAAACAGCATTCCCAGCAAATACGTGCATGCTGCTGCTCCATAACCAATAGACAGTTGTCGCAGTGCTTTTGGCACCGGGTGCACACCTGATAATAGTCCCACAATAGCACCAATAACAAACAGCGCAACACCTGAAAGAATAAGTGCAGTGATTCCCGCAACTGACACATTTAAAGGAAACAGGAAAGGAAATAACGGAATAAAAGCCCCACATGAAAAGAAAACAAAACTACTGATAGCAGCTTTTTTGCCAGAGCCAACTTCTTCAAACTCTGTGCTTACCTCATCCAATGGAGTGCTTCCCCCAGCTTGAGAGTCTAAAATGAGCGCCTTCGCCCTCGATCTCGCTGTTTCTGTGTCATCTCCACGTGCCTGAAAAACAAGTTCCAGCTCATTTTCTTGAATATCAAGGTTACCTAAAGAACTTTGAGCTTTAGGGTCACTGCCACTTGCTTCAAGTAGTTCCCGTTGTGATTGAACCGATATGTATTCGCCAGCACCCATGGAAAGGGCGCCCGCTAAAAGGCCTGCAATACCAGCTGCAACAATAGATTCTTTTCCTACGCCAGCGCCCATTACGCCTAAAATAAGTGCCGCTGTTGAAACAAGTCCGTCACTTGCCCCAAATACAGCAGCACGAAACGAACCAGACATTGCGCAACGGTGTTTTGCGGCAAGAGCCCGCACTACTTCACCATGAATATGCTCATCCGCAGCCATTTGGGGAAGTGCGTCCGTGTCGGTATCGTATTCGGTGCGTTCTTCAGAGCGCTGCATAAGTGCCAGTACGAAGATAGAGCCAAAGATGCGTGCACATGTTGACATAAGCCGCGACAAAAGCGGGGCTTTCGGGGCGGGCAGTGCGTGGTCACCTAAAAGATTCAACCAATGCGCTTCATGTCGTTCTTCAGCTTTGGAAAGCTGCAAAAGAATATCGCGTTCACGACCTGTTTTTTGGCGCGCAAGCATACGGTAGGTATCTGCTTCCAAGCGTTCTTCACCAAGGTATTGACGCCATTTTCGAATAGTAGCTTTTGACGGCGTCAAGAATTGTTCTTCCACCATAAGTCAGCGCGAATGTTAACTAGGGTCGCTGAGGTGGTTCAACGATAACTTCTTCAACTTCAACATCAACATATTCCGGTTTCTCAGATTTTATATCTGTACCGAATAGACGTTGTTTCACGGCATCAGCCACCTTATCGGTAACGGCTTCGCCCTGTTTGCGAACAGTTTCACCCACTTTGGCTTTTGTTTTGTCCGTTGCATGCGAGACTGTTGGATTGTCAATAATGGTGCGGATGGCTTTTGCGAAAGAACCATCTGGATTATTCTTCATTTCACGTTTCGCAAAATAGTATCCTGCACCGGCAGCTGCCAAAATAGCCAGTTTTTTACCCATTTGCTTTCCCCTTGCATCATATAGTTGCCTTACACATGTCATCCTATCGTTTATTTTGGCTCTGCTTCCACTTAACTTCTTAGACATACATACCCTTCCGCGCATGGCGGATTTCTTTTGAGCACTCCAACAAAAGCGTTAAACCTAAATTTTGCAGTAAAGAGAGGTAAATAACGGCTCATTGTCGCGTTTTTACTACGTTGAGAGCTAAAATTCACCGAAAACTCAGGTTTAGCCGATACGGTAGAGATATGACGGAGATACGCATACCAACGTTACGTGGAAAAACCCTGGCAGGAAACTTTGTTGATCCTGTTGATTCACAGGGTGTAGCTGTTTTGTTTGTCCACGGTTTTTTATCAGACCGTCATTCTCATGGATGGTTCGACCGTTACGCAAAAGCCTATCGCGGCATTGGCTATGCAACACTGCAAATTGATTGTTCAGGATGCGGAGCATCCGATGATGACGTTATTACCTTGGATAATATTACTGATGATGTCCGTTCCTCGTCGCTGTGGCTAAAAGAAAATGGTTTCAAAAAACAGATCATTCATGCACACGGTTTCGGGGCCCAAGCATCACTTCGTGCTCATCCCGATCATGTTGATGCAATGATTCTTGTCTCTCCCGTGTGTGGAGCTCGTGATATTGAGTGGGACAAAATCTTTACCGACAAGCAGCTGAGTGAGCTTGAACAGTTTGGTCACACCCAGATTCCCGATGATACGTCCTGTGAACGTGAAAACTTCGTGGTGTCAAAGCGTACTCTTTCTGACATGTCCCTTACCACACCACAAGACCTCTTTGACCGTGTCACACAGTCTCTGCTCTTTATTTTTTCTGAGCGCGACGAAGACTTCGGGCTGGTTGAGATGCTTCACGAGGGGTTGGAATATTTGGATGAAGAAACCCGTGACGTACATATTAAGGTATTGGAAAATTCCGACCTTTTGATGCCTCCCGAGGAAGTCCCCGACACCGTTGAAGAACTTGTTGAACTTGGGCGCTCGTGGTTGCGCACACATCACCCTTTGACCGTACGCGGTGCGGCGGGTGGTTCCGTTAACTAACGTGAAGAAGTGTTTTACCATGCACCCTTGTTCCTGCCTATTTGCGCTCCTCTATGCTCCTTTCGTGTGCTAGCGGCAGCATGACGCATGTTGGACTTTCATGAAATGGAACACGGCTCTGCGCATTGACGGAAAACTTTCAGACATGCACTGCACATACTAGATACCTGTGACTAGGCCAGACTGAGAGGGGTTCGTAATGCGTTGAGTGTTAGCAGCCACCATGGAAACTCACTGTGCGCGGTGCAACTGGTGGTGTCACTTATTCACGTGGCTTGGGATACAACAAAGTAAATGTCTCAAGGATCCAGCGGTCGTCCTCTAGAAACCGTGACATTGCTTCTAGGGGAAGTTCCGTTGCTCGTTGATAACGCATGGCCTGCTGATATTGGCGCCACTGTGGTAATACCTGACCTGACACGTCGGGTTCACAATCGGCGGTTGCGTGTGCGAAGTCCTCGTCAATGTCGTTAAGGCGGGCTACTCGCAGCGAATCAGTGCGGATAACGCCAAGGGGATAACCTTGCCACGAGCACATAATTGAGAGCCTTCCAATGAGTGATTCATTGATCAGCAGATTCGTATTTTCAGCGCTCTGATCGTTGTTCGTGGGGTCTTCACTATCGTTCACCATTGTGGCAATCGCTGTTTTATGCCCCGCCAATACCTGCCTAGTGATGATGTCGCTTTCGGCTTTGTTCAGACCGAATGTGAAAGTTGGTGGAATCATTGTGCCAAGCGTTGTGTTCCCAACATAAAAAGCAAGAGCATCGATGTTGAGCCCCACGGTTGCTTCTTTCCAAAACTGGGCGGTGGCCTGTGGCGATGGCACTATCGGTTGGTTAGTCATTGTGGCTCTTTTCGGCGGTGGGTTCCACATTCTTGCAGTTTGTTGTAGGCGATAACGGTATCGATGATACGCGTTTTGACACCGGGTGTGCGGTATCCGTGACTGGTTGCGCAACAGGTGCAGTTTCGCGGCTGTTTACCTCACATCCATAACTGTGAGGGTAGGCACCGCGTGCACCTTCGGTAGCGCAAACACGTGTGGAGTTGCCCGCGTAGGCAGTCGCTTTATCGCCAGTTGTTGGGGAAACCTTTGCAGCACTATGCACAATGGCCATCTGCGCCCCTCGATGCCTGTGTAACAAGTTCTTTTAGTTCGTCTGACTTATCACTGAGCCAACGTCGTGTTCCAAAGGACTGAAGCGATAACCCTGCAATACGCGAGGACCACTCTATTGCTTTTTCGCACAAATAAGCGCTTTCAGGGAATCCGTTGTGGCTGACCCACCATGCAAAAGCTCCGTGAAAAACATCCCCAGCCCCCAGTGTACACACGGTATCAACAGGTGCAATGTCAACTTCCCCAGCTTCTTTGTTCCACCAGTAGCGCACGGGGGCGTGGCCTTGGGTGTGAATAATATGGTTAATGCCGTATCCGTGCAGGAAGTCAATAAGGTCATCTGTCGTATTGGCGATGGGCGGCATAAAATCGGCACTGAGGATTGCGCAGTCAATGAAAGGTAGAAGCGTGGGCAGCCACGGTTTCCATGATCCGCCGTCAAGTATTTTTATTGCAGAGGGCGACACTGCAGCTGTTGACGACGTTAGTGCTTGGAAAGCTATCTCGGGGTAGTGTCCATCTACCAAGATAACGGCGGCTTCTTCCAATTCTTGCTTTCTCTGTTCGATACTTTGTACGTCTAAGTGGCCAACGCTATTCCTGCCGCTGACACTGCGAAGCCCCGTAGCGCTTTCGACCATGACAAGTGAGGTCGGTATCGCATCAATACGTTGAGGGATGCAGTCAATCACTTCAATTCCTTGGATAGTAATGTCGTTACGAGCAGCCTCAGCCAGGATGCCCCGTCCTACTGCCGAATACAACTGCACTTGGCCGCACTGAGTGGCGCTAGTGGTCGAACCTTGGCTGTTCGGTGTTATAACATCTGGTGAATTATTCTTATCGGCTACTTGACGCGAAACACCCATCGCACACTGTAATTCTGGTGCACCAATATCAAGGGCAGCAGTATCTTGCCCTAGCAAAACTCCTTGTTGAGCCGCAATACGCGATAGCGCAGCGTAGGTAACCGCCGCGTTGGTTGCCGGGCCTCCTGCAGAAATCTCTTGTTCATCCGCCTGAATCTTGTGATTGGCCTGCGGAAAGGACTTGACCCTGTGAATAATATCAACGGTTATTAAACCAGCGAATAAAGCATTATGACTCCTCATTGTCTCCATTGTAAATGGTGAACACTTACTTCACGGACATATCAGCGCTCCCAGTTTGCGTGACATAAACACCGTTCATTAATAACAAGCGTCGATAAAAATATCTGTATAACCATGTAAGATATAAATATTGTTTGTCTTTGGCTGATACCACAGCTTCATATCACCGACATCGGTTGCACAGTTCAGCCACACAGCATCCGATAAAAATATCCTGACTGATTACCGATACAATGGGGGGTGATGCCTCAGCAACACCAAGATCCACACGGTAGCAGTTCTGCACCCCAGCGCGACCTGTCGCACCATGACCCAGAGCGCAAGAGCCCAGGATATAAAGCGCGCAACAATAAGGGGCACCACCCACCAAAGGGCATCAATACCGCACGCAATGAATCCCAGAGCAAGACCCACCACAAAAATACCCAGCATAACCAAACCCGCGACAATAAATCGCAGCCAAAAAACCCCCACAAAAAGAACCCCCGCCACAACACCCAGCCTGACACCAGCCACCTTGTCAAAGCCCGCCAAGCCGCACGCCCAAAGGTGAGCTACCCCGAAGATCTCCCCGT
>JAUNVQ010000044.1 GCA_030540715.1 Actinomycetaceae bacterium | reverse complement strand
CGGGAGCGTGTATGACGGGCGCGGCTTATTGGTTTTGTAAGGTGATTCTGTTTGATAGAGGTAGCGCAGATACATATACTAGAAACGTCAAGTAAAGATGGCGTGGCCCTAAGAATTCCCTGCTGTCCCTCTTTCCAATATAAAAATGATATTGGTCTGGCAAAAGGAACAATTAAATGATAAAAACAAAATCGATCTTCGTAACGTTTGTTGCCGCAATTACTTCCCTAACTCTTGGGATGTCAACTGCGTTTGCAAGTGTACCACTTAGTCAAGATCAAATTACCGCCGATAATACAAAAATAGTATCGGATCAACAAGTTGAAGAAGATCTTGCGACTCATGTCAGCAACGAAAAGTTTAGTAGAGATGATAGTTGGGAAGCCGTTGAAAAGAAAGTGACCGTTGCTGTCAAACAGGTTGACGGCAAAGCGGAAGTGTCATTGCATGAAAGTGGTAATCTTTCTATTGCAACTTCGGCTGTTGTGGACGGCAAAAAAATCAACGACAATTTTGATGTAATCGACATCAATTTTATTGGCGATAATGTTGAAACCTTTGTGGCTGTTTTGCAATCAAAAAGTACTGGGAAACTTATCAAATTAGGCGCAGAAATAGCTCAACCTCAAGCTTTTCCTGCACTGCTAGTTTTAGGTGCTGTTGCGCGGATTGGCATAAAGACTGCAATAAAGGCATACACAAAGACTCAGATCAAGAAAGCTGCCAAGAGCTATCTTTTGAGAACACTTGACAGAAATAGCTGGATTCATATTATGAAGCCAAAGCATAAGTGGTCAAGCGTGGGAGCTAAATCGCGTGAACAGATTGCTGAGATCGTCGGACAAGCTATGGCTAATGGTCGCCATGTTACCAAGAAATGGTATACCGAGGTTTCCTATTGGTACAAAGGTAAACAGGTTATAGTTAGGTACTCAAAGGGTGGGAAAATTTCTAACGCTTGGGTCAAATGATGAATTTAAAGGAATTTAAGTCCTTGATCGTCGAAGGACAAGACTTGAATGATGTTCAATTAAGGGAACGCGTGGCGAAAAATAGCGTGATTTCTGATTGGGAACCTGATCGTTTTTGGGATTGGAAAAAGGAAAATTTTGAAACTTTTGGAAATTTCCTCGTACGCACAATTCACTCATTCAATGGTAGTGAAGATATCGAATTTGTGGAAACCTTGTTAACAAATTTACATGTCGTGATCCCTCAGTACGATGAGAATATCGCTCAGCTGTGCATACTACTGCTTGAAGAATTTGTTACTAAACAAGTGGCTCGCATTTCCGATACTTTAGATTCGGCTTGGGAAACTTTCAAAGATTCCCCGGATTTCGAGGAGGATAAAGAAAGGATTCTTGCTGACCTAAATAGGTATAGAGATTCTCTTTCTATGATTCACTTTTCTTATCTAGATCGTCGATAGATTAATGACATGCTTTAGGTTGTAAGATGATTACGAAAAAACTTCGTAAGACTACTTTTGGTATTTTGGTCTTAGTCAGTACTATCATCTTCTTTTCCGGCTGTGCTACAGCTGAGAGCTTTAACAAACCTTCTCGCTCGATCGACTATCTACCGAATCGGTTGGTATTATTGGAAGACGGCTGCCCTAAAGTTCCTGTTGAAATAAAGTTTCGTGTTTCATGTCGAAAACTTGATCAGTCAGCAAGAAAAGGAACTCACGCACAACTGCTTTTGGACGCTTTAATTCTAGCTTCTAAAAACTTGAAACTATCATTTGGGGAAGTTGTATTCATCGATGTTACGGATTCTGAAAACACTGTGACTGCTTATAGCTTAATTCAAGGGGCAAATCTGGCTCTGTCATTAAGTCCCAATGTCGTAAACGTGAGCTATTCGATTCCGAATCGAAATGCCGATTTAGAAGAAGTCTTCAACCGTTTGACTCGAAATAATGTAAAGATATTTGCCTCGTTTTCTAATTTGTATTTGGAAGAGGAGAGCTACCCGGCAATGTTTTCTTCAGTTGTGGGGGTTAAGATCGGACAGAAGTTCTCTCGTGAGAACGATGGCTCACTAGTTTTGAAAGAGTCATTTGTTAAGCAGTTTTCTACTGACCGGCCGTCGACTTCAATAGCTAGTGTTCTTGCTGCTGCTGCATGGCTTAATTGTCCAAAGAACGATGTCGGAAATTTTCCATATTTCACAGTCTGTACTTAATTTACTCTATATAGAGTAAAGCACGGTTACGCCTTAGCAATTGAGGCACAGCCGTGCTTTACCTTTTGTTGCCCTTTATAAAGCAAACACATCTACCGTCTTAGGTTGGTGTGGATGTTTTTGTTTACTCATTCTTTTATAGGAGTGTACGATTTATGGGTTTTATGCCTTGGCTTCGCCGTAAAAACACCCATCAAAGTGAAAACCATCAGATTGGCTCCTCATACAGCTTCTTGTTCGGTCCTACAACGAGTGGTGGTCGGCCGGTGACGGAACGTAGCGCGATGCAGTTGACAGCGGTGTATTCGTGTGTGCGGATCCTCGCGGAGGCGGTGGCTGGCCTGCCGCTACACGTCTATAAGACGGACGCTAATGGGTCGCGGGTGAAAGCCACCGACCACCCGCTCTATAAGCTTCTTCATGATGAGCCAAACCCTGAGATGACGTCGTTTGTGTTCCGTGAAACGTTGATGACGCACCTGTTGTTGTGGGGTAATGCGTTCGCCCAAGTGATCCGTAACGGTCTGGGCGAGGTTGTCGCTTTGTATCCGTTGATGCCAGACCGCATGACGGTGGGGCGTGACCTGGACACCCATCAGCTCTATTACGAGTACCAGACCACGTGGGACGAACCCGCTGGCGAGTACAAGACCGTCAGGCTCGCCCCAGCAGACGTGTTACATGTGCCAGGTTTAGGATTCGACGGGCTACTCGGCTATAGCCCGATCCAGATGGCCAGGAACGCCATCGGTCTCGCCCAGGCAACCGAGGATTATGGAGCGTCCTTTTTCGCTAATGGAGCTGCTCCTGGTGGGGTGTTGGAGCACCCAGGCACGATTAAAGACCCCGCCCGGGTGCGCGAATCCTGGCAGGCAACGTTTGGTGGTGCCCGCAATAGCAACAAGATTGCGGTGTTGGAAGAGGGCATGAAATACACCCCCATAGCGGTATCACCCGAGCAAGCGCAGTTTCTAGAAACCAGGAAGTTCCAGATCAATGAGATCGCCCGGATTTTCCGTATCCCACCCCACATGATTGGTGACCTGGATAAATCGAGCTTTTCCAACATTGAGCAGCAGAGTCTCGAGTTTGTGAAATACACGCTCGACCCGTGGGTGATCCGTTTCGAGCAAGCCATGACTAAAACCCTGCTGTCTCCTCGTGAGAAACCGTCGGTGTTTGTGAAGTTCAACCTAGAAGGTCTGCTGCGGGGTGACTACCAGTCGCGGATGGAGGGTTATGCGGTCGCAAGGCAGAACGGGTGGATGAGCGCTAACGACATTAGGGAGTTAGAAAATCTCGATCGGATCACGCCCGAGGCCGGCGGTGATCTGTATTTGGTGAACGGCAACATGCTGCCCCTTGATTTGGCTGGAGCCTACGCCACCAGCCAGCCACAAGATGAACACCAATCCGACGAGAAAGACCCGCTACCAGACACGTCGTCTGATGATTTTGTGAACGATGTCCCCGTAAGGAGGAGGATGTGAATAGTCGTTTTTGGAACTGGGAGCCACCTGCTCCCAACACTCATGATGGCCCGGCAGGTAGTGGTACTGGCCGGGTTTTGCGTATTAACGGCACTATTGCTGAGGAGTCCTGGTTTGACGACGATGTGACCCCAGCCCTGTTCGCCTCAGAGTTGAACGCTGGTAGTGGTGATGTGACCGTGTGGATTAACAGCCCTGGCGGCGACGTGGTGGCGGCGGCCCAGATCTATAACATGCTTACTATCTATCCAGGTGAGGTTCGCGTGTGCATTGATGGGATTGCCGCTTCTGCTGCATCCGTGATTGCCATGGCAGGTGACAAGGTGGCGATGAGCCCGGTGTCGATGTTGATGATCCATAACCCCGCCACGCTCGCTGTTGGTGATAAAGACGAACTCGCCAAAGCCATGTCAATGCTTGAAGCAGTGAAGGACTCGATTATTAACGCCTACGAAGCGAAAACCGGACTGAGCCGCGCCAAGTTAAGCAAACTCATGGATGCGGAGACGTGGATGGATGCTCGCGCCGCTATCGAGATGGGCTTCGCTGACCACTACCTCACCGGCAACCTCTCACTGCAAGACCCCGACGAGAACACTCTCGACGAGGTAAAGCCTGACAGCGATGACGACCCAGATGGGGTGTCGCCGCCAGACGGGCAGAAGCCGAAGAATCGTACCCTGCCTGAGTCTGGCGGGGTTTTGTTTTCTCGTAAACCAGCCGAACAACAGCTGATAGCCAAACTCACCACCACCGACCCAACAGTCCAGGCAGTTGAGCAGCCTGTGGGTCGGCGTGTTGTTGACCTGTACGCCAAGTTGACTAAACAACCCCACTAACCCCACCCGACATCTTTTTGAAAGGACTTTTAAGACATGACTACCACGATGACGATTAATGACCTGCGCACTAAGCGGGCTCAGACCTGGGAGAAAGCGAAAGCTTTTCTTGATGAGCGCCGCAACACTGAAACCGGCTGCCTGAGCGCTGAGGACGATCAGGTTTATACACGGATGGAGGCTGAGATTGACAAGCTCACGGCTGAGATTGCTAGAAGCGAGCGTGCTCAACGCCTGGATGCCGATCTCGCACGCGCCACTAACACCCCGTTGATGACTATGCCCGGGGCTAATCCCGATAATGAAGCGCCGGTGAAGACTGGTCGGGCAAGTGCTCGATATGGGCGGGCGTTTTGGGATGCTATGCGCCTGAACACCAGCCCCATGGAAGTTAGGAATGCTTTGTCGGAGGGTGTTGATAGTGAGGGTGGGTATTTGGTGCCTGATGAGTTCGAACGCACCCTCATCCAATCACTGTCAGACCTGAACATCATGCGCACCCTGGCAAAAGTCATTCAAACCACGAGTGGAGACCGTAAAATCCCGGTGGTTTCTACTCACGGGACAGCGTCCTGGTTGGATGAGGGTAAACCGTATACCGAGTCTGATGAAGCCTTCACCCAAATCACCTTATCGGCTTACAAGTTGGGTACTTTCCTCAAGATCAGTGAAGAGCTGCTCAATGATGCGGCGTTTAATGTGGAGCAGTATTTAGCGTCGGAGTTTGCGCGGCGTATTGGTGCGGCCGAAGAAGAAGCCTTCCTCACTGGCGATGGTGTAGGTAAGCCCACCGGTATTTTCGCTGCGACCGGTGGCGGAGAAACCGCTGTCACCACCGGGAAGGCGACCGACATTACGACCGATGAGTTGATCGACTTGCACTACTCGCTGCGTGCCCCGTACCGAGCCAGAGCCGTGTGGATCATGAATGACGCGACCGTGAAGACCGTGCGCAAACTCAAGGATGGTAACGGCCAATACCTATGGCAACCAGCCCTCACCGCTGGGGCCCCGGATATGATTCTCGGCCGGCCCGTACACACCTCCAGCTTTGCTCCCGAGATGAAGGCGGGCGCGAAGACAGTAGCGTTTGGTGACCTTGGGTATTACTGGATCGCTGACCGGCAAGGACGCTCTTTCAAACGACTCAACGAACTATTCGCCACCACCGGCCAGGTTGGGTTCCTCGCCTCCCAACGCCTGGACGGCAAACTCATCCTTCCTGAAGCCGTGAAGATTCTGACCCAGAAAACCGGTGCCGGAGCATAGATAACCAACACGAATAGGAGGTGGTAGCCGTGCGCACATCATCACTAGGTGAGTTGATCTTTTTGGTACGCGCAAATCTTATGCTCGAACACCACGAAGACGATCAACTCATCGTAACTTTGGTGCAGGCTGCTGCCTCCTACGCGTGCTCTTACCAGCACCTGCCAGACGATTATTACGAGACCCATGAAATGTCGGGAGCGACCAGGCAGGGCATTGTTATGCTCGCCACCCACTTTTATGAGTCCCGTGATGGGGCGACAGGCGGGTTTTGGGCGGATAAACCAGACGCCGCAAAAGCTACCTGGAATGCAGTAAACAATCTGTTGCGCCTGGATCGTGAATGGAAAATCTAAGGACACACTCATGGCATCGATTGGCAGTATGCGCCATTTCATTGACCTCATCCATCCTCAGGTCACTACTGATAAAGCCGGATTTGCCACAGCGCATGACCAAGTGGTGGCAAGCGTGCGGGCATACATGGAGATTCGTCACGCCTCTGCTGCTTGGGTGAACCGAGCCGCCTACACGAAAGCTGACGTGCTTTTCCGAATCCGGGCACTTCCCGGTCTCCAGGTGACCACTGATATGGAGATTACTAGTCCCGAGGGCAGGTTTGTGATTGACGCAGTCGAATATGTCGGTCGGTATGTGGAGATCCTTGCCCACAAGGTTGAACCCGAAGGAACCACGAAAAAAGGGCAGGTGTGATGGCTAGGGTTGATGTGCGGCTACCGAATAGTTTTATTGATGCTTTGGGCAAGGTCGGCAACGTGGTAGAAAACAATGCCGAACAAGTCCTGGGCGCAGGCGCAAGCGTAGTCGAGCCAAGACTACGTGCCAACCTGAATGCTGCGATCGGGCGGGGCACGAAGACCCCATCACGCTCTACCGGACAGTTAATCTCCGCCCTTGGCACTACGAGGGTGAGAGTGAATTCGCGCGGTGTTTACAACGTGAAGGTTGGGTTTGCTGAAAACCGCAGTGATGGACGCTCGAACGCACTGATCGCTAACGTGCTTGAGCACGGCCGGTCTAACCAGGCGGCCCGCCCGTTTCTCGCACCGACCCGCTCCCAAACCCGTCGGGGTGCGCAAGAAGCTATGAAAACTGCGCTCACTGCTGCGATTGAGCGGGTGAAACCATGACCCAAACACAGCCCTTGTTAGAACAACTCACCCACATAGCAGACGGGTTAGGGATCGCGTTCGAAGTCGGCCTGTTCACCCAAATTATCTGGTCGCCACACCCCTAACAGACCAGTTAGAGGTATATGCCGATAACACCCCGACGGTAGAGGTTGAGGAAGTCC
>JAUNVQ010000043.1 GCA_030540715.1 Actinomycetaceae bacterium | reverse complement strand
AAATCTAGCCGACACTTCTACGATAACAGAGTCGCTCACAACAGGAATGAGGGGGAAACAGCCTCATCTTTTGGAGTGGCTGTTTCCCCCTATTGGTAGTGCTTAGCCTTTGACTGCCCCGGCTGTGAGACCGTTGATGATATAACGAGAGGCAAAAGCAAAAAGGAGCATCGTTGGCAGAATCGTTAATACCGCCGCCGCGCACATTGGACCCCAATCAATGTTGAACGTTGTGATGAACCCATTAAGCGCCGTGGGGATTGTTTTCTTCTCGTCGGCGCTAATCAATGTTACCGATAAGAACAGTTCATTCCAGCAGTTGACAAAGTTGAAAATGAAAGCCGAAGCGATGCCCGGTATCATTGTCGGAACGATAATCCGTAGAAGTGCGCTTAAACGAGTGCAACCGTCAACCATAGCGGCTTCTTCAAGGGCATCTGGGATATTTGCAAAAAAGCCGCGCAGCATAATTGAACTGAACGGGATGCACATCGTGATATAAACCAAAATAAGACCTAGCCTGGAATCATTAAGGTTGAAATTGCTCATCATCACATACAGAGGTCCAAGGGCAATAAATGCGGGGATCATCTGTGTGATTAGAAAGGCAATGATAACTGCCCCTTTGGAACGGAAATGGAATCGTGCTAAAACGTAACCTGACAGTACAGCGATTGCCGTTGATATGCTTCCCGCAATTGTGGCGATAACAAAGGAATTGAGAAGGAACTGACCAAAGTCAGCGTTGCTGAGGATATTTTCGTAGTTGACCAGTGTAAACTCTTCAGGCCAGTATTGTACGGGAAATGCTGCAATGACAGTTGGGTCTTTAAAGGAAGAGATAACTATCCAATAGAATGGAAAAATTGTTATCACCATCCATAGAGCTAATCCCGTAAAGCGAAGGATGTTTCCTGTGGTTGTTGTCTTATTCATCAATCATCACCTCTGGATAGAATCATCAGATAGATACCTGTGAATACCGTGAGGAAAATGACGACCATCAGTCCAAGAGCACTTGCAACACCGTAATTACCTTGTTGGGTAAAATTGATCATCCAAGTAGTGATAATGTGTGTCTGGTTTGCAGGACCGCCATCTGTCATTCCATAGATAATGTCGGGAAAATTAAAAATCCAAATGACACGTAACAGTACGGTGAGCACAAGAGTCGTTTTGATTGCAGGGATCGTGATTTGAAAGAGCGAACGAAAATATCCAGCACCATCCAATGCTGCAGCTTCAAGCATGTCATCAGAGACTGATTGAAGAGCAGCAAGAATCATGATCGCGAAAAAAGTGACTCCATACCAAACATTTGCAATAACAACAGCAAGTTTGGCTAATGTTGGATCAGCTAGCCAGGGTAGTGGAGTGTCGGTGATGTGAGATCTGAGGAGCAGATCATTGATAACACCGAACTCCGAGTTAAACATCCAACGAAACATGATTCCTATAAGGAATCCCGAGACAGCCCATGGGTAAAAAACAAGTGCTTGGTAAACTCCGCGAAAGCGGAACTTGTTCTTTAGCCACAGCGCAATGATGAATCCGATAACAAACTGTGGCACAATCGAGCCTACAACCCAGATGAGGGTATTAAAGGCAACAGTTGGAAAAACAGGATCGGCAATAATAGTTTGGAAATTTCCCAATCCAATCCATGGGGTTTCCGTTAAATCAAACAGGTTCCATTGGCGAAAGGCCATCTGTGATCCCTTGATCATCGGATAATAGGTGAACAATCCGACAAAAACAATTGCCGGGGCTAGATATCCCAGGATTGCCAGTGCTGTGCGTGAGGTAAAAGGACGTTTCCGAGTCGCAGTATAACCACGACCCGGAACAGTCTTTTTAGTTGGAGTACTCATGGTCTAGCTATCTTTCTTAGATGACCAGAATTCATCCCAACCAGCAAGCATTTCATCTTGCGATAGATTACCCAACAACATCTTTTGGATGTCAGAATCTGCTTTTTGTGTCCATTCAGACCAGTATTTTGAACGCCGGGGTTCGACAACATTCATATATGTATCGGGTTCTTTTAACATGTCTGAATATGTTTTCCAGGGACCTGTTGAATAGAATTCCTGGTCAAGGGCATCTGTGCGGATTGGAACCAAGCTATTACCTTGAGCGAACTCCGTGGAAGATTCTCCGCCTAAGAATTTGACGAGTTCTGTTGCCTCTTTAGGGTGCTTACTTGATTGCGCAACACCCCATCCTGCCCACGCCATTGGTTGGACTGCTTTTCCAGAAGCGCCTACAGGTAGAGGGGTAGTTGTCCACTGATCTTCTTTTAATGCAGATTCTTGCAAAATTGTAATGACTTCAGGATCTTGAAGAAGGAATGCAACTGAGCCGTTGGTGAAGCCTTGAACCATTTCCTGATATGCCCACGAAACGGAGGAGGAGGGGGAGCCTTCTTTAAAGATATTGTAGTAAAGACTTACAGCTTCTTTAGCTTCGGGGGTTGAGAAAATAGTTTTGCCATCTTTAAGGAAGTACGAGTTTTCCGGATCGATATTATCTGCGTTGTAGGCCTCAATACATGCAGCCATCTGCCCAGTTGCATTTTGTCCACCACGGAAAGCATACCCGTAGCGGTTTTTATCTGGAGCTTGAACGGCTTTTGATTGTTTTAGTACATCATCCCAAGAATGAGGTGGCTTATCGAAACCTGCTTCCTTGATGTAATCGGTGCGGTAAAAAAGTGATAAACCGTAGAAGCCGTAGGGAAGCATATATAGTTTACCGTCGTTGCCATGTGCATATTTTTGTGCATTGTCGGTAAGAGCTTTCCAGCCGTCCCAGTTCTTTTCGACGGGTTCGGTAATGTCAAGCAGCCAACCATTATTAATAAATGATCCCATGGTAACGTCCCGAACTTCTAAAACGTCAACACCGGAGCCTGCCTGCAACATTTGTTGTAGCTTTTGATCGGCTTGCTCGGTTGGTGGGGAAATGAGTTCAACTTTAATATTCGGATGTTGTTTTTGGAACTCATCCAATTGTTTTTGGATGATTTTCGTTCGAGGTCCAGAGGTTAAGGACTGAACCATTTTGAGTGTAACCTTGCCACCAGCGTTTTCACTGGAGGAACCTGAAGAACATCCTGTCAAGAGAAGAGCAGCCACAGCTGATAAAGAGGCCGCTTTGCGCCATATGCTCATTATTACTCCTTGTGTGTAGGTGCATTCTTGTGCACTGTTTGGTTAGTTATCCATGACAGCAATTCGCTGACGCCTTTATCGGCGAATTGCTGATAGTCTTCGATAGTGTTGTAGATATGTGCTGACAAACGAAGATATGCTTTTCCATCAAAACTGGTGAAACCTGTTTCAAATGGGGTGTTTTCACGCATGCGAATACGGTAGGTGTCAACAACTTCGCGCGGTCCATAAAGAGGCGGCGGCAATGCGATAAGTCGCATACATGATACGGGCTCAGGAAGGACAACCTTTGCTTGGTAGTCCCAGCTGCGTTCAAGCGCAGCGGTGATTAGTTCAGTGCCTTCGTCAAGAACCTGCGTATAGTAGTGTCGAACATTTTCCCAGCCCCAGGTGTTGTCAATGTAATTCCATGCAAAAGGTGCAGACAGGTAGGAAGTTAAATCCGAAGTACCGTTGTAGTTAAATTTATAGGGGAATTCAAGATCGGCCCCCCATGAGTCAGTGATTGGCCACATTTGTTGGTGGAACCGTGGGTGAACAACCAATGCTGCACAGCCAGCTGGTGCGCAGGCAAATTTATGGAAGTTTCCGAACCAAAAATCACAGTCGACTTCGTGACAAGGATGGTCAATAACACCAGGGGCGTGGGCTCCATCAACGATCGATATTGTTCCTTTTTGTCGAGCCAAATCGCATATTTCTTTCACGGGAAAAATAGTTGATGTTGCCGAGGTAATATGGTCGACGATGAGCACGTTCCCCGTTTGCAGATGAGGGGAAATAAGTTCGATAATTTTTTGCTTTGTTGGACCAAAAGGAATGGAAATAGTTGTCAATTCGGCGTTGAATCGTTGAGCGAAACGTCGTGCGCCCATTGAAACCGCGCCATATCCGTGATTTGTTACGATAACTTTTGCGCCAGGGTGAACACGAAGAGAGTTAAAAATTGTTGAAGCAGCGCTGGAAGCATTGGCGGTAAGTATGCAGTTTTTAGGGGGGACTCCAAGAATATGTGCAACGTGTGTTCGCGCGTTGTCAACTTTTTCAGGCAAAGTGGCAAACCAGCTTACTGGTGCATGCTGTTGCGTGGTACGAAGGTCGTCTTGATGAGTTTTAACGGCTTGAGGAATAGCGCCGAAAGATCCGTGGTTGAGGTGAAACAGTGTGGGGTTAAGAGCCCACGGTTTCATTGCCGCTGTGTGGCTCCTGTGTGGTGACAAATTCTCTATCATGAGCACTTTCCTCACATTAGTAAAGTTGTCGGACAACATCGTCTATATCTACATATATTAGTACATAAATTCTTTTTTGTATGGAAAGTAGTCCTACAAGTTAATTTTTTCTTATTTATTTCTGTTTTGACAGCAGCGTTAAAATATAGATATGAGTGCGGTAAGAAAAGCCATGGATAATCTGCGTTTGCTCATTGCAACTGGTGAGCTTAAACCTGGGGACAAACTACCTTCGGAAAATGAACTCACTGAACGATTTGGAGTGTCACGTGGCTCGGTGCGTGAAGCCATGAAAATGCTTTCGATAGTAGGGGTTCTTGATTCAAAGCGCGGGGCGCCCACGCAGGTGTCGGCTTTGGGCGTGGAAGAAATTTTCTCATCCTTAGAATTAACTATCGGTTTGCTGCCGCTGGATTCATTTTTAGAGATTTACGAAATTCGGCGCATTCTTGAAACCGCTGCATGTGAGATGGCTGCGTCGCGGTGTACAGAAGAGGATATAGACGAACTTGAATATCTTGCTGGAAAAACCAGAGATTGCTCTAGCCTGAACAAATCGATACGCTTTGATCATATGTTTCATGAAAAACTTATTTCAATGGCTGGCAATGATGCAATGGGAACCATACTTGGTGTGTTTCGCTCACGAAGCGAGCATTACGACCTATACCAATGTCCGCGCTCAAAAGATTTCAAAAAGATTTCGGATGATGGTCACGATATGATCGTCGAAGCTCTGCGATCAAGAAATCCCGCATTAGCCAGGATGGCTGCCACCGAACATATTTACCATACTGAACGCTGGCTGCGACGCTATAGACCCGAGGCAACTACTGGGCAGATACACAAGGATACTTCACGTATGTGATGTTTGGTTTTGATGGAATTGAGGAAGCGAATGTATCGTCGCTTCTATATGTTCGGCAGGGGAATCATTAACGAATGTGCGCCCTCTTGCCGAGTAGAAGCGCTTCCGCTGTTGGTAGCTCACTTCTTCTTCATCCCAAGGCAGTGTAGTGATTGCAGAAGTGTTGTTGACGGGAAGTTCTTGGGCGCGGTGAATCTCCATAACAGCAATAGAGGTTCCCTCCCTATCTGCTAAGCGATAAAGATCTCCGCGTCGTATTGGTTCGTTGGTCCATAGGTCTTGCAGAAACCGTATGAATGAGATGCGTTTTTTCTGTTCACATTGGCGGCAAACAGCATCAGCTGTTAACAACTGATCAACATGAGTAAGGGGTAGATGGTGAATTGACCATCTTAAATCTTTGTTGCAAAGGGAGGTTGGTAAAGAAATGATACCTTGTTGACCTAAGGCTGGTAGTACTCGCTCTCGAAGCAATGGCGATAGGCAAGCAGGGAGGTTTTTCGATGGGTTTAACCATGCAAGTTCCGCGATCTCGTTGCATGCTTGAGGTGTAGCCTCCAATGGGCGAGTGTGCAGATAGACTGTGCAGTGCACATCAATACCAGGTTCATTTGCTGATTCTATTTGCCATATTCCTAGCAGTTCCATGTCACGAGGATCAAGAATGAGGCCAATTTCTTCATTGATTTCTCGAAGGGCGCACTCAAGAGGATTTTCTCCGGACTCAGGTTTTCCACCGGGGAACATAAAACGCTTCGTCCCCTTCTTCCGTGCCATCAGAACATGAGCATCTGCGGAGGTAAAGACCACAGCAGATGTGTATATTGGAGAGGTGATAGGAGGGATCTTACAGCTCATCACCGGTGTGCACCTCGGTATCTTCTTCGCGCGACCACTCGGAAAAAGAGCCAGCATAAAGTGCTGGCAGTGGTACTTGGGCAATCTTAGCGGCAAGAACACCTGGGGTGGCGCTTACTCCCGACCCGCAATAGACCACGGCATTATCTGTGCCGTATCCTTTCGTGGTGCTAATAATGTTTTCTTTCAGTTCAGAGGCCGATTTGAAGCGTCCATCGTCATCAAAAAGTTCCGTCATGGGGCGGCTTCTTGCGCCGGGAATATGGCCTGCACGCGGATCCATCGGTTCGGTATCACCGCGGTAACGTTCCTTAGCCCGCGCGTCAAGCAAAACGTGTGTACCAACATCAATATTGTCTTTCACATCCTTTGTTGTCCATAAGCTTACAAGTGGTGTCCCAACAGGATAGGGGGCTTCAGGAATGCTTGGCACGCACCCTTCGCCCTGTTCAACAGGCAAGCCCGCTTCAGTCCAGGCGCGAAGACCACCATCCAAAACGGCGACGCCACTGTGTCCAAGGTAGTTGAGCATCCACCATACGCGCACGCAAAAGGCAGAAGCGTTACGATCGTAAACAACAACTTGTGTCTGGGGTGTAATCCCGAAACGCGCCACGGTTTGCGCAAAACGTTCGCGGCTGGGCAGTGGATGGCGTCCACCCGAAAGTGGTGGGTCATCGGCTTGGGCCGATAAATGTTTATCGAGGTCGATAAACTGCGCGCCAGGGATATGCTGCGAAAGAAATTGCTGTTGGCCGTGTTGAGGATTTCCGAGGTCGAAACTTGCGTCTAAGATGACGATGTTGCCAGAGGGGCACTGTTGTGCCTGGTTGTGTCTATCATGTGAAGGTGTATCAGTGGAAGTGGGGGTATTATCGGGTGTGTGCGTGGAGGAATCCATGATGCTTGCAGCATCCTGGGGCATAGTGCTGGCAAGGGTGGGAGGTGTGTTGGTGAGTGAGCCCTCAAGTAGTTGATAAAGTTCGTGGGCGTCAATGAGTGTGGTATGCATAGAGCTATTGTAGTCCTGGTGTGCTTAGTTGGGTCAATCGAAAAAGCGGGGTAGTATTTTGTGCTGAATCCCGTTTTAACGGTGGCGGATATATCTTCGCTCATAAATGACGAAGAAAAGGGCAGGAAGGCAGCGCTATGAGAATCGGTAACCACTATTCACCTATTCAAAAAGATATTCAACGCCGTGTCCTGCATGCGCAAGACTGCGCTTGTATAAGGTGCGTTGAGGAAGCGAAAACGCTGCTGCCACTGTGTATTTCGCAAATGCCACAGAGGAAAAAACCTGGCAGTGCGCGTAGTTTTTTAACCGTTGCGTCGCTTCTGGCGGCAATGATGGCATTGTATTTTGGGGCGCTTGTTCCCATTTTTACGCGAATCTCTGAAAAAGTGACTGAAGTCTATAATAATCATTCCGATGATGCAGATGTTGACGCTAAGG
>JAUNVQ010000042.1:4788-7734 GCA_030540715.1 Actinomycetaceae bacterium | reverse complement strand
GAGCGATATTCATCTTCGCGCAGAAAGCTCTATATACTTCCTATCAGTTCCAAATGGTGAGTGGCATTGAATAATGCTTTCTCTATTACTCGATGGCTTTTATGTAATTACACGCCTCATTAGTAAACTGAGGACAAGTCTTTTCGAGCTGATTAATCATGTTGTCAACAGCTCTTTTGGGGCGATTCTGGCAATACGAAACAAAACAGCAGTAAGAGCATGATACATAAGTTCAGGGTTGAATGAACGGTGATAACCTCCTCAGCTATTCCCCTTGTCTGGCTGCTTGTCATGCTGCCTCAATTTCTTCAGGCTCGTCATCATAGTCACCAAGCATCTTGGAATCAGTGACGCTATCGCTCAGTGGCTAAACAGCGTCTTATCTGAATCGGCGCGTTTCACTCAGGGAAATCCTTGCGCAACCATTCGTAGCTTTCAAGTTTTCCTAAAAGATGCTTTTCTTCATATGTAATCAACCCTAAAGTAAGGCGCTCATAGACGCCGCTTTTTTCAAGATGGTCTTTCAACTTGGCAATTCTTTCATCAAACTCTTCAGCAGTAATATCATCTAAATTCAAATCGTCCACGGTGACTCCTTTAAGTGGAAACAGTGATTACCCAGTTCACGTATCTCTATAATCACCGAAGATAACAACTTTTTCAAGAGGTTATTCACGCAACGTCATAACTTCACTAGCTCTGAGGAAAATCATCTGGACCATAGACTTTATTGTCGTCCAGCAAATCTTTAATAGCGTCTTGATACGCGAACGGTGCAAGATACAGCGTCGTATCAAAAAAGGGCCACGCAGCCAGCGCAAATGTTCGGATTTGGTTATACGCCTGGTCAAACATGACGTGTTTCGTAAACCTTTTCATATCACTACCTTGAACCGACCACGAGTCCCCTAAATTGCAGTAGGATACCGCTGAGACGCGCCCCTTAATTTCGGCGTTAAAGCAACATGTTAACTCAACAGTATAGATACCTGATAGCACATACCTTTTAACGTCAAGATTAACTTTACTTTCGTCAACCTTTCCCGAGCCACTCGGGTTTAAGGACATAACAACCTCACTCAAACAAACACGCATACTCCCCTTTGCTTTTTCAAGTAGCTCGTCATAGTTAAGCACTTTCATCATTAGTAATCCTTTTTCTTAAAAATTTGTTGTCCCAACAAGTGCAGATTTGTGACGTGGTTCCTGTATAGGCCTTGCGGAAACCTGACCAGTTTCAAAGAAGGACTGATGCGATTGAGTTCGATTATCTTCTTCAGGAATTACTTCAGCGTTTATCCGTGCGCCAACTGCCAACGAATAGCTGTAAAGCGAATGAAGATCGGGATTAGCATCCATTTCTTCAAAGGCATCAACGAAAGCTTCGTCCTCGTCAATTGCTTTTGCAACATCTGCAACCGACATATTGCGGTATTGTCGCAGCCGAACCAAATCAAAGTGAATCTGACATAGATTCGTTAAGTTGTGCTGTCCACGCTCAAATTCATCCAGATTTTCTGTATCAAATCTCCATTTATCTAAATCGTTTCGTTCTTCCATTGCTATCCCTCCTTTCACACACAAGGGGCATATTATCAGCCTAACTTCTACCCGTCGGTTTGTCTTCACCTACAGCTAGATTACATTCGAAAGCTTTATTACCTATTCTCTATCGTCCTGATTAAGAGGTCTTAAAGGCCATCTATTCGTATCAGCGAGCCACAGGTCTAAACGACGGCTAGCTTCATTAATCTGAGCATTTTGCTTTTCGCGTATCAAACGATTAACGATACGGCTAGATTTACTACTTCTTTTATCCGAAAGATCTTTTTCATGAGCTTTTAGGCAAACTATAGTTTCTGTTCCCCAATCCGATACATCGCTCATATACAAACGAAAGTGCAAGGGATCCTTCTTTGAAGGATATAAAAAAATGAACTTTAGCTCTATTAAACGCCGATCAAGTTTGATATCTTGTGCACGCAAACTATTTTGACCATATGTTTTAGAAAAAGCACCATCATGATCATTTGAATGCTTAAACGACTGTTTGTAGGGAATCTGACCTTTTTTGGCCTTCGTCTTGACTAGCAAGAAATACTGTTTTGCTAAAACCGTGCCTGTGATGTCAGTCTGTCAAAAATTTCTTGTCTTTCGACTTTCGTCAACTCCTTCCCACCTTCTTGATACTCAACCCACGGATGAGTCTCCGATTCTCTCGGCTTTCTTGAACACAGCGGAAGATTGTTCACCATAGTCGCCAGCGTACAACTCTGATCGCCACGATTGAATTCATTAGTTCTATGAGCGAACAAATTAAGCGTTTTAGTGTAAACCGTTTGCATTCAAGGTAAACAATCACGACCTTCGTGGGGCAATCACATCGTGAGGCCTTCCTTCCATCACTTTCTGCAACTTACGCCCCCCCCTGATAAGCATTTCACCGATAGGTAATCCGCATTCCATCCGTTTTGACAACAACGCATAGTTTTCACACGAGTCAAGATATTGTTATAGAAACATATGTAATCGAGGGGGGGAACTTACATAGTTAGTAAGGAATTTCAAACACCGATTTATAAACTAGCTTTTCTTATAAATTGCACCCTATCTACAAGGGAAAATATGCGATAAATATGGAAACAGGCGTCCGCGAAAAGTAAACGTAAAAAAACGACACTTTAACCACTTCTATCACAATTACTTGCCTAAATACAGCGGAACATCGTGACAAATACGTTCAAATATGTCGTAAAACCTGAGTCGCCACAGCGGACGTTCCATGAATTGACGATATTTACCTGCTCCTATAATGCACCTTTGGTAGTTTTGAAGAATTCACGAGGACGAAGTATCACTCCTCTCATGGCTTGTGGCAACGAAGGCGGCACCCCGGCGGTCTGGCGTTGCCCACAATGATGTGGTTATGGCTCGCGGTGCCGAAGG
>JAUNVQ010000042.1:0-4688 GCA_030540715.1 Actinomycetaceae bacterium | reverse complement strand
CGTCCTCTACGCCAAGATTCTCCGCGGCAAACGATGCACCGTCACGGCACCAATTGCGGTAAATGGATGCAATGGATCGGGATTCTCTGACCCTGTCGGCCCACCAAGTTCAGAGTGGGCCAACGCGCTCATCACCACGTAGGCATCTTCCTTGTCCCACTTGTGATAGTCCACCAGGAAATCAAACATATCCTCATACCCGCGTTGAATCGATTCTTGAACAGGATCTCCAATCCCAATAAAGCACCATTCATCACGAGTACGAATGCGCGGCGCCCTCAAATTCATTCCCTTCACCACATCAATAGTGACAACAGCCGTTCCTTCGGCCTCAATCGCAACAAACGAGGACTCCCCACGCGCCATCACAGCGTGAATATCACCAATTGACAAGTATGCACCCTCGACCTCTACAGGTAAAAATACGGTAGAGCCAGGTGCCGCATCCGTTAAATCCATGTTCCCACCGCTTGGGAAACTTGGCATGATTGTTGAACCAGTCCCCTGCGCAGGTGCCGTGCCAATGCAACCAATCATTGGCCGCGTCGGCGTAAACAACGTATCAGTTAAGCGTACTTTGTCGCCCAAGATAGGGACCTTTCGCGTGAAGGTTTCATCTCCCATACGATTTGCCAGCGCACCGGCGCCCGGCAACGACACCGACCAGCCATAATCTTTCAGAATAATATCTACGATTGTCACCTTTAAGGCATCCCCCGGCTCGGCACCTTCAACATAGACAGGGCCGGTCACGGGGTTGATTGTTGCGGTCACCTTATCCAGCGAGCGAACCTTGTGCAGCTGGGCATACAATGCATCATCTGTTTCAAAACCGATTGTTTCTCCACTGCCAGCCTTCACCCGCAACACCGGCTCGATGGATGCGTCGTAACCAGTTTGGCCGTGTTCTTTCGATAAAAAATGGTCGATCTGTATCATGGATACTCCTATGTTCCTTGTGTGCAACGTGCGCAAAAACACTCAATTCCACTCTAACATGGGAAAACAGGAAAGTCTGAAGATACGACAAGGCGCAGTAGGAGTGCGTCAATTCCCCACAGAGACTATGGCCCCCAGGTTCTCTCGCGACAGCCATCTAACGGGACAGCGTTATAAGAGTACATCACCGCGGAGCCGCTCCTTCTTTCAAATTATTTCAGAGGACGTTTCTGCGGATACACCTTACATATACACACTCAGCCGCGCGCACATGCTTCAAGCTGGAATCTTACCTAGTAGTTCCCGACCTCAAATACCCAAAATACCCAACCGGAACGACACTGAGTACGAAAACCCAGCTACTGGCGCCCCGAATAGTGATGTCCCGACACCGGGATCTTACTTCTCGGATTAAACGACAGCGGTTTCCCCCGAAGAGTGATACCCCGCGACTGAGGATATCCAACAATCACCTATCGCCTGCTGGCATAGCCACCTAACAACAACGCGGCTCAGCAACAACGACTACCAGGATTTGCTTCCTTATCCTTCCAATAGTGATCCCAAAACTCACGCTCTCCCATAACAGGCTTATCAGGGTGGTGAAGACGCTGGTGTTTCACATATTTCTTATAGGCATTATCACCCATCAATTCCTTCACGTGCCAGCGAACCGAACGGACGGCTTTAACCAACGGGTTCGCTGTAGCATTGAGCGAAGCTGCAGATTGTGCATCATTCGCAGAACAGGCAGTGGAATAGTGTTCTGATGTGTTATTCATGGTTCTTACTGTAGTTATCGTCTTCACCAGATTCAATAGCTGTGGAAACAGATTCATTTCGTGTTCATGTGGAAAGTGCTGGGCACCGACACCCTGGCCAGTAAACACTTAGCAGAAAAAGCTGGCGAGGAACGAAGACAAGGAAAGACTTATGCTCGAAATACCCAACCGAAGAGTACTCAGATGGGAAAACTGGGCCTGAAAATTTAGCGAAGGCCCTTGCAAAGACCCCTCCTTTCCCTACTGCATTTCCAAAGACTGCTCAAGCAAAGACCGTAGACAGTACGATCCCTTGTTCCGGGGCACAACGTCCAGAAATAACGCGTGGAAACGAAGCCAAAGTCGTTGACTCGAAGGCCCTCAGGATGCGACCGCCAAGAACGCCCTCTGGAAAAATGTCATCAACAAAAGTCCGTGCACACGCCCCCCAAAAAGAGAACGGCCCGCAGGACACACCTGCGGACCGTCAAAACTCACCTGAATAATCTCAGGTACGTCCCACTTCCATTAAGCGCGACTTTCGCGCTCCTTCAGCGGTCATCGGACCAACTCCGCTATCTCCATCGGCATCGGCATCTAAGGCCTCGTCACGCAGGCCCTCTGCTCTTGCGGCTCGTCGAATTTCTTCGATTTTTTCCGCTGGTATTGCCGCCCACTGCTTCGCAACCTTCTTTTCACCAGCACTCATCAGCAATCCCGAGCCCGCAAAAATCAGTGACCTCTGCCCAGGCTCCTCAGCCAGCGGCAACGCCTTACCTTTCAAAGCCCGAAGCACATGATAAACACCAAGGCCAAACAGCAGCACAATCAACACCACATACAATGCCTGCAAGCTGAACTGCACATACGTGTTACGTACAGTCGCAGCAATATCTGCGGCAGAACTTGCGCCACCAAACTCTTCCAGACCCTTATTTTGCGCATCAACAAAGGCCCTATTCTTCGCCCAGAACCCAATCTTGGGGTTGGGGTGGAACAGTTTTTGCATTGAAGCCCACACAGTAATGAACAAATCCCAGATCAAGGGAACAAAAGCAATCCATGCCCACTGGTGATACCCCTTCTTATGAATAATCACCCAGATGATCGTTAACGCCCCAGCAGCCAACAATTGGTTAGCAATACCGAACAGCGGGAACAAGGTATAGATGCCGCCCAGCGGATCGGTGACACCCATCAAAACAATGGAACCCCACAGGCCGACCACAATAAATGATCCCAGATAGTTCCCCAAGACATTCGATGGATCCTTAAACCGCGAGAACCAACCGCCCATATTGCCCATCGCATCGGTCACTGTAAAGCGGCATGAACGCGTGCCTGCATCAACGGCCGTTAAAATGAACAGAGCCTCAAACATAATGGCAAAGTGATACCAGAATGCTCGCCATCCCTCACCAGATCCAAATAAATCATGGAACACCTGCGACAATCCAAATGCCAACGTTGGCGCACCGCCAGTGCGCGAAACAATGCGTTCCTCCTGGACCTCCTGGGCGGCCTGCTCCAAAGTCTGGCGCACAGATTCGACCGATTCATTCAAAGGCACACCGCCATAGCCATGCGGTTGCAGCACATTCACCACATAGTCAGCAGCAGTGGCAGCCTCGCTACCGGTCATCGCAGCGGGTGCATTCATTGCGAAATAGACATGTGGATCAATAATAACAGCCGTCATTAGGGCCATCATCGCCACAAGCGACTCGCCCAACATACCACCGTAACCGATGAAGCGCGCCTGACGTTCCTTCTCAATCAGCTTCGGTGTTGTCCCTGAAGCCGTCAATGAATGGAATCCAGATAGGGCCCCGCAAGCAATCGTAATAAAAAGGAACGGGAACAGGTCACCAGCAAACACAGGCCCTTCACCATTGAAAGCAAACTGCGTCATTGCAGGCTGCTGAACGGCAGGCCCAACAATCAATAATCCGGCGGCAAGTAAGAAAATCGTTCCCAGCTTCATATAGGTTGACAAATAGTCACGTGGGGCCAACAGCAGCCACACAGGCAGCACTGATGCCACAAAACCATAAATAATGACACACCAAGCAGTCTGGTAAGGCGTTAAAGTAAACCACGCTTGACCCCATTCAGTCTGCGCAACTTGACCGCCAACAATAATGGCTGCCAGCAGCATAACAACACCGATAACAGAGACTTCGGTAACTTTACCTGGGCGAATATAACGCAAATACACACCCATGAAAATAGCAATCGGAATAGTCAAACCAATCGAGAACACACCCCATGGCGAACCCGCCAGCGCCTTAATCATGACGATTGCCAACACGGCAATCACAATGAGATTAATCGTCAAAATCGCAAGGATCCCAACCCAACCAGCAAAAGTGCCCATCTCGTCTTTGATGATGTGAGGCAGGGAGCGACCATCACGACGCAGCGAAATCCACAGCGTCAGATAGTCGTGCACGGCACCAGCAAAAACTACACCAACAATAATCCAAATTGTCCCAGGCAGATAACCCATTTGCGACGCCAAGACTGGCCCAACAAGTGGCCCCGCACCCGCGATTGCAGCAAAATGGTGACCAAACAAAACACGACGATCGGTCGGTTCAAAGTTTTGTCCATCATTATGAACTTCACCGGCAGTTGCACGCTCATCACGAGGACGAACAATCTTGTTCTCGATCAAACGAGCATAAAACCGATATGCGATGACATAGGAACACAATGCAGCAATGACAAAATACCGCGAGCTAAGCGACTCGCCACGACCCGCTGCGATAAAGTACCAGCAAACCGCACCAACAATGGCAATCACTGCAAATATTGACTTCTTTTGCCAGGTCATTGGGCTTCTGTCGATAACTGCAACAGGTGGTAAATCTTTGTGCGTGCTAATGAAGGTGACATCATCCTTCTTTGTCAGCTTTAGCGACATCATAGCCTTCTTTCTTTTCGAGGAATACATCAAAAAACACGCAAGATCGATTGCGTGTTTCC
>JAUNVQ010000021.1:9029-50532 GCA_030540715.1 Actinomycetaceae bacterium | reverse complement strand
CATCATCTACCCAATCAAATAGCGCATTGCTTGCTGATACAGGGCAACCATATTGGTTTCACGAAGACCAGCAGCCTCCGGATCGAAGTCCGCCACTTCTTTTTCATTAAAGAGCTCATCAAAGCTCTCACCTTCGGCCATAGTTGGCTCAGCCAGCTCAAAAATGCCAGCATTCTTCATCAGTTCCTGAGTAGTGGGATCTGCACGGAACGCCTTCGCTTTTTCGGCTAACATCAGATACATTTCCATATTCGCTTTTGCTGACTCCCAAATACCTTCCATACCTTCGGGGCGCGAGGGCTTGTAGTCAAAGTGAATCGGGCCTTCGTAGCGGTGAGCATCTGGAGTTGCCGCAAATCCATTCACCAGCAGGTCAACGGTAAAGAACGCGGATGCCAAATCACCATGACCAAAGCATTTATCCTGGTCATATTTGATTCCAGACTGTCCATTAAGGTCGATATGGAAAAGCTTATTGGCATGAAGAGCTTGGGCAAGACCGTGCGTATAATTCAAACCTGCCATCTGTTCGTGGCCCGTCTCTGGGTTCAAGCCAACAATGTCACCGTGTTCTAGCTCGGCTATAAGCCCAAGTGCATGACCAATTGTGGGCAAGAAAATGTCGCCGCGTGGCTCATTGGGTTTAGGTTCTAAGGCTATACGTAGATCGTAACCTTTTTCTTTAATATAGGCCGCAACTGTGTCCAGCCCTTCTTTGTAGCGCTCCATTGCCGCATACAAATCTTTTGAGCTATCATATTCAGCACCTTCACGTCCTCCCCACATCACAAATGTGGTAGCACCCATTTCCGCTGCCAAATCAACGTTGCGCAACAGCTTCCGCAAGCCAAAGCGTCGAACTGCACGATCATTTGCCGTCAATCCGCCCTCTTTGAAAACTGGATGGCTAAATGTGTTTGTTGTAACCATCTCGATAACAAGCCCGGCATTGTCGGCAGCATTTTTCAGCTTGGTATAAATACGCTCGCGCTCAGCATCACTAGCATCAAAAGGGAAAACATCATTGTCATGGAATGTGATTCCCCATGCACCTAACTCCGCTAAGCCTTCTGCATATTCCCAAGGATCAAGGGAAGGTCGCGTGGCTTCACCAAAAGGATCGGCACCTGTCCAGCCAATAGTCCACAGGCCAAAGGAAAAACGGTCATCTTTAGTAGGTTTACGTACCATCGAACTACTCCTTCGTAATTTGTTTTGATCCTAAACTATTAACAATTTTAGTGTATAGTCAATGTGTGAGTAAGCAAAACCACAAAAACCATGATGAATTTGCCGCGCCTGCTCCTATCTTTGGGACGAAGGTCACAGGAAAACCTGAAGATGCGCGTCATACAAATCTTCAACTCGTTCTTCAACAGATAGTTCAATCCACTCAGCTACTATCGCGCGCAAAAATTGCCACCCAAACTGGCATTACTCGCGCAACGGTGTCACGCCTCATTGACGAATTTATTGAACACGGCTTCCTCCTTGAAAACCAACCTACAACCTCAACAACCCCTGGACGCCCAGCCACTCCCCTGGAACTCAACGCTTATCGCTATATCGGTCTAGGTATCGAAATTAACGTCTCAAGTGCCCACATCACAGGCCTTGACCTACACGGAAACCAGCTTTTTTCCTACGCAGAGCGGCTCGAAGATGCCCACTCACGCGAACCTGAATACATCTTGCCTCATCTTGGACAAAAAATTGATGAACTATGCGCCGAACACGACATTACTTCAACCTCACTTGCCGGTGCTGTTCTGTCTGTACCTGGCTTAGTGGATCACACGCGCGAAACGATTTTGCACCTACCAAACCTAGAATGGTCAAATGTTCAACCAATCCCAATACTTCAATCGTCAATTTTGGATGAGGTGCGCAAACGGCGCCATGATGATAGCTCCAACCGGCTTGTCAACCCTCCTGCTATCACCGTGCTTAACGAGGCCAACGCTGCAGCCATGGCCACAGCCTATCAACGCCCTGGAGTTCCCGGTAGCATCGGTGATTTTTTGTATATCTCCGGTGAAATCGGTGTTGGTGGCGCTCTAATTCGCAACCATCAACCAATCAGCGGCTCTCACGGCTGGGCTGGAGAAGTCGGACATGTCTGCGTCGATCCCGCAGGCCCCCCCTGCCAATGCGGTTCACGCGGATGCCTTGAACAATACCTTGGCAGAAAAGCAATTAGCACCAACTGCGGTTTTGACACACTTGCAACGAATCAGCAGATTATTCAACGAATTAAAGAGGGCGATGCCGCCACTACCACAGGCATCGAAATCGCCGCCAACGCCCTGGGGAATGCACTAGCAGGCATCATCAATGTTATAGATATCAATACTGTCGTCCTTGGCGGTGCACTTGCAGAGCTGACGCAGCTACTTGAAACTTGTGCGCAAGAAACACTGCGAACCCATTTGCTTTCTTACAGGTGGGCACCAGTTGTTTTCCAGGCAGATGCTTGCGGCGAAACCGCCTCATCACGCGGAGGTGCAATCATGACCTTGAACCACGTACTTCATTATCCGTCGTCATATTTGTAGCATAAGGCGCTGTCCGTTGTGCTTGGCTAACATCCGTCCGTGCATCATACACACATCCAACCAATGCTCCAACCAGCCCAACCAGCCCAACCAATCCAACCAACCGATTAGCCTGACCATACGACCAGCCCCGAACGAAAGGAGCTACCATGGAACAAACACTCACTGTGCGCACCCACGGCTTATGGATAAGTGTCTGGGCGGTTATCCATGCCGTGATCCTCATCGCTGCTATCATTCTTCTTTTCACCACAGGTTGGGAGCTCTCGGTAATTATCGGCAGCCTGGTTCTACTGACTATCTTGGCGATTCACATGGTATTCATCCTCTTTCTTAGCGTTAATCTGACTATCACTCCCACCCACATTACCCTTTCCACCCACCCCATTCCTCACAAGAAAAAGCTGCTCATCAGCGATATTGAATCCTACAACATTCAAACAAACCAGCAGTTCGAACTTACTCGCGGCTTCTTTTACCGACGAGGCCGCAATGGCATATCTTTCAATGTGGGGGCCCCGTGGGTCGAGTTCACCATGGGCGACGGTTCAACACTGCTTGCGTCAGTCGCGACTGACCAGATTGTGATTTTGGAGGGAATCTTAGCGCAACATGATATTGAATGCACATTAGACCCAACTTTTCCTCCCGATGATAGCTCCACTACCAAGTAGAACCTGTTATCCGTGTAGGCTGTAGTCGTTTATTGCGACGCTAAAGCACACCTACCAGCTTCAAGCCGTGGCTTCCAGCTTCACGCTGCGCACTGCCACGACAGTCCCGATGTCTTCACTTGGCAAAGCAATCTTTACCAAAGACACCTTCTTTTAAGCAATAAATCTTCCTTTCACCAATACACCTTCATTTCTACGCTAAACAACAATCATCACAGTTCAACGCTAACTGACCAGTCACACCGATGGACGCTAAAACGCACTGTTACCGTGACGATGAGCCAATAATATGAATCTCTTTATCCTCACCTTCAAGTGCATGAATAATAAGGAAGTTTCCGGCCTTTGTTGTTACGAAATCATCCATTTCTATATCCCATACAGGTTCGGCAGGCCAATCCAGGTCCAGTCCAGTTGCACTATCGTCTTTATTAAGAAAACACGTCTGTGTTGTGGTATCGCACCTCAACGAGCTTATTCCAGATAACTTCATGTCATTAAGCATGTATGACAATCGATCGATACTATCTAACGGGTATTCGATAACGTTGTCACCTACGAACTCAACTATTCCATTGTGCACATTTTTCGATGGCATATCAGCTAGCAGCGTTTCAAGTTGTTCGTATGTATCGCGAACTCCTTCACCAGAATAAACCGTACTCAATTTAACGTCTTTGACTTTCCCTATTTGCTTGGCATTCGTGTCAAAAAAAGTTATCGTATTGCCCTCTGTCTTCGAATATCCGTCATCATACAGCTGTAGATTATTGTGACGGTCTGGCGATTCTACCTCATCAAGAACTTTGCCTGTTTTTATGTCAACTACCATATGGTCTTCACCATCATTCGCGGATTCGCCAAGGATAACAAGTGCATGAACCAGATCGCCGCGACCAAACAGCAGCAGACGTTTCGTTCGATGCATCCAGATTTGTTTTCCCGTTACATCAAAGCCCGCAATACCTCTATCCCTGTCATCATCTTTCTTGCCTTCAACAGGTCTTTCTACCTGAAAAACAACGACCTCGCCGTTAAATAAAATGGTAGTATAATCTCCTACTTTGAACTCATCTTGCACTCGAAGCTTTACCTTTTTCGATTGTCCATTCGTCAGATCCACCAGCGTCATTTCTTTGTTCTTCTTACCCGAATATATGACTGCTTTCTTTTTCGTACAAACAACCGTGCCACCAGCATTTATCTCATACAGTTTCTTGATCTTCTTGCCTAAAACGTCGTAAAAAATTGTATGTCCTGCCCTGTTGGACAGCGCTATTATCGGAGCATCTTCACAGGCTCCACTTATGCGGTAACCCTTTTCGGAGATTTTCACGGGATGGGGTTCTGCAGAATAGTCGATGGGTTTGGGTTTACCATCAGCTTCTTTTAACACTTCAGGCTCCTTCACCTGAGTCTTTGTACGTAATGTGCTTCCTGCGTTATTCTTGCCTCTATTGAGCAGTAGCATTCCGCCGGTCGCTGCTAATACAACCACCACAAGGACGGCGGTGACGATAAGCCATTTCGTGTTGCGGTTTTTCTTTTTCTTCGGCGTACCACCCTGAGGCTCACCTTGCATCATATGAGGTTGAGAATAAAATTCAGAGGACGAAGCACCCCCACCCCCAACAAACAAAGACGACTGCGACACCACCCCAGGCTGTCCCATCCCAGGCTGCTGGCCCTGCACCACCTGTTGACCCATCACAGGCTGCCGACTCACCTCCGGCCGCTGTCCTACCGCAAAGTGCGAACCCGCCCCAGGCTGTCCCATCCCAGACTGCTGACCCTGCCCAACCTGTTGACCCACACCACCACCATAACCAGCCAACGCCAACCGCTGCAACGCATACAATCGAACCCGCT
The DNA here is from genome assembly GCA_030540715.1 of Actinomycetaceae bacterium. Lineage (GTDB taxonomy): Bacteria > Actinomycetota > Actinomycetes > Actinomycetales > Actinomycetaceae > JAUNVQ01. The sequence continues at coordinate 45,434 of JAUNVQ010000021.1, read as the reverse complement.
CATCAACCGCAGACGAAGCCAAATAATTCAACACCACCACATCAGCCTTCACATGCTCAACAACACCAGACTGCAACTGAGGAAACTGCACAGCCACCTCATACAACAACGCAGCCACAGTACCTTGATCACGCACTAACCCAACAGCCTGCTCAAAAGAATACATACCCCCCAGCATAAAGAAAAACACCAATCACCAACACCCCCTCTACACCCCAAATTCTAGGGTTTTAGAAGGGTCTAACCGGCACCCATAATCGATAATCGCGCACTTTCCAACCTGGCCCTCTGCCGCCCCCCGCTATGACGGTTCAAACCGATTGATCCCAACATGTCGGCGGTTTGTTAACATGTCGGCGCTTATAACCTCCGACATGTTAACTATTGCCCGACATGTTGTGACTGACGTCCGATATTCCTGGCACCCACTGGAAAACCACAAAAAAACAAAAAGGACTGGGTGCATTCTTGCACCCAGTCCTCATTTAGCATCTATGCGACTTTTACGACGCGTCCTTGAAAAAGGCTCTTGCCGTCGCTCGCAACGACACAATTCTACGCTTCTACAAAATACCCAGTTTCTTTACTGCATCAAGTTCAGCCTGTGTTTCTTTAGCGTTCTTTGCGATCTGTGCCTTTGTTTTCTCGGATAGTTCAAGGCCTTCAACAATGCTGTATTCGCCGTCTTTGACAACTGCTGGCATACCGTAAATCAGACCTTCAGACACACCGTATTCCCCGTGTGAGGGGCCAGCAAATGTTGCCCAGTCGCCTTCGGCTGTACCAAATGTCCAGGTGTGCATGTGGTCAATTGCGGCCGAAGCAGCAGAAGCAGCAGAGGATGCGCCACGAGCCTCAATAATGGCTGCACCGCGCTTTGCAACTGTTGGTACAAAATAGTCATCCAACCATGCTTCATCAACAAAATCAGCGGCAGGCTTGCCGTCAATTTCAGCGAACGAAATATCGGGATACTGGTCGGCAGAGTGGTTACCCCACACAATCATTTTCTTAATGTCTTTGACGGCTGCGCCAGTCTTTTCGGCAAGCTGCGAGATTGCGCGGTTATGATCCAGTGTCATCATGGCATTAAAACGCTCTGAAGGAACATCAGGGGCTGAAGCCGCAGCAATATAGGCATTTGTATTCGCTGGATTACCCACAACCAAAATACGTACATCATCTGCAGCATTATCGTTAATAGCTTTACCTTGTGGCCCAAAGATACCGCCGTTTGCAGCCAGCAGATCAGCGCGTTCCATACCCTTTGTACGCGGGCGCGCACCCACTAGCAAACCGTAGCTGGAGCCACTGAAAGCCACATTGGCATCATCGGTAATCTCAATATCGGAGACAAGTGGGAAGGCACAGTCACGAAGTTCCATTGCGGTGCCTTCAACGGCCTTCAAGGCGGGGGTGATTTCCAGCAAATTCAGTTTTACTGGTTGATCGGGGCCAAGCATTGCACCTGATGCAATACGGAAAAGCAGCGCATATCCAATATTTCCTGCTGCTCCGGTCACTGTTACTGTTACTGGCTTTTTGGCTTCTGCCATTGTCATACTCCTTTATGCGGTAGACCAAGGCGTCCTAGCGCTGGCCTCCTATGCGTTTTGTGTCGGTGGCTCACCATAGAGCCTTATCTTCTAATTTAGTGCCATGTCGCTACCATCGGCAACAGATCAAGCACCCTATTTTCGATTGGCTCGATAAAACTCAATCAATCCGCGTGTTGAACTATCTTGAGCCGCCAATACTTCCGCATTGCCCGACACCGCTGGGGTAAGTTCTTTCGCCAGGGCTTTGCCCAGTTCAACACCCCACTGGTCAAAGGAGTCAATTCCCCATATTGCACCTTGAACAAACGTAATGTGCTCATAAAGTGCAATGAGTTGCCCAAGCACTCGCGGTGTCAGCTCGGCTGCCATTATTGACGTGGTTGGTTTGTTGCCTGGGAACACCCGTGCTGCCACCAGTTCTTCGGCTGTACCTTCTGCGCGCACCTCGTCAGCAGTCTTTCCAAATGCCAGTGCTTTGGTTTGTGCAAAGAAGTTCCCCAGGAACAACTCGTGTTGATCGGCATCACCGTCACTCAAAGCCCAGGCAGGATTGGCAAAAGCAATAAAGTCAGCTGGAATTAACTGCGTTCCCTGATGGATAAGCTGGTAAAAAGCGTGCTGTCCGTTTGTACCTGGCTCGCCCCAAAAGACTTCACCAGTTTCGTAGGTGACTTCGCTGCCGTCACTGCGTACACGCTTGCCATTGGATTCCATGGTAAGCTGCTGCAAATAGGCAGGAAAACGATGTAAATACTGCGAATATGGTAGTACCGCATGCGTAGATACGCCCATAAAGTTTCGATACCAAACATTGAGCAGCCCCATAAGCATGGGAACGTTTGATTCCACTTCGGCGGTAGCAAAATGTGTATCAATATCGTGGAAACCTTCCAGGAAGTCGTTAAACCCATCGGGGCCAATCGCTACGGCTAAACTTGTGCCCACAGCAGAATCAACGCTGTAACGCCCTCCGACCCAATTCCAAAAACCGAAGGCGTTGGCTGGGTCAATCCCAAATTCTTCCACCTTGTCCAAAGCCGTTGACACTGCTACGAAGTGTTTGGCAACTGCGTCTTTCCTGGCTTTTTCACTATTGTCGAGGGCGCCTTGTACCTGAAGTTTTTGCCATAGCCAGGCTCTGGCCCCCCGTGCGTTGGTCAATGTTTCCAGTGTTGTAAATGTTTTGGACGCAATAATAAACAGCGTGGTTTCCGGATCCAGATCCTTGGTTGTTTCCCCTAGGTCAGTCGGGTCAATGTTAGAAATATAGCGACATTCTAAACCATCTTTCACAAAGGGCTTCAATGCTTCATAGGCCATGACTGGGCCAAGATCCGACCCGCCAATACCGATGTTGACGACCGTTTCGATCGGCTTTCCGGTAACACCTTTCCACTGTCCACTACGCACTTTATCGGCAAAGGCATAAACATCTTTAAGTACCGCGTGCACATCGGCGACACAGTCTTGCCCATCAACGCTCAATGTGTCGGTTGCGGGGCGTCGAAGTGCGGTGTGAAGTACAGCGCGATCTTCAGTTACATTGATATGTTCACCCGCAAACATGCGGTCACGATAAGCGGCAATATTGCATTGTTTCGCGAGTTCACATAGGGTTTCGCGTATGTCATCGGTGATAAGATTTTTTGACAGGTCCACCAAGAGGTCACCAGCTGTGAACGTATAGTGGCGTGCACGCTGCGGATTTTTTTCGAAGGCTTCACGCAGGTCAAGGTAAGGCTCTTTACTCAGTTGCGTTAGTTTTTTCCAGGCATCGGTTGCTGTGGGGTCAATGGGTTTCATAAGTGTTATTCTTTCATCTTAGAGCGTATGCACACGGGAGGTCTTTCTGTGTGCAAGTTCGTTTATCCTTCTTCGATACAGGTTAGCAGTTTTATTCTGTGGACTTGTTATCTCCATTGGTGTCATATAGTGGGAGCTGCGGTAAATCGATAATCTGTTCTGGCCGTGAGGTAGCGATAATCAAAGGTTTCATGCACATCCACCACTGTTGAAGCGGGCGTCGTTTTGTTTTATCAAGTTGCTTGTTCATCACTGATAAGTCTTGGGCTTCAAGGTCTTTAGCTGTAAGTCCAATAAAGCGTGCATCAATTCGACCTTCATCCAATGTAGTTTCTAGGTCCTCTATAGCCTCGTCAACCATTCGTGTAGCTAGTAAACGATCAAAGGGAGAAGGCTCACCACCTTGTTGCAAGTGGCCTAATGCCGAGTGACGTACGTCGTAGCGTCCTCGTGATTCTTCTTCAAATACACGGGCCATAAATTCTCGATTATATCGACCGCCCGCTTCTTCGTTACGTACTACCAAACAAAGTCTTCGGCCTTCCTCAAAACTAGCTGTCATCATCGCAGCATCGTTAGCAATATCTTGCAAGGTGGTGTTGTCTTCGTCTAAATACACAAACTCTGCACCTGCGGCAATACCTGCCATTAATGCTAAGTATCCGCAGTGACGCCCCATTGTGTCAGCAACGAAGCACCTAGTCGAAGCTGCTGCCGATTCTTTGATCCTATCCAGTGACCATACAGCATTATTGAGGGCAGAGTCTGCCCCAATCGAAAGTTCTGAGCCAGGCAAATTATTATCAATAGAGGTTGGTATACACATCATGGGAATGTTAAAGGCTGGGAAACGATCACGTTCGGACACCATTTCTTGTGCAGACAGATAGGCATTAAAACCACCAATCAGTAGTAGTGCATCAATTCCATGGTTTTCAATGGAACGCCCTATCGCATAGAACTGGTCAATTGTGGGGATTGCACGGCGGGTACCAAGTTCAGCTCCACCATCAAAACCCCATCCTTCAACATCTTCCCAATGGAGTTCTTTGACTTTACCGTCCATCAGTCCACCGAAGGAATCTTTGATTCCTACCATAGTGAATCCTCTGGCAATGCCCACACGAACAGCTGCACGCGCTGCCGTGTTCATCCCAGGAGCTAAACCGCCCACGTGAAGAATTCCGATGCGTTGATTGCGTTTTTTAATATCGCGATATTCTGGCGGAATGGCCATAGTTCGGTACACATCATACATTTGTTGGAAAGATTTACCACGTGCCCGAACAGCCTGTTCGTATTGTTTATTGGCAACAAGTTCAGCAATTGCCCTGGTCTGTTTGACAGTTTCGACCAAGGGAAGTCGTGCGATACGGTTGTGGCGCACCCCTAATATAAATGATTCGTCGTCCGTGGTTTGATTCAAAACTTCGTGAACTGCAGCGTAGCCAAGGGCCGTTGACATCCATCGATCATAGGCAGAGGGCGTTCCTCCACGTTGGACATGCCCTAGGATAGTGATACGCGGTGCTTCTCCCATTTCTTCTTCTAGGGCATCGGCAACTCTTTGCGCGGTAATGCGGTTGCCGTCCCGGTCAGTAGCACCTTCTGCTACCAGCACAAGGGAATCACGTCGGCCAGCTTTTCGACCTCTGCGTAAACGTTCCGCAAGTTTTTGTTCCCATCCACATGCCGGTGGCATTTCAGGAATAAACACGTAGTCGCATCCACCTGCTACCGCAGACATCAATGGGAGGTAACCACAACGTCTGCCCATCACTTCCACAACAAAGGTGCGCTGGTGAGAGGCAGCAGTGGACGAGAGTTCGTCGATGGCAGTAAGGATGCGATGCAATGCAGAATCGGTGCCAATCGTCATATCGGAGCCAACTAGGTCGTTATCTATGGATCCCACAAGACCAGCAACCATCAGCGCGGGATGCTTTTGCGCTGTCTCAACGCTCAATTCTTCACGTTCGACAAGTTCCTTCAACAGCTCTGGCCATAGACCTTTGAATTCTTCAGTTCCTGACAGCGAGCCGTCACCGCCGATAACGATCAGACGGTCAATACCTTGCTCAACAAGGTGTTTGGCGGCTGTGCGCATACCGTCACGTTCACGAAACTCTGGACATCGCGCTGTTCCTATCGTTGTTCCACCGCGATTAAGAACAACAGAGACATCTGCCCACTTCATTGGTTTGATTTTGTTACCACCTTCAACGGCACCTGCCCATCCTTCAAGAATGGCATAGGGTTGAGCTCCCATTTTTAGTGCTGTGCGTACAACTGCCCTGACGGCAGCATTCATCCCCTGCGCATCACCGCCAGAGGTCAGCACACCCAATTTTGTTTTGAATTTCTTGGAAGCTGCGCTACTGGTTACCATGATGTCTCCTTGAAAATATACGTATTTCTGTTTTCTATTTTATGGGAGATTATCCAATAAAACGTTCCTTAGCGTTGTGCACGTTTCCACAAAAATTTTCTTCTCGGCTATAGGGATTATCTATGGGGCCAAAGACACATACGGGTGAAAGGAAGGCTACACATGTCAGCGCAAACCCACCCCTGACGGTTACACGGTATCTTTGACGCATATGTGTATGGGTGAAAGGGAAAAATGATGAACTGAAGGCTATGCGCGATGCTTTTTGTGCCATGTGACAGAATGTACACAAAAGATACATATACCATTCAGCAAAAAACAGCTGAAGGGATAGGCACGGGGCATGCTGTCGGGGCTCTTCAAAACGCGGTCCACGTACGCATGGAGGGTTAAGTATCCTGATTACACAGAACGGCTTAGGCTGATTCTCGCGTAACAAGGAAGCACAGCTCGTTCAATTCTTCTGGCGAGAGCACCTGGGCGGGTTTTTCATCAAGTGTTGCCACAAATGCCTTACCTAAAATTTCTGAGGCTGGGGTGAGCTCGTAAGCCACTGATGTCAATGTTGGGTTAATCAGGGCGGCTTCATCAACATTATCTACCCCAATAACCGCAACATCAGATGGAACAGTTCGTCCAGTCATTCGTAAGGCTTGAAGCATCTCAATTGCCAGCAGATCATTATGGCATAGGAAGCCGTCAATTTGTGGGTGTTTACGCATGAAATTAACGATATCGCCCGCAAGATTTGGATTGGAGTATACGGTTCTAAACATTATCGGACTCTTGATACCTCTTTTTAGGCAAGCATCAATCATTCCTGCATATCGCAGCTGAGTCATCAGGTCAAAACCTGGATCATCCACACACACATATGCAAGGTTTTCTCGCCCTCGAAAGATCATCCTTTCAGTCATAATCCGACCAATATGAGAAGACACGCCCGCATAAATGTTAAAAAATGGTGTTCCTGTTTCAACGATCGGTGGGCGCACCACGATATCGGCATCTCTTAACTGTTGAACAATATCATCAGGCAGTGGGGTAAACGAGACAAGTTCATCTGCAATACGGCCCGCAGATAATAAATCGTTAATGTCTGGCTTCCCTGAACGCAGGAATGTGAGAGTTGCATGATAACCACGACTCTCTGCGATACGCGCCATTCGCGTTGTCATCGAAATTGTTGATGAGTTAATCGGAAGATTAGGTAAAACAACGGCTAAACGAGTATGAAATAGCTGCTTTCTTGATGAAGCCATACCCGCACCTTACCTTCCTCACGCAATACAATTAATTATCTGTCAATAAGATCATTACCATAATATAATAAGCCCCTCTAACATATCCACAATTATTTTGAGGGAATTCCTCTCACCGTTCTTATACTACCTGGGAATTGATAATGGGACACTCTCACGAGTGTCCCATATCATAAAAACTATTTAATTATTGCGTGACAATCACTTAATGTTACAACTGTGACACCACATTCCGGTTTCCGTCAACGCATACTGCACGTTACTTCATATATTTTTGAAGATTCTCGTCCAGGGCATCCATGAACTGTTCAGTGTTAAGCCATTCATGGTCGTCACTAATCAAACGAGCAAGATCCTTTGTCATCTGACCACCTTCAACGGTATCAACAACCACTTTTTCCAGGTCTTCAGCGAACTTAATAACCTTGGGGGTATTGTCCAGTTTGCCTCGATGAGCCAGGCCGCGTGTCCATGCGTAGATGGAGGCAATCGGGTTGGTCGATGTTTCTTCACCGTTTTGCCAGCGACGGTAGTGACGTGTCACAGTTCCGTGAGCCGCTTCGGCCTCAACTGTACGACCATCGGGGGTCATCAAAACTGATGTCATCAGGCCAAGGGAGCCGAAGCCTTGAGCAACGGTGTCAGACTGAACGTCACCGTCGTAGTTCTTCGCAGCCCACACGTAGCCGCCCTCCCACTTCAGCGAGGTCGCAACCATATCGTCAATAAGTCGGTGTTCGTAGGAAAGTCCTGCTTCTTTGAACTTTTGCTTGAATTCGCTTTCGTAAATATCGGCAAAGATGTCTTTGAACTGGCCGTCGTAGGCTTTCAAAATGGTGTTCTTGGTGGACAGATACACCGGGTATCCACGGTCAAGGCCGTAGGTGAAACATGCGCGAGCAAAGTCAATGATCTGCTGGTTGAAGTTGTACATCCCCATAGCAACACCGCCGCCTTCGGGAATGTCAACAATTTCGTGAACGATTGGTTCTGAGCCATCTTCTGGCTGCCATGAAATCGTTACTTTACCAGCTCCTGGGATCTTAAAGTCGGTTGCTTTATACTGGTCGCCAAACGCGTGGCGTCCAATAACAATCGGCTTGGTCCAACCGGGAACAAGCCGAGGAACGTTTTGCATAATGATGGGTTCGCGAAAGATCACGCCACCAAGAATATTGCGGATGGTGCCGTTAGGCGACTTCCACATTTTCTTCAAACCAAATTCTTCAACACGTGCTTCATCAGGTGTAATGGTGGCGCATTTGATACCAACACCGTGCTCTTTAATTGCATTAGCGGCATCAATAGTTACCTGATCATCAGTTTTGTCACGATATTCAATACCCAAATCGTAGTAACGAAGGTCAATGTCAAGATACGGATGGATGAGCTTATCTTTAATCGACTGCCAGATAATTCTGGTCATTTCGTCGCCGTCAAGCTCTACTACAGGTCCCTCAACTTTGATCTTTGCCATGTTGTTTCCTTCCGTGTGTGCAGCTTATTGTGCGGTGCACATAGGGTTGCGTGCAATTATTTTTGCATACTGAATTGTCACTTAAAAGATTACTCGACATCAAGATATTTTGCATCTTTTAGCACGTAAAACAACTGTGAGACGCGACATGATACCCACTTTTACCTTCGTATTTACTCTTGAGTCCTACAAAGGATGGTAAAGACTTTCCCATATTTTTTAGTGAAGAGGGCGCTGCTCCAACCCCTGTTTTTACTTCCACCTCAATATCTTCTTCATCGTTGCACTATCACTTTTTGTCTTAGCGGCCAAGCATCCCCTCAACCAACCTACCCAAAAACCCAACTTTTAAGGTTTTGGTTGTTCATTTGATAACAAAACAATAAAGTTGATCACGTAATGTGTCCACGTTTGCGCCCATCGCAGAAGCTGGTAGCACACCCCCAATTAAAACAGCCCATCGCCAGCCTCACGCTTGAAAGGCTCTATTGAATATGAAAACAAGACAAGTCATCGCAAGCCTTGTAGCAACAGCCCTCGCGCTTATCATAACCCCCGTGGCATTTGCTCTTCCTCTTGACGATGATGCAGATAGCAATATGTCATCACAGGCTTATCACACAGTTAACGATGTCAAAAATGCGGCAACGGCAAAGATGGGAGATACAATCGAGATTTTTGCCCCACTGCTTACGGCTAATGCACAAAAGAAACACCCCAACGTAAGATATATTTTTTCCTTGCAACCTTGGGGGGAGAATAACACTTTCACCGCAACTGATTTACAATTTGATTCTTCTTTCGTTCAGTCTTCTGAACAGTTTTCCATTAAGATTCCAGTAGATTGCCGCCTCGTTTCGGATACGGATATCTTCTATTACGTGCGCACACAGGATGCGAAGACTGGTAAGGACCTTTACGACACGAGCAACTTCGAGACAAATCAATTGTCTCTCAAAGGGCTCACAAAGGCGTGTGCTCAAACAAAACCTGCGATAGATGTTGCATTAACGGTATTTGATGATGTCAACAACACTGTTGTCGATCACAACAATGTAAAGTGGGGCAATCGCCTCGCAACAAAGATTGAAGGCCTCCCCGAAGGAGTCGATGACTACACAGTTCATTTCACGCGTGCTACAACGGATGGTTATGCCCCAGATTTCTCGATGTGGGGATCGGTAAATGACAACAACGAGGCCTTCACTAGTGAATATATTGCCTGTTACAGTGACGACGACGAAGGCGTTGTGAACTATCCAGATACCTTCCCAGGAAAGTATGTAAGCTCAGTGTCTTACACCATGCCCTATAAGACCACGAACCCAAAAATTGTTTCGAGCACTATCACTTTGACACAGGATACAAAACAAACATTTACGCTCAAAGACACCCCGCCAGCAAAATGTACTCTTGATTCGCTGCCACAACCAAAAGGAGTAACCCTTCACTATCTTGTTAATGGAAAGCCCCTTACAGAGGGAATGACAGTCAAAGTTGGGGATACGATTCAAGTAACAAGCGATCCTCTGACAATGTTTTACGTCAATCAACAAAAGACTGTTCCTATAAGGATCAATGCTCACGTTCCGAATATGCCTTCTATCAAAAAGAATCTCTCTCTTGGGCAACGAATTGACGAGAAAATCACTCTCACGTGTGACAATATTCCTCTTTTCGCTGATATAGATCCTAGTTTTGTTATGACAGAATTTGACGTGTCAACTGATAATTACAACTTTGACAATGTCACTAACATCTTTTTCTCACCGGATTTTTCCATTGCTCGAGGGACTGAATGCCCCACACCAGTATCTTTTTCCGTCACCTACTTTGATGACTCCACAGGAAAGCAAGTAGATCCCAGCAACCTTAAGTACGGCAACCGGGTACATGTCACTGCTGGTCCGATACCAAAAAGTGCTGATACCATAACGCTGAGTACATTTTGGTACCATCCTGCCTTGGAGGGACAACCCGCCCTCTCAGTTACATACATCCGAAATGACAAGGATGGGAACGTTAGCGCTGATTTTAATCTAGGATGCTACTTACCGTGGAGTGAAGACGTGGATAAAGATTACAGACCTCAATTACGTCCACATGTACCTCAGACATTTGAACTAAACGCGTCCTCCTCAAATGAAGCGTTCTATTTCAATAATTTTGGAAGCGCGCGTTTCGATGTCACTGTAAATGATGATTATAAGAACTGCTCCGTGGAAGCACCACCTATCCCCACTGGCCCAGGCACGACAGACCCGGGAACGGAACCTGGTACCGAGCCTGGCCCAACCGACCCTGGCACAACTGACCCAGGAACCACGGATCCGGACAAAACTGACCCAGGTACGACCGATCCGGGAACCACAGATCCCGGCACGACCGATCCTGGCACCAAACCTGGCACAACAGACCCAGATGCCAAACCTGGTACCGACCCAGGCACAGCACCAGGAACTCAACCCGGCACCAAACCTGGCACAAGCCCCGGCACGACCGACCCAGGTACAAAGCCAGGTACAACACCACCAGGCACACATCCTGGAAAGACCGACAACACGGGCAATACCGATACAGGCCCAACAACTGGCACCAATAAGAAGCCAGCCACCACCCACAAGACACTCCAGTTATCAAAGACCGGCACCGAAAGTACCGGCCTTATCACACTGGCATCTATCTTGTTACTACTAGGTGCAGGCATCGTCATAACCCGCCAAAAAGCCCAGGCATAAACCTCAAACACAAAACCCCAATGGGGGTGTGAACAAGAAAAATCTTGTCCACACCCCCATTGTCAATTAAGTCAATGGTGATGAAAGTCTAGTGACCAACCATCGTTGACACATCGAGCGCGGCATCCAACTGTTCCTCGGTGATCTCACCACGTTCAACGAAGCCCAAATCAATGCAGGCTTCCTTGACAGTCATATGCTTCTTCACTGAATGCTTAGCAATAGCAGCAGCATTCTCGTAGCCGATAATCCTATTCAAGGGTGTCACAATAGAAGGCGACGATTCAGCTAACTGCAAGCAGCGTTCCTCGTTGGCGGTAATACCATCGACACAACGCTCAGCCAGCAGCACGCACACGTTACCAACAATGTTTACTGATTCCAAAATATCCACGGCCATCACCGGCAACATCACCAGTAAATCAAAGTTACCCTGAGCACCAGCAAAGGCAATCGTTGCATCATTACCGATTACCTGAGCAGCAACCATCACAGTAGCCTCAGGCAACACGGGATTCACTTTACCAGGCATAATAGAAGAACCTGGCTGCAAATCAGGTAGGTTAATCTCGCCGATACCTGACCGAGGGCCAGAGGAAGCCCAGCGCAAATCATTGGCAATCTTTACCAGCGACACAGCAATAGTGCGCAGTGCGCCAGATAGCGACACCAGCGAATCCTGAGCAGCCTGAGCCTCAAAGTGGTTGGCAGCCTCAACAAAAGGCAGTCCCATATTCTCTGCAATCAATTCGATAACACGAGCCGAAAAACCCTCCGGCGTATTGATACCCGTGCCAACGGCAGTACCACCCAAAGGAAGCTCCGCCAAATCAGGTAATGTTGCCTCAACACGAGCCTTGCCTTTACGAATCTGTTCGGCATAACCCGAGAACTCTTGCCCCAGCGTAATCGGTGTTGCATCCATCAAGTGGGTACGACCAGCCTTGACAATATCCTTAAACTCAACGGCTTTTTCGTCCAAAGCCTTCGCCAAACGATCCAGCCCCGGCAGCAAAACCTCTGCCACAGACTGATAGGTAGCGATATGAATCGACGAAGGAAACACATCGTTAGACGACTGCGAAGCATTAACATGGTCGTTGGGGTGAACCTTATCGCCCTTCAGCCCTGAAGCGATCGTGGCAACAACCTCGTTTGTATTCATATTGGAGGACGTTCCCGAGCCAGTTTGGAAGATATCAATCGGGAACTCACCGTCATGTTTTCCAGCAATCACTTCTTCAGCAGCAGAAACAATAGCCTTCATGGTGTCATCATCAATCACACCACGCTCATTATTTGCCAATGCTGCCGCACGTTTAATCTGGCCTAAAGCCGCAATATGATGGGACGACAGTGTTCTTCCTGAAATCGGAAAATTCTCAACCGCTCTTTGCGTTTGTGCCGCATACAGCGCATCCTTTGGAACCTTCACCTCACCCATCGTGTCATGTTCAATTCGATATTCCGTCATAAGTTACTCCTTGTCCGTAAACCCTCTCCCGGGCTTACATTGACTACACTGTCTCTTTCTATTCTTCCTTGTTTGCGTGGCATTTACCAGGAATTCCGCCCCAATATGCCAACATAACTTCCGCAGCCGTCGTACAGGATGCCATTCACCCACCAGATACCATGACATGAGGTGAACCTTCAGACAACATCTTGTGCGACATCTTCTAAGAACAAGATTCTTGAACACTCACCAATCCACACCATCCATCACCCAGCAAACCAAGTAGCAGTCGCCACCGTCAATAATCTACGTTATGGCAACCACGATCACGCAAGTCTCAATGGCACAAAATATTCACCATACTGGGTGCAAAATAAGCATGGAATTACTCGAGCCCAAAATACTCATATGATGTATCGTAGATTTTAAACCCTTTGCCATTGGTGACATTTGCGCACGTCACACCTAAACTTTCAAAGGTGCATGAATAGTTCCCTACCTCCGCGCGATAACCTAACCCAAGCTTGGGGACTTCCATACGCTTGTCGGTACGATTGACCGCATCAGCATTCAATGGGGCTCTGTCACTTAAACACGCACCCGCCATCTTTCCGTTATTGTCAGAGATACCGTAGGCCACACCGCGTGGCGAACCCTCCGCACAGGTTTGCGCATCCCCCAACGTGTATTCAACTGGGCGCACAACACCGCACGATACACCAGCTCCTGAAGGTTTTTTCCCATCCGATGATGTCCACACAGGCACCCATTCACTGAGCGGATATTTCTCAAGATCGGTTGAAATCGTGCACACCATACTTCCTGAGGGATGACGGAAAGTGACCGAATTTTTATCACCACCAAGTTCACTTAACTCCAATGCTGGAAGCTTTGTAAGAGCTTTCACCTGTTCAGTATCAGCATAGTCTGGGTGGTCAGCAGTAGCAGGTACAGTCGTTGTTTTCGTAGTTGTACTAGCAGAAACGTTCACGGGCTCGTGCCCATATGAATAGGCTTTACCAGTCATCACCTGATAGGTATAAAACACAATCCCCGCTAACACGGCAATAAGGATCAATCCGTAAACACCCCACAACACTTTCGCTGTTGTCGAGCGTTCCACCTGTTGCGCATTTTTTTCTGAACTACTACGTGCCATAGTGCCTATCCTAACTGATAAAAGCGGTTACTCGTCGTAGACAATACCGAACATAGCGGCAATGCCCCACTGTTCGTCAATGGGATGACCGTATCCCTTTTTCTGCTTCCATTGGTTAAGCCCCCTGGCCCACAATGCGTGTTGACGCGCCTGCCACATCATCACTTCACGTCCCTGCATTGCGCGAAGCTGTGGATATTTATCAACGAGCGACCGCAAAATACCAAGCGTCACCCTCGTATCAACTTCCGCGTTATGTAACTGGTCGGGCTTTTCCACGTGATAATAGTCAGCCACCAGGTCAAGAGTGCGTTTTCCTTTACGGTATTGACACAGCGCGCGGTCACAAATCAATGGATCGATAATCGTCCACTGGTCGAAATTGATTCTATCTTCAAGAGGGCGAAGGTTCCACCGCTTCAGATTCTCATTCAAAATGACGATATCGTAGCTAGCGTTAAATGCCACCAGGACACTACCGTCCTTTGCCTGAAGCGCAATAGCCTGGGCAATCTGTTCAAGTGCCTCGGCGGGTGCAGCACCGTGAGTGCGGATATATTCGGTCGTTAAACCGTGAACTGAAATAGATTTTTCGGGAACTTCAACACCGGGATCAATAATCCAGTTCTTTGGGTCAGCCTGAGCAGTAGCTGGATCATATTCAATAAGTGATGCTGTCAAAATATGGTCAAGGCTTACGTCAACACCTGTTGTTTCTGTATCGAATCCCAACCATTGACTATCTGTCCACGAATAATTCATTGTTTTTTCATCACCTATTTCTGAGCCGAATGATAGTTGGGGGCTTCCTGTGTCATCTGCACATCATGTGGATGCGATTCACGCAAACCTGCAGAAGTAATTCGCACGAAACGCCCTCTTTGTTTTAACTCTTCAACAGTGGCGGCCCCAGTATAGAACATCGACTGATGTAAACCACCTATCAACTGGTAGATCACAGCTGATAGTGATCCAGAATAGGGAACCTGCCCTTCAATACCTTCAGGGACAATTTTGTCGTCGCTAGTAACATCGGCCTGGAAGTAGCGATCTTTTGAATACGATGTACGCCCACGTGAGCTCATTGCTCCAAGCGAGCCCATACCACGGTAACGCTTATACTGTTTACCATTAACAAACACAACTTCACCTGGAGATTCTTCACATCCAGCTAGAATAGACCCCAACATGACACTATCTGCTCCAGCAACAATCGCTTTGGCAATATCACCAGAATACTGCAATCCACCATCAGCAATCAGCGGAATTCCAGCAGGTTTACAGGCCTTCGATGCCAGCCAAATGGCAGTAATCTGGGGTACCCCTACCCCGGCTACAACGCGGGTGGTACAAATTGACCCTGGCCCAACACCGACTTTCACCGCATCCACACCAGCATCAATAAGAGCCTGAGCTCCTTCAGTAGTAGCAACATTTCCACCAATAATTTGTACACTGTCAAAGCTGGAATCTGATTTCAGACGCTCAATCATCTGTCCAGCAAGTTTCGCCCCTCCATTAGCGGTGTCACACACCAGCACGTCCACACCAGCATCACGCAACGCTTGGGCACGCTCCCATGTGTCACCGTAATAGCCAATCGCGGCACCTATAAGCAACCGGCCTTTATCATCTTTCGTGGCATGGGGATACTGCTCAGTTTTCACAAAATCTTTGACCGTAATCAAGCCTGTTAATCGGCCTTTATCATCAACAAGAGGCAGCTTTTCAATGCGATGTTTTGCCAGCAACGCTTTAGCATCCTCACGGCTAATATTGGTGGGACCAGTAATCAGTGGCATTGGGGTCATTGCTTGTTCAACTGTAAGCGTTGCCCACTGGTCTGCGGGAATAAAACGTAGGTCGCGGTTAGTGATAATACCTAACAGTGTTCGGTCTTTATCAACAACTGGCAAACCCGATACCTTATAGTGCCCACACAATGAATCAAGCTGCTCAATGGTAGCATCAGGGTGAACGGTTACCGGGTCAGAGACCATCCCCGACTCACTGCGTTTGACCTGACGGACTTGCGCTGCTTGTTCTTCAATAGAAAGATTGCGATGCAAAATACCAATACCGCCTTGACGGGCCATCGCAATTGCCATACGAGCCTCGGTCACTGTATCCATTGCAGCTGAAAGCACTGGAATACGCAGGGTAATATCGCGAGTCAATCGCGATGAGGTATCCACCGCGGAAGGAACAACATCGGTTGTTTCTGGAAGCAAAAGAACGTCATCGTAAGTCAGCCCCATAAGGGCGAAGGGATGACCATCAGATTGATTTTGTGCACTCATCTTTACCATCCTAGCCTGCCGTGCTTTCTTGTGCATATATTCAGGTAAGCAGGGGTGTTTAATATTATGAAGATACTGAAATCCTTTTGGAAAGAATAAGCAGAAGATTCAGTTGAACACAGCTTACAGTTAAAAAGGCTGTGCTAGCTCCTCTTTGACGGAATAAACAAGTACTTTCGCGTCAATTAGACCGCTACCCCAACATCGATACCACTTCATCTACGGTAGCGCTCATTGTGCGCAAACGTGTCACATTGGGATTGGTTATTCGCGGCGCGTCCTCACCCGTTAACACCACGGTGACGCCAACACTTTGAATACTGGTAATAGTATCTACCGAGCAGGCATCTTCAACTAAAATGACGGCTTCAACATCATGGTTTTCAATATGGTTTTTCATCACATCATCAATAATGTCTTCGCTGGTACATAAAGCTTGGGCCTCAATCCCTTCCCAGGTTAATGCTGTACCCAGCACATTAACCTCTATCACATGTTGATGGGTGGAAGCTACAATTACCTGCGCGGATTTTTGTTGCGCTCCCCGTTGGCTAACGCTCCCACTATATAAACCTTTATGATGATCCTTATTGGCATGAGCTTCGTCCATAACACGCCCGATTGTTTCTAAAACACAGTTTTGCATAAACACTACAGGGCAAAAACCAGGGCGGCGTGTCTGTTCATTATGTTTGACATGTTCCAACGCCGGTTTGATAAGTTCAATCCAAGTACGAACAAGGCCTTCTTCGGCTACGGATTTATCAATAATCGAGCGGATTGTCAGTTCGTCTCCCGCTTTTGCTGCTGTTTCGAGGTCTTCTGGATAAATCGATACCAGCTCATAATCAACACCCAACACGTCAATGGGTTCACTTGCGACAGTGTGTGCTGCATCAGATGCACTTACTCCTCTGGCAATAAGCGAACACATGCGATGCAGTCTCGCAATATCAAGGGCCGTATAGCGCCGGTGCGCACCAACTGTTCTTGCCGAGGGGCTTAAACCGTAACGCCTGTCCCAAGTGCGCAGTGTCGAAGGTGGCACACCAACTCTATGTGCTGCGGCTGCTACGGTTAATGGCACATCGTTCATCGTATGCGCCAACGTTACCCGAGGCATCTAACTTCCTTCCACAAATATAGCGGCCACAAGCAGCCGATAAACAGCAGTGGTGATGACTCTAACTTTTCGTGACGAAAAAAGGGGGAGCAGCGCCATCACTTCTAGTTTGAATTGTGCCCTATTTGAAGAAGTCCTGCCACTGGAATGATGAAGACACTACAAATAATACGAATCTATTCTGACGACAATGGAACATTTTCCAAATAAGAAGCTTTCTTAAGCAATACGATTATTCTAAGCCAGGAAACATCTATCATAGTTCCAACCTTTTATTTTACGAATTTAAGAGGGCGCATCTGATGCCCTCACCACGCCCAATGAAGAACACTAGAATGATATTTTATTCGAATATGAGGCATTGCTGACATTTTTTCGGAACACTCTTGAAGAAGTTATGAACAACTTGTATATTGTTCTTAAGACGAAGAAGAAGATTTGGAGGGGCAGATGACAGACGTATCACGACTCCCAGGCCCGATCATGGACTTATGGCAATGGCAATACAAGGGCGCCTGCGCCGATATGGACACCGAGAAATTCTTCCATCCAGAAGGTGAACGTGGGGGAACCAGACGGCGCCGAGCTGAAGCTGCTAAAGCAATCTGCATGACGTGCCCAGTCATCAATGAATGTCGTGATTACGCCCTTAGCACGCATGAGCCCTATGGGGTGTGGGGTGGAATGAGCGAAGAAGAGCGTCGCGATTGGATACGAGCCAATCACCGTAAATCGGCTTGAGAGTGGCATCTATTTTCCCCCTTCGCAAGGCCTTTATTCATATAAAAACAGCTCTGCAGTCTACCCCTCACCCGAATCTTCGGATTCATGATAGCCGCAGAGCTGCTGTGATAAGACTAATTATCGATCTTTACTTATCGATTTTTGCCAGGATGTCGCGAGCCGACAAAATCAAGTATTCCTCGCCACCAACTTTCACTTCGGTGCCGCCATACTTTGAATAGATGACAACATCACCTTCGGCAACGTCCATCGGTACACGATTTCCCGAGTCATCAACACGACCTGGTCCAACTGAAATTACTTTTCCTTCTTGAGGCTTCTCTTTGGCATTATCCGGGATAATCAAGCCTGATGCTGTTTTCTGTTCAGCTTCCATTTGCTGCAAAACAACACGATCCTCAAGTGGTTGAATAGAGACCGCCACTGCGAACCTCACTTCCTTCTTGTACAAGTAGTTATATCTTCAGCGGGTATCCAAGCAACGCCGTCGCGGGGGTCGAAGCCTTTACCCAGCTTCACGGTTAAGATACTACAGTTAGCAACTTAACCGTCTAGCTAAACTGTAAGCCCTCTTTAGCACTCAATCAAGTCGAGTGCCAAAAACTACGCTGAGAGCGCATCTTTATGCCATAAATGCATCATCATTACTTCTCAATTCCGTTACACAGTACCCGCTTTTAGGCTATGAAAAAGTAACGCCTACCCCGCGTCTTAACGCCAGGCACTTCACAGGCCTCCCTCAAAAAAAGAAAGCTAGCGCACCCACGAAAAGCCGGAACTATGTTTACCTAGCCAGCGCAAGCCCTCGATACTACCACGATGCCAGACAGGCCATGAATGCCCACCGGCCTCAATAAGACTGTGTGTCAATACCGTTGGCTTAGCTACGTGAGGTAAAAATTCGTGCAATGATTTCATTGACTTTCGATCATCTTTTGCCGACCAGAAAAACATTTTTATCGATTCTTTTTGGCGCTGAGTAATAGGCCCCAATTCGTAGCTTGTATCATCGTTTTCAAGAAGTCTTCCCTGACTAAAATCTGGACTAAAATAGCCAGAAAGATTTACGCTCAGGGGAAATAGCCGCGGATGACGAACACTTAGCATAGATGCACACCACCCGCCTGCAGAATATCCAAAACTTGCCCACGCGTGGGGATCTTTTGCGGTGCGCAAATGCGTGCGCACCCACGATATGACATCTTGTGTTAAAAATGTTTCAACATTGAATGAACCATCGGCAGTATCTACACATTCCGTATCGATATTGTCAGGAAAAACCGTGGGCATTACAACTATGGATTCCCTGATTGCATGTTCATCCACTAACGTTGTCAGCTTCGTATCGATATCCAACACATCCTTATAGACCTGCGGGCCATTTGGATACCCATGTAAAGCAAGGAGTACCGGGTAGTGACGTTTGGGATGACTTTCATAACTTGGCGGTATCCAAATGAGTGTTTTATTGCTACGGTAACCAGATTTATTGGAAGGTATAGTGACCGCAATATACGTTCCTTTGGTTTTTTTACCTGCCTTTAAGACGTCCAAATGCTTAGTTATGTGAAAAGATGACTGAGCATGCGTAGGTTCATATTCTTCCCACATCTTTGCAGATAGAGTTTGTAGTGGAGAGGTCGAATGGGTGTCAACACTTGTCGTTGATACGTTGATAGTAAAACTTCGCCATGTTGGATACCAGTCATTAGCACGATTCAACACACCTATTACCATCACTAATACACAAAGACAACTGAGGCTCACCCACAGTGCCTGCGACAGAACCAGACGCAGCTTTCTTCTGGTTGTTACTGGTTGGTCAATGCGTTGCAATGGAAGGCGAACAATTGCCCACCCAAGCACACTAAGTGTCATAACTGCCAAGAAGATAAGGAACGGAATCGCTGTTGGTTGAAACCATACTGGCATAGGGGTCCCCTTCGGATTGTGTGTCCAGACAACAAGGCAAGCGCCCTGCTATTTTACACTGATACGGCCAGAAAGCAGCATTGACAAAGCACACAATTCAGCTAAATACCCGATCAACCTGCTTTACACTCCACGCATCGAAGAAAACACTATATAAACCAAAATCCACACTCCAGTCTGTACACCGCCTTACTTTCCTACCAACAACAGAAAAAAAAAGGGGGACGGCCATAAATGGCCACCCCCCCTTTAGACAAAGGAATGTATGAAAATTGTTCATTGTCTACGCAATGCTGACCTCACATACAAGACCTCAAAAAAACTATTGGCACACCTATCTGATTTAGCGTGCTGCCTGACCTTCAACATAGTCGTCATCGTGACCAGCATTCCAAGCAAACATTTTACGCAACTCTTTGCCAACGCTTTCAATTGGATGCTGTGCTTCTTTTTCACGAAGTGCGCAGAACTCGGGAGCTCCTGCATCTTGGTCATCAATAAACTTCTGCGCAAAAGCACCAGAGCGAATATCGTCAAGAACCTCTTTCATATGTTCTTTCACATCAGGTGTAATGACACGTGGACCCGAAATATAATCACCATATTCGGCTGTGTCAGAACATGACCAGCGCTGCTTAGAAATACCGCCCTCTATAATCAAATCAACAATCAGCTTCAGTTCATGGCACACTTCAAAGTAGGCAACCTCGGGCTGATATCCGGCCTCTACTAATGTTTCAAAACCATATTGGATCAGGTGAGACACACCTCCACACAGTACTGCTTGTTCTCCAAACAAGTCAGTTTCTGTTTCTTCAGTAAAGGTAGTCTTAATGGCTCCTGCACGAGTGGCACCGATAGCCTTGGCATAGGCCAAGGTGATATCCCATGCTTTTCCTGAGGCATCCTGTTCAACAGCTACCACAGCGGGGGTGCCCTGACCTGCTTCGAAAGAAGCTCGAACCTTATGCCCCGGCCCCTTGGGGGCTACCATACATACATCATGGCCTGCTCCTGGCTTGATATAGTCAAAGCGAATATTAAAGCCATGCGCAAAAAAGATTGCTGCATTGTCTTTCATATTGGGTTCAACCTGCTGGATATATGTTGTACGTGCTACCTGGTCGGGAACTAATAGCATTACAATATCACCATCGGCAACTGCGCCCTCAACTGATTTTACTTCCAGTCCTGCTTCGCGCGCCTTAGGCTCTGACTTTGAGCCTTCACGCAAACCAATCACTACTTCCACACCAGAATCGCGCAGGTTAAGCGCGTGCGCGTGACCCTGCGAGCCGTAACCAATGATGGCAACCTTTTTGTCTTGGATGGCCGACAAGTTTGCGTCATCATCATAAAAAATCTCTGCCATATTATTTCTCCTTTAACTGCTCAGTCATCGACCGCAAACCGCGCCCAATGCCAACAATGCCTGATTGCACAATCTCTTCTATACCATAGGATTCCAACGCAGTGAGCAAAGCGTCCGTTTTTTCTTCTGAACCAACAGCTTCAACCACAACAGACTGCGGCCCCATATCAACAACGTGTGCTCTAAAAACGTCAACGATCTGCAGGACGGCAGAACGGGTCTTACGGTCTGCCCGCACCTTCACTAACGTAAGTTTACGCTGAACAGATGCGCCTGGTTCAAGCTCAACGATCTTAATAACATTGACAAGTTTGTTAAGCTGCTTTGTAATCTGCTCAAAGGGAACCCTCTGAGCTTTCACTACCACTGTGATACGTGATACATCAGGGTGATCGGTTGGCCCCACAGCTAATGAATGAATATTGAAGGCCCGTCTGGAAAACAAGGCTGACACGCGGGTAAGAACCCCCGGTTTATTTTCAACAAGAACCGATAGTGTGTGAAGACTTGACGACTTCTTCGGTGGCATCGCAGTTCCTTTCATTACTTGAGCCCCTATCCTTTGTCCCACACCGGTTGATCCGGTGCATAAATAATGTCATCACATGATTTTCCTGCTGGAATCATCGGGAAAACCATTGAATTCGGACTTACACGAAAATCAATCACCACAGGGCGATCGTTGATTTCCATTGCTTTGCGAATGGCTTCGTCAACGTCGTCTTTCTTTGTGACTTTCATACCAACAGCCCCATAGGCCTCAGCCAGTTTCACAAAGTCGGGAATCTCAACGGTTCCTTCACCATCGTGAAGGTCAGTATTGGAAAAACGACATCCATAGAACAAGTTTTGCCACTGGCGCACCATCCCCAGTGACGAGTTGTTAATTAGCGCCACTTTAATGGGAATATTTTCCAGGGTACAGATAGCTAATTCCTGGTTAGTCATTTGAAAACATCCGTCACCATCAATAGCCCACACGGTTCTGTCGGGAAAAGCAACTTTGGCACCCATTGCCTCTGGGATGGCAACCCCCATAGTTCCAAGCCCGCAGCTTGAAATATAGGTTCGCGGTTTTTCGTAGCTGATGAACTGACTGGCCCACATTTGGTGTTGACCAACACCCGCGCAATATATTGCGTCAGATCCAGCGATTTTACCTAGTCGCTCGATCACATATTGCGGAGCCATCAAACCGTCTTCAGGCTCATCCCAATACAGGGGGTATTTATCACGAAGACGGTTCAAATAGTTGTACCATCCCTGAAGATTCTGTTTTCCCTGTTTTTCTTGGATATCGCGAATACGTTCTTCCAGGCCTTCCATCGCTAAACCGACATCTCCAACGATGGGAACATCAGCGGTTCGATTCTTCGATATCTCTGCTGCATCAATATCCACATGAATAACTGTTGCATCAGGGGCGAAAGTGTCAAGGGTTCCTGTCACTCGGTCGTCAAAACGTGCTCCTAATGCCACAAGTACATCGCAGCGTTGCAGCGATGCTACAGCAGCAACATCTCCGTGCATACCGGGCATTCCATAGTGCAGTTCATGCGAATCTGGGAAGGCACCGCGCGCTGTGAGTGTGGTTACCACAGGCGCTCCGGAGGTTTGGGCCAATGCCTTAAGTTCTGGTGAGGCGTTGGACTTTATGACTCCACCGCCAACATAGAGCATGGGACGCTGTGCGCTGGCTATCATTTCTGCAGCTTGGCGAAGCTGCTTTGGGTGGGGTTTGGAGGCCGGACGGTAGCCAGGAAGATCCATTTTGGGAGGCCACTGAAAAACAACTTCAGCGTTTTGCGCGCTTTTTGTAATATCGACGAGGACGGGACCTGGTCTGCCGGTCTGGCAGATATAGTAGCCCTCGGTAATTGTCCTAACAATATCTTCAGCTTCTTTGACAAGGAAATTATGTTTTGTCAATGGCATCGAAGCCCCAACTGCATCAGATTCTTGGAAGGCATCAGTACCAATCGCATCGGCACCCACCTGACCGGAAACAGCCAGAAGTGGAATGGAATCCAAATGGGCATCTGCCAGGGCCGTAAGCAGGTTCGTTGCCCCTGGCCCAGATGTCACCATGGCAACGCCGGGTTTACCACTGGCTAAAGCGTAGCCTTCTGCAGCATGGCCAGCCCCTTGTTCATGACGTGCAAGAATATGTCGAATTTTACAATCATAGAGGGCATCATAGGTTGGCAGAATTGAGCCACCAGGTAAACCAAACATCTCGGTAATACCAAGCGCTTCCAATGTCCACACAATAGCTGTTGCACCTGTTGTTTTTTTACCGTTGTGTTCACTGCGTGAGTTCATAATGCGCTGGTAGACATCTTTGCTGTGTGCGGGTTTCGCATGCACAGCTGGTGTAGCCGTCGATGGTGTTGCATCGTTGACTGACATTCGTTTCGTTGCAGATTTTGCTGACGAGGTACGGCCAGGGGGCACATCCTTGGGTCGCCCCGCGGGATCGCCGACGGTGGCATCAGCTTGTACCGTCCTCGAACCCTGTGCCTGTGATATGACAGTGGCGGGTGTGGCGTGAACTGCTGATGACTGAGTTTTTGATGATTGTGTCGTCATCGGTTGTTCTCCTTTACTTTTCTCGAGGGCGTTGCCGGCCCGTATGTGTTTCTGGCATAAAAAATGCCCCGTGGGTATTCCCAGGGGCTTCCAGTTTTGTGTGTCTACATAGCACAACGCCACCTGGGACTGTTAATAAGTACCAGGTCAATAAGTACAACGTTGTTGTTCATGTATATGCTCACGCTGTTTACGTTACGACACAAAGTCACCATCTCAGGCAAAATGTTCACATATTGAGACATCAAGAGCATATTCTCACTTTTCTTTTCGCTTCCCTTGTTTCTTGAGTCAACGCATTGCTGAACTGCTTAGCACGAGCCACCAAGCGGCTTTTATTGATACGCATTCCATCTAAAACACTGTAGATTGTTATGAATTGTACGATGCAGAGAAAGTCTAAACAATGACTAAAGTCCCAGTTCACAATCTTCCTGTTATACCACTTAAGTGCTATCCGTCGCTGCGATTGCAAGCGTACGGGGTAATAAACGATCTTTATCGCACTCTGTGACGATCATCCTTACCTTAGAGCATCACCGAAAAACCATTTGCTCCCCCTTCCCAGAATCTTCCTCATTTTTTCTTCATTTTCCTTGACGGCTTTTTCACTTTTCCCTATCGTGTGAGGGGAGGCACAAAAGAACAATACTGTTGATAACAGAGCAGTTATCACTATTTTGCTGGGAAATATCAGTATTTCACGTGACCGGATAAGAATATCTACCGAAGTATTGCCACTACGTTTGCCCCCCATCCGTTGTGCTAGGCATACAGCAAAAGGCACCAAAAATGCATACAAGAAGTTTTGATTGAAGGGAAGAAAAATGAAGGCAGTTGTCTACCATGGACCCGCTCAACGCTCAGTTGAAGACGTACCGGAACCACACATACTTACCCCTAGTGACGCAATTGTTGAAGTCACAACGACCACCATATGCGGGTCTGATTTACATATTTTAAAAGGTGATGTTCCAGCTGTTCAGCCAGGTACTATCATTGGTCATGAAGCCGTTGGCATTGTCAAAGAAGTAGGTGCAAGTGTCACAAAATTCAAACCCGGTGACCGCGTACTGTGTTCATGTGTCAATGCGTGCGGGGTGTGCTCATACTGCCGTAAAAATCTACCGTCGCATTGTTTAGGAGAAGAAGGAACCTCGGGGATTGGCTGGATTCAAGATCATCTTATTAATGGCACCCAGGCTGAATACATCCGCATGCCCTATGCTGATAACTCGATGTATCACATCCCTGACAATGTTTCGAACGAAGCCGCATTGATGCTATGCGATATTCTTCCAACTGGTTTCGAAATCGGCGTAATGAAAGGCAAGGTTCAACCTGGAGACGTTGTTGCTATTGTTGGTGCTGGCCCTATTGGTCTGTCGACAGTCATGACCTGTGATTTCTATGGGCCATCACGAATTATTGTTATCGATCTTGATCCTTCACGCCTTGACGCTGCTAAGGAATTTGGTGCTACTAACACTGTTTTATCATCCAGTAAAGATTGGATTGAACAGGTTAATGCGCTCACTGATGGTGGATTAGGTGTTGATGTTGCTATCGAGGCCGTAGGCATCCCTCAAACTTTTGACATGTGCACAAAAATTGTCCGTCCCGGAGGGGCTATTGCAAATGTTGGTGTTCACGGTAAACCTGTTGAACTGCATTTGGAGGACCTGTGGATCCATGACATCAATATTTCAACCGGCTTGGTGTCTACAACAACTATTCCTATGCTGCTTAAACTTGTTGCCCAAAACAAAATTGATCCTTCTCGATTTATCTCGCACCGTTTTAATTTTGATGAGTTTGACCAGGCGTGGGATACATTTAGCAACGCAAAGCATACCAAGGCATTGAAGGTTCTTATTACAAAAGAAAGTGCTTAGCTGTTGGCAGTCGATAGGTGATGATAATCCATTTTCCTTGCAGCGTGTTTCCATTTCAGGGAAAATCTGAGTGGCGCAGCACGTGGTGCTGCGCCATCCTTTGGAAAGCTATAGACCACCCAATATTTGCGCTGCCAGGATCTTAATGATCATTGCCCACGGGTAGACCATAGAATACCCCAGTGCCACGCGCGGATCAGAGTTCGTGCGTCCATTGGCAAAAGCAAGCACTGCAGGTTGAGTTTGAGCGCCCCCAACCAAACCCGAAAGTTGAGTGCCGCCCATCTTGAAGACATAACGCATAATCAGATATAAACCAGCAGCAAGTACCGAGGTCACGACAAAGCCCAGGAAGAAGATATTTACCCAAGAGCCACTTTCAAACGCCTTAGCAATCTGACCCCCAGCATTACTGCCTGCTTGAGCCAAGAACACAAGAAGTCCAAACTCCGATAACACCATACATGCTGTGTAGGGTAATGCCGTCACAACGGGGCCGATGCGACCGATACGACCAAAAAACAGGCCCACCAACAGAGTTCCTGCAGCCGAACCGATACTAAATGTCCCCCCACCCGGTTGAGGAATCCCAATTTCTCCAATAATAATTCCTAAAGCCATTCCCAATCCAAGTGCGATTGGGTTGATGTTGGTGAGCCCCTTCGTTGAATCACCAAAAAACTTGGTGACTTCTTTCATTCGCCCTGTTGGACACACCACACGAACGCGATCGCCCTCTTGAAGGACAAGATCGGGGCTGCCCACCATATCAACATCTCCGCGCCTTACACGCGAAATTGTGGCCGAAAACTTTTTACCAAGATCAAGTTCTCCAACCGTTTTACCAGCAATTTTTGGGTCAGATACTGTCATGCGACGAAAATCCAGATATTGGCGATCTTCAATGAGTGAATGAGCTGAGCCATGCCCAATTTCGCGGATAACACTACCGATCAGGTGCCGTGGCCCTACGATTGTTACCAAATCACCTTTGTTTAAAGTGTCGCTTGGGCTAGGACGCGAAATGCGACCCTTTTCTCCACGGCGAAGCCTTGAAAATTGTACTTTTTCGCCGTACTTTTCTTCAATATCGCTGACGCGTGGATGGTCATCTCGTTCTACGCGAACAGTACGGTTAGCAAGAGGAGACGGCGTATCACGGTCAGTGGTTGAATACGCCAAAGCCAAGTGCGCTGCAATGAGCATACCGACCACACCGTAAAGGTAGGTGATTGAATACCCAACCGTTGCTGCGCCCGCTTTACCCGAGGCCTCACCTGCGGCAGCAAGAGCTGGCGTATTGGTAATAGCACCGGCAAAGGAACCGGCAACTGTGGCAATATCCATCCCTAAAATATGGACACCGACAACATAGGCTAGTCCTGCCACCAAAGCAAATAATGCGATCATTGCCGTAATTGGCCCAAGAGCCGACTTCATGGAGTTAAAGAAGTTGGGGCCCGAGTTGATTCCGATAGCAAAGGCAAAAAGTGCAAGGCCAAGAATACCCATCATATGATCGATTTTCAGTTCAATGCCGTAGCTGTTTGACCAAGCACTAATACCAATGGCAACAAAAAGTACTGCGGCAGCACCTAAACCAAGGCCTTTATACTGCAGTCTTCCGATTGCCATTCCAATTCCGACAATAATAAAAAGTAATAAGACAGTATTGTCCGCAAGAAACGTGAATACAGCGTTCACCGCGTTTCCCTTCTAACGTTGGTTTTCATGGATATTATGTCATGGGCTTTAGTAAAACTCTGGGGTAGGGGTCCTATTTAGCGGAGCATGTGTCCAACATGACTCTTCTTATGGCGTTGAGGTACATCACGTTTCATCTTGCAGAAAAATAAAGCGATCTTTTTTCGCAGAAAACTACAGAATTTCAGTGCACGCACACCGGGCCAGAGCCTCACTCACAAGAACCCACGACTTCCACAAAACTCTGCTACACACACGGGGCCTGAAGCCTACTCACACAGCAAATCATGCAAAAAACCACCCCAATAACTCCTCTACTCCACTTCAACCCCCACTCCCAGCCACCCCCGATCTGCCCCCCATCTGACACTTTGATGCGATCTGTCGGTTTTTATACTGTTAACCATCCCACTCTCATAAACTAAGGTCACTAGACAAAAGCGGCATCTTTGCAGATACCGCCAGACTTACCGCCCACCCACTCATAAAAAAGCCTGGCGCAGTCAATAGCAAGGGAACTTCACGCGCTATTTCGCTCTACAACACGGGAAAGCAACCGGGTGGGCACACGAGGAAGCGATGATATGTCAGCTATTTCTTTACATACCGTTTATAAATCATGTGGAAAGACCAAGATTATTCATGGAGTCAGTTGCGCTGTTGATCCTGGTGAAATCGTCGGGCTTGTTGGCCCTTCCGGTGGGGGAAAAACGACGATTGTCGATATGATTATTGGCCTTACAGTACCGACTGCCGGTTCTATCCGCCTGCTCGACAAAGCAGCTCCCCACCCTCGTGCATGTCAAGTCATGGGATTTATACCCCCAAGATACCGGCCTGTACGAAGACATTACAGGCCCTGAAAACCTTCGCGTTTTTGGTGAAATTTATGGATTAAAGCGCGATGAAATTGAACAGCACACTGACAACATCCTTGATGTTGTCACCCTTAGTCGCGATACAAAGAAGCTCGTCAGTAACTATTCTGGTGGCATGAAACGCCGGTTTTCCCTGGCAGTCGCTTTGCTTAATCACCCACGCGTGCTCACTCTTGATGAGCCAACAGTCGGTCTGGCTCCGCTGAGCCGTTTTGCGCTGTGGCAGCACTTTCATGAACTTGCCGATGCCCGGTCCGCTCTTTTGATTACAACGCATTCGATGTCTGAGGCCGAGCGCTGTCACCGCGTTGCGATGGTTCGCGATGGGTACCTGATTGCGTTTGATACACCCCGGGCGATCGTTGCGTAAACGAGGGCCCCAATCTGGAAGCCGCATTCGTTGAGCTTTCCAAAGATACATCCACCAGTGAACTCGAAGCGACCAACACCGGCCATGCACAGGGGAAGGACATCACTCATGCGTAACATTTTTGCTGTTGCCACACGTATCCTTATGCAGTTTAAGCATGATCCGCGTACCATCATGGTACTGTTTTTGGCACCGTGCGTTATTTTGTAGATTTTATCGCTTCTTCTGGGTGCGGGCGTTTACCAGCCAAGCATTGCTGCCGTGGATCTTCCAAAAGATGCGGTGCAGGCACTGAACACGCCCCTTCGGGAAACATCGACCGAACAAGCTGCTGAACTACTTCGGCACAATACCGTTGATACGGTCTTATCACTGGATGGTACGGTTTTGAATATTAAGGTCAAGGGCGCAGATACTGCTCGAACCGGCGCAACAATTAAAGAAACGAGTGCCGCGATCGTCACTATTCAACGCGATGGGAAGCGGGAGGCAGAGCGCCTGATCGGTGCTTTCTCGCTGGATATTCCCAACGATACCTTCGATCAACTTCCTCCACCTATCCGTGAACAGTTGAAGAAGTCCCTGGAAGAAAAATTGACGAAACCCGTGATTCCCTCCCTCAACTTGATGAAATAATGCCCGTAACCGAGGTTGATGTTTCCTACCTGTACGGCAGTTAAGTATGGACAAGTTTCGACTTTTTCGGTCCGGTCTTTATTGGCATCTTCATTTTCGTCTTTGTGTTCTTTACCGGCTCGATGTCATTGCTCATTGAGCGCTCCGGCGGAACGGTTCATCGCTTGCTGGTCACGCCGGTGAAAAGCTGGCAGATCGTCGGTGGTTACGTGGGTGGCTTTGGACTCGTCGCTTTGGTGCAGTCCACGATTGTCCCATGGGCCTCTATTTCACTGATCGGTTTTCCAAACGAGGGCGATATTTGGCTGGTAATTGTCATTACAATATCATTGACTATCGTCTCTTTAACTCTGAGACTTTTCGTTTCTGGACTGGCTAAAATACCCTTTCAGATCATCTAGCTGATGCTGTTGTTTGTCACTCCTCAGATTCTATTGTCAGGTATTTTGATCTGTCTCAAACACCACACTGGATGCCGTTTTTGGGAAAGCTGATGCCACTGAACTACGGCGCCGATGCCTTAGGCGATGTGATGTTGCGCGGTGCATCCCTGTCAGGTATTACTTTGGATATGACGGTTTTATGGGTGCTTATTGTCGTCTTTTTCTTCCTTGCTTCACTTAACTTCCGTAAAGCTCGCGCTAAAATTGGCCTCTAGGGGCATGCTGGAAATATGGCAATAAAGAAATCTGATGTCACCCCTGCATCAAACAGGTCAGTTAAGACACAGTGGAAAATCATTGACTCATTCTTGGAGTTAGCTCAAGATATACCCATCGAAAATCTTACAGTGAGTCAACTGTGTACCAAGGCGAAGGTTCATCGCTCAACTTTCTACGCGTATTTTCGCGAACTCTATGATGTGCGTGACCGATGCGAAGATAAGATTTTTGACATTATGGTTAATGCCTTGGAACCGATTTTTATTCAGGTTTGACAACCGATACCCCTGATGCCGAAAGGAAACTGGCCCCATATTTTGATCGTATTCAGGTAATATTTCTGGGAGCAACCCCTCTCTGCCAGTTCAAAATGCAGCGTTTTGGCAGGCGCATCATTAATGATCTGACGGTTAATAAGGCTAACTTACCCGAATCCGAGATCGTTGTGAGTGCCCTTATTGGTGCATAGATGGGGCTCGTCAGTCATTGGATGCACACCGAACGCAGTTTTCAATACGAACAGCTTATTGGACTTGCCGCCGATATTATTCGCAAGGGTGCGCGCACGGCGTTGTTGGAACTTGCCCAAAAAGAATGACCGAGCGTGGTTATGTCAGCTTGCACAACCAATCACTCGGCCATTCTTTTGCGTTTCACCGTTGGATTGCACCTTTGGTAGCTATCTTTCGATGAAACTCCATCTCTACTTATCCACAGAGTCTCGTACCTGGTGAGCGGCTTCTACCAGGTTTTTCAGTGATGCCACCGTTTCTTGATAGGCACGTGTTTTCAAACCGCAATCCGGGTTTGCCCACACTTTATCGGCTCCCACACCCGCGACTGCGGCTTCTAGTAGTTCACGACACTCTTGAACAGATGGCACACGCGGTGAATGAATATCCCATACACCTGGCCCAATCTGGCGTTCGAAGCCGTGGCGACCCACTGCTGGCAAGATCTCCATCTTGGAACGTGATGCTTCAATCAGTGTGACATCGGCATCCAAATGGTCAATTGCGTCAATAACAATATTGAAGTCTGAATAGCACAGGTGTGTATGAATCTGCGTGGCATCATCAGCTCCAGAAGTTGCCAACAGGAATGCTCCCACCGATTCTTTCAAATATGCATCACGCTGTGCACGCCGTAATGGCAGTAGTTCACGAAGCGCTGGTTCATCAACTTGAATGATGCCAATCCCGTTGTCAGCTAAGTCAATTACTTCTTCACGCAACGCTAAGCCAACTTGATCCGCTACCTGCCCCCACGCAATATCATCGCGCACAAATGACCATGCCAAAATAGTGACGGGGCCGGTCAGCATACCTTTCATTGGCCGTTTCGTTAATGATTGTGCATAGGTTGACCATTCAACGGTGATGGGTGCTGGACGTGAAACATCTCCCCATAGAATCGATGGCCGTGTACAACGCGATCCATAGGACTGCACCCACCCGTGGGTTGTTGTCACAAAGCCATCAAGGTTTTCAGCAAAGTATTGAACCATGTCATTACGTTCTGCTTCACCGTGAACCAGCACGTCCAGATCAAGTTTTTCTTGCAGCTCAACAACGGATTTAATCTCGTCTTTCATTGCCTGCTTGTAGCCTGCATCATCTAGTTTTCCTGCGCGATGAGCTGCACGGGCCTTACGAATCTCGGCAGTTTGTGGGAACGAACCGATTGTCGTTGTCGGTAGTAGTGGCAGGCTCAAGGCTTCAAGCTGTGCTTTTCGACGCTGCGCGTACGGTATGCGTTGACGGTCCTCGTCAGTAATTGCATTAATCGCCTGACGAACAGCATCAACCTTCACTCCCGGATGTGCTGCACGGGCTTTACGCGATTGTTCATCTGCTGCGAAGGCTTGTTTCACAATATCAGAGGACGATTCCACGCCACCCGCAGCTAGTGCTTGCGCCAGAACAACACATTCCGTAACTTTTTGGTCGGCAAAGGCCAGCCATGATTTAATCTGCGGATCAAGGGCTTCTTCTCGTTCCACATCATAGGGAACATGCTGCAGTGACGTTGAGGTAGTCACACTAATAGGAACCGCGTGGGCGCCCTCTTGAATACCCTTATTAACCTGCTGAAGCGTAGCAAGTGCACCCTGCAAATCTGTACGCCACACATTGCGGCCAGACACCACACCTGCTGCCACCGCAGTTCCGCAGTCACCGAAAAGTTTCAATGTCTCTGGGTTGGGAATACTTCCGCGCACAAGGTCAAGAACAATGCCCTCTACCCCAGTTTTTGCTAAAGCTGCCGCGCAGTCGTGGGCCTCACCATAGGTAAGCGCCACAGAAATCGATGGCCGTGATGCGACCTTAACCAGGGTGGCATAGGTTCGTTGAACGATTTCTATCAGTGCATCGCGTTCAATATCCCAGGTGTCAGCCACAAGGGCAGGCTCATCAATTTGTACCCACTGTGCACCCGCTTTTGCCAGGTCGCCAAGGAGGTCACAATACGCTTGCGTCAGCTCGTCAATTCGATCGATTGGTCTAAAGCCTTCAGGCACATCGGCATCGGTATCTACCTTAGAGAGCAGCAAGAATGTTACCGGTCCAACCACTACAGGGCGCGCGGCAATGCCCTCATCGATTGATTCTTTGACGTAGCCGGCAACGTGTCGCGACGTGTAGGCAAGTCGTGTGCTCGGGCTAATCTCGGGCACCAAATAGTGATAGTTAGAGTCAAACCATTTCGTCATTTCCAATGCTGGGCGTTCCCCTTCACCGCGTGCAACTGTAAAAATGGTTGTGAGGTCAAGTGGCGCATCACCCAGCGGTTCAGCAAAACGTTTAGGCAGTGCACCAAAGGTTGCCATTGCAGATAACACCTGGTCATAGTAGGAAAAGTCAGCGGGAATGGCACTAGAGCGAGCGTCAAGACCAAGTTCACTCAAACGCTTACGAAATGTGGAGCGCAATGCGCGTGCTCGCTCGATCAATTCGAGTTCGTTGATACGTCCAGCCCACACATCTTCAAGGGCGCGTTTGAGTTCACGGTTGCGGCCTATGCGTGGATAGCCGGTAATAGTGGCAGAAGGGTAAGTAGACATGATTCTCCTATAGTCAATTCGGTAAACAAGGGGCGGTATGTGTTTTAGCCGCCAGGGGTTATTCGATTCAATGCTTCGTCGATAAGTTCCATATCGATCTGTCGATCATTTCTTCTGCCCTGTACGGGCATTCGTGAATCTGCGGGAATATCGGGGAATCCGCCAGCACGAATATACTGCAGTACGTCAAGTGTTGGTCGAGGACGATTAAACGTATATACATGCAGGCCTGGTGCTCCACTAGCTACCGTCTTTTGACATAGGTCAAATGTAGCTTTAAGCAGACGATGAACGCGAATACGGGCGTCTGGTTCATCAAAAATACTCTCTAGCCACTGGGGGACTTGTACGCCTGTCAAACTTTCCAATCGGTGAAGACGCTTCAAATCAGTCAGTGGAATAATACCTGCAATAATCGGCATTGATACTCCAGCAACTTGGGCTTGACGATGCAATGACGCATAGTCATCAACATCATAAAAAACCTGTGTTATTGCATAATCTGCACCAGCCGTTTGTTTTTCAATCAGCGCTGCTATATCGTTTCTGCGTCCCTGGCCTTTCGCTGCTGGGTAACATGCTACCGAGATTGACACATAATCTGCAGGATTTTTTGCTGTATCAATTCCCGTGCCATTCCTGTGATGTCCAACCCCGTCTGGCAGTTCACGAGCAGCAACTTTACGAATAAGTTCAACAAGTTGAACCGCACGGATATATTCACCAGGGCCTGGCCTCCAATCAACTTGCCCACCTGGAATATCTCCGCGCAGCGCCAGGAAATTTCGCACACCAGAATTGAG
Source organism: Actinomycetaceae bacterium (assembly GCA_030540715.1). Lineage (GTDB taxonomy): Bacteria > Actinomycetota > Actinomycetes > Actinomycetales > Actinomycetaceae > JAUNVQ01. The sequence goes on along the minus strand of JAUNVQ010000021.1, from coordinate 11,519 downwards.
CATGGAAGTAATTTGACAGTCAAGCTGTTCTTCAGTTGCACCAATGCACGTCAGATGCGCAACTGCGGGCACTGTCCCTAGCTTTGCTACGCGGTCAAGAACAAGCTGAGAGTTACCGGTTGTGCTACCTGAAGCTCCGTAGGTAACTGACACCCAGTCAGGCGCTGCTTTGATCAGACGATCAAGACGCTCCCACACGGAGCTTTGCGGATTGGTTGTTCGTGGAGGATAGAGCTCAAAGCTGACAGTAGGTAATGATTTACGTGTTTTCGACACTACTGCTGCCACGGCTCCTGCATCCGCTACTTCGGGAAAGCCACTCACCGTACGTGAACGGTTTTGTTGCGTCGTATAGTAGCCTGCAATCGTCATAATATCTCCCCATCGTTCCTGGCATTAGCACCTTCCCACGCGCGGGTGGTTGCTGCGAAATCGTCGAGCCAGGTCTCTCAATCGCTCGTGATGGCTTCATATGAAGACTATGACAAAACCGCCTAGTAAACGAAAACAATCCACATATCGGACATATTGATATTATCAGTATCGTTATGAAGAGGTGTCCTTGATTATCTTTCCACCACATTCTACTCACTTCATCATGACGGATACTAGTTGCATCACAAAGTGACTGGCCTTGACTTCACCAAACACTTGATGTCAGCATGCTCAATTGATAAGAAGATTATCGGCTGGATAATTGTCGCTGTTTCCACCCAAGTGTTTTGATTACCTTTAAAACTCGACACATTCATGGCAGTTGCCGTCATCTGGGGCAGGGTTCTTCACCAATACAGCACCTTTACCTTCATATATGAATGATATTGTTTTGCATTAAGTATTTTTTCCGGTCATTACTACCAGATATTCCCCTATGAATTGGTAGTGGGTCTCTTGGGGCGGGTAACCCGACAGTTCAACATCTGCTATACATGATTGGCTAGGATTATCTACATCATCAATCCACACACGTTGCAGTCCATGCAACATAATGCATTCAAAGTAATAAGGAACTATTCCCCACACAACGTCATAGCCATCACCATGAAGATCACCAACTCGTAGCAACCCCGATGCCGATCTCCAACAAATCTTCCAGAAAACACTCCTGGCCGCCCTCTTCCTACGGCGTTTCGTAGGCCCCAATACCATCTTCATCATTGAAAAACCAGTACTCAGTTTCTTCCAAGGGCATCTGTATCATACCCGATACGACATGATCACAGTTTTCGTCTGCAACACGAATCGATTGATAACTATTATCTCAATCAAAGGAACGCATACCCTGTCTATCTATTTTTGTCTTTTTTGATTGTGCTCGCTTTTGCTTCGACAAGTCTTTCAACGTTTGAAAGACATTACTTTCCACTGCACTGATGAAAAGGGGCTCTTGACCAAAGCTCCACAAACCAGACAAATAGCCCCATAACAGCAATACTCACCCCTCATACAACCAGTGTTGTGAGCTGAAAGATAATAACAATAATACTTCTTGTGGTTTCATAGCCCCCTCTCCCACTTTCTTTTCTCGCTTCGCACTGGTTGTTGCCAGACTAACTACCTCACTTCCTTGGGGTCCACTCACCATAAAATTTGGCACAGTCTTGAAACAGGTTAGTCTTTCTACATCTTCCAAAGTCTAAAGACTACAGATCCTCAGTTCCTTGTCTTCATCATCACTCATAACGCTAACGGCTTGTTGGGACTCCTAAACACTCTTCAAAGTTGGGATCATCATTGCTTATCACCTTTAACTCACCGTCTTCACGCGTAACCGTGATAATGAAATAAATACAGCCTTCAGGGCTGTGCCCCACCACATCACTACCTTCTATCGTCAATCTTTCAAGTGTTGGCCAGGAACCACTTGGTTGATAGAAAAAGTCAGGATGCTGCGGATCGTCGGGATTATAAATCCAGATTGATGCCAAAGGCCCTCCATCAAAGCAGCCCTGTTCTTGGATAAGACCTGCCGCATCTTCGTAGCCGTCACCATCAAAGTCGCCGTAAATAATGGAATCCTCGTACAGTGTTGCAGAGTCCTTTGGTGCACATTCATCATTTCCATCGGGAAAATCGTGCATGAATTGATACTGCCCTACCCCGTTATGCAGCCTAATCCAACAGGGATCATCATCACTGGGGATAGGCTGTTTCACCATCACTTTCGTCTTACCGGAATGTCCAGTTATCTTTTGTCCCTCGACGTATTCAACGCATTCACCAACCCCGTGTGGATGATGAACAATACCTGGTGCATAATAGTTCATCAGGTCAAAGTCACGAATTGCCGTTCGCTGTTGCCGTTTCTTTTCTTCTATAGGTGCCGCCATGGTTGCTTCTTCTTTTGCACTGGGCACAAGCTGGTAAATACTCCCTTCGTCTACTTGGGTATAAATGTCATCAAATGCATCAACAATGCCGGTTGTACCACCTGGGCTGTCTGGTTCAGCAGCAAAACCACCTGGGCCATCACCAGCGGCACCATCAGGT